>JAAWDM010000052.1 GCA_022793795.1 Bacillota bacterium
CTTAATGAGGCTTCCACAGCATCGATTTTAGCATCCAGCGCGTCGATTCTGGCGCTTAATGAGGCTTCCACAGCATCGATTTTAGCATCCAGCGCGTCGATTCTGGCGCTTAATGAGGCTTCCACAGCATCAATTTTAGCATCCAGCGTGTCAATTCTAGCGCTTAATGAGGCTTCCACAGCATCAATTTTAGCATCCAGCGCGTCAATTCTAGCGCTTAATGAGGCTTCCACAGCATCGATTTTAGCATCCAGCGCGTCAATTCTAGCATTTAACCTGGCTTCCACAGTGTCAATCTTAATCTCCAACGCATCCATTCTGGCATTTAATGAGGCTTCTACCCCATCGATTTTAGCGTCGAGGATATCCAATTTCGTCTGTATGGAAGTCTGTGTATCCTGAATTTCTTTTTTGATTGGCTCAAGTTTAGCATCCATTAGAGCGGATATGGCGAGCAGCAATTCATTGTTAGACACGGGCGAGCCTCCTTTCTCTTAATATGTAACCATAGTATATCATAGAAAAAAGAGAAAGTCCATAGAAAATGGCAATAAAATAGAAAAAAATGTATTTAATGGTAAAAAAAGGATGATGAAAAAAGGAAATAAGTCTATGCACCATAAAGTTTCCATTTTGTAAGAGGCTAAAGAGTCCGAAAATAAGCAAACTTGTAATTTTAGTTTTGCAATAGACAAAACAGATGTGGTGCCAGGGAATGTGGTGCATATTACAGTTACAGCAAGTGGAAACTGTATAGATAGGGTTCGGCCGCATATACAAGTTAGTTGAAAATGGAGGTAATATTCGCGGCCTGAACTATATTAAAACAAGTGAAAACACATATGAATGGAATATAGCAATTAATAGAACATATCCGAATGGAAGGTATGTTGCAAATATTTCATATGATTGTAGTGATATTGAATTATCGAATTCTATATGTGTAAATTATGAAAATGCAGACGGCATTTTTTTCGATTTATCGAACTCAACAGATGATCGGACACCACCAGCAATTAAAAGTATTGAGTTCAATCAGAAGACATATGCTCTTGGAGAGAAGATTATTGTAACTGTCTATATTGAGGATGAGAGTGAAATTGAACAAGTGTCAATCAATTTTTTAATTCAGATACCGATTCTGTATGGCCTGGTGTAGGTGGTTTCAATTCGGTCTTAAAAAAGGTGGACGAAAGTATTTATCAAGCAGAATTTAAAGTTAAAGAAAACAATACAATATAAATGGAACATATCGGATTCATTCAGTTTCAGTTAGCGACGAAGCAAATAATCAGGTATATTATCAACATGATATGAATGGATTTCCCTTTAGTGGGACAGCATATGAATTTGAAGTAACAGGGGCATCGGATGACATTAAAGCGCCAATATTGATAAGCATTTCGGTTGATCATGATGAAGTGGTATTTAACCAATTGTTAACCTTTACCGCAATAGTGGAGGAGGAGAGCGAACTAGCCTTATTTCGCGTAACTATGAATAATGGTGATAAAGAGATCACTCTTTGTTTCACAAGGAAGATAGGAAAAGAGTATACGGCGAAATATTATATAGATGCAACTCTGCCAAAAGGCCAGTATAGAGTCAATTCGATAGAGATGTGGGATGAACTTAATAATTGTACGTATTATGGAAATTATGACGGATGTATATTTACAAATAATTTTTCTATCTCAGAACGACCACTAGTTAACTTTGCAGGCGGAGATGGTACCCCAAATAATCCTTATCTTATTAAGACAAAAGAGCAACTCAACGAGGTAAGGTATCATATAGATAAAAATTTCAAGTTGATGGCAGACATTACCTTCATGAAAGATGGTTTTAAAACAAATGGATTATTTTATAATTCCGGATTAGGATGGATTCCCATTTGTTATTCGGATTCAATATCCATTCAACTATCGACACTTGAGTTGATGGGCGATATTGGTTTTAAAGGATGTTTTGACGGAAATGGATATAAGATTAGCGGATTGAATGTAACAGAGGATTTTAATTTTTGCGGACTGTTTGGGATAACAAATAATGCTGTGGTAAAGAATGTTTCGCTTGTTAATTCTTCTGTTTCTGCCAAAACCTATGCAGGGGGAATAGCAGGACATGCTTTTGGTTCACAATTTATAAATTGTGTAAATAGCAGCGTCATTACAGGAGGGTATGATACAGGGGGAATTGTTGGTTATGGATTTAACTGTAATTTTATAGGTTGTCAAAATAAAGAGAAAATTATAAGCAAATATAAAAATGAGGAACTTTATGAACTAGGAGGTTCCGGCGGAATTGTAGGTTATTGTGAGTATAATACCATTATAAAAGGTTGTATGAACAAAGGAAAAATTTCTGGAAACTGTGCAGGTGGTATACTAGGGAAAAAGTTATGTGAGGGAGTAAGTGGCAGTGGTATCATCGAAAATTGTGAGAATATGGGGGAAGTGGAGGGCTATTCCTGTACGGGCGGAATTGCAGGTATGCTTGATGACCAGAATTATATGGAAACAGAACTACGCTCCTGTTATAATTCTGGTTCTCTTTCAACAGATGGACAATATATAGGTGGCATTATTGGAAGAAATTATGATTATAGCATTTCTAATTGTTACAATAAAGGGGAGTTGCTATCAACCGAAGTAGGATCTTATGTAGGAGGGATTGTTGGGTATGCTGGCAGTCCATTCTCAAATTTTAAATATATTGGTAACGTAAATAATTGTTATAATGCAGGAAGCATTATATCAAATGGAATGATTGGTGGAATCGTTGGATATCAAAAAGAAGGAGAGACCTCTGATTGTTATTATCTAAATACCACAGTAAAGGGAATCGGAAACGATGTATCGGCAGATAATGTTATATCATGCACCGCTACAGAGATGAAGGAAAAGTCCATCTTTAAAACATTCGATTTCGATAATATTTGGAAGTTTATTCAGGGATACGAGTATCCAGTCTTATCCTGGCAACAGGATGCAGGAAATCCAGAGAATCCGACGCTTCCAGGAGGGTTGATTGCGGGAGGCGGCCCAGTTCCGATTGTGCAGATGCCGTCAGTTAATGCTGACCAGGGAGCAAAAGTTGCACTCAGTAGCGATGGAACTAAAGCGATGGTCACAGTGCTGGAAGGTTACGAACTGGTTGACATAACTGTAAACGGAGTATCAAAAGGAAAGGTCCTAGAGATAAGCGGATTAAAGCCTGACGATAAGATGGTTGTTATCACTAAGGCCATTAGAACCGAGCCGGCCATAGAAACAGTAGAGGCAGAAATGGCGGCTATCAATGCAGATAATTTCTTCGCACGTTCCAAGATTGTAACGCTGAAATCTGGGAAGAAAGCAATAAAGGTGACCTGGAGTACCAACAGCGATATGAAGTTTGATGGCGTAGAGATTTTCCGTTCGACCAAGCGATATAAGGGTTATGGCAAAAAGCCGGTACATGTTACCACAAAGGATGCATACTACAATACTGCTGTAAAAAAGGGCAAAACCTATTATTACAAGATTCGCGGATATGTAAATATTGAAGGTGAGAAGGTCTACACAGGCTGGTCATCTAAGGCATGGCGTGTAATGAAATAACTATGATGAAGGACAGTTTTAAAGGCTGTCCTTTTTTCATACTGTGTACACTATAAGCGGCTCCATTCTTGACACTGGAATGAAAAAAATAGTATAATAAAGGATAAATTTATAGAGAATATTTATTCAAATTATAGAATGGAGAGTGTCAATGAAAGTGAAACCAAGCAAACAGGAAAGGCAAAAAGGAATATCCCTGCTTATTTCGATTGTATTGGTTTTTTGTATTTTGGGGACGGTTGTGTATACGGTTTCGCGAAAAACTTCCCAGGAGATGTCTTCTTCGGCTATTCAGAATCTCAGTGAGAGTTTGGATTTGATTGAGTGTACCATTGAAGCAATTTTGCGAAACGAGGCGGAATTTCAAACGCTTATCGCACAGGAAATCGCACTGGTTGATGATCCTGAAGCATATATTTTGGCTTTTGAAAAAAATCAGACTATGGCAAAGATGTCCCTCATCTTGTCTGGAGAGACGGAGGGAATCTCCAACACCGGAGAACGGTTTACTGAGGAAGGGTTGGATTTTTCTGCAGGCGCAATGATTGAGGGGCTGCCGGTTTCCCAGTCCTATGTCAATTATATGGGGACATGGTCTTATACGGTAAAATGTCCTGTCATAAGGCAGGGAAGAGAAATCGGAACCCTTTATGCCGAGTATGTTTATGATGCCATTGATAAATCTCTTCCAGAAGGATTTTATAACAAGCAGGCCTCACTGTACATTATGGACGCTGACAGCCAACGATTTGTACTGAAACCCAAGGGTATGGGAAAACGGGATGCAGGCCATTTGAATCTGGATGATTTTTATCGAGCCAATAATATTCAGGATGCAGACACCCGCGCAGAAGTGGAAGACTGTTTAGAAAGCGGAAAGAATATTCTGTTTTACCATGACATCAGAGAAGAACATGCCCTCAATTATATGTGGTCGGTTAACGACGGCACGATTTTTTTAGTGGGTTATGTACCTGTCGAAGCGATTCAGCAGGAGGGACGCACTGTTAATCAAAGTATCTTTATTGTCGTAACGTCCATGCTGGCAGCATTTCTCGCGTGTATTCTCCTATATTATTTCAGTTGGAGGCAGCAAGATAAGCTTCGAAAGGAGCAGGAGGTAGAACGGCGAATCCACAGTCAGCAGCTGGCAGAAGCATTGCAGGCGGCTCAAATTGCCAATGAATCTAAGACCACCTTTCTTTCCAATATGTCCCACGACATTCGTACGCCAATGAATGCGGTACTTGGGTTTACAAAACTTTTGGATATGGATGCGGAAAATCCGGTCAAGGTACGGGAATATACAAAGAAGATTATGTCCTCCGGCCAGCACCTTCTCAGTTTAATCAACGATGTTTTGGATGTCTCTAAGATTGAGAGCGGAAAGGTTGTGCTGAATTTAGAGAAATTTGCACTTAATGATGTGGTATCGTCTGTGGAGGCCATCATTCAGCCCATGGCTAAGGACAAGGGGCAAGAATTTCATCTGGAAGTAACCGATATCAGGCATGAATATCTGATGGGCGATGAGATGAGAATTGACCAGATTTTAATCAACCTCCTGTCCAATGCTGTGAAATATACGCCAGAGAAGGGTCATATCTGGTTCCGCCTCATAGGCTTAAAGCAGCGCTCCAACCAATATGAACGAATTCGTATTGAGGTGGAGGACGACGGTTATGGAATGACGCAAGAATATCTGGAGACAATCTTTGACGCTTTTACAAGGGCAGAAAACAGTACCACCAATAAGGTACAGGGTACGGGTCTTGGTATGGCCATCACCAAAAGCATAGTGGAACTCATGGGCGGAACCATCGAGGTATTCAGTAAAGTAAATGAAGGAACTCTTTTCCGCGTGGAGTTGGAGCTTCGTATTTTGGAAGAACAGACGGATCGGAAGTTCTGGGAGAAGAACGGGATTTCCAGAATTCTAGTGATAGATGAGGATCAGAAGAGCTGCAGAAATATACAGACACTCATGGAGGACACAGGGGTCCAGCTGGATACTGTAGGCAGCCTAGAAGAGTCTATGGATTGGATTGAAGATAATAAAGGCGCTTTCCAGATCGTTTTGCTGGATTGGGAGACACCTAATTTAGGGGATATGCAGGCAGTCAGACTGCTGCGGGAAGTGCTCCCAGAGTCTGTTCTGATTTTGATTCTTGCAGAGCATGATGGGGAAGAGGGCCTGAATGAGATGCTTCAGTTTAGGCATACAGATATTCTTTCCAAGCCGTTTTTCGTTTCTGCTTTCCAGAAAAAACTTGAAACGATGTGGATGGATATTGAAGAGGAGACACATTTAGACCATGAGAAAACAGGGATTTTAGAAGGTATGAGATTCCTTGCAGCAGAGGATAATGAAATAAACGCAGAAATTTTGACAGAAATCTTAGGAATCGAAGGCGCATTTTGCGAGATTGTTGAGAATGGACGTTTGGCGGTAGAGCGTTTTGAGAAAGCAGAGCAGGGAGAATTCGATGCTATTTTGATGGACGTTCAGATGCCAGTTATGAATGGCCACGATGCCACAAGGGCTATACGCTCTATGGAGCGAGAGGATGCAAGACGTATCCCAATTATCGCCATGACGGCAAATGCTTTTGCAGAGGATGAAAAGGCAGCCATAGACGCTGGTATGGACGCTCATGTAGCAAAACCTTTAGATGTGGAACTATTGAAGAAAGTAATCAAACAGTGCGTGGAAGGAAAGGAAGACTATGGGAAAGTGTGAAAAGAGGGGTAGAAAATGGATGGCTGTCTGTATGACAGGATTGATGATTTTATTGTTAGCTGCCTGTGGAAATGAGGAAACGTCTAAAAACCTCATTCCTCAGGAAGAGGAAAATACACGGGTTATTAACTTGTTTAGTCCCATGGAAAAGATCGATCCTAATGCGGAAAATGTTGCCAGGAGCGCGTCGGATTTGAGCATTGCAATGGCAGAGAAAGAACTGGGATTGACCGTTGCCTATAAGACCTATACGGCAGAAAGCTATCAGGATAAGACTTATGATGATGTTGTCCTTGAACGGGTTCGCAACAATATGGATGATTTATATCTGCTCAATCCAGACACACTTCTGACCTTGGGTACAGAAGGAAAGCTAATGGACCTTTCTGGGCTTGAGAGCGCTAAGAATCTGCGGGATATCATCAAGATTGCCAATACAGTAGATGGGAAACTGGTAGCGATTCCCCAAGAGGTTGTGGCTTACGGTCTATTTGTAAATAAGGATATGTTCGATAAATACGATCTGAAATTGCCGGAAACACCAGAGGAATTTTTGGAGTGCTGTCAGGTATTCAAGGAAAAGGGAATCGAAACGCCGATCGGCGCCAATCGATGGTGGCTTGAGACCTTTGTTCTTGCTCAGGCTTATGCAGACCTGTACAATGGTGGAAACACAGAGGCGGAGATTGCCGCCCTTAATAGTGGAGAGACCAGGTACAGCGATTATATGCGGCCTGGATTTGAGTTCCTAAAGGAACTGATGGATAAAGGATATATCGATGCCAAGAAGGCCAGCGTCAGCGAAGCCATTGAAGCCGAGCGTCCAGATTTTATGGCGCAAAAGACGCCTATCGTGATGGCCTATTGGGGCGCTGCCAATACGGAGACGGCTTACGGCAAGACGGACTTTGAGATGCAGGTCATCGGTTTTCCAACCAATCGCGGACAGATGCCAGTGATGCCGATGACTGGCTTTGGTATTGGCGCGGATGCAGAACATGCAGAGGACGCGGCCCGTCTTTTAGATATCATAGTTTCTGACAAAGCGCTTCAAATTTATTCAGAAACCAATCGGGTGATTTCTCCTTCTAAAAATGTATCGGTGGAATGTGTGCCGTCTCTGAAACCGCTCAATGACAGAATCGAGAAAGAAGTCTATGTATTGGGATCTAATGCCAGCATGAAAGTGGAGCAGTGGGGGAATACCTGTATGATTGTGCGCCAGCTATTGGAGGGGGCTTCGGTAGACGAGTGCATGGCGGAATTTGACAAATTGCAGGATGCCACGCTGAAGTAGAGGGAGTCGGAATCGAGTAAGGCGATAGAACTTTAGAGTTGATAAAGCAAGACCTAAAAAGGAGCCTTGTTGACACAATTTGGGAAACCAGCAGATTTGGTCAAAAAATACATACATATTTTACCATCTTAGAGCCTTTTTCAAGGGTGATACATGGAAATTTTGACATCACTCCCTTTGTTTAGGAAGCTGAGTCAACGTTTTTAACCGATTTTGTTGACTCAGAAGGGTGGAATTTAAAGATGTGTCAAAATTGACCTCAAAATCACCCTATGACCATGGATTTTGCAAAGGGAGTAAGGCCGTTTTTTTGACACATCTCCTGAAAAATAAGAAAGGAGTCAACATAGCGGAGAAATAGAATTTGACTCTTTAATCAATCCACCCCAGAATATGATGATTCTATATCTAATGGTAGTATTTTTTGGTACAGTTTTGACACAAGGAACGAGTTGGACAGGTCAGGGATGAATTGAGATAAAGTATTTCTCTGATTCCCAAAACATACGCCCCTCTTCATAGAAATGAAGATAATTGAAAAGGGAACTTAGAAGCATGGCTTTATAGAACAGGTCATGTTTTTTCTTTTGGCTTATACTGCGACGGCAGGAAACAAAAGGAAATATATATGAGAAAATAAATGAAACCATTGAAATTCCAACGGTTTTGTGGTATAATGAATTTACAGTTCCAAAGAAGAATTCCCTGCTTAACTGTCAACTTATTTAAAGAAAAAAGGAAGCCCTTTCGAGCTTCCCTATCCTCTAAGTATTGAATTTTCAACAACTTTGAAGGGATGTCTATTAACCGAAGTATCTCTTCAGAAGACCTTCAAATGCAGCGCCGTGTCTTGCCTCATCCTTTGCCATTTCGTGAACGGTATCGTGGATTGCATCCAGGTTCAGTTCCTTCGCCTTCTTAGCCAGAGCCTTCTTGCCAGCGCAAGCGCCTGCTTCTGCCTCTACTCTCATTTCCAGGTTCTTCTTGGTGGAGTCAGTAACAACTTCCCCTAAAAGCTCTGCAAACTTAGCAGCGTGTTCAGCTTCTTCATAAGCAGCCTTTTCCCAATACAGACCGATTTCTGGATAACCTTCTCTATGAGCAACTCTTGCCATAGCCAGATACATACCAACTTCAGAGCACTCGCCTTCAAAGTTAGCACGAAGACCGTCGATGATTTCCTGGTCAACACCCTTTGCAACGCCTACAACGTGCTGGTCAGCCCATTCAACCTTGCCTTCCTCCATTTTGTTAAACTTGTCCGCTCCAACGTGGCATACTGGACATTCTGCCGGAGCTTCAGGACCTTCATGTACGTATCCGCATACTGTGCAAACCCATTTCATAATGATATTCCTCCTTAAAAAGTATTTTAAATAGCTTGTTTTACGTTCCTATTTTACCATATTTCATGGAAAAGAAAAGAGGGTGTTGTTAAAGATTTGATGAAAAATTTTTATTCTTTTGCGTGTGTGCTTTGGAGGGCAAGGGTACTGAAGCGCATGAACATTGAAGGAAGAGGGTGTTTGATTTCGTGGGAGATGAGTGATGATTTTGGCAAGGAAAGATGAAAAAAGTTAGAATTTGCTTGTGTCCATAGCCCGAAGTGGTGTACAATATGAAAGAAGATTTTTAATTGGAGTATCGTTTATGAGAAGAATAGATAGAAAGATTGTGGCTGTAGTTTTGGTCTTGTGCCTGGTTATGGGACTTTCTGGCTGCACCACTTATCATAATTTTAAATCCGCTTTTTTTCCTGAGGGACAAGCAGCAGAGGAGCAGACCGTTAAGATTGCTGTTTATGAAGCTACTTCCGGCCAAAATAGTAGTCAGGGCAAGGCTGAACTGGCAGGAATTGAGCTTGCCCATGAACTTTATGGGACGGTATTGGATAAAAAGGTGGAGCTCATCTATGGAGATAATCAGTCCAATATGTATGTGGGTGAGAGTGTGATTCAGGAACTTCTTTCGAAGAATCCTCTGGTGGTTTTGGGAAGCTGCGGAGAGACGGTGTCCATGGTGGCCAGCAGCTATATTAAAGCAGCCAATACGCCTGCAATCACCATTTCCAGTACCAATCCACTGCTTACTGCAAACAATGAATACTATTTTAACGCTACCTTTGTGGAGACCAGACAAGGCGACGCTCTTGCTGATTTTGCATATACCAGCCAGAATAAGGATGTAGTTGCTACCGTAAAGATGTCTAATGACGATTTGGCTACAGCGACCATTAAGCGTTTCACCAATCGGATCAAGCGGCTTTCAGAAAACAGTAAAAGCGTAGTGGGAAATTATGTTTTACCTAAGGATTCAACTGATTATACAAATGTGATTGAGAAAGTTCGTTCCTCTGGAGCCAAAGCGGTATTTCTGGCAGTAAGCCCGGCCATCGCCCAGGAATTTATGAGGCAAGCGGTAGAACTTAGAATGACCCATGTGTTGTTTTTAGGCGGACGTTCATGGAACGATGAGAATCTTTTGGAGTTTGTCAGTGGGCAGGAAAAGTTGGAAATCGCCTATCCTTCTGATTTTAGCCAGCGGGTGACGACTCCTATGTCTGCAGTCTTTTTGAAAGCATATAAAGAAAAGTATGGAAGCGAAGCGGAGCCAGCGGAGGCGACGGCCATTGCCTTTGACGCATATCTTTTAGCCATGAGAGCCATTGAAACAGCCCAGGCAGAAGTAATGGCAGTGACAGAGGAGGACTTAAAGGAAAAATATGAGGGGGACGCAGCTCTTAAGGCAGCCCTTTTGGAGTGGCAGGCCGCTAAGGAAACGGGAATTCCGCCGACTAGATGGATTAAGGATGCTATGAGTAATATCAAGGGATTTGAAGGGGCTTCTGGTATCATCACATATAACGGAAAGAATGAGGCCAGCAAATCTATTACCATAAATTATAGAGTCGGGGTAGAGGAACGTCCGGCATATACAGCCAATTAAAGGATTAAAAATATTTAAAAGATTAAGGAGTCAAAATTGAGGTAGAATAAAAATAGCAAATGATAAATAATAAATACAAAGGGAGATAAGACATGGAAGAAAAAATTTTAGACGCAATCGCACAGATTAGACCGTTTTTGCAAAGAGACGGCGGAGACATTGAGTTTGTAGAATTGACGGAGGACAACATTGTTAAGGTAAGACTGCAGGGACACTGTGCAGGATGTCCTGGCGCACAGATGACGCTGAAATCTGTGGTGGAAAGAATTATCAGAGAGAGCTATCCAGAGATTCAGGGCGTAGAAGCTGTGTAGAAAGTGGAAAAGGTTGCGTAATTTCCTGGCATATGTAAGAAGAAGCTGGGGATTACGCAATATTTTTGTAGTTCCATAAGAGAAGAGTGGAGAGGTGGAGAAGATGAAAGAGGTAGAAAAGACCTATCAGACCTATCTGGAAAAGAATGAAGAAGAAATGATAAAGGCTCTACAGGAACTGATTCGCTGTAAGAGTGAAGAAGGGGAGCCGGTGGAGAGAGACGGCGTATTGTTACCCTTTGGAGAAGGCGTGCAGGAGGCATTGGAAAAGACTTTAGAACTAGGAAGAAACCTGGGATTTGAAACGTGCAACGTAGATAATTACGGCGCTCACATCGACTGGGTGGGAACCGGAAGACCTATTCTGGATGAAGAGGGCCAAACGGTTGGACATGAAAAGCCGCAAATTATGGCCATCATTGGGCACTTGGATGTGGTACCTGCTGGCAGTGATTGGGATTTTGATCCTTACGGCGGAGAAGTAAAGGATGGAAAAATCTATGGTCGTGGTACTACAGATGATAAGGGACCGGTAGTTTCCTGTCTTTTTGCAATGAAAGCGTTAAAGGATGGAGGATACCAGCCTGTCAACACCGTTCGTATTATTTTAGGACTTGATGAAGAGACAAAATGGAAGGGGATGAACTACTATTTCACCAAGGCGGAAAGGCCGGATTATGGGTTCACACCGGATGCAGATTTCCCAATCATCAATGGTGAAAAGGGCCTTTTAATCTTTGAACTGGCTAGAAAGTTTGGGACAGGACAGAAGGGAAATGGCTTGCAGCTTCGCTCCATCAAGGGTGGCACAGCGCCTAACAGTGTGGCCGACAGTTGCCGTACAGTGGTTAGAAGCGATGTGAAGGGCGCTTATGATGAGATTCGGAAAAAGGCAGAGGCCTATAAGGAAAAGTCCGGCTATAAAATTGGCATCAGAGGTATGGGAAAATCTCTGGAACTGACCACTGCCGGTATTTCTGCTCACGGCGCCAAGCCGGAGGCTGGCCTTAACGCGATTTCCATCATGATGGAGTTTCTGGGTGAACTGAATTTTGTCAATGAGGATCATAACGACTTTATCGCTTTTTACAATCGCCATATCGGCTTTTATCTAAACGGCGAGGGATTAGGCGTGAATTTTGCTGATGAGAAATCAGGAAAGTTGGTATTCAATGTGGGGATGATTGAGTTGACGCCAAAGGCCGGAAAACTGACCATTAACATTCGGTACCCGATCAGCAGTAGCGATACAGCAATCTTTACTGCCATGGAGCCGGCCCTGAACCAGTATCAGCTTGGGTTAATAAAGACAGAACACAGAGCGCCAATTTACATGGAACTGGATGATCCCATGGTAAAGACCCTTTTGGAAATTTACCAAAGTCACACAGGGGATCAGGAGTCAAAGCCGCTGGTTATCGGCGGTGGCACTTATGCACGGTGTACGCCAGGCATTATTGCTTACGGGGCTCTGTTCCCAGGAGATGAGGATTTGATGCACCAGAAGAACGAGTGCATGGAACTTTCACGGTTCCGACTGATGACGAAAATTTATGCCGAGGCTATTTACAAATTGTCTGCTGGTGGATATAATAACTAAGGTATATGGGCGGCTGGCTGGCGAAGATAATAGCTACTATGCCGCCTTTTATTTCAGACAAATCAAAAGATAAGTTTAGAGGAGATATCGTTTATGAACCGAGATAATCGTATGCAGACTGCCCGTTTAGCCAAGATGGCCATGCTTGTGGCTATTTCCATCGTGCTTGTGGCAATCGTCCATTTTCCCATATTCCCTGCTGTGGCCTTTTTAGAGTATGACCCGGCGGATATCCCTATTTTGCTGGGGACCTTTGCCTTTGGCCCTGTGGCAGGAATTATTCTGACAGCAGTGACTGCTGTACTGCAGGGGCTTACGGTTAGCTCGGCCAGCGGCACATATGGCATCATCATGCATCTTATTGCCACATCGGCCTTGGTCATTGTGGCGGGGTTGATTTACAGCAGAAAAAAGACCAAGGAACGGGCTGTCATAGCCCTGATTATGGGAACTTTGGCCATGGTTGTGGTTATGGTAATTGCCAACCTGTTCATTACCCCCCTGTTTATGGGCGTTACCAGAGAGGTTGTTTGGAGTCTGATGCCGTTCATTTCTTTGTTCAATCTCCTTAAGGCAGGCATCAACAGCATTGTCACATTTCTGCTGTATAAGAGGATTTCGCCTTTCCTGCATGGAAACAAAGCATAAAAGAGAAACTGGAGGAAGGTGGAGTACATGGAGGATATCAAGCGAGAGGTTTTCATAAGAGACGAAGAGGATACTCGGGATTTTGGCCATCAGCTTGCCAAGCAGTGCAGGCCAGGAACCGTCATCGGCCTGATCGGCGACCTGGGCACAGGAAAGACCACTCTGACCAAATATATTGCAGAGGGACTGGGTATTGAGGAGACCATCACCAGCCCGACCTTTACCATTGTGCGGGAGTATAGGGAAGGTCGGCTTCCTCTCTTTCATTTCGATATTTACCGGATTACCAACCCAGAGGATTTATTTGAAATCGGCGCTGACGAGTATTTTTATGGGTCAGGCGTTTGCGTGGTGGAGTGGGCGGATCAGGCCCTTTCAGCCTTGCCGGAAGACAGCCTTCTCATATTTATGGAATATGCCGAAGAGGAAAAGGGGAGACGATATAGATGTACATTTTAGCCATTGAGACTACAGGCCCCTTTGGGTCAGTGGCGTTGATCAATGAAGAAGGCGTCCTGGGAGAACTGACCTCTGCCGATGAGATGAACCATTTGAAGGATTTGCTGCCCATGACCGGCAGACTTCTTAGCCATGCAGGCGTTGGAAAATCAGAACTTTCCTACATAGCGGTATCCCAGGGTCCAGGCTCCTTCACAGGGATTCGTATTGGAGTTGCTACAGCTAGAGCTTTGGGACAGGCATTGGATTTACCGGTTATTGGTGTGCCGACTTTGCAGAGTTTTGCATACAAAGAGGAAAGAGACCATGGAGAGCAAGTAGTCTGCGGCATTTTAAATGCCAGGCGGGGACAGGTCTATGGCATTGTGGAAGGCTTTATGGAGGATGGCCCCTATATGCTCACCGATGTGCTTCAAGTTATCACAGAGCCAGTGAAGGAAGCAGGACAGCCAGTGATTTTCTATGGAGACGGTATCGACGCCTATGAGGAAAAAATTATAGCAATTCTGGGCGAGGCGGGCATGAGCCTGGACAGAGATTTTTATTTTGCACCCAAAGAGACCAGATATCAAAACGCAGGGGCAGTGGGAAGGATGGCATTGGAAAAGGCCAGGGCAGGACAGATCCTGAAATATAACGACCTTCATCCGGACTATATGAGAAAAGCAGAGGCAGAGCAGAAACTTGAAGCGGGAGAACTGCCTATCTGCAAGCTGCCCAAACAGGAGTAGCCATGAAAGAGCTTGTTATTAGAAAAGCGGAAGAAAAGGACCTTCCGGCGATTCTGCAAATCGAAGAACAGTGTTTTTCAACTCCGTGGAGCTACGAATCCCTGTATCACGATATTTTGGAAAATAAGTTGGCATTTTATCTGGTTGGGGAGATGGATGGTGTGGTCTGCGGCTATATGGGAATTTGGAATATTGTGGACGAGGGTCATATTACCAATGTGGCGGTAGCGCCCATGTATCGGAGGCGTCATATTGCATCCATGCTTTTGGACGAGATGCTGGATATATGCGGCAAAGCAGGAATTAAAAAATTTACCCTAGAGGTGCGGTATTCCAATAAAGCGGCGCAGGCGCTCTATCGGGGAAAAGGCTTTACAGAGGCAGGCCTTCGCAAGGGATATTATGAGGCTGAAGGAGAAGACGCCATTATCATGTGGAAAGGGATGGAAGCGGAATGAAGGACGGACGGTTTATTACCATGGCATTTGAATCCAGCTGTGACGAAACATCGGTGGCAGTTTTGGAGGATGGACGAAAGGTCTTGTCTAACGTGATTTCCTCACAAATCGATATATTTAAGCAGTATGGCGGCGTGGTGCCGGAGATTGCGTCGAGACATCATCTGGAAAACATCAATACTGTGATAGAGGAGGCCATGAGTCAGGCAGAGGTGGGCTGGCAGCATATAGATCTTATAGGCGTCACCTATGGGCCGGGACTTGTGGGGGCGCTGCTCATGGGAGTGGCCACGGCCAAAGCTGTAGCCTTTGCCCATGATATTCCGTTGGTTGGCGTCCACCATATCATAGGCCATATTTGTGCCAATTTCATTGAGTACCCAGACCTTGAGCCGCCTTTTATGGCCTTAGTAACCAGCGGCGGCCATACCAATATTATCGAGATGGAAGATTACAATCGGTGCAGGGTTTTGGGAGCTACCAGAGACGATGCGGTAGGGGAGGCTTATGATAAGGTGGCCAGGGTGCTGGGATTAGGATATCCAGGCGGACCTAAGATGGATGCTTTGGCAAAATCGGGGAACCCAGCGGCCATTAACTTTAAGCGGGTTTACCTGGAGGCCGGTAGTCTGGACTTTAGCTTCAGCGGGCTGAAAACCGCGGTACTGAATTATCTGAATCATGAAAAACAGGCTGGCCGTCAGATCAACAAGGCCGATGTGGCTGCCAGTTTTCAACAGGCGGTCATGGATGTGATCGTGGATAAGACCATGGAGGCAGTGACTGGTTCCCAATATAACAAACTGGCGCTGGCCGGCGGTGTGGCTGCCAACTCCAGGCTGAGAGCCATGCTGGAGGAGGCCTGTCGTCAAAAAGACGTGGAACTGTATAGACCGGCGCCAATTTTGTGTACGGATAACGGCGCCATGATTGGCTGCGCCGCCTATTACAAATATCATGAGATGGGTGCAGACAGTCTGGACATGGATGCATACCCCAATTTGCCTCTGTAAGAGTAGCAGTCTTTTGGGGCGTGGAGAAGAGGAACAAAGATGATTATTTTATCGGCGAAAAATTTAAGTAAGGTTTATGGAACCGATGTGATTATAGAAAAGGCCAGTTTTCATATCAATGCTGGAGACCGGATAGGCATTGTCGGCAAGAATGGCGCCGGAAAATCTACTCTGCTCAACATGCTGTGCGGGGAACTGACCTACGACGACGGCGATTTTTTTGTAGGACAGAACGTGAGGATTGGATATCTGAAGCAGAGGGAAAATTTCCGCTCTGACCGAACCGTTATGGAGGAGGTGACGGAAATTTTCCGCCCACTTTTGGATATGGAAAGAGCCATGGAGGAAGTGGCGGAACAACTAAATCAGTTGACGGAAGCGGAGGCGGCTGGCAAACGTGATCGGCTGATTCAGCAGCAGGCAGACCTTCACGATGGATATTACAGACAGGGAGGAGACTCCTTTCGCAGCGAGATTCGTGGAATATTAAGTTCCATGGCATTTACACCAGATTTTTATGATAAGCCTATTTCCACCTTGTCTGGAGGAGAGCGAACCAGGTTAGCGTTGGCAGCGCTGCTGCTGGAGAAGCCGGATTTGCTCATGTTAGACGAGCCCACCAACCATTTGGATATCGGCACCTTGAAATGGCTGGAACAGTATCTTAGCGGTTACAAGGGGACCATCGTGGTGGTTTCCCACGACCGGTATTTTTTAAATCAGATTGTGAATCGGATCTTTGAGGTGGAGCATCACCATCTGACCTGCTATGACGGAAATTATGATGCTTTCGCGCAGCAAAAAAGGCTGCGGAGAGAGTCGGACCTTCGGGCTTATGCCAATCAACAGAGAGAAATCAAAAGACAGGAGGATATGATCCGTCGTTTCAAGGAGCGGGGAACAGAGAAGTTAGCCAAGCGGGCCCAGTCCAGAGAAAAGCGGCTGGATGCCCTTGAGCGGCTGGAAAGACCGGAGTCGGAAGCAGGTAAGATGAAAATCCGATTCCACCAGAACTTTCAGTCAGGAAACGATGTTCTCCATGGGGAAGGGCTTTCCAAACATTTTGGATACGGAATGGAAAAGAAAGAACTGTTTCACAATGTGGATTTTGATGTGAAGCGAGGAGAGAGAATCTGTATCGTTGGGCCCAATGGAGTAGGAAAGACTACGCTGCTTCGAATTATGTTGGGGGAGACCATGCCCAGCGACGGACTCATAAAAGCCGGCCATAATGTGGCATTTGGTTACTACGATCAGGGACAGCTTCTGCTCAATGACCAAAATACCGTCCTAGAAGAGTTAAAGGAAGCATACCGACTTTACAGCGATACAGAGATGCGCTCCATCTTGGGAAGATTTCTATTCCAGGGAGACGACGTATTTTTACAGGTAGGAAGTTTGTCAGGCGGTGAGAAGGCCCGCCTTTCCCTGCTGAAGATGATGCTCAGCGGCGCCAATACCTTGGTATTGGATGAGCCTACCAATCATTTAGATATCGATTCTAAAGAAGTTTTTGAGGACGCCCTTTTGGAATTTCCAGGGACAGTTATCGTGGTTTCCCATGACCGGTATTTTTTACAGAGGATACCCACCCGAATTTTGGAGTTGGAAAGGGAGGGCCTGCGGGAGTACCTGGGGAAATACGATTACTATTTGGAAAAGAAGAGTCAGGTAGGGTCAGGCAAACAGTATTTATCCGGTATGGCAGGGGATAGTGATGGTGACAGCAGTTACGCCACTGTAAAGACAGATGCAGCCCAGCAGAGGCGGCTTGCCAAACAGAGAGAGGCAGAAGAACGAAGGCGAAAAAGACTGCTGGCAGAACTTGAAGAAAAGATAGCAGAGTATGAAGCAGAGATTTCCAAGCTGGAAGAGGAGATGGGCGATCCGGCAAACAGCTTGGACTATCAGCTTTTGGCAGAACTAGGGGAAAAACTGGCAAAACAGAAGGTTTTGTTGGAGGAGACCTATGGCAGATGGGCGGCCTTAGAAGAAGAGGAAAGCTGAAAGAAAGGTGTTTTGCATTGAAAACACGAAAAAAGTGAAAAAAATATAAATTTCACACAAACTTTAGGTGGTTTGTGGAAATTATCCCTTGCAATAGGCGTGAAAACTTATTATAATAACCATAGTTTGAGAAGCAAACAGATTGGAGGCTCATTATTATGACATTTGATAAGATTAAGGACATCATTATAGAACAGCTTCAGGTAGAGGAATCCGATGTAAATATGGATACAAATTTGATGAAAGACCTGTCTGCTGATTCCTTAGATGCAGTGGAGATTATCATGGCCATTGAGGATACCTTTGGCATTGAGATTCCCGATGAGGATGCAGAGAAGTTCCAGACTGTAGAGGATCTGGTCAAGTATGTAGAAGAGAATAAATAATAAACGCTTAGATGAGGAACCCGCCGTTATCAGCGGGTTTTCTATATTTTAAAATGGGAAGGTTAGAAATATGGCGAAGGAAAAGCAAATTTCCAAAGCGGTAATTAAGCGGCTCCCTCGATATAGACGATATCTGTGGGAATTGCAAAAAAAAGGTGTGGAGAAGATTTCCTCCAAGGATTTGAGCAAGCTCATTGGTTATACAGCGTCTCAGATTCGTCAGGATTTGAATAATTTTGGTGGTTTCGGACAACAGGGTTATGGGTATAGTGTAGATTATCTCTATGAAGAGATTGGAAATATTTTAGGCATCAATAAGAGATATAAGATGGTCATCGTTGGCTATGGCCGTCTGGGACAGGCCATGGCCAGCTATATTGACAAGAATGAGCAAAATTTTCATATCGCTGGTATCTTTGACGTGAAACAGAGTATTCAGAATGTAGAATTTCAGGATGCGGTGATTTCTACCTGTGGCACGTTGGCCAGCTTCATTGAAAAAGAAAAGGTGGATATTGCAGTGGTCTGCGTACCGCCGGAAAAGGCCCAGTTGGTGGCGGATACGGTGAGCAGCGCAGGAATCAAAGGTATCTGGAATTTCACTGCGGTGGATCTGGATATTCCGGAAACCATTGCGGTGGAAAATGTGCATATGAGCGATAGCCTCCATGCGTTGGCTTATTATATGCAGGATATGGAATAGGATAGATAGAGATAAATAGAAACAAAATGAAAATACCCGTTTCCGAAAGGAAACGGGTATTGGTTTTTTATGGGTAATTGGTATGTAATTAACCTTCTACCGGAGCGTCAACCGGACATGCGTCTGCACACGCGCCGCAGTCGATGCACTTATCAGCGTCGATTACGAAAATGCCTTCGCCTTCTGCGATAGCTTCAACTGGACATTCAGGTGCGCAAGCGCCACAAGCGATGCAAGCATCAGTAATTTTGTAAGCCATTGTAAAATCCTCCTCATTAAAGATATATCTTTTGGATGACACAATTATAGCAGAACCGGTCGAAATAGTAAAGTAGAAGTTATATGAAATTTTGGTAAGGTTTTGGTAAGCGCTATTCTTTGCTTTTCTCTTTTCGAATATACCAATGCCCATCCTTTTCTAGCATTCGTTTGAGTTTTTCACGACTTCTAGCAGCAATGCTTCTGACGGTGGAAGGTTTCATATCTAGTGTCTTGGCGATTTCCTCAAAGGTTTCCAGGTAGCCATAATGTAACGTTAATATGATGTTAGCTGGTTTTCCTAGTTGTTGGATCATCTCATAAATATCGGAGTCTTCTAGTTTACATAGATGGTCATAGAGCAAGGCTTCTGTTAGCGGTTCATGTTCAATTTCAATTTCGGTTCCTACTTCCATGTTAAATTGTGACTGTTCATGTTTAGACTGTGTATATAATTGAAATAGTTTGTCATGAGCATAGAATTGTTGCCGCGCTTTTGCACTTTTACGATAACCTTTACGTATTTTATTGCGTGCAATCGTTCGTACCCAAGGGTCTAGTTTTTCTTCATCTCGAAGAGTGTCAATTTTTCTCCAGACAGTGATCATCGTATCCTGTAAAATCTCTTCTGTTTCAAAAGGGGTTAGGCGGAAAGCTCGTAAGTATCTGCGGATTAAAATGTACTGTCTGTAAAGAATTTGAAATTGCTCTTCTTCACTTAACTTTGAAAATTTCACATTTACCTCCATTAGAAAATTGATAATTTACCCTCAACCCCCAAATGCAAATAGCCGCCTGAAGGCATATGTGCTTTTGGGCCGGGGGTATTGTTCCTCTTACTATAATCGGCTAAATTCAGCTTTAAAATATAGCTAGTGAAGCTAATTTTTTAGGTGACATCCAGATTGTCATATTCAATAAAAGATGTTTTTTAAAAAGTACAAAAAAATATTCAATTTATGCAACAATTTTAACCTGTAGCGGACTCTATAAAAGTACAAGGGGAATTGGAGGGACGAAATATACAAAAAGGAGCTAGTTATGAAATTGGAGACACAAATGAGAATTGCTGCAAATATAAAGAGGTTGCGAAATAGTTGCGGTTTGAATCAGGCCGAAATTGCGGCTAAGTTGCAGATGGATCGTTCGCTCTTTTCACTTTATGAGAGCGGTCGGCGCAGCCCAGACACCGAGGTTTTATATCAAATATCCAGATGCTTTGGTGTTCCCATGGAATTGTTAATTGAATCGGAACCAGATAAAATTGTTAGCGATGCATCTTGTCTGGAGTTATGCAGCGATGGGGAAAGAAAGTTGGTGGATATTTTTAGGGCCTTGTCACCTTTTTCCAAAGGGAGACTTTTAGAAAAGGCAGAATCGTTGGTGGAGTGGGATCGTTTTCGCCAAGCACAGCGTAAGGCATTACAGCAGAATATCAAGCGATGATGTTATTAAAAAATGTTCTCATATTTATGCATAAATTTTACCATATATGTATAGCGAATGAAAGAGAAAACTGAATTTTCCCTGAAGACCTTTTCTTTGAACCATTTGCCGCCTTTGTTGAAAAAAAGGACGGGATGTGGTAGACTATCTTATATACATAATATACATAGAGAACCTTGCAAGGGAGGTCAAAAGATGGAAATCTATACCTTGGTAGGAAAGAGTGGGACAGGAAAGAGTTTTCATGCGATTAAGTTATGTCAAAAGTATGGAATTGAGGCGATTATAGACGATGGTCTATTTATTTATGAAAATACAGTTGCTGCCGGTATTTCGGCTAAGCGTGAGGCCACTAAAATCGGGGCGGTAAAGGTAGCCTTGTTTCACGACGACCAAATCAGGGATCAGGTGGCAGAAGCCATAAAGGAAAAGAGACCCTGTTCCATATTGATTCTGGGGACCAGTGTAGGCATGACGGATAAGATTATCCTGCGGCTGGGTCTTTTGGGAGGGGAGACGGATACGGCAGAGTTCATGACAGAACCCAATGGGGAGGGCGATGTCATAGCCAGCGAAGGTATGATTCGAAAGAGCGGAGCCAATCTGAAAGCGCTGGAAAAGGTACGTCGTATTTATATTGAGGACATTACCACCGAAGAGGAGCGACAGATGGCTAGGACCCAGCGAGATAAAATGGGAAAACATGTAATCCCTGCGCCAGCTCTTCAGCTGAAACGAAACTTCGCAGGGTATTTTATGGATCCTCTTCGTTTTTTTCGAGGGAAGGATCAAGGAGCAGCGGCAGAGAGAACTGTGGTACGGCCCGCCTATAGCTATATGGGAGAGTATTTTGTGGACGAGCGGGTACTGGAGGATATCGTTACCTGTGTGGCTTACAATATGCCAGCCATCGGTTCGGTCATTCGTGTCAGCCAAGACCCTAGGCCTGAATCTTTTCGATTGTCAGTGGCGGTTAAGATAAAGAGAGGATTTCCGATCTGGGAGACGGCAGAGACTTTGCAAAATTTTATCAATGATAAGATTGAACTGATGACAGCTTTTAATGTGACGGAAGTTAATGTAGAAGTCAGAGCGATAGAAGGATAAATAGTAACGCGATATAATGGTAGAAAAATATAAAGTAGAACAGATAAAAGATTTTCACCTGGAGCATATATTTGATTGCGGTCAATGCTTTCGGTGGAACCGTCAGGAGGATGGTAGTTATACGGGAGTGGCTATGGGCCGAGTAGTCAATTTTCGGTTGGAACCTTTGGAGCCGGAATCCGAAGGAAAACGTGAGGCTGCTCTCATTGCTGAAAATTGTACGGAGCCGGAATTCGAAGAAATCTGGCGGCCCTATTTGGATTTAGACAGGGATTATGGACAGATAAAGATAAGTCTGTCAGAAAAAGATGGAGCCATGGCCAAGGCTTGTGCCTTTGGCAATGGCATCCGTATTTTAAAACAGGATTTGTGGGAAACCATAGTTTCCTTTATTATATCCCAAAACAATAACATTCCTAGGATTAAGGGCTGTATCGAAAGTCTGGCCGCTGAATTTGGCAGATATGCGGGAACCTTTCGGGGAAAAGATTATTACAGTCTGCCGGCGCCGGAAGTTCTGGCAGGGCTGACCAGGGAGGAGTTGGCGCCGTGCCGATTGGGATATAGGGCTCCTTATCTGATTCAGACGGCACGACAGGTTATGGAGATGGGCGGGGCCGATGAGCTGGCTTGCCAGCTAGCCGGGGCGGAGGACCCGGCCGGAAAGCTCATGGAGCTTTCCGGTATCGGCCCTAAGGTGGCGGCCTGCATTGCTCTCTTTGGAGCAGGCCGCCACGACACCTTTCCAATCGACGTGTGGATGCGCCGGGTGATGCATAAGATGTATAACATCGATGAGAAAGATTTTGCAGGGATGGAACGTTACGCAAAGGAACATTTTGCACCGTACGGAGGCTTTGCACAGCAATATCTGTTTTACTACATGAGAGAGCTGGGAGGAAAGGGATAAGGGCGATTGATGGTTTCACAAATTCTCCACAAAAAATATGATAGGAAAGTATTGACTTTTATGGTGCGCCGGATATAATAAGTAGTGTTAGCACTCGATAGGCGTGAGTGCCAAGAACGTAAAGGGCATGTCGAACTTGTTGTTTGCAGCCCAGATGTCGGGTAGACATATTCGCAGGTTCGTGACATAAACTATCAAAATGGAGGTACAAAGCGATGATTGGAATCAAACCGTTAGGCGACAGAGTCGTGATTAAGAAGGTAGAAGCTGAAGAAAAGACCCAGGGTGGACTGATTCTTACCAGTTCCGCTAAGGAAAAGCCCCAGATGGCTGAGGTTGTAGCTGTTGGTCCGGGAACTAAGGATGAGCCCATGGAACTGAAGGTAGGAGATAAGGTGATTTTCTCCAAATATGGCGGCACGGAAATCAAATATGACGGCGAAGAATATACGATTATGCGTCAGAGCGAAATTCTGGCTACAGTAGAATAGGTGAGCGAAAGGGGAAAATAAAATGGCAAAAGATATTATTTTTGGCGAGGATGCCAGAAGAAAATTACAAGCAGGTGTAGATCAGCTTGCAAACACAGTAAAGATTACACTTGGACCTAAGGGCCGTAACGTTTTGATTAACAAATCCTTTGGCTCTCCGCTGATTACCAATGACGGCGTAACCATCGCAAGAGAAATCGAGTTGGAAGACGGCGTGGAAAACATGGGCGCTCAGCTGGTAAAAGAGGTTGCAACCAAGACTAACGATGTGGCTGGCGACGGTACTACCACTGCAACCCTGCTGGCACAGATTATTATTAAAGAAGGTTTCAAGAATGTGGCTGCAGGCGCTAACCCAATGGAATTGAAAAAAGGTATCCAGGGCGCAGTCGAGGTAGCTGTAGATGAAATCAGCAAGATTGCAAAACCGGTGGAAACCAAGGCCTCCATTGCACAGGTTGCTTCCGTATCTGCTGCTGATCCAGCTATTGGCGAACTGATTGCTGAGGCCATGGAAAAGGTGGGTAAGGACGGTGTGATCACTGTAGAAGAGTCCAAGAGCCTAGGTACGACTTTAGAGGTTGTGGAAGGTATGCAGTTTGACAGAGGATATCTGTCCGCCTATATGGTTTCTGATACCGAAAAGATGGTTGCCAATCTGGAAAATCCAGTTATCCTGATTACTGATAAGAAGATTTCTAACATTCAGGATCTGGTTCCTATCCTGGAGCAGGTTATGAAGCAGGGCAGAAAGCTGCTGATTATCGCTGAGGATGTGGAAGGCGAAGCGCTGGCTACGCTGGTTCTCAACAAGTTGAGAGGCGTTATCGATGTGGTTGCTGTTAAGGCTCCTGGCTATGGCGAAAGAAGAAAGGCTATGCTGGAGGATATCGCTGTTCTGACTGGCGGTACTGTGATTGCCAGCGATCTGGGGTATGAACTGAAGGAAGCTACTTTCGATATGCTGGGTACCGCTTCCAGCGTGAAGGTTGATAAGGAAAACACAGTTATCGTAGGCGGTAACGGTGAAAAGGAAGAGGTAGCTGCAAGGGTTGCGAATCTGAAGAGTCAGGTAGAAGAAGCAACTTCTGATTTTGATAGAGAAAAGCTGCAGGAGAGACTGGCGAAATTGTCCGGTGGTGTGGCTGTCATCAAGGTTGGCGCTGCAACCGAAACCGAACTGAAAGAGAAGAAGCTGAGAATCGAGGATGCTCTCAATGCAACTAAGGCTGCTGTTGAGGAAGGTATCGTTTCCGGCGGCGGCGTGGCTTTAATCAATACCATCGGAGCGGTAGAGGGTTATGTCAATGGCCTGTCCGGCGACGTGAAGACCGGCGCGGCGATTATTCGCAGAGCTTTAGAGGAGCCTGTTCGTCAGATTGCTGAAAACGCAGGCCTTGAGGGCAGCGTAGTTGTGGCTGAAGTAAAGAAGAGCGCTGTAGGCATCGGATTTAACGCTGCAACTGAAGAATATGTAAATATGATCGATGCTGGTATCGTTGATCCTGCTAAGGTGACCAGATCTGCTCTGCAGAATGCGGCTTCTGCTTCTGCAATGCTGCTGACCACAGAAGCTGGCATCGTAGATATCAAGGAAGATGTCCCTGCAATGCCACCTATGGCCGGACAGGGAATGGGCGGAATGGGCGGAATGATGTAATCCATTCTAATGCTTGATTTTTAAGATATTGTTACTGATATATGCTATGTTTCGTGAGCGTCGGCCAGCTATGTAATTATATATAAGCGCATGATATAAAAAATATATTGCAAGGTATATAATATGTAGTAAAATATAGTGAGGCTTATAAAATGTAGTGGAAGCACGGCAAAACAAAATAAATCATGAAGAGGACTCGGTGGGTTGCAGGTTGTAGCTGGCCGAGTTCTTTTTGATTACATCATGGAGACTGAATTCTGTTTTCAGTCAGTGTCATCCTGTTTTATATAATAGTTTGTATGTCTGTCCACGGTTTTATTCTTATGGTTTTACTCCTTCGGTTTCCGTAGAATTTCAACCTTTGACAAAAAGATTGAAAAAAATCGAAAATTTTTTATTTTTGATGTAACCTTTTGGCCTTCTAAATTGAGTTATTTATGAAAGTTGCCGAGAGAGCCTTTGCGGTAGGCAGGAAAAACCTTTGGAAAACGAAGGAATTTCCCAAAAAAGACTTGCAAAACAGGGTGACACTTGGTATACTTAAAACGGAATTATTTCATATTGTAAGTTGTGTGCCTCCGGGCATTTCAATACCTTACAAATGAGCAAAAATTAAAAAGGGAGGAATTCTAAAAAATGAAGAAATTTTTAACAGTGCTATTAGTAATTGCTGTTATGTTCACCTTCAGCTTTGGTTCAGCGTTTGCTGCATATCCTGCTGGCGATCCAGAAC
>JAAWDM010000053.1 GCA_022793795.1 Bacillota bacterium
AGAAGGCTGGACGATGAGGGAAAGCTTGAAATCTGCGGTGTCTTTAAAGGTTATCCGGGAATGGCAGGTATGTATATCCTAAAAACAGAGAGCCGTGAAGAAGCAGAAGAAATTTGCAAATCAGAGCCGCTGGTTATGGGCGGATATGCAACCTACAAATTAGTCAGTTTACAGATTGCAAATCGGGAGAATAATTACTTGCTGTAATTGGGACAAGGAACAACACTGGGGCAAATAGAATCCGGCTCACATGAAAACTGGATAACCGTCGCTACATAGAGCGGCACACTGAAATAGGAAGTCAAGAAAAGGTTTCCTGTTTTTTGTGCGCCAATTTTTGGAATTTCTAAAAATCTCCGTTTGCAGCGCTAAAGGTATTGAGGAAGGCCCGCACTGGACGAATTGCAGAACCCGGAGGACACCCAATCGCTGGTTTATTTTATGGATAGGCAATAAAGGGTTAATCAAACACCGATTGTTTGACCTGTTTATTGAACAAGAGTATTCGTTTTGAAATTTTGTGATGTAAAAGTTAGTCTTATTATGATACAATGGACGTGTCATATCAAGGTTCTTTTCATCACGGAAAGGAGCTTGACAATGTCCGAGAAGCGAAAAAACAATCCAGAAACAGATTAATGACGGGATTGGCTATACCGTCAGAAAGATTATTGTGATTGCCCTTTTAGCGCGATATATCAGTTTACACCACTTACTACACCATTTGTCCGTGAATTTGGGTATATTTACATAGAGTTCTATAAGATTTGGGCAAAAATTGAAGGCTTATGAAAGGATAAATTCAAGATGATAAAAATACTCTTTATTTGCCACGGCAACATCTGCCGCTCACCGATGGCAGAGTTTGTGCTAAAGGATATGGTAAGAAAACAAAGGATGGACAAGCAGTTTGAAATCGCTTCAGCGGCTACCAGCAGAGAGGAAATCGGAAACGATATTCATCACGGCACCAAGAAAAAACTTACAGAAGAAGGAATCCCTTTTGAAAAGCGTAGGGCGCGCCAGATGACCAGGCAAGACTACGAAACCTACGACTATATTTTGCTCATGGATGAAAACAACCGACGAAATCTGATGAGAATCATTGGCAGCGACCCGGCAGGAAAGGTACATAAGCTGCTGGATTTTTCAGAAAGACCCAGGGATATTGCAGACCCGTGGTATACAGGGAATTTTGATGTGACTTACGACGACATAGAAGAAGGTTGTCAGGCATTTTTACAATATATCACCAAGTAAAAGGAGATAAGTTATAAAAATCATGAGAGAAAATGAAATAAAAAATCAGGGCAATGGTCAGTCCATCAATCAAACCCCTGGCAGTATCGTGAAGAATAGCCTTCTGGCGGCCTTCGGCCTGTTCTGCTTCGGCATCGGCGTCTACCTGACCATTCAGGCCAACATCGGCGTGGCCCCCTGGGACACCCTTTATCTAGGCGTACATAACACCTTCGGGATTCAATATGGCACAACCTCCATTACAGTCTCTTTTCTTATCGTGGGCATAGACCTTTTATTAAAAGAACGGATCGGCATAGGAACCATTCTCGATGCAATCATCGTAGGAAAAACTGTAGATTTGTGCAACTGGCTGGATTTTGTGCCTGCTATGCAAAACATATGGACAGGGATTCCGCTCATGTTGGTGGGTTTGTTTATCATGGGGTTTTCCCAGTTTATCTATATGAAAGCTGGACTATGCTGCGGGCCAAGGGATGCATTGCTGGTGGCGCTGGGGAAGAGACTTCCTAAGGTACCCATCGGTGGCATCAGTATCGGCATTATGGTAGTGGTATTTATTATCGGTTTCTTTCTCAACGGTCCCGTGGGCATTGGCACTGTAGTAGCAGTCGTGTGTACTGGGCCGCTGATGCAGTTTGCCTTCTCATTGGTGAAATTTAAGCCGATTCAGGTGGTGCATCAAGACCTTATTACAACGGCCAAAGTTTTTATGGGAAAGAATAGAGAGGATAGCAGTGACTTATGAAAACCAAGGACAATAAAATCAATCTAAAAGATTTGCAGATGGATGAGCTGAAGACATTTTTGAAATCCATAGACGAGCCGGTTTTCCGAGGAAAACAGATATTTCACTGGCTTTATGGCGGCGGAGCGGAAGGACGACCAGGCGGCGTGCATAGCTTCGATGAGATGACCAATCTGCCAAAGACCCTGCGGCAAAAACTGACGGAAACTGCGGATACAGGACTGCTGACACCTATAAAAGTACAGATTTCCAAGGTAGACGGCACGAGAAAATACCTCTTTGGTCTAAAGGACGGCAATGCCATTGAGAGCGTTTTCATGAAATACAAATACGGCAATTCCATCTGTGTTTCCTCCCAGGCTGGATGCCGCATGGGATGTAAATTTTGCGCTTCCGGCATGGATGGGCTGCGGAGAAATCTGACGGCTGGTGAGATGATAGAGCAGCTCCTGGCAGCGGAACGAGATACAGGAGAAAAGATCAATCATGTGGTGGTCATGGGCACTGGGGAGCCTTTTGACAATTACGAAAACCTGGCGGGATTTATCCGGCTTCTCCATGAGCCTCTGGGTCTTAATTTAAGTATGCGAAACATTACGGTGTCCACCTGCGGTCTGGTTCCCATGATAGAATGTTTTGCAGAGGAATTTCCACAGGTGAATCTGGCCATTTCCCTTCACGCGCCCAATGATGAGATTCGTGGAGAGATGATGCCGGTTAGCAAAGCCTATCCCATGGATGTTTTATTGGAAGCCTGCCGAGCTTATACAAAAAAGACTTCTCGCAGAATCACCTTTGAATACACTCTGGTAAAGGGTGTCAACGATGGGGCAAGCCATGGAGAGGAGCTGGCGCAGAGGCTAAAGGGAATGCTTTGCCACGTGAACCTGATACCACTGAATCAGGTGGAGGAGACTGGCCTTTTCACCACAGAAAAAAAGGCGGCGGAGGCTTTCCGTCAGATATTGGAAAAGCGGGGGATTCCTGCCACCATCAGAAGAGAATTGGGAGACGACATCGACGGGGCCTGCGGCCAGCTCAGGTTGGGCGTGATAAACGGCGGACAGGAACTTTGACGGAGCAAAACTGCTTTGCTAAAAAACTTGTATTTCAATATGGATGAAAGTATAATATTGGTATCATTTCACAACAGGAGGATCTTATGGCAAAGATTGCAGATGTGATTCAATACGAGGGAGATAACAGTACGTTTATATGGAAACATCCAAGCGAGGATTTTAACAGTCTGACCCAGCTCATCGTTCATGAAAGCCAGGAAGCGATTTTCTTCATGAACGGCCAGGCATTAGACTTGTTTGGGCCGGGCAGATATACCTTAAAAACTCAGAATATACCTATGTTGGGGGCCATGCTCAATCGTCTGACTGACGACAAGTCGCCTTTTCACTGCGAGGTATATTTTATCAATAAAACGGAGCAGATGGCGGTAAAATGGGGCACGGACAGCAAGGTTCAGTATGTGGAACCAACCTATGGTTTTCCCATTTCCATCGGCGCGTCGGGAGAGATGAGCCTTCGGGCAGAGGACAGCCGCAAACTTTTGATAAAGCTGGTAGGAACGGAACATATGCTGGACCAGCAGAAGTTGATAGCATTTTTCCGCGCTTTTTTGATGACTCGAATTAAAACCTATATCGCTCAGGTGATGAAGAAAAGCGCCATCAACATCTTTGAAATCGACGAACATCTAAAGGTCTTTTCGGAGGAGATACACGAGTTGCTTGTGCCGGATTTTGCAGGATACGGCATCAGTTTGGAACGTTTTTTTGTGACCAACATCGTAAAGCCCGATGGAGACCGGCAGTATGAGAAGTTTAAAGAACTTCACTTCCGCCAGTATGCGGATATTGCAGAAGCCAAACTTCGCCAGCAGGTAGGCATCATCGACCAGCAGACCGAGGCCCAGAGGATGGTCATAGAATCCCAGGCCATGGCTCAGAAGAGGCAGCAGGAAGGGTACACCTATCAGCAGGAGAGAGGATTCGACGTGGCCCAGGATGCGGCTCGCAACGAAGCTGTGGGCCAGTTTACCAATATGGGTATCGGCCTTGGAGTTATGAGCGGCGTCGGCGGAACCGTGGGAAATACCGTCGGCGGGGCGGTTACCGATGCCTTTGGCGGCATGAATGTACAGCAGCCAGCGCAGCCGTCGGGAGCTGTAGGCTTTTGTGAGAACTGCGGCGCTAAGATTTCTGCAGGCGCAGCTTTTTGTGACGAATGTGGAACGCCGGTTCCTGCAGGCCCAGCAAAATGTGCGGGCTGTGGGTATGTCTTTGAGCGTCCGGGAAAATTCTGTCCAAAATGCGGTATGAAGAGAGGATAGGAGGAAGAATACCATGAACAAAGGATTTAAAACCTATGGACTGGCGTGGGCCGTCGTCTTTGTGGTCTTTCAGGTAATCTGCTTCGTTACGCCAAGCGACATAGCAGGAGTGAGCAAGTTTGACGGCCCTTTCTGGGCGGGCTATATCTTTATCGACCTGGCCTTTCTGGGCCAGCTAGCTTGTGCATATGTGGCATTTAAAGAGGAAAACTTGAGAAAGCTGTTTTACAGCCTATCCTTAATTACTGTCAGCTATACGGGTTTGATTTTGATGTTGGTAGCGGGCGCTGCTGTTATGGTGATTCCTGGCTTGCCAAACTGGGTGGGTATCATCGTCTGTCTGGTCATTCTGGCCTTTACAGCCTTATCCGTGATAAAGGCGAAGGTTGCCGTGGAGCTGGTAGACAGAGTGGATGAAGAGACCGAGGAAAAGACCCGATTCATAAAATCATTGACAGCGGATGGGGCGGCTCTTTTATCTAGGGCAAAATCCCAGCCTTACCAGGATGTGTGCAAGAAAGTGTATGAGGCGCTGCGGTATGCAGACCCTGTCAGCAGCCAGGCCCTCGCTGAACTTGAATCCAGGATTACCGCCAAATTTGCAGAGCTAAAGGAAGCTGTGGACTTGGAACAGGCAGAGAAGGCAGAGGCGGCCGGGGAAGAGTTGATTGTTTATATAAAGGAACGCAATGAAAAGTGCAAGCTGATGAAATAGAAGGATGAAAGAGGAGATATGGCATTATGGCAATTTTCAGATGCAAGATGTGCGGCGGAACCTTGGAAGTTGGCGATGACGATTCAGTAGCCGTATGCGAATACTGCGGTACGAAGCAAACTTTACCGAAGCTGGATGATGAAAAAAGAATGAATCTGTATGATCGGGCCAACCATTTTCGCAGAAATAACGAATATGACAGGGCCATGAACATCTATGAACAGATTCTCAATGAGGATAAGGAAGATGCAGAGGCCTATTGGTCTCTGGTTCTTTGTAGATATGGTATCGAATACGTAGAAGATCCTGAAACCCATAAGCGGATTCCCACTGTAAACCGAACTCAGTTTGCCTCTATTTATACGGATCAGGATTACAAATTGGCTCTCCAATATGCAGACGGTTATCAGAGAGAAATCTATGAGCAGGAAGCCAGAGCCATCGACGAGATACAAAAGGGGATTCTGGCCATTTCCCAAAAAGAGGAACCTTTCGATGTATTTATCTGCTATAAGGAAAGCGACGACAGAGGAAGAAGGACGCCGGATTCCGTATTGGCAGCCGAACTGTACCACGAATTGACAGAAGAGGGATTCCGAGTGTTCTTTTCACGGATTACCTTGGAGGATAAGCTGGGCAGCGCCTACGAGCCGTACATATTTGCTGCCCTTCATTCCGCCAAGGTCATGGTGGTATTGGGAACCAGAGCCGAGTATTTTAATGGAGCATGGGTCAAAAATGAGTGGAGCCGGTATCTTTCCCTCATAAAAGCCGGCGAAAAGAAGACGCTGATTCCAGCCTATAAGGACATGGATCCATACGATTTGCCGGAGGAGTTTTCCCATCTGCAGGCCCAGGATATGTCAAAACTGGGATTCATGCAGGATATCATTCGTGGAATTGAGAAAATAGCTGCATCCGATAACCCTAAAGCAGAGACAAAAGAAAACGTTGGGGGCGGCGGAGGCGGCAGCAGTGCAGAGCCTCTTCTTCGGCGCGCCTTTTTATTCCTGGAGGATAAGGAATGGGAAAGCGCTGATGAATACTGCGAAAAGGTTCTTGACTTGGAGCCGGAAAATGGCAGAGCCTATCTGTGTAAGCTGCTGGCGGAAAAACGGCTCAGCACAAAGGAAGAACTTTGGAACTGTCGGGAACCTTTTGATGATAGAAACAGCTACCAAAAGGCCATCCGCTTTGGAGACCCTGCCCTGGTGGCAGAGCTGCAGGAATGTGTGGCCTATGTAAAGCAAAACGGGGTTTACACCTTTGGTAAAGACATGATGAATTTTGCCGATTCGGAGGAGGACTACCAAAAGGCAATGGAGGCCTTTGGGCGCATACCGGATTTTAAAGATGCAAGTCAGCTGGCAGAAGAGTGTGTGGTTCTCATGGAAAACAGACGGAAGGACGTTATCTATGAAGAAGCGCAGACGTATATAAAAAGGGACTATATAGGGGCCTACGAGCTGGCCATAGAAAAACTGCGTCAAATTCCAGGGTGGAAAGATGCAGAAGAGCAGATTGCTCTATGCCAAAAGGGAATAGAGAGACTAAAAGAAGAAGAGGTACGAAAGAAGGAGCGAGACCGCAAAAGAAGTATAATCATGGCAGTCGTACTGCTTTGCTTGGGAATCGCCTATGGAGTAAAGACCTTTGTGATTCCTAGCATGAAATATAACGACGCCGTGGAGTTGATGGAGGCCGGAAAGTATAGAGAGGCCATAGAGGCGTTTCGGGAGCTGGGAACGTATCAAGATGCAGATGATAAAATACAGGAATGTTCTGTTTCTATGTGGAAAGACAATTTAGAAAACCCTGCAATCGGCGACAACGTTCTTTTGGGAGCTTATGAACAGGATAATGACCTGAGCAATGGAAAGGAAGACATCCAGTGGATCGTTTTGGACAAGGAAGGCTCCAAAGTGCTTCTGCTCAGTAAATATGGGCTGGATTGCGTTCCGTATCATAAAGAAGGAGGGAGCATAACGTGGGAAACCTGCTCTCTTCGAAGCTGGTTGAATCAGGAATTTTTAATGGAAGCCTTTAGCAAAGAGCTACAGGAGATGATTTCGATTACAGAGATTGTGAATAAGAAAAATGCAAAGTTTGGCACAAAAGGCGGAAAGAAGACGGAGGACAAGATATTTCTTCTGTCCACTGACGAGGTAAAAAAGTATTTTGCCTCTGATGAGGAGAGAGTCTGTATGGCCACCGATTATATCATAGGACAAGGTGTAAAGGAAAATAAAGGAAAATGTTGGTGGTGGCTGCGGTCGCCTGGTGTTAGTCAGGAGTACGCCACGGGCGTCAACGTGGATGGTTCTGTCGATGAGGGTGGCAACTATGTTGTTAACCATAATTGTGCCGTTCGCCCCGCCATCTGGATTGATCTAGATTCCGGAGAATAAATATGCATATATTTGCATAATTTGAAGATGAGGAATTTTGGAATTCGGCCTTTTTGCCAAAAAAGCCCTGTTTTTTCGAATAATGGGACATTTTACGAGAAGCAGCGCCCCAGCTTCAGCCGGGCCGCTGCCCCATTTATATCAAGATGCAGCCTTTTTTCGCGCTCTGCCCGCCGAAAAAAGGCCAATCATGAGAAGAATCGTGGACATCGCCCATTTCCATGGGCGATGTCTGTTGAAAAACCCCATGCATATCATACGCTTGCTATTCAAATTCGGCTTTTTTCTCATATATATCAAAAAGGCCGAATTTCATCACATAACCGTCACATAACTTTGCTTTGCAATCCAGCCCTAAACCCGACAGGGAAAACCCCACTGGAAAAGTGAAAGATTTGTGAATTTATCGTTGAATCAAAAATGGATTTAGTGTATAATAGAAAAAATGCTTCAAATACGGGCAATGAATATTTAGGAGGCGACTTACTATGGTAAAATTATTAGTGGGACATAAAGGCAGCGGAAAGACAAAACAAATGATCGATTTGGCCAACACTTCTGTAGAGAACAGCAAGGGCAGCGTAATCTTTATCAATAAGAATCAGAGATTGATGTACGACCTGAAATACAGAATTCGCGTCATCTGCATGGAAGATTTCGAGCATGTGACCAACTGCGATGAATATATCGGATTCCTCTATGGAATCATCAGTCTGGATCACGACATCGAGACCATCTTCATCGACAGCATTTTGAAACACGCTGATTTCAAGATCAGCGACTTGCCGGAGTTTATTGACAGACTGAAAGAAATCTCGAAAAATTACGGCATGAACTTCGTAGTCAGCGTCAGCGCTGAAAAGGAAGAGATGATAGGCGTAAACTTTGATGGATGTGAAATTTTGAACTAACCGCTGCATAGTATCTGCTTTTATGGCGATGGCATGTCCATCGCCTGACTTGTTTTTTGGATATGAGATTCAGGAGGTTTTATGGAAGCAGCCCATATGAAAGGTATAGAGAGACAGCTAAAAGAAAGGCCGGTGGGAACCATCGGTGAGCGGCGTTATTTCAGCGTGATGATTCTTCTGGTAGAGAGGGAGGACGGACTGGCCATACTCTTTGAACAGCGGTCACGGAGGATGAAAACACAGCCCGGCGACGTATGTTTTCCTGGGGGACGAATGGAAGCAGGGGAAAGTCCAAGGGAGTGCGCCCTTCGAGAAACCTGGGAGGAAATCGGCGTTTCCAAAGAAGACATAGAGGTTTTGGGACAGTTCGACACCATGTACGAAATCGCCCAGATTACCATGTACACCTTTGTTGGACGTATAACAGAGGAGACCCTGAAAAAGATCAAGGTAAATCCGGCGGAGGTGGATCGAGTGTTCTTAGTACCCTGGCGTTTTTTCAACGAGAATCCACCCCAGGTTTATGAATCTCAGATTGTCCAGAAGGTGGAGGATTTCCCTTATGAAGAGACGGGAATCCGGTCTGACTACAAGTGGCGGACTGGAAAGAATCCGATTCCCATCTATCACTATACGCTCAGGTCAGAGGATTTGGTCGTGAAGATGGACGATGAAGAGCTGGGAAAACAGGTCATCTGGGGATTGACGGGGCGAATTGTCAAGTGGTTTATCCAGCAAATGAGCGAGCCGAGGGTAGCCCCTTAGCCCTGGCAAATTTTGAGGACTGGTCATGGATGGAAAGATGGGGTATAATGAACGCACGTGATGCCCACCTTGTTGACGCTACAGCGTGAGCCGGCGTTGCCGCAAGGAAGCGTTCATTGAACCACGGCCTGAGAGGACTTGGGTACCATGGTATAATGAACACACGTGATGCCCACCTTGTTGACGCCACGGCGTGAGCCGGCGCCCACGTAAGGAAGCGTTCATTGAATCATGGCCTGGGAGGCAGGGCGTCATGGTCTGGTCACGAAAGCGAGGACCCGATAGGTGACCAGACATGTCCAAGATATAAAAGAAAAGGAGAACATTTATGAAAAAGAAACTACTTACTGTTTTACTCAGCCTGACGCTGGTGCTTGGGACTACTAGCGGAGCATTTGGCGCTGAAAAGGATAGCTCTGAAGGTTTAAAACTTGCCGATACAGCCAAGAAAATTCAGACAGTTATGAATGTCTATTGGGCAAAATATGTAAAAGATCATCAGAGTGGAAATCAGACCTCTTCACCGGATAAAGATAAGGTGGAAGCTGATAAGAACGACCAGGATTCCAAGCCATCTACTTCAAAAAACACGAAACAATCAGAAGTTGTCAAGCTAGTCAACGAGCAGCGTAAAGCGGTCGGACTTTCTGCATTGAAATCCGATAGCCAGTTACAAAAGATTGCACAGATGAAAGCAGAGGATATGGCAAAAAATAGATATTTTTCCCATCAGTCGCCGACTTATGGTTCAATCTTCGATATGCTGAAGAAAAATGGCGTTTCATACAAAACTGCTGGTGAAAATATTGCGAGAGGCCAAAAGACGGCCCAGAGCGTTATGAACGATTGGATGAAATCCTCTGGTCATAAGCAGAATATTTTGAGCAGTGGTTATAAGAAAATTGGCGTAGGCTATGCTACCGATAAAAACGGTAAGGCCTACTGGGTACAGGTATTTATGGGATAGGAATAGGAAAGTCGGTTTTCTTGACTAGGTTTCAGAGATAGACTTTTTTGTTACTACCCAAAATAGGTGATAGAAAAAGGCGGGTGAAAACTTTATAAAGGTGAGCCCGTCTTTTTAGTGGGCGGAATGGATAATTTCACACATTTTAACAGAAAAACAACTTTTCCTTTTTGACATTTTCGATTATAATAGTAATATATACCTTTGCATCTAAAATCACGTGTGTCTTTGGGTGCGAGGATGCCCATAGGGGTGCATCGTTTTAAGGGGGAGGACGATGGTTCCTTCACCTTTTTTTGTTGTCTTTGGGAGGCTGGATGTTTTTACCGATTACAAGAAGTGAAATGAATGAGCGAGGATGGGAATACGTGGACTTTGTCATCGTCACAGGTGATGGGTATGTAGATCATCATTCTTTTGGTACTGCTATTATCGGCAGACTGCTTGAGCGGTATGGATATCGAGTTGCCGTCTTGCCCAGACCGAATTTTCGGTCAGCAGAGGATTTTCGAAGGTTTGGAAAGCCTAGGCTGGGGTTTTTAATTAACAGTGGTGTGGTAGACTCCATGGTGAATCACTATTCTGTTTTTCGTCATCCACGGAGAAGAGATGAATATGGGCCGGGCGGAAAGGCAGGGGGCAGGCCGGATAGGGCTGTCATCGTCTACAGCAATCGAGCCAGAGAGGCATATAAAGGGGCGCCAATCATCATCGGCGGTATTGAAGCCAGCCTGCGGCGATTGGGGCATTATGACTACTGGGACGATAAGGTGAGGCGTTCTATTCTGCTGGATGCCAAGGCGGACCTTTTGATTTATGGCATGGGGGAGCGAGCCATATTGGAAATTGCCGAAGCTTTGGATGCTGGTATTGACATAAAGGATTTGACATGGATTCGCGGTACCTGTTATCGGATGTCAGCAGCAGAAGCAGGTGAGAAAATCATGACCGACGAGCCGGTATGGCTTCCAGATTTCCAACAGATTCAAAGGGATAAAGACGCCTATGGCAAAAGTTTTGCTATCCAATATAGGAATAACGATGATATTATTGGAAAAACTTTAATAGAGAGATACAGTGATGGTGGGTGTGTGGTACAGAATCCGCCTCAGCCACCATTAACCAGACAGGAACTGGATGATGTCTATGAGCTGCCTTTTGAAAATGAATGGCATCCGTCTTATGATGAACAGGGTGGAATTCCGGCTTTTCAGGAAGTCAAATTCAGTCTGGTTAGCGCCAGAGGATGTTTTGGCGGTTGTAGTTTCTGCGCCCTGACCTACCATCAGGGCAGGCAGGTCAGAAGCCGGAGCAAGGATTCCATCGTCAGAGAGGCTAAGCGGCTTACGGAGAAAAAGGATTTCAAAGGATATATTCACGATGTGGGAGGGCCTACGGCCAATTTCAGAGGGCCAGCTTGCAAGAAGCAGCTGACCAGTGGGGTTTGTCGTCATAAGGACTGTTTGTATCCTACAGTCTGCAAGAATATGATTGTAGATCACAGTGACTACCTAGATGTGCTGCGAGCGGTCAGAAACCTGGAGGGGGTAAAGAAGGTGTTTATCCGGTCAGGGATTCGATATGACTATCTGATGGCAGATCCAAATCGAAAGACTTTTATCAGAGAACTGTGTCAGTATCATGTAAGCGGAACCCTAAAGGTGGCGCCGGAACACATTGCGCCGGAAGTGTTATACCACATGCGAAAACCTGACAAAGATGTTTTTATCAGATTTTGCAGGAAATACCAACAGACCAACCAAAAACTGGGGAAGAAGCAATATTTGATTCCTTACTTGATTTCCAGCCATCCGGGGAGTAAGCTGGAAGACGCCATAGAACTGGCGTTGTTTTTAAAGGAATACGGATTCGTTCCTGACCAGGTGCAAGACTTTTATCCTACGCCAGGTACCCTTGCCACCTGCATCTATTATACGGAGAAGGATCCTTTTACAGGGGAGAAGGTCTATGTGGCCAAAGATTTAGAAGAGAAAAAAATGCAACGTGCATTGATACATTATAACCGGCCTGAAAATCAAAAGACAGTAAGGGCCGCTTTATTGAAAGCCGGAAGGGCGGATTTAATTCCCATTCTGATTCCCTCTTTTCGGCGTCATAGGAAGGAGTAAAATTCTATGAAAATGAAATCATCACCATTCGATCCGACCTGTAAGGATATCAGAGAACTGGTTTATGGCGCAGCGTCCAGAAATCCGGCTAATCATGCATTTAAGATGAAAGTGAAAGGGGAAATTATACCCATTACCTTTCCGCAGATGATTCGGAATATCGAAGCTCTTGGAACAGAACTGATGGCGCGGGGCTACAATGATTGCGCCATGGGAATCATCGGTGAAAATAGCTATCCATGGTATAACTGTTTTCTGTCCATCGTGTGCGGCGGAAACGTGGCGGTTCCTTTTGATAAAGGGTTTACCTTAGAGGAACTGGAATCCAGCGTTAATCGGAGCAAGATCCGTCTCCTCTTTTATGATGATAAACATGAGGAGTTAATTAAGCAGATGCGGTCAGGGGGCCGAGTACATGTGGATGGGTATATCAAAATCATGGGCGAGGGCAATGAATACGACGAAATGCTTACCATCGGCGAACAGAGACTTTCCGGCGGAGACAGTTCTTACAAGAGGCGGGAGATCAATGAAAATGCATTGGCAGTGCTTCTCTTTACTTCTGGCACCACCAGTCAGTCCAAGGCAGTTATGCTGAGCCACGCCAACATCGTAAGCAATGTCATCGATATGTATGAGTATGAAGCCTTCTTTAACGATGATGTGAATATGGCTTTCCTGCCTTTCCATCACAGTTTTGGTCTAGTAGGCGCTCTGGTGTTTTTGGGAATCGGCGCTTGCAGTGTGTTCTGTGACGGATTAAAATATGTAACAAAAAATATGAAAGAATACGGTGTTACCGTATTTGTCGGCGTGCCTCTGCTGGTGGAAAATATGTACCACAAGATTATGAAAGAGGTGGAGAAAAAGGGACTTACCGGCAAGATTCGTTTTGGCCTGGGGCTTTGCAATGGGCTGGATAAAATCGGTATCCATGCTCGGAGAAAGGTATTTAAGCAGATTATCGATCAACTGGGCGGCAAGCTGAGACTGATTATCTGCGGCGCTGCGGCCCTGACCCCAGAGGTTGCCAAAGGTATGAATGATTTCGGCATTTTAACCATTCAGGGTTATGGCTTGACAGAAACTTCGCCGGTACTTTCTGCTGAGTCTCACGAGTTTATGAAAGCCGGTTCCGTAGGAAAACCTATGCCTCGGGTGAAGCTTATCATTTCCGGAGCTGATGAAGAAGGAATCGGTGAGATTGTGGCTTACGGCCCTAACGTAATGCTGGGTTATCTGGATCAGCCGGAGGAGACGAAGGCTGTGTTAAAAGACGGCTGGTTTTACACAGGGGATTTGGGAAAGATAGACGAGGACGGTTTTTTGTGGATTCGAGGCAGAAGCAAGAATGTTATTGTCATGAAAAATGGAAAAAATATTTTCCCAGAAGAAATTGAAACCATGATCGACCTGCTGCCATATGCGTCTCAGAGTCTGGTGTTTACCAGAGAAAAACACAATGAATTGGTGCTTTGGGCAAAGATTGTGTATGATAAGGAATATCTGAAAGAGCATCATATGACAGAGGAGCAGCTAAAAGTCCAAGCGGATAAGGATATTGAAGCTATCAACGATAGGATGCCAAGGTATAAATCTATCCATCATCTGATTTTGTCCAGTGAACCGATGATTATGACTACCACCCAGAAGGTAAAGCGAAATCTGGAAATTGAGCGGATATTAAAGGAGCTGGAGGAATAAAATATGAGCCTGATTGCAGGGTTTAGGGATATTTTGGAAGCCGGCAGAATAGAATACGAGAAGCAAGAAGCCATTGATTTTTATATGGCGGAAACTGTGGAACCAAAGACAGCCTGCTGCAAAACCGGCCTAGCCGGTTATACGGCAGGCTTGTATCGTCATTTGCACTGGCATAATCGTCTAGCCCTTGGAGAAAACGGAGCCTATATGAAATGGCTTTTGCAAAGGCAAAATATGGCGGGTAAGATTAAAATGGTTTATATCGATCCGCCTTTTTTTAGTAAAGCCAATTATGATGCCACCATTCGAATTCCAGCAGGAGGCGAAAAGGGAGACAAGGAACTTTCCATAAAGCATCTGGCTTATGAAGACGTCTGGGAGCGAGGGCTCAACCAGTATTTGACCATGCTGACCAGCAGGCTTTTTTTCATCAGAGAGCTTTTGGCGGAAAATGGTACCTTGTGGGTTCATCTGGACTGGCACGCTTCCCATTATGTCAGAGTGCTATTGGATGAAATCTTTGGAGCAGACCATTTTGTCAATGAAATCATATGGACTTACAAGTCGGGAGGCTCGTCCAAGAGACATTTTGCAAGAAAGCACGATACCATTTTAGTATATAGCAAGAGCGACAACTACGATTTTCAGCCTTTACAAGAAAAGTCCTATAATAGGGGATTGAAACCTTACCGGTTTAAAGGGGTAGAGGAATTTCAGGATGAGGTGGGATGGTACACCTTGGTCAATATGAAGGATGTCTGGCAAATCGATATGGTGGGCAGAACATCTGCAGAGAGAACCGGTTATGCTACCCAGAAGCCGGAAGTTCTCCTGGAACGAATTCTTTCATGTTGCAGCCAGCCTGGCGACATCTGCGCTGATTTTTTTTGCGGTTCTGGAACATTAGCTGCTGTGGCGCAGAAGATGGGACGGCGATGGATCTGCTGCGATAGAGGAAACCTGGCAGTATCAAAGACTTTGGAGAGGGTATTGAGAGATGGTCAGGAGGGCGAGCCGGTGGCTTTGGAATATAGTAAAAAAGATGACTGTAGTTTCAATAGGGGAAAACTTTTAGCAGAAAAAAGGGTGTTGGCGACAGTATCTTCCGATCGAGTGAGGGTTCAGGTGAAACTGGATAGATGGATTCCGCCATTTGATGATGTTAGGCTGGAGGGAGAGGACCTTCGCGCTTTGAAAAAAGTTGCTGCTACTGACTCTCTGCGGCTGCTTTCCTATTGGAGCGTGGATTTTCATTATGATGGAAATGTACATAGACCGGAAAAAATATTTTTTCGGGGAAATCATAAAGAACAGAAATTGATACCAAGCTGTGAAACGGTGAATCATAAGGGTATTGGACCGATCAGCGTGGTAGCGGTGGATGTGCTTGGCAATCGAGGGCAGATTGTGATATAAGTTTTGTTAGAGGAGGGAGTATATGGGACAGAGGGATTTGAGAAATCAGCCTTATAACAAGGCATACCAAACTGCCGTAGACTTGGTATTTCTGGTCATGGCTTGTGCTGTAGGCGCATTTTCTACTACAGCGGTTATGCTTCCTGGAGGTCTTACCAGCGGAGGCCTTACTGGTATTGTGCGAATCATACAGAACTATGTTTCCATCAACTTTTCGGCGCTCTACTATGTTCTGGCGATTCTCATCTGGTTTGTGGTAATCGCGATCCTTGGTTGGAAGGAAGCAAAGAAGGTGTTGTTGGTGACCCTCCTTTATCCGGCGGTACTGGTCTTTTTTGAATATATGGATTTTCGTCTGTTAGAAGAGAATGACATGATTTTAGCAGCAGTGTTTTGCGGCATCTTTGGCGGTATTTGTAACGGTTTGGTATTTTGGCGAGGTTACTCCTTCTGTGGGACCGAATCTGTAGCAAAGATTATCAAGAAAAAGTTGATGCCCCATGTGGACATCAGTAAGATTCTGCTTTTATTGGATAGTTCCATTATCATCATTTCGGCATTTGTGTTTGGACGGAATATTGCCCTTTATGCGTTGATTACCCAGTTTATCGCCTCCCGCGTGGTGGATATGGTGATGTACGGGTTTGAGACAAAGATCGTGCAGCTACAGATTATTACCTCTAAGAATCATGAAGTGGCAAACTATATTATGAAAGACATCGGACGGGGTGTTTCTAGCTATGATATTGTAGGCGAATATACAGGACAGCGCCGCAAGCAACTGATTGTACTTTGCTCGCCGCGGGAAAGCATGGTGATCAAGAAGTATTTGGTGGATGTGGACCCAGAGGCTTTAGTGACCATCATGCAGGTCAATACCGTATGGGGCGATGGTAAAGGATTTACGGATATAGAGGAAGAAAAATAGCATGATGCTAATGATAGAAGTTTTAATCCTGCTGCTTGCAGTATATAAATTGATTCGTCCGGTGAGAAAAGGAAAAACTTTCTCATCGGTCAGACTGAGGCAGTTGTACATAGGCCTATGCCAATTAAAATATTTTCTCATTACCTTCAGCTTACTTGGATGTGCTGTTTTGCTGAACTGGACCATGTTTCATCCAGGATGGAAGGAACTTGCTGCTGTGATTTTTTGCGGTGGGGTCATAGAGGCTCTTCTTTTTTGGAGCGGTATGATTGGGATTTACCTGACCTCTGTACAGCTAGGGCTGAAATGGAGAATCATCGGCGGTTTGACAGGCATGATTCCTTTGGTCAATCTGGCTGTGCTGATGAAGCTGATTTCTATTGTTTCTGCAGAGGTGGAGTTTGAACAGGAAAAAGCGGAACTGGATGCGGTGCGAGCAGAAAGCCAAATTTGCCAAACCAGATATCCCATTCTGCTGGTTCATGGAGTATTTTTCAGAGATTACAAATATTTAAACTATTGGGGAAGAATTCCCAAGGAGCTTTCGCGAAACGGCGCATGTATTTACTATGGCAAACAGCAATCCGCTGCATCTGTGAAAGAGTGCGGAAGAGAATTGGCTGAGCGGATTCTGGAAATCACAGCAGAGGAGAATGAGAGTCATAAAAAGGTTAACATTATCGCTCATTCAAAAGGAGGCTTAGACTGCCGTTATGCGGTGGCGTGCCTCGGCATGGCGCCTTATGTGGCGTCTATCACTACCATCAATACGCCCCACCATGGTTGTAAGTTTGCAGAATGGCTGCTTACCATGGCGCCGGCTAGCTTTCGCCGTTGGATTGCCAAACGGTACAATGAGACTTTGCGCCATTTGGGAGATAAAAATCCAGACTTTTTAGCAGCAGTAGAGGATTTGACCGCCTCAGGAGTAGAAAACCTGAACAGGGAGATGGCAGAGGGCGAACAGGAGGCAGCGGAACAAGTCTATTTTCAAAGCGTGGCTTCCTCCTTAAAGAAACCCAGTTATGGAAGATTTCCGCTAAATTTGACCCAGGGATTTGTAAAGTTATTTGATGGAGAAAACGACGGCTTGGTGTCCTTAGATTCCATGAAATGGGGCAAGCGATGTTATGAGATTCGCGTTCAGGGAAAACGAGGCGTCTCCCATGGAGATGTCATCGATTTAAACCGTGAGAATATTCCAGGATTTGATGTGCGGGAGTTTTATGTTTCCCTGATAAAGGATTTAAAGGATAGGGGATTTTAAATGGATATGGATAGGATAGAACAGATAAATCGGGAAAACTATATGAACAATTCCGACTATGAAAATCACCAGAGATTAGAGGCTTTGGTGTCCACTGCGCTGGATTTGGGGGAGCAACTTTTGCAGTGCGGCGGCGAAGTGGCGAGAGTGGAGGATACGATACGGAGGCTTTGTCATGCCTATGGGGCTGATAGTGTGGATGTATTTACCATCACTTCCAGTATTATTGTGACTGCTCACTTTCAAAGCGGAGATTCCGTGACCCAAACCAGGCGTATATCTGGTCTCAAATTTAATCTTTCCGCATTGGAAGCGTTAAACGACCTTTCCAGACGGGCATGCAGCCAGCGGGTGGAGCCGGAGGACATTGGTATGGAACTTGCCCAAATCGGTAAAATGCCCAAATATGATTTTTTGCAGACCTGCGGTATTTGGGCTTTAGTTGCATCCAGTTTTTCTATTTTTTTCGGGGGCAATCTGCTTGATGCCATTGCGGCAGGGGTGATCGCCATATTGCTCTGTATGGGACAGGCTGTACTGACTAGATTGGAAATCAACAGCTATTTTGCCACTGTGCTGTGCAGTGTGGCGGGCGGTCTTTTGTCCAATTTAGTATTTGCAGAGTTTCCAGTAAATCCTGCTATGATTAACATTGGCGTTATTATGCTGTTGATACCTGGAATTGCTTTAACCAACTCCATACGAGATATCTTTAGCGGAGATACCATGTCAGGAATTCTTCGGTGTTGCGAGGCTTTGGTGTTAAGCGTTGCTATTGCATGGGGATTTGCGGTGACGGCATCGCCCAGTTCAGAGGCCATGACAATCTTACCGACAGTGCAACTTTTAGCTGCCATCTTTGGGTCATTGGGATTTAGCCTCCTCTTTAATGTGCGAGGAAGCAGGCTGATATGGTGCTGCCTGGGCGGCGGCGTGGCCTGGGCGGTGGTTCTTGTGTGCGAGATGATGGGCTTGAGTGAAATGATGGGGTTTTTCGTCGCTTCTATGGCTTTGACTGTCTATGGGGAGATCATGGCCAGACTGAAACACTGTCCGGTCACCATATTTGTGGCGACAGCCACCATTCCGCTGATTCCAGGAGGTAGCCTCTACAACACCATGCGGCTTGCCATGGACGAGGAATGGAGCGCCTTTTCCATTACAGGTCTTCATACGGCTATTTACGCTATTTTGATTTCAGCAGGTATTTTAGTGGTTATGACCGTAGTACATGGGGCAGATATGGTGAGGAGGAAATATCACGATTGATATTTTCCTGGGAGTATGGCAAGATAGTAGATGAGTATTCTTGATAGAATTATCATATAATATACCAGGAGGTGATGTAGTTATGTTGAATATCTATTTTGGCGATATGCCTGATGCAATTTATAATACAAATGTATATTTTCAAAACACATATAAAGACCAGTGGATTACAGCGCCCATGTCTATAGACATGATAAAGGATGTGGACAAGTCGGATGTTGTCAGTGCAACTTTAATAGAAAGTCCCGTTCTTGGATCTATTTCTCCAAAACAATTATCTGGCGGAGTAAAGACATTATTACTGATTGCAAATGATAAGAAACATATCTTTAACGCCTCAACCTGTGGAGATAATTGTGCAAAATGGATTTTGAAAATGGCTGAAAAAAAGAAGGTTGTGATAAATTTACGACATCTGATGGATTTTGGAGATGAGCCGTTTAAAATAAAGGTTATAAACACCAATAAGATTGTAAAAAATATGGCTCAGCTGATTGCTGAAGCTGGAGAGTTCGTGTGAGGTGCTTATGAAGGGGATTCAGCATGTGGAAGTATCCAACAGAAGTGCACAATTTAAATTTGATTTATATAGAAATATTACGATTGTTCGAGGAGATAGCGGAACAGGAAAAACCACTTTATATAATATGATTGCTGATTATACACGACTTGGCTCTAAAAGTGGAGTGAATATTTCGAGCAAAAAATCGTGCGTTGCATTGGTGGATTTGGATTGGAAGAATCAATTAAAGCAGATAACAGATAGCATTGTATTTATCGATGAAGGTTCTGACTTCATTGTCACAAAAGAATTTGCAAAAGCAATTAAAGGTACTGATAATTATTATGTGATTTTTAATAGAGAAGGCTTACATGAATTGCCTTATAGCGTTGAGGAAATTTATGAAATTAAGACCAGTGGAAGATTTCATAAATTTGAAAAAATATTTAAGGCAGCCGGGAAGCATGTATACTCTAAAAATCGGAGCCGCAAAAAATTAAAGTTTGATATCCTATTGACAGAGGATTCCAATTCAGGATACCAGTTTTTTAATCGTTATCTGAAAGAATCAGGAATTTGCTGTGAGACGGCCGGCTCCAATTCAGCCATTTTTAAATGGCTTCTTTCCCATCCCAATAAAGTGGTTCTTGTTGTTGCAGATGGGGCTGCATTTGGCTCTGAAATTGACAGGGTGTTGAAGCTTCAAGCAACACATCCTGATTTCATCAGTGTGTGTCTGCCAGAATCATTTGAATGGTTGATTTTAAAATCAGGGCTGATTAAGGTAAGTAATCTTCATGATGTTTTAGAAAATCCAAGTGAGTACATAGAGAGTAAAAAATATTTTAGCTGGGAGAATTTCTTTGAGGATTACCTTATAAAGATTTCATCAAATATAGTGAATGGGAAATTTCAATATAAAAAGAGTAAAATTAACGATGCATATTTGATAGAAGTCAACAGCAATAAAATTATGGAAGAGATTCCGCTTGAGAGAAATATGAAACTGCTGAAAAAAGGATGAATCAGAATGAAAAAAACCAAACAGGAAGTGGAACAGTTAAAGATAGATATTTTGGATGTGGCCAGGGAAATCTTTGAAAGCAAAAATTATTCTGATGTGAACATTCGGGATATTTCTGAAAAACTGGGTGTGACCCGGACGCCGATTTACTATCACTTTGACGGTAAATATGAAATTTATCAGCAGGTTACCGAAGAATACCTGGAAGAAAAGCTGGCTGTTTTTCGAGAGATTTTACAAGGGGAAAACTCCTATTACGAGAAGGTACGGCAGGATTTGACGATCTGCACCCAACAGGCGGCTTGCGAAATTGTGCTGTTCAGTGAGATTGATACCAATCCAGAATTATCTGATATATTGAAGCGGCGTAGAGAGGTTTCAGCGGCCATTTATGGATATAAGCTGGAGGCCATACGGATGGCTAAGGATAAGGGCGAAATTCGAAAGGATGCAGACGAAGCGGAGCTGGCGGCCAATTTGTATTTGCTCCATTATGGCGTCATTGAGATGAATAACGGTATGCTCCATCATTTTACGTCTCAAATGGTAGAGAAGTTAATCACCCTTCATATTGAAAATATGAAGCACATTTATGGAGCAGAGGGTATACCCCTTGACAACAGAAAGGTTCTATAGTAGACTTTATTTAAACATAAGTGTTTAAATAAAAGGAGCCTCGTTATGACGAAGAAAAGATATAGCTTTTTAGAACCCATTCAGATTGGAAACAGAACCTTTAAGAACAGAATTATTTATCCGGCAATGGGAAAGCATTTAGCTACCGAAGACGGTTATGTAACGGACCGATATATCGAATATTTCCGCAGCGTAGCCCAAGGAGGGGTAGCTGCGCTGGTCACAGGTATACAGGTCATCGATCCTACCTGGCATTATATTTCTGACCGGCAGACCTGGCTTTGCCATGATAAATACATACCTGGGCTAAGGAAACTGACTGAGGCCATTCATGAGGAGGGCTGCCATATTTTCTTTCAGCCGTGGCATTCGGGACAGGCGGGACAGCCTACTGGCGTAGGCGCAGCAAAACCTAAGACTTGTAATGATTTTTCCATAGAAGAAATCCATGAGATTCAGGACATGTGGTTTCAGGCAAGCCGCAGAGCCAAAGAGGCGGGGGCAGATGGCATTGAATTTCACTGTGCTCATACCTATTTGCCGTCTCAATTTTTGAGCCCACTGTTCAATCATAGAACCGATGAATACGGTGCAGACACCATAGAAAATTCCATGCGCTTTAGCATTGAGATCATTGAGCGTATCAACAGAGAACTGGCCGATGATAATTTCATGGTCATCGCTAAGATTAACGGAGATGATTTTGCAGAAGGCGGTACGGACATAGAGAGAGCAAAGAAAGCCTGTGTTTTCCTTGAAAAAACAGGGGTCAAGATGATTACAGTAAATGGCGGCGGCGCCCTCACAAGAGTAGAGTGTATGAGCGATAACGGCGTGGAACCAGAGGGATGGAAGGTGCATCTGGCAGAGGCAGTAAAGTCTGTGGTAGATATTCCAGTGACAGCTTCCGGCAGTTTGCGTCATCCCGATTATGTGGATGGTATCATCAGAGAAGGAAGATGCGATTTAGCAGCCATTGGTAGAGGTATTTTCGCAGAGCGAGAATGGGTAAAGAAATGTCAGGAGGGCAGGGAGGATGAACTGCGTTACTGCATTTCATGCATGTATTGTTTTACCACAGCGCCAGATGGAATCAGCGGATGCAGCGTCAATCCCTTCGCCAAGAGAGAATTGGAAATACCAAAGATAACAAGGGATGGACATGGCAAAAAAGCGTTGGTGGTAGGCGCAGGACCTTCTGGGTTAGAGGCTGCTGTCAATCTGGCAGAACGGGGATTTTATGTGACCATAGCAGAGAAACGACATAGCATTGGCGGACTGGTGGATTATGCCATGATCCCTCCTGATAAGAGTAAATTGGGATGGATGCTGGAATACTATGAGAAACAAATAAAACGTCTGGGTATCATACTTGAGACTGGAGTAGAGGCCGATGCATCATACATAGATAGCAAGATGCCGGATGTGGTGGTCATGGCCACAGGTTCTCATGAATTTGTACCTTCCATTCCAGGGATTGACGCGCCTGAGATTATGGGTGTCCATCAGATATTTGACCTATTTGCTGCAAGTGAGGCCGAGCGCCCACTACCTGGAGAAACGGTTATTTTAGGAGCGGGCTTGACGGGTATTGAGCTGGCTCATCTGATTCAAAGACATGGCGGACGTGTAAAGGTATTGGAACTGATGGCGGAGCCTGCATCCATGGTTATGGAGATGAAGTTAGCATTAAAAGCCGCCAGAGAAGAAGGTGTAGAGGTCTTTTACAGACAAAAAGTAACCGCTGTTTCAGATGGGGTTTTGTTTGTGGAAGATTTACAGACTCAGAGAGCTTACACATTGAAGCCTGATTATATCGTTCGCTCCATGGGGATTCGCAGCGAAAATACCCTATGGAATCGGCTGAAAGCTGAAGGTAAGCCTTACCAGATTGTGGCTGTAGGGGATTGTAACCAAACCGGTAAGATTTCTACAGCAGTTCAGTCCGGCGCTGATGCAGCGTTGGCTGTAAAATAACAAGTAAGATACAAGACAGAGGAAGGAATTTAGTTTCATTATGGGATTGATTTTATCTAAGATTGCTGTGGTATTTTCCATGGCGGGAATCGGGCTAGGGGCCAATAAGCTGAACATTTTGCCCACCGAATCCAACAAATATTTAATTGCACTTTTACTTAATATTGCCACACCTTGTCTGCTCATCACTTCCATTGCAGGGAAGGAACTGACGGAAGAAACCGTATCCATAACGGTGATTACCATGATAGGCGTAGTTCTGTGGTTTCTAATCGCTATGATTGTTGCTTACGGCGTTGCGGTAGCCCTTAAAGTACCACGGCAGGACAGAGGCGTATATATCAGCATTATCAATATGGTAAACAATGGATTTATGGGATTTCCTATCACCCAGGCTTCCTTTGGGGATGACGCTCTATATCTGATGGTGTTATGCAATATCATACTTTGCATCTGGACCTATACGGTGGGTTTTTTTCAGATTAACATCGGTACGGGAGAGTTCAATAGGGAAACCTTGAGACGGAATTTGAAGTCCATGATTAACCCATGTGCAGTCGCCTCTTTTATCGGTATTTTCTTGTTGTTTACCCAAATAAAGTTGCCTGAATTTCTCTTTTCTCTATTGGAATCAGTGGGACAGATTTCCATTCCGCTATCCATGATTGTAGTAGGTGTACAGTTGGGGCAGAGTAACATTAAAAAGGTTATTGTAAATAAGAAGCTGGTTGTAACATCTATTTATAAACAGATTTTACAACCAATACTGACATTTCTGTGTGTAGCGTGGCTTCCTATTCCAACCCTTTGTAAGTTGGTATTGACCTTTAGTGCATGTTTTCCAGCTGCTGTTAATATGGTAGCGGTGGCTTCCTTGGAGAATCGCAATGCAACCCTGGCTTCAGAGGGGGTGGCGCTGACCACAATTTTATCTATGATAACCCTTCCAGTAGCCATCGTTTTGCTGACTACTTGGATGGGCGGTTTGTAAGAACATAGAGAAACTAAGATTTAAAGATGATCAGGTCTTCGCCCACAACTATGATAGAATTCCAGGGAAGCTGCAAATCTCCTTTCATTCGGATGCCTGATTGGCTTTGAAAGTCAGGTACCAGAAGAGAGTGGATAACGCCGGTTCTTTCATCGAAGAGCATTTCCGCATCCCAGAGTTTGCCATGAAGGCTGCCTTTGGATAAATCTACGATTTCTTTATCTCCAATTTCACTTAAAAGCATAAAAGTCTCTCCTTTGCTAAATAATAAGGGTACAAGATTATACGAAATTATACGAAATGAGGACGAGAATTATGAGTGATGAAAGAGAAAAGGACAAGGATCAGGAGAAAGAGAAGGGAAAGGGAACGGAACAGGGCGGTGATGATTCAGTAGATCTGATTAAGGAACTGGGCGTACTTGGCAGCGGCGGCAGTTTTCAAAGCGATTACCAATACCTTTCCATCATCGGCTGTGTGGAAGGACACATGGTCATGAGCCAGGAAAACAAAACCACCAAATATGAGCATTTGATTCCAGAACTGATTGCAGTGGAGGAAAATCCTAAGATTAAAGGTTTACTACTCATACTCAATACAGTAGGCGGCGATGTGGAGGCAGGCCTTGCTCTGGCTGAACTGATAGCGGGCATTTCTAAACCCACGGTATCTCTGGTCATTGGAGGAGGTCACAGTATTGGGATTCCCCTGGCGGTTTCTACAGATTATTCCTTTGTGGCAAAATCGGCAACCATGACCTTGCATCCGATCCGCACATCGGGAACGCTGATTACTGCCGAACCCACATTTTCCTATATGAAAAAGACCCAGGAGCGGGTAGTGGATTTTATTGTAGAACATTCCCATGCAAAGGAATCGGTAATCAATGAGAAGATGAACTGCACTTCTAATATGGCCAACGATGTTGGAACCCTGCTCTTTGGGCCAGAGGCAGTGGAAATCGGACTCATTGATGAGATTGGATCTCTTACCCAGGCTTTGGCAAAACTAAAAGAGATGGTAAAGGATGCTGAAGAAAAGGAAGAACAGGAAAAGGATTGATAGGATGAGTTGAAAAGAATCCTGTCTCCTCCATGTGAATTCCAATTTGAGAGGTATTTATGAAATATGGAGTCTTAATCAGCAGGATTTTTTTCATAGCGGCGGCATTGATTCTTCTGACAGTCTATTACTGTTATAGACAGGTATTTTATGTGTCGCGGAAAGAAACCTTGGAACTTTATCGGCTGCCCAGAGGTAGGCAGTATGCGGAGAGAAAAGAACAGATGGAGGGCCTGATTCGTCAAGCGGCGGCCTTACCTTATGAGGAGGTTGCCATCACTTCCTGGGATGGACTTACGCTCTATGGTAAATATTATGAGACTTCGCCTAAGGCGCCGATACAGATTCTCTTTCATGGGTATCGGAGCAACAGCGTGCGAGATTTTAGCGGAGGACTACAGCTGGCATTAAAGTCAGGATATAACGCCATTCTGGTGGATCAGAGAGGTCACGGAAAGAGCCAAGGAAAATGTCTTTCCTTTGGAGTATTAGAGCGGCGGGACTGCCTTTCATGGATTGAATATGTAAACGAACGATTTGGATGTGAAAGGCCAGTGGCGCTGGTGGGCATTTCCATGGGTGCAACCACCGTACTTATGGCTTCAGAGCTAAAATTGCCTGAAAATGTGAAAGCCATCATTGCTGACTGCGGTTATACCTCGCCAAAGGAGATTATAAAAAAGGTGATGAAAGATCGCCGCTATCCGCCGTCTCTGACCTATCCGCTGGTTCGTCTGGGAGCCAGATGGTTTGGCCACTTTGATCTGGAAGAGATCAGCGCCCAGGAGGCGTTACATAACTGTCATATTCCTGTATTGCTGATCCACGGCGAGGCAGATCGGTTTGTTCCGTGTCATATGAGTCAGTCCAACTACCAGGCTTGCGCTGGGAGCAAGAAACTGATTACCATACCAGAGGCAGGTCATGGCATTTCCTATTTGGTGGATGAGGAAGGCTACTGCCAGGCGGTCAAATCGTTTTTGGATGGAATATTGTAATTGTGGTCTATGATTCATCCCGTTAATAGGTAGAAATCGGAATCTGAATTTCATATAGAAATTCGTTGGTATAGTCGGTCAGGTTATCGTCAATGTGGTTGATTTGAATCCCATTGCCGGTAACCTTTATTTCTTTTTGCTTGATATAGTTTAGCAGGCGTTTCAGACAATCAGCTCTGTCCCACATCTTGCCTTCATAATATCCGCAGACAAATCGACCGGGTGGAATGGTTTTGATAATGCTGGCGTAATCTCCCAATTCTTGTGAGTTCAAAAAAACAAAAGCGATGGCGCTGCCAAGAAGTTCTCCCTGTTCCAGTTCTGACTTTGGGATAAAGGCGCCATGGGTGCAGTAGATGATGCCAGGAATAGAACCAGTGACGGTCTTTTCCAGTTGCCTGCTGGCAAAATATTTGGAATCGTTATCAGTGATACATACGCCATGAGTGAGAACGGTTCTTTCAGGAAAGGTCTTTTCCACAATTTCATTTAGTTCATAGCGCAGATTGTGGTTGACCTCCAACATATTGACTTTACTTTGGAGATATTCCTTCTTCTTGCACAGAAGATCGAATTCCTTTTTTATGTCGTCCAGCTTTTTTTGTAAGATGCTGAGAGACTTGTTGACATTTCGGTTGTTTAAGTAGTCGCGTATTTCTGGAATGGACATATCTAGGGCTCGTAAGTCTTTAATCAGTACCAAGGTATAAATCTGTTCCAAAGTATAGTAACGATAAAGGGAGTCCGGTTTTACGATGGCAGGCTTGAATAGATCGATGCGGTCGTAATGCTTTAAGGTATTGATAGGAATGTCTACAATTTTAGACATTTCACTGATAGAAAAAGTTTGCTTCATGATAAGACTCCTTTCCTGATGTTTGTACATACCCCTTTATATTAATATTATAAACTTGTGAGTAACTCACAGGTCAAGAAAAAGAGGACAAGTTTGTGAAAAAATATGGAAATATTGTGAAAATCCCATGAAAAAAGGTATCGCTGATTTCTTATTAGGCTATTGACTCGTGAGCCGCTCACAGCCCCATACTAGAATCAAATATTTAGAAAGGAGACGAATATGAAACAGGAGACAAACACAAACTTGATTCCATCTAAGGAAGAAATATTTTCCTGGATTGAACATTTTTGCAGCTTTGGTCACAGACGTTCTGGTACGGAAAACAACTGGAAGTCCGCCCAATTTATTGCAGAAAAGTTCAAAGAATTCGGCATGGAGGACGTCCGATTTGACCATCCTGATGCAAAATTTTTCTTCCCAGAAGAATGGAGTTTAACGGTGGAGGGAGAAAGGATTCCTTGCTATTTTATTAACTATACCAACTATGACGGCAAGGTTGGCAATTTTGATACCGGAGAGATTACGGCAGAACTGGTATATGTGGGAGATGGCAGACCAGAGGATTTTGAAGGCGTGGACGTAGAGGGAAAGATCGTGATAGCCAACAACAGATGGTTTGACTATGACCTGGATTTCTTTGAAAAAAACCACGCATCCGATAAGTGCTGGTGGTATGACCCAAGAAACACAGTAACGTCCTATAAGCAGTATCTTCACAAAAATACCTATGACCCTAACACTTTCCCACAGAACTACTGCGATGCAATCAATAAGGGGGCGGTAGGCTTTATTGGTGTACTGATCGACAACTGCAATCATTACGAACATTATAACGAAAATTATTCCCAAGCCTACGCCAAATTCCTGGATCAAGAGAAGTATCACTTCAACACCATGTATAAACCAGGACTCTGGATTAGCAGAGATATGGGCGAGTACCTGCGGGACAAAATCGCTGCAGCCGGCGGTAATCTTAGGGCTACCATGCGTATTAAAGATCGGGTAGAAGCCAGCCATGCCAACGTGGTAAGCGGCATTTTGCCAGGGATGTCCGATGAAATCATCTTGGTACATTCCCACCATGATTCCAGCTTTGAAGGAGCCATTCAAGACGCCTCTGGCATGTCGGTTGTCATGGCTATCGCCAAGTATTTCTCACAGATTCCAAAGGAAAAGAGAAAGAAAACACTTATGTTTGGCGCCATGGATTCCCATTTCTCCGGTTATGCAGGCCATGAGGGCTTCATCAAGCGAGTGCAGGATGAAAAGAAAAATATTATCATGGACTTTGTGGTAGAGCATGTAGCGATGGAAGCCATAGACGATATTAGTCTGAAAGGAAAGGCTGACGAGATGCGGTTTACCGATGAAATTAACTTTCGTCTGGTATATGTGACGGAAAACGAAAAGATGCTAACCATGTTGAAGGACGCCATGGAGGAAAACAACCTGGAAAGAACCCTGGTAGTACCTTGCATCAAAGGAAAGGCTGATGTCTGCTCTGATGGAGACAGGTTCTTTAAGGCAGGTATTCCTGTAGTGAGCATTATCGCACCACCGATTTATTTGATGGATCCTGTGGATAAACCAGATAAGGTTGCGGTGGAACAACTGCCAGTCATAGCCAAGACTTGGATCGATATGATTAACAATGTATTTGACCACGATGGCACAGAATTTAAGGAACAGGAGAACCTGCATTTCTTCGGTAAAAGGGAGGAATAGGCCATGGCAGCTCAAGTTATGACAGAGAAAGAATTAGGGGATAAGCTATATCAAACTATGACCGATTTGGTTTCCTTTGGATACCGATATCCGGGCAGCGATGCGGAGAAAAAGGCTGCTCAGTATATCCTCAAAGACCTGAAAAAAGGTGGTCTGGACGTGGTATATGAGCCATATGAGGCCAGATGCTACCGATATACCAGGCAGGTGGTCAGAGCCATAGGAGTTGAGCAGACGTATGAATTTACCAGTCATCCCGTCTGGCTGTCCAAGGGAGGTAAGGCGACAGCGCCTATCTATCATGCAGGTCTGGCCATTGAGCCGGTAGAAAACTGGATTCATCAGGTAAAAGGAAAGATCGTGTTTATGGAAAGTAAGCAGTTTATGACTGTGTTTCCAACCCAGTTGGTGAATCACATCTATCGGGCTGTGGAGGACGCCGGCGCAGTAGGGTTTGTGGCATGGATCGATATCCCTTGCGGTATGCGGGGTAGATACGATGAAATCCACGAGGAACACTATACCTATGGCAAGATTCCAGGGGCGGTCATCTGCAGAGAAGATGGCATGATGGTCAATGAAGCCTTCAAGGACTGGAATGGAGAGATGACCTTGGAAATCGACGGCGACGGAGAGGTGTTTATCGATGGATCGGGAGACATCTTTGGCATCATTCCGGGTAATGAACATGTTCTAGCAGTGCAGACCCATTACGACAGCACTCACGGCGGCGCTGTGGACAATGCAGCAGCCAATGCGGCATGGATGCATATTCTGAAGGAATTGGCCAAGTTGGAAGGAGACCATCCAACTATCATGATTTGCGGCAATTCAGGCCATGAGAACTGTATTGGGGCAAGACATTTCATGGAGCGGCATAAGGATTTCATCAACAGAACCTATGCTTGCATCAACTTTGACGGTCTGGCTGCCATCGGCTATAGTTGGAGCGAACGAGGCGTGATTCCCACAGGACGGGACGATCTTCGGTTTGTACATACTTCGGACAATCCGATGCTGCTGAAGATGGTGTGCGAGAAGCTGGAAAAGTATCAGATGCTGCCAGCCAACTATGCGCCTCTGTCCACTTCCATCGCCAATGAGGATTTGGAAGGTATGTTTTATGATCTGGAAATCCCGACTCTGTTGGTCATCGGTAAACCGATATGGTATCATACGGATCACGATACGCAGGACAAAGTGGAGCCAGAACAGATTTACCGCTCCATGATGGGACACTATGAAATGATTCTGGAGATACTGAAGATGGACCCCCAGCAGCTCCGTAAGAACGATAGACTGGCTCATGAAGAGGTTGTAAACCAGTTGGTGCCTAAGACCAAGACAGAGACGGAAGAGTGTCACAGTAATATGGGTTATACCTTCAACATCATTCCGCCGGTACCAAAGGCAGGAGAGCGGATTTACATGTATCAGACCTCAGTTGTCCATGACCCTGGTGTCATCATCGATACGGTTTGGGATTTCGGCGATGATAGTCCGGTGGGAAGAGGACAGTTTACAAATCACACCTATGAGACCAGCGGCAAAAAGACGTTGACGGTAAAGTTATATGATAACAATGGAAATGTAGCAACCTATAAACGAGAGTTTTGGGTAAAGTAACCATTTTGTGAGGTGAAATTATGGAAAAGAAAGATAAAGTAAGTGTATGGAATATTTTGACCTTTGGCGGAGCTTTTGTAGGTCTGATGATCGGCGCAGGCTATTCCAGCGGACAGGAAACCCTGCAATTCTATGGCGGTTTCGGCCTCTATGGTATTGCTGGTATGTGTATCCAACTGGCCCTCTATTTGTGGCTGGTTCCATCCCTGCTGGGTTATGGATATGATTCGTTACAAGACCCTGATCGAGCTAAGTATCGCTGGTACTGTGGAAAATATATCGGCACCTTCTTTGATATTGCGGTTCCAATCTATCTGGTTGGCGTAATGTCCATTATGATCGCTGGCGGCAGCGGTATCCTGCTTGATTACTTCGGCGTACCGAAACTGCTGGGTGCAACTATCATCTCCGCTGTTGTGGCTCTCACATATCTGTCCGGTGCGAAGAAGCTGATTAACATTGTAGGAAGCTGCGGTCTGTTCATCATCATCTTCCTGTTCTGTGTCATCGTTTACGGTATCTTCACCGGAACAGAGCTATCTCAGGCCAATGAACTGGCAGAAAAATACGACGTACTGACCGGCGCGCCAAACTGGTGGATTGCACCGTTTATCTCAATCTCCTACTGCGTATCCACCAGCGTGCCGTTCTTTACCTCCATCGGTGCGTCGGCCAATTCCAGAAGGGAAGCTGTCCTGGGCGGCGCTTGTGGCGCAATCCTCATGGGCGGCATCGGCGTTCTGTTTATCACGGCGCTATTGGCCAACTTAAGCGACGTTTATGCAGCAGATATTCCGACGCTGGTGCTGGCCACTAGACTACACCCGATCTTTGGCAAGCTGTATGCTGTACTGATTATCATCGGTATGTATTCCACAGCCACTCCAATGATGCAGATGTCCTGCGATGCTGTACCAGTTAAAAACAAGACGCAGAAGTATATTTTGGTAGGCATTGTATTCGTCATCGGTATTGTGGTTGGACAGTCCAGCTTCAAGAACCTGATTAACGCTCTGTATCCTGTAACCGGATGGATTGGCCTGATCTTCTTAATCTGTCTAGCTGTAAAGCAGATTATGCTTCGCAAGGAAAAGAAGGAACTGGAAGCTAAGAAGGGAATTGAAGAAGTGAGGAAGACCACTGAAGGAACCAAATAAGATAGAGTTACTGTCTAAGGATAAAAGGGCTGTTTCTGCAGCCCTTTTCCTTTCCAGCAAAACAAAAGGAGTTTTAGAATGAAATATGAGAAGTTATTTACACCTGTAAAAATCGGTTCTGTCACCATTAAGAATCGGTTTGCCATGGCGCCTATGGGGCCTCTTGGCCTTTCTGACGCTGAAGGAGGTTTTAACCAGAGAGGTATGGATTACTATACGGAAAGAGCCAAGGGTGGAACCGGTCTCATCATTACCGGCGTCACCTTTGTGGACAATGAGGTAGAAGAACATGGTATGCCGAACTGTCCGTCGCCCACCCACAATCCAGTTCATTTTGTGCGAACTAGCAGAGAGATGACGGAGCGGATTCATGCCTATAATGCAAAGGTATTTTTGCAGATGTCCGGCGGATTTGGCCGTGTGACCATTCCTACCAATCTGGGAGAATTTCCGCCAGTAGCGCCTTCACCGATTCCTCACCGGTGGCTGGATAAGACGTGCAGAGAATTGACGAAAGAGGAAATTCACAGTATTGTAAAGAAATTCGGCGACGGGGCTTATAACGCCAAGAGAGCAGGTTTTGATGGGGTACAAATTCATGCGGTACACGAAGGCTATCTCATCGACCAATTTGCCATCTCTCTGTTCAATCACAGAACCGATGAATATGGAGGCAGTCTGGAAAACAGGCTGCGGTTTGCCAGAGAGATTGTAGAGGAGATTAAAGAGCGGTGCGGAAAGGATTTTCCTGTAGCTCTCCGATATTCTCCTAAGAGCTTTATTAAAGACCTGCGGGAAGGGGCCCTTCCTGGGGAGGAGTTTACAGAAAAGGGCAGAGATTTAGACGAAGGGGTAGAAGCGGCACGGCTACTGGTTTCTTACGGATATGACGCCTTGGATACGGATGTGGGAAGCTATGATTCCTGGTGGTGGTCTCATCCGCCTATGTACCAGGAAAAGGGCCTCTATAGGCCTTACTGCAAGCTGATGAAGGAAACGGTAGACGTACCAGTGCTCTGTGCAGGTAGAATGGACGATCCGGATATGGCCTTAGAAGCCGTCCAGAATGGCGCCTGCGATATGGTTAGCTTGGGAAGGCCTCTTTTGGCAGATCCGGATTATGTGAATAAACTGCGGATGGAGCTTGTGGATGAAATCCGCCCATGTATTTCCTGTCAGGAAGGCTGCATGGGCCGAATTCAGGAGTATTCCATGCTCAACTGTGCAGTCAATCCACAGGCATGTCGTGAACGGGTGACGGCTTATACACCGATTATAAAGCCGAAACGGGTAATGATTGTAGGCGGCGGTGTGGCCGGCTGTGAGACGGCCAGAGTGCTGGCAATCAGAGGTCATCAGCCGGAACTGTTTGAAAAATCAGGCCAGTTGGGAGGAAACCTGCTGCCAGGAGGCGCTCCAGACTTTAAGGAAGACGATATAGCCTTGGCTCACTGGTATGAGGGGCAGATGAAAAAATGGAAGGTACCGGTTCACTATCATGTTCAGGTGGACAAGGAGCAGGTAATGGCAGGAAACTATGACGCGGTTGTAATTGCCACCGGCTCTGTACCAAAGGTATTTTCTCTGGGGGATGATGAGAAAGTCTATACTGCGGCTCAGGTGTTGATGAAGGAAAAGGAACCGGGTCAGTCTGTGGCCGTGATAGGCGGCGGTTTAGTGGGCTGTGAGACGGCTCTTGCGCTGGCAAAACAGGGGAAGAAGGTGACCATTGTGGAGGCGCTGGATAAACTTCTGACTGTCAATGGGCCTCTGTGTCATGCCAACAGCGAGATGCTGGAACGGCTGATTCCATATCATAAAATCCAGGTGGTGACCAATGCCAAGGCTCGTTTCTATCAGCAAGGAGCATTGACCATAGAGACAGACGGCAAAGAACGACTAATTTCTTGCGACAGCGTGGTTCTGGCTGTGGGATATGAGTCAGAGAAATCTCTGTATAAGGAATTGGAGTTTGAAATACCGGAACTGTATTTGCTTGGGGATGCTAGGAAGGTATCCAATATTATGTACGGTATCTGGGATGCCTTTGAAGTAGCCAATCACATTTAGAACGGTATGGTGGATAAAAAATTTGTTAATACATATTGACGTATGGAAGAAAATGTAATAAACTATTATTAATTATAAAATATCCATATAAAAGAGCTGGACAGAGTTGTCCGGCTTTTTTCTTTTTTGAAAGGAGAGGTGTGTTTATGAAAGCTATAAGGATTGTCATATCTATGAAGGAGATGGGATTTGCACAAGCTATGGCCAGGGGGCTGGCAGAGGCGGAAGAACAACTCCAAATTACGATTTTAAGTGCTGAAGAGGGAACTTGCCTTGTGAATGATCCCAAAGGTGAAACAGAATGTGAATCAGCCTATCAGATTCTTGTAACCGACTTGGATGTGGGTCTATCCGAGTTTTGGCAGAAGAGAGCGGTGAGGCTGGAAAGCTATGCAGTTTCTGTAAAAGAGATCATCCATCGGGTTATGGAAATGGTATATCCGCCAAATCGAACAGAATCCGCTGAAGAGAAGGTAAATGGAAGAAGGCCGTTTATCATCGGGTTTTATGGAGTCTATGGTAGCTGTGGTCTAACCTCTATCGCGGTGACCACTGGCAGGATATTGGCAGGCGGATATGGAGAAAAGGTGGTGTATTTGAGTTTTACACCGCAGGATGACGGACAGCTGTACGATGAGCCGCCATATGATGGGCAGGGAGAAAACAGTTGTGGAGACAGACCTACTTCCAAAAAAGAATTGATGTATCGATTGCAGGCGGACATGCACTTTTATCTTCCCCAGTATGTAACAGAGGATCGATATGGACTGGCCCAATTTGTAGGAACAGGGAGAGAAAATAGCTTTTCAATCATTCCTCGGAAAGAACAAGGTGGGTTTCTTCAGCGATTAGCCGGCCTTGCAGATTATGACATTATATTGGTGGATTTGGGAGTAAGCCCATCAGTAGAGCCAGGATTGGAATGGGGTTTGGATTATCTAATTGAGGTTCGAAATCGGCAGGATAAACGATGGGAAATAAAGGAGAACATGGAGAATGGAAGGCCAGAACCCACAAAAAAGTTGATTCTTTGGAATCGCGGGAATGAAAGGCATATAGAAGAGGATAAAGCCGTAACTTGCCATAGTCGTATGCAGATGGAGATTATGGAGGACAAAGAAAGTTTTCAGGTGTGGAAACCTGTAGACTGTGAGACCGCCAAGGAAAGCAGCCAGGCTATTGCCGTTTCCATGACGAGAGATTTTGCTGAAGGTGTAAAAAAATTGGCAAATTTTTTGGAGGAGATTGTACTGAAAGCAAAAAGGGAAAATAGTGAGGGACCATATAAATAGAAAAAGATAGAAAGCCGAAACTGGTTGAAGAGACTTGTTTCGGTCTTTTTGTATGTTAAAAGGAAGTTGTGTCGAATCTCGTCGAAAACCAAGAATTTGCAACGGTTTTAGACGATGACATGTCGAATAATGTCGAAATATTTCCCTTGCATTTAGAGAATGGAAGATGTAATATTTTACTGTAATGTAAAATAATTACAAACTAGAAGGGATGAGATGAAAGAGTTCATGAAAGATATGCTGGAGCAAGTGAGATTTTCCTTGGCAGCGGGAGACGGGATAGACGATGAGGCCGCCATGGAACTGATTGTAACTACTGTGTTTTCCGATGAAAGGTCAGAGATATATTCCATAGAGGAGCTAGATCAGGTGATAAAGCGTTTGTTTTATAAGACCAGATGTAGATTGGGAATTTTGCAGCCTTTAATGGAAGAACAGGAGGTGACGGAAATCATGGTGAACGGAGCCCAGAATATTTTCGTAGAACGGGAAGGGGTGATAGAACGGTATGGGTTATCCTTTGATTCCAATGAGGAAATCGAGGAAATCATGAGAGCGGTTGCAGCCCAGGTTCATCGGGAGGTTAACGAATTGCAGCCTATTGTGGACGCCAGGTTGGAGGATGGCTCCCGTGTCAGTGGTGTATATAAGAATGTGGCTATCAATGGGCCAACCCTGACCATCAGAAAGTTTTCTGAACGATATATGACCCTAAAACATCTGATACAGGCAGGCACGATTACGCCGGAGGGCGGTAAACTTTTGACTCTGCTGGTAATCTGTGGATATAACATCTTTATCAGCGGCGGAACTTCTTCAGGAAAGACCACCTTTCTCAATGCTTTGGCAGAGTATATTCCCAAAGAGGAACGAGTTATCGTCATCGAAGATTCCAGCGAATTAAAGCTAAATCAGGTAGAAAATGTTGTACATTTGGAGTGCAGAAATAGCAATGCATCAGGCAAAGGACAGGTGGATATGTCTAGGCTGATTAAAGCCAGCCTTAGGATGCGTCCAGACCGAATTATTGTGGGAGAGGTGCGGGGCGGAGAGGTACTTGACATGGTTCAGGCCATGAACACAGGACATTCTGGGAGTTTGTGTACAGGGCATGGCAATTCGGTGGAGGGGATGCTCCGGCGGCTTGAAACCATGTATATGATGGCAATGCCTATTACCATAGAAGCGATTCGTTCTCAGATTGGGGAGGCTATCGATATCATGGTACATATGGAGAAAATGGAGGATGGACGTCGCAGAGTTGTGGAGATTACAGAAGTCATCGGATATCGAAAGGGGGAATTTATATTAAATCCGCTTATGAAGTTATTGGGAGGTAGGGAAGGAACATTGACGGTTACAGGAAACAGTCTAAGTTTTAGTAGAAGAGCGGTTTGGAAAGGAGACGTCTATGCAGATCAATTACGAAACATGGGACTTATACGCAACAGATTGGATCATGGTGACAGCCATGTCCATGGGAATGGGGATTAGTATAGGATGGCTGTTTTATGATAGCCAGGTGGCAAGTTTGGGGTGTATCATGGTCGCTTTTTCCATGGTAAAGAAACGATATTGTTTGTGGAAAGTGGAGCAGAGAAAAAAACAACTTCTCCTTCAGTTTCGTGATTTACTTTATTCCATATCTTCATCGGTGGCTGTGGGCAGAAGTATGGGACAGGCATTGGAAGAAGCCATGGAATTTTGGCAAGGAACTTATACGTCAAAAGACTATATCATGAAGGAACTTGCCGCTATGGTAGCGCAGATGAAAGAGAGCAATACCAGTGAGGTTACGGTACTGGGTGATTTTGCAAAGCGAAGCGGGCTAAAGGATATAGGGGATTTCGTTCAAGTATATATGTGCTGCCGCACATCAGGAGCCAATATGTTGAAGGCTATCGATCATGCCACTGAAATGATTGGAGATAAGATCAGCCTGGAACAAGAGCTTCATACATGGATGGCACAGAAACGGTTTGAGAGCAGGATAATTCTTTTGGCTCCATTTCTCCTTATGTTGCTGCTTAAAGTCCTTTCCACAGGCTATTTGGAGCCTCTGACAGCATCTACACAGGGATATATGGTTAGCAGTATGGCGCTTTGTATGATTGGTGCGGCTTGCATTTTGATGGAGAGGATGAATCAGATTGAACTTTAAAAGGAAAGTGAAGAAAAAGCAGAGGGAGAATTATTTGATTGACTTGACCAGATTCTTGAATCAGTTATTGCTGCTTTTGGATAGCGGTATGGTATTGGAGGAGGCTTTTTATCGTATCGGAGAAGGATATGAGGCAATGCCTGTGACACAAAGAAGCAAATTTTCAGAGGAATTTTGTCATATCTGTCAGATGAGTCAGAGTACAGGAGAAAATGTGGTATGGTTATTTTACCAATTTAGTCGAAAAAGCGGTGTGAAAGAAATGATTCGGGTTGCCAATATGATGACAGACAGTATGGATCGAGGGACAGATTTATGGGAGCAGTTGTACGGTACATGCCGGCAGCTTTGGACAGAGCGAAAACGGCTGGCCATGGAGCAGATTAGAATTGGAGAGAGTAAAATGAGTTTTCCGTTGGGATTATTACTGATGGCTTTAATCATTGTTACCTCAGCGCCGGCTTTAATGACGATTTAAAGGATAGTAAAAGGAGGAGACTGATGATGAAAAAAGGAAAAAGAGCAGGTTGGAGTTTAAAGACCATGCTGGGAAACCGGCAGGGAATGGAAATGGTACAGGTAGCCATTCTAGTGGCCATCGCAGTGGCCATAGGGTTAGTTTTTAAAGAGCAGATTGGAGAGTTTGTGGAAAATACTTTCTCGTCACTCAATGAAATGGACTTTTAAAAGAGATAGGGGAGAAATGAAAAGGCGAAGGAAGTTGGGCAGACATTTAAAAAATAAAAGAGGAAGTCAGATGGTAGAGGCCACGTTAGTCATGCCTCTTTCCATATTGGTTACAGTGGCCTTGATTCTTCTCATGGTGGAATTTTTCGGAGTATTCAGAACACAGATTTCTACTCATAATACGGCCAGACAGTCCCTTTATGAAAAGAAGGAGACCCAAGTGATAAGGTTAAAGGACAAGGTTTTGGAGATTGGAGAGACTGCCATGGAAGGGAGACCATAGTTCAATGTGGAGAAACAAACAGGGGTCTTTTACTGCATTTGCGGTTATGCTCTTTTCAGCCATGCTAATTTTGGTATTCGCATTGTTGGCTATAGTGGGAAAGATGGCGATTTTCGCTGGAGCGGAGGATTTTGGTAGATTATGGGGAACCAGCATTTTGGCTGAATTTGATTTGAATCTGAAAGATAGATATGGCTTGTTTGCTTTTTATGGAGAACCTTCCATGATAGAAGATAAATTGAAAGAGTATGTAGACTTTACTTTTGACAGCAAAAAATATATCGCTTATGACAACATAAAATGCAGCTTAGATAATTATCTTTTGACAGATACAGGAATTTTGAAGAATCAAATTATAGAGATAATGGCATTGGGAAGTAAACCCCATGCCATTTCAGGACGACAAAAAGAGAAGGGGCAAAGCAATGAGAGTGGACCCAATAACGCATATGGAGAGCGGTGGATTTCCGCCAGATGGATTTTAGACAGTTTGCCTTCCGGCATGTTAAATGATACAGGAAACATTTACGGCATCGCAGAACAGATCAAGGAAGGTGCAGTTTTTCGGGAATTAGTGGGTAGTTCCATGGTCAATCAATATATTTTTCGTTTTTTTCATCATAACAGGAGCGACGATGGTCTAGGAGAAACCTATTTTAAAAACGAAATAGAATATATGATTTGTGGTAAGCCAGATGACAGGAAGGCAAGAGAAAACGTAAGAAGTAAATTGGTGGTCCTGCGGAATTTGCTGAATTTGGCTTACCTTTATAGTTCTGCCGAAAAGAAGGAGATTGCCATGGCGGCTGCTATAGCATTGACTCCTGGGCCAGAAGCGCCACTGACCCAAGGTGTGTTGTTAGAATTATGGGCCTTTGCAGAAGCGGAAAACGATATGGAATTGCTCTATGACGATAAGCAGGTACCCTTGCTGAAACAAGATCAGAATTGGGCTTTAACCCTGGAAAACGTCTTAGGGCAGGGAACTTCCAATGAGAAAGGAAAGATGGACACAACAATAGAAGGGGAGAAAACCGATGATAATCGGAGAGGAAATCCGAACTATATTTCACCGCCTGTTTTAGAGGGTATCGACTACGAAGGATATTTACAGATTCTAATCAATATGGTACCGGAACGGACTCGGCTGCTTAGAATCATGGATCTGATTCAAATCAATATGAAATATCTGTATTGCGATTATTTTTTGCTTTCTGATTACTATACAGGTTTGCATTTTTCTATGGAGGTCAACGGCAGAGTCCATCAATTTGAAGAGAATTATGAAAGAAAAAGTGTGGAGAAATAAACAAGGGAGCTATTTAGTAGAGGCGACATTGACACTCCCTGTATTTGTGTTGGCTGTTATCGCATTGGCTTTTCTCATAGAGATTGTCGGTATCTGTGAAGAAATCGGACACATAACGGCAAGGGAAGTGAAAGAGAACGCTTTGATTACAGAACAATCAATGTCAGCCATGGCTCTATCAGGGCAAATAGAGGAGCAGGTGAAGAAACGCTGCGAAAAATTGACGGATTTTCAGGTAAAAAAGGTGAAATACCTGTTTCATGGTCAGCATAGTTATGATTTAATCGGTGTGGTGACACAGGCCAATTTTATTGTGAAAAATTCTGTAGGCATTGGTGGCAAAATTCAGTTTACGGAACAGGTGGTCGCCAGAGGTTTTACAGGTTGTTTGCAGGATGCAGCGCCTTTAGAAGCAAGTGCATTTTATCAAAAGGATGGCGCTACGCGGGTAATGGTTTTTCCTAAGTATGGCAAGCGTTATCATGTCCCTTCCTGTTCTGTCGTGAGCCATGAAGAGCAAAGAGGAAACAAAGGATGGGAGATGGCCTGTGAGGATGCCGATAGAAAAGGCTTTACAGCTTGTTTGTTATGTGGAGGCGGTATAGATTGAAAGAAAAACGAATGATTGTCATAAAAAAGAGTCAGTTGCCTTATGCGGGAAAAGAGGAATTGCTGGCATCATCAGTTTGTCCAGCAGTTTTTCCGGCTAATGTGGTCATGGAGGAAGAACAGCTACGCATCTTTTATGAAACGGAAGGATGGCAACCCCTTGCAAGGAGAGAACAGCTTGATGCTGTGGAGTTTCTGACTTTAATGAACTCGGTTTTGCAAAATATGGAGAAAATGCGAGGGTGGCTCTTGTTTCCTGAAGAGTATGTTTTATCAGAACAGACGGTATACATACCGTCGGGTTTTTTTGATGAAATAAACCAGGTTAGGTTTATCTATATACCTGATGGACAAAAGATTTCCGCTGCTAAACGAATGGGCTGTTTTCTTTATGGACTAAGAGAAAAATTAACGGAAAACAGTATGATGTATTTAGAAATGTTGACGCCCCTTTTGACCATTGAAAATCTGGATACGAAGCGTTTATTGATTTTTTTGGATAACCTTTTGACAGAAGCTTATGTTTGTAAAATCCGGTAATCTTTATGGCATATTTTCTAACCTAAATCATAGAATGTACAAAACGTAACCAGTATATGGAGGTGGGCGGATGTACAGGCAGAAGAACAGGAGAAAAGTTAGAAAAAGAAAGAATCCTGGTGAAAATTCCGGGATGAAATTGGGAATGTTTTTTGGTATAATGATATTAGCAGTTTTTCTTGGATACCTGACAGCTCGTTTTGTAGTAGGACCGATCATTGGTTATGATGCAGATGAGAGTCCGACTAAAATTGTGGGGCAGACCGACAAGGAACAGGACGATACAAAGGACAAGAAAGAAAAGAAGGAAGACGAAGGGAAAACGGAAAAGGACAAAGACAAAGACGCAAAGGATGACAGCAAAGATAAGGCTGCTGATAAAACGGATGATGAGGATCAGACTGTGAGCGCCGTACCAGCAGAAGGTTATGCACTCCAGTTCGGCGCCTTTTCTACCAAAGAGGCAGCGGAAAGTTTGGCTGAGGCTTTGAAAGGTCAAGGGATAAAAACAGAAATTATAAAAAGCGAAGATATCTTTAAAGTCATTAGTCCAGTGGTAGATACAAAGAAAGAAGCCATTGAGACCTTGGAAACTTTGGCTGATAAAGATGTAACCGACGTATTTGTCACTTCTTTTTCTTAAATCCAGTAAAGGACAGCCATAAAATTACAGAATTTACACCAGGATGAAAGAGGATATAGCAACATATGATACCATTATCTACTAAAATGAGGCCCCAGAGATTGGAAGATTTTGTGGGGCAGGACCATTTCATGTATCAGGGTTCCCTGTTCTATAATTCCATTAAAAACAAAACCTTTGATTCAGCCATTTTTTTTGGTCCATCGGGCACAGGCAAAACGACGCTGGCTAGAATCATCGCAAAAGAAATGGATGGGGATTTTCACGAGATCAATGCCTCGACCACAGGCACCAAAGAATTAAAGGAGCTTTTGGAACAGGCTAAGGTTCGGTTCTTTGGGTTGGAAAAACGAACGACGTATGTATATATCGATGAGTTTCATCGTTGGAATAAGCTACAGCAGGATTCTTTGTTAAGGGCGCTGGAAGAGGGTGTCATAAAATTCATCGGCAGCACCACAGAGAATCCCTACTTTGCTGTGAATAACGCCATCATAAGTAGGGTGAGAAACATATATGAGTTTCACAGACTTACTCCAGAAAATCTGGTAACCATCGGTCGTCGCGCTTTGGATGACAGGGAGTTAGGCTTTGGTAGTTTACAGATCAAATATGATGAAGAAGCCCTCGCCGTTATGGCCCACTTGGCCAATGGCGACGCCAGAGTGATGCTGGACACCATTGGCTTTATTGTGGACAACCTGAGTGAAGGAGAAACCATTACAAAAAGAATCGTATCAGAGGCCATGCAGCGAAAGATAGGATTTTACGATAAAGGAGACGATCGCTACAATCTGCTCTCCGCTTTACAAAAATCCATCAGAGGAAGCGACCCGGATGCAGCCATTCACTATTTTTCCAGATTGATGGATGGGGGTGCAGATATTCAGATGGTAGGAAGGCGACTTCTTGTCATTGCCAGCGAGGATGTGGGTATGGCCTATCCTTCAGCCATATCCATCGTTACAGCATGCGTACAGGCAGCGCTTATGGTAGGACTTCCAGAGGCAGTTATCAATTTGAGTCAGGCCGTTATTTTGCTGGCATCAGCGCCTAAATCCAATTCTGTGATTCTGGCTTATGAAGAAGCGCTTGGGGATTTGCACAATGAGAGAATTGACGATGTACCGCCCCATCTTAAGGATAGCCACTATGCCGGCGCAAAAAATATGGGATATGGGGCAACTTACAAATATCCTCATGCATATGGCGGCTATGTGAAGCAACAATATCTGCCTAATAATTTGTACTTAAAAAAGGTAAAATATTATCACCCAACTGAAAATGGTTCTGAAGCATCCTTTAAGAAATTCCTGGAGAGTTTGGAGAAACGGTATGAGAACGATAAAAAGAGCTGAGAATTCTGGATTTTGCTTTGGAGTCAGACAAGCCCTTAACCGAACGGAGGAGCAACTTGCTATCAGCAATGGAAAAACCATTTATACCTGCGGGCCGCTGATTCACAATCGGTTTGTGACCGATGATTTGGAACGGCGAGGTGTAAAGATTATAGATGGTTTGTATCAGCTTGTAGAAGGGGATACGGTCATTGTACGCTCCCATGGAGAGCCAGAGCATTTTTTGGGGGAAGCAACCAGACGGGGAATTCACGTAGTAGATGCTACATGTCCTTTTGTTGGTAAAATTCATTCTCTTGTGAATATGGCCCATGGACAAGGTTATCAAGTTGTTATCATAGGCGACAGAAGTCATCCCGAGGTTTTGGGAATCTCTGGATGGTGTCAGGATACCGCAATGATTGTGGCAACAGCACAGGAGGCTGCAGAAATTAAAGAGGACAACCTGTTTGTGGTCTGCCAGACCACCATTCGTAAGGAACTTTTAGATGAAATTGTAGATGTGTTTGAAAGTTTAGGAAAGAAGATGATTGTCCAAAATACTATCTGCCATGCCACAAGGGAGCGGCAAAACGGGTGTGTAAAATTAGCAGGTGAAAGCGAAGCCATGGTAATCATTGGGGGCAGAGATAGCTCAAATACGAGAAAACTCTTTGAAATCTCAAAAAATTATTGCAAAAATAGCTATTTTGTCGAAAAAATAGAAGATTTACCATTGCAACAACTCTCAAAATATAATAAAATAGGAGTTGCAGCAGGTGCATCGACACCTGAATGCGTAATTAAGGAGGTTATTGCTACCATGAGTGAAAATATCACTGAAATGAACATGCAGGACTTAATGGAAGATATCGAAAAGTCATTAAGATTACCGCGAGTAGGCGAAACTGTTAACGGAAAGGTACACCAGGTTACTGACAAAGAGATCATCGTTAACATGGGATGCAAAAAGGATGGAATTATTCCGAAAGAAGAAGTAACATTGGAAGGAGACCAGAAGCTAACAGATTTATTCAATGAAGGCGATGAGATTCAGGCAAAAGTAATCAAGACTGATGACGGCGACGGCGGAATCTTACTTTCTAAGAAAAAATTGGAAGTCAACGAACACTGGGGTGAAATCGTTGAAGCTTTCGAAAATAAGTCGATTATCAACGTTAAGGTTGTAAAGCAGGTAAATGGTGGTGTAATCGCCGCTTATAAAGAAGTGACTGGCTTTATTCCTATGTCCCAGCTTTCCGACAGATTTGTTGAGAAGGCAGACGACTTTATGGGCCAGGATATGGACGTAAAGATTACCAGAGTAGATCAGAAGAGAAACAGAGCCGTGTTCTCCCACAAAGTTGTTATGGCTGAAGAAAAGCAGAAGAAGATGGAAGCAATCTGGAACAGTCTGAATGTTGACGATGTTGTAGAAGGAACTGTTATGAGATTTACCGACTACGGCGCTTTCATTGATCTGGGCGGAATTGACGGACTTTTGCATATTTCTGAAATTTCCTGGGGTAAGTTGAGACATCCGCAGGAAGTATTGCAGATCGGCGATACTGTAAAGGTTAAGATCTTATCCATGAATCAGGAAAAGGGCAAGATTTCTTTAGGTCTGAAACAGACTCAGCCAGAGCCATGGTCTATCATCAATGAAAAGTATCAGGCTGGCGAAATCGTAGAAGGTAGAGTGGTACAGATTAAAGAATACGGTGCATTTATCGAATTGGAACCAGGTCTGGACGGACTGGTACATATCTCTGAAGTTGCTAACAAGAGAGTGACCAACATCGCCGAGGAACTGGAAATCGGACAAACCGTTGCCGCCAAGATTTTGGAAATCGATACGGAAAGAAAGAGAATCAGTCTGAGTATCAAACAGGCCATGGACACAGATGAACCGATGGATGATGCCGACGATTATCAGGATGATGAAGAATAAAAATTTCAAAAGTCAAACATTAAAAATGCAATAGGAAAACAATTGAAAGGGCGGTACGTCTTACTGAAAATAATCCTTAAGACGACGCCCTTTTTGTATATTTTAATCAATTTGCAGCAAACTAATTCTGTAACTATAGTGATTCTGTCGTTATAAAGAATTTTAATCTTTATGGGCAAAAATGCTTAGAAACCAGAAAGGAGAAAATATCATGAAAAGAAAATTTGCTGCAATAATCATGGTACTGTTGTTGGCATTTTCCATGTTTGTTATGACCGGTTGCTCGGATGATGGTGTGGATGACAATCTAAATCAGACGCCAACAGAGGATGACAATATGGATGACCAGGATTTAAACAATAATGATACGAACAATGATGGCAAGAATGATACCGATCAGGATCAAAATGGCACATTGGGAGACGATCTAAAAGATGATGCGGATGACCTGGGAGACGACATAAAAGATGGTGCAGAAGATGTCAAAGATGACGTTGAGGATATGCTGGATGGCGACGATATGCCAGATAAGAAAGTAGACTAAAGGACTCCAGCAATTCTAATGACCATTATCCGTTAAAACCAAAAACTCATGAAAAAACTGACACAAAAAGGTGAAGCCCATTGACAGGACAGACACCGAGTTGTGTCAGTTTTGTTTTCATTACATTACAAACTGTACGATACAAAACGCTGCGTAGGTGCAAAGGAGAATTACGCCCTGGAAACGATACAGCTTTCCGCGGAACATGGCTGGCATGGTGAGAAACAACATGACGAAAAGCATAACCGGAATTTCGAGAATCAGTGAAGCGTTATAATCTCCAATGGTGGAACTCTGTGGAACATCAAATGGAGCTAAGGAAGCGGAAACGCCGCTGACCAGTACCAGATTAAACAGGTTGGCGCCAATGATGTTTCCAATGGATAGGGCGCCATGTCCCTTCATCAAAGAAGTGACTGCAGTTACCAACTCCGGCAGGGAAGTGCCTAGGGCCACAAAGGTGAGTCCAATAACAGATTCCGGCACATGAAGGGCTCGGGCAATGAGGATGCCGTTGTCCACCAATAGATTTGCACCAACTGCAATGAGAGCAGCGCCGATGACCAAAAGGAGCACATCTTTGCCTGTAGAGTTTTTTTCTGTATCATTGTTTCCAGCAGCAGATTCCGCTTCAGAGGCGGCAATGGTCTGCTCCTCAATGTGGGCTTCCAGAGGCGTATCCTTACCTCCAGGATTATGACCCATCTGCAAGACGGTGAGTATCATGTAGATTAAAAAGATTGCCAACAGCATGATGCCAGTACTGCGGCCAAAGTGTCCCTGTACATATGCAGTAAAGCAATAGAGCGCTGCAGCTAGGAAGAAAAACATGACTGGTGTTCGAAGGTTTTTTCGTTCCACCGTAGCAGGTTTCACGGCAATGGAAATAGCAGCGATAAATGCAGTATTGCAGATGATGGAACCGATAGCATTGCCATAGGCGATTTCACCGTGACCACTTAGAGCAGAGGTGGCGGAAACCATTACCTCAGGCAGAGTTGTGCCAATAGAAACCACAGTAGCGCCGATTAAAAGGTCGGGTATATGAAAACGGTGAGCGATGCCTGTAGCGCCGTCTACAAACCAATCTCCACCCTTTATGAGTAAAATAAGTCCCAATATAAATAGTAAAACTGTTATTGTCATGATGTAAAAACCTCCTATATAGTAACTATATAATTTAACAGGGTTGCATAATTTTGTCAATTCATAGACATGTATTTTTTTTGTATTTAGGGGGGTATATCTAGTCGCTGAAATTTGAGATTTGATAGATGATATGACCGATTTCTGCAGTAAATATTTTTTTTCGTGCCAAGTCTTTTAGGGTAAACATGCCTATCAGTCTGTCGTTTTCCACCACAGGCAGCCTCCGAATCCCATGGTCGGAGAATTTAAGAGCTGCATCATGAATATTTTCTCTGGAAGAAACCATAATGATATCCTTCGTCATGATATCTGATGCATATTTTCCATATCCCTGTCTGACAATGATGTCCCTGTCAGTAATCAAGCCTAAAAGATGGTGTTGATTGTCACACACAGGAACAATTCCCACATTTTCAGAGCGCATGATCTCTGCTGCTAATTCTACTGGGTCTGTTGGTTTCACTGTACGCAAATTGGTACTCATAAGATCCTTCACTGTGGTCATCCTGGTTCCTCCTTCACACTCCTAGCGCTATAAAATACAGGCTAAGACTTTTTCTAGTCCATAACCTGTATTTTGCCCGAGATAGGAGAATTTATAAGGTAGTTGTAAAGCCATATAGTACGCTAGAGATCTTAAACTATAGGGTTTTCGCCTTATCAGGCTGCCAGAAACTTCTGGTAAAGAGTAAGATGATGGCGTACATTTCTAATCTGCCAGCAATCATCAGGACTGTGAGAACCAGCTGTGAGAAGCCATTCCACATACCAAAATAGCCGGATGCGCCCACATCTCCAAGGGCCATGCCTGTGTTGGAAAAGATGCCTACTGCCGTGGATATGGTAGTTTCCATATCCAGATTATTCAGAGAAAGCAATAGTGTTCCTCCGATCAGAACGCCAAAATAGAGAAGGATGTGCATGGTAATGGAAGACGCCGTTGCAGCTGGCAGCGGTTTACCCTCCAGCATAATCGGCTTTACAGAATGAGGATGGATGCGTCTAAAAAATCCACGGCGAATCAGCTTTATCAGCACCAGCACACGGATTACCTTCAAAGAACCAGTGGTGGAAGCTGAACAGCCGCCGACCAGCATGAGTAATAATAAAACGGCCTGGGTAAAGGACGGCCAGTTAGTATAGTCGCACACATAGTAACCGGAGGTGGAAATCACCGATATGACTTGGCATAGACCGTCTTTGACAGCTTGCCATAGACTGGAATAGGAACCAGACAATTTCAATACGGCGGCAATCAATAGGGTAGCCATGGCAATAATAGCGAAAAATCCTTTCATCTCCATATTGCGAAAGGCCTCTTTCCATTTTTTCTTTAGAATCATGTAGTAAAGCAAGTAGCTTAGAGAAGATAAAACGGTAAAAATCAGAATCACAAAACGAGAGTAGTTTGCGTTTATCATCTCCAGATTTTCGTTTGTAACGATGAGTCCGCCGGTACTGATACTGCTTAAGGTGGCAGTCAGCGCGTTGAACCAATCCATAGGTCCAAGGAACAAAAGAACATACTCTGCCGCGGTAAAAAACATATAAATGGCGTAAAGATATTTTCCCGTATCGGAAATTTTAGCGCCAATTTTTTCGAAGGTAGGGCCAGGCGCTTCTGCAGAAGCAATGGATTGTCCGCCAACTCCAAGAAGAGGAAAGATGGAGATGACTAGAATCAGGATTCCCATACCGCCTAGCCAGTGGCATACAGACCGCCAAAGCTGAAGGGCATGAGGCATCAGATTAGTGTCCAATACCGTACAGCCTGTGGTAGTAAATCCAGCCACTGATTCAAAAAAGGAGCCAATAAAAGTAAAGCCACAGCCACTGAAATAGAAGGGGAACATACCGATAATAGAACAGTATACCCAGCTTAAAGATGCGATGAGAAAGCTCTCTTGCATTTTCAATTTCGTCTTATTGAATTTTAGTCGTGTCACAATCAAAAGACCTACAAAGATACAGACAATACTGGTAATAAGCAGCGGATAATAGGTAGTCCACTCACCATATAGCATGGCCGTAAAGATGCATGGAATCATGGCAAAACCTTCTATTAGTGTCAGCAAGCCAACCATTTTCATAATGACCGGATAATTTAAATGCATAGTAAACTCCTTTATTTAATGAGTTCTATTGGAATTCCAATAATATTTGGAAAACAGCACCAACATGGTAAAGAGCTCCAGTCTGCCAAAGAGCATAAGGAAGGAACAGACTAACTTTGCTCCACCTGACATGACAGAAAAATTCATGGTTGGGCCGAAGGTCTCAAATCCAGGTCCAATATTTCCCAGACAAGTAGCTGCTGCCGAAAAGCTGGACATGAAATCAAATCCATCCAACGAAATCATCAAAAATCCTACTGCAAGTAAGAGCAGATAGGTAAATATGAAATTAGTGATATGGATCACCACATTATTGGAAAGTTCTCTGCGATTAAACATGACCTGAGCAATGCGATGGGGATGGAGCTTGATGGAGATTCCTCGGCGTACCAACTTCATGGAAATCAGAATACGAACGCATTTGATACCACCGCTGGTGGAGGAGGAACAACCTCCGATGAAGAACAGGGTAAACAGCGCCATCTTGGCAAAGGTAGGCCATAGATTGAAATCGTCAGTCATATAGCCGGTAGTGGTCAAAACTGAGACTACCTGGAAAACCGTATCACGGAAGGTTTCTCCTATTCCCCCAGCATAGTCATATGCCATCAGACAGAGAAAAATCCCTAAGCTGGCAATACCAATCACCGAAAAATAAAACCGGGATTCATCGTCTTTGAATATTCTGCGGAGACCGTCTCTGCGGGTCATATAGAATAAATTGAAGTTAACGCCAGCTAAAATCATAAACAGAATGATGACCCATTCTACATAAGGGCTGTTAAAATGACCAATGCTATCGTTATAACAAGAAAAACCGCCGGTTCCTACAGTGCCGAAGGTGTGGAGAACTGCATCGTACCAAGAGAGACCTCCTAGTTTTAACAGCAGAGTTTCTGTTACAGTCATGATAATGTAAATTAGATACAGATCCTTGGCCGTATCAGAGAATTTAGCTGTAATCTTATCCTTGGTAGGACCAGGGGTTTCTGCATTAGCTACCACCTGTCCGCTGATTCCCAAGGTAGGCAGCAGCGCCATGATGAATACTAAAATACCCATACCGCCTAGCCAGTGGGCTTCTGAACGCCAGAATAGGATAGAGCGGGGAAGGGATTCTATATCGGTGAGAATTGAAGCGCCTGTGGTAGTAAAGCCAGAGCAGGACTCAAAAAAAGCATCGATGTAGTTTGGAATCGCCCCAGAAAGGAACATGGGAAGAGCCCCTAAAAGAGAGGAGAGTATCCAACTTAACGATACAACAAGAAACCCGTCTCTGGCCTTAATCTTGGACGGAGAAGGGTTTACAAATTTTATAATAATAAGACCTGCGATCAAGCAAGGCATGATGACCATGAAAAAAGCTGATGCAGCATCTCTTTCGTTCATAGACAAAGCCATGATAAATGGAAAAGACATAGCGATAACCAAAACGAAAAGCAAGTAGCCTTCAATTCTGATTAAATCCCGCAGCCGATTGCTCATTTCATATCCTCCTTACAGGAAATGACGCTTCTTTCGAAGGAGTTTTTCCAGTTCTGCAATATCAGTGAGAAGACAAAAGATGATGACCTTATCGTCCTCTAATATTTTCGTATTTCCGCTAGGGATGATAACCTGTTGACCTCGATGAATGGCAGCGATCAAAACTCCCTCTGGCAGATCCAAATCTTTAAGAGGAATGTCCACCAGTTTCATGCCAGGCACAGCGATGATTTCCATAATCTCCGCCTGACCCTGAATCAGTAGGGAAGAAATGATTCTTTTGCTGCCCTGAATATAACGTAGAATGGTACTGGCTATAATATCCAGAGGATTTAAAGCCATATCGATACCCATTTTTTCCACCAGGTCTTTATAACTCTGGCGGCTGACTTTGGAAATAACATCCTCGATGCCTCGCTGTTTAGCCATTAGCGCTAAAAGCAGGTTTTCTTCGTCATAACCAGTTGCTGTGACGAAAGCGTCCATCTCGTCGATATTTTCCTCCTCCAAAAGGTTAGAATCAGTAGCGTCTCCGTGAAGGACCATCACATTGTCCAGATGGGTAGAAAGGTAATAACAGCGCTCCTTGCTGATTTCCACCACCTTGACGGCAGCGCCAAACTCGGCCAGCTTACCTGCCAGATAAAATCCGGTCTTACCGCCGCCGATGATCATAACCTTTTGCAAGTTGGTGTATTTACCCTTTTCATGAACCTTGCGGTGCAGTTCTAAAATTTCAGTCTTTTCACCAATAAGATAGAGGGTGTCTCCAGCATCAATGATGGTGTTTCCGTGAGGAATGATGATCTTTCCGTTGCGGGAGATAGCCACTACCAGCATGTTTGGCAGCAGCGTTCTAACGTCGAACATGGAAAGGCCGATGAGGTACTTGGCCCTTTTTACGCTGAACTGAATCAGAGAAACTTTTCCGCTGGAAAAGATACCGTTATTTAGAGTGTATTTCTCCACCAGGTATTTATAGATTTCCAATGTGATGGCCAGGTCTGGATTGACTACATGATCGATATTCATATTGGCTTTGATGAAATCGATTTGATTCATGTGCTCTGGGTCCCGGACTCTGGCGATGACCTTGCTGCAGCCTAGTTTCTTGGCAAAACTTGCAATCACAATGTTTTTTTCATCGCTGCCAGTTACGGCCAGCAAAAAATCAAACTCTTCAATTCCGATTTTCTTTAACATATCGATTTGCTTGGCGTTTCCATGGACAGTCATTACGTCCAAATGTTGGGATATTTTGTCCAACTTGGTCTCGTCTTTATCTATGATGGTAATGGCATGGTCGCCGCCTAGCAGGGCAGCTGCGACTTTAATGCCCAGTTTCCCTGCGCCGACAATGGCAATATTCATTGATTTGCTCCTCACATTTCTGTTCTCATAGCGGATCCTTGCAAGACATATAACTCTGCCGAAAAAGGAACGCTAAGATATTGTTTATATTTTGTATTTGTTTTGCTTATGTTATTCTAACATATTTATTTTAATTTGCAAGTCCATGGGGGATGTTGTATAGTAAAAGTATATTCTAAATAGAACGAAAGGAAATTAGCATTGAAAATTACCAGATTTGTAGGCGGCTCTTTAGAGAGCAATGGATATGTGATACGAGCGTATGATGGTGGAGGCTGCTATATCATCGACCCAGGCTATGAACCCCAGAAGTTCATAAATTTTGTGAAGAAAGAGAGCCTAAAACCTCTAGGCGTTTTGCTGACCCATCACCATCATGACCATGTGGGCGGAGCAGAGCGGATTGCAGATGAACTGTCTTGTCCCGTGATGATACATGCTACAGATGCCTTTGTCTATAAAGGGAAGGTGGATAGAGAACTTTTAGACGGAGATACCTTGGATTTGGATGGAGAGCTTCTGACGATTTTTCACACACCAGGCCATACAGCCGGCTCTATCTGTATTTTATCTGAAAAAAGTAAGGTGGTATTCAGCGGAGATACCATATTCGATACGGATTTAGGCAGAACCGATCTCGTCGACGGGTCACCCAAAGATATGATAGAAAGCTGCTGCAAGGTCATCGATACCTGGTCTAATGAATATACGGTCTATCCAGGTCATGACGGCAGCGCTACCATGAAACAGATTCGGAAATATAATCAAGAGTTTTTAGATTGCCTGACCATGGGGAAAAAGAGATGAAAGATGATAAGATTCAACTAATCGCATTGGACTTGGATGGAACCACTCTGACCAGGGGGCATATTACAAGGAGAACCAGGCGAGCCCTGGAAAAAGCCATAGAAGCAGGGGTTTCTGTAGTTGTGGCCACGGGACGGGCTTATGTGGCCCTGCCAAATGATGTATTTCGCATCAAGGGCCTTCGATATGTGATGAATTCCAACGGCGCTCAGATTACGGACCTAACCACAGGACAGATTATCTATGAAAATCATATTAATAAAGGGTCTTTGGAAAAGGTGCTGGCCCTGTTTCGTCAGCTCCAGCCGTCCATTGAAGTGTTTACCGACGGCAACGCTTACATAGATAAAAGCATCTATGAGGATTTAAAATGCCAGGATTCCGTCTATGCAGCATATATGAGCAGGGATTATGTGCTCCGAACCAGAAAGCCGGTGGAACATATTTTGGACTTCATGGAAGCCCATATTTCCCGTATCGAAAATATTAATGTAGAATTTGAAAATTTAGAGGAAAAGGCCAGAATGAAAGTGGTATTGGAGCAGATTCCAGGGGTAACGATTACCTCATCCATGACCCATAATTTGGAAATTGGCGGTCAGACTACCAGTAAGGCCAGCGGTCTTGTTTATCTGTGCCAGCTGATGGGATTTGCCATGGAAAAAGTCATGGCCTGTGGGGATAGCCCCAACGATATGGCTATGCTGCGGGAGGCCGGTTTCTCCATCGCCATGGGAAATGGAGAACAAGAAGTAAAGGATATGGCAGACTTTGTGGCTCCCGCCAACGAGGAGGAAGGCGTGGCATATTGTGTGGAGCGGTTTGTACTTGGGAAAAATCGGCCAGCCTGGCAGCTCATGATGCTAAAAAGAAAAAACCTGGCGGCATGGAAGTTGCGCCGTGGCTTGCACAGGTTCGTCGGTCCTTTGAAGAGAAGATAGGAATAAAATATTTACATAAATTTACAAAAATATCTTGACAAATACATTATTTTACTGTAAATTTAAGTAAACGTGGTTCTCTCGCTGAAGTGGAAACAAAGGGAGAGAAAAATGATAGAGAAAAGAAACAGTTATAAGAGAGCGCTTGGAATCCTGGGGGAGGAATTGGCCGCAGGATTTTTGGATGTACAGGGCTATAAACTGGTGGAGCGGAATTATCGCTGTCCTTATGGGGAGATAGACTTGATTGTACAGAAAGACGAGGCGCTTTTTTTCGTGGAGGTAAAGACTAGAACTGGAGAGAAATACGGCAGTCCGGCAGAAGGGGTAAATGTGCAGAAGCAGGAGAAGATCAGGCGAGCAGCTGTTTATTATCTGACAACCAGAAAAACCTTTGGAAAGAGGATAGGGTTTCAGGTGATTGGAATTCAAATCCAACAAATTGTCAATATGGAAGGCTAGGCGGCGGTCATGTTTGGAAAAATTGTGACAGCAGCCTATAGCGGCATTGAAGGAAAAATTGTGACAGTGGAAGTGGATATCGCCATGGGGCTGCCTTCTCTCTATGTGGTAGGACTGGGGGATACGGCTATCAAAGAGGCAGGTCCCAGGGTAAAAAGCGCCATACGGAACAGTGGGTATCCTTATCCAGACCGGCGGGTGGTCATCAATCTGGCGCCTGCCTATATTCATAAAAAAGGAAGTCACTTCGATTTAGCCATGGCGGTGGGGATTTTGAAGGCGTCAGGAGTGTTAAAAGAGAAGAAGGGCCAGTCCGTGGAGAAAAGCGGTTTTATAGGAGAACTGAGGCTGAATGGAGGCTTGTCGCCAGTGAAAGGGGTGCTGCCCATGGTACGCGCCATGGCTGGCGATGTAAAGCGTATTTTTTTGCCGAAAGAAAACTACAGAGAAGGACTGCTTGCTGAGGAGGCATGTCATGTGACATTGGTTCCGGCAGGTTCTCTGAAAGAGGTTATAGATGTTTTAGAGGGAAAGAAAGAATTGCATATGAGGAAAATATCCTGTATGAAGGAGGACGTGTCAGTGGAAGCGACGGAGCCTGCCGTAGATTTTGCCGATGTAAAGGGGCAGTGGGCTGCCAAGGAAGCCATTGCTGTGGCAGTTTGCGGCGGCCATAGTTTGCTTCTCATAGGACCGCCGGGAGCAGGAAAAACCATGGTTGCCAGAAGGATTCCTACTATTTTACCGGACATGAGCCCGAAGGAACAGTTGGAAACCACCATGATTTATTCGGTGGTAGGTCTTTTGGATGAGGAAAAGCCACTGGTGAGAAAACGACCTTTTTGCATGGCAGATGATAGAACCACCAGAGCGGGCCTGCTGGGCGGCGGCACGGCGCCTTATCCGGGACTGGTTTCCCTGGCCCATAACGGTGTGTTGTTTATCGATGAATTTTTGCAATTAGAACGAGAAAAAATAGATGGACTTAGGGTACCTATGGAGGAAGGACAGGTGGAGATGATACGGAAGGGCAAGCGGTATGGATTTCCTGCTGACTTTATACTGATTGGGGCAACAAATCCCTGTCGATGCGGATATTATGGGGACAGTCGACATACCTGTACCTGTACCAAGACTCAAATCGATCAGTATCAGAGCAGGCTTTCTGGCCCTGTGGCAGATAGAATCGATATGTTTTTGCAGATTTATCCAGTGGATTTTGCTACCCTACAGGAAGAAGAAAGAGGCAGTTCCAAAGTCCTTCGAGAAAAGGTGGTGAGAGGACGGGCCATGCAGCGGGAGCGGTTTTCAGGTAGTGCCATTTCTCACAATAGTCAGATGGAGGAACGGCATATTAAGGCCTTTTGCCCCATGGAATCTGCAGAAGTCAGGTTCTTAGAAGAAATTTGCAGGAAATATAGCATCAGCACCAGACGGTATCTAAAGCTGATTCGAGTAGGACGAACCATTGCAGATATCGAGGGCAGTCAAAGAATTTCCATGGGCCATCTGGCTGCTGCATTTCGATATGTTATGACATTTCAGGACAGAGAGGAACAGGGGGAATTATAATGGGAGGTATTTATACCGTTGAGCAGACAGAGCCAGCCTATCCGGAAAATCTGCTACAGGTCTATAGACCCCCAGAAAGGCTTTACTGTTTGGGAGATGTGGACCTCTTAAAAAGTCCTTTTACTACAGCGGTGGTGGGTTCCAGAAAATGCAGCGAGTATGGGAAACAGACGGCCATGGCTATCGGCAAAGCGTGTAGCCTTGGCAATGTTACAGTAGTCAGCGGTATGGCTAAGGGAATCGACCGCTTTGCTCACTTGGGCGCCCTCCGTCATGGGGGCAAAACCATAGCTGTGCTGGGCTGTGGTGTAGATGTATGTTATCCTACTGAAAACAGAAAGATATATGAAGAGATACAAGAAGTGGGATTGATCATTTCTGAATACCCACCAGGGACAGAACCAAGACCCTATATGTTTCCACAACGAAACCGGCTGATTGCAGGACTTTCCCAAGCAGTAGTCGTAGTAGAAGCTGGACCAAATAGCGGAGCCCTCATCACTGCAGAACTGGGAGAAACGTTGGGAAAGCTGGTCTATAGCGTTCCGGGAAACATTACAAATCCGTGGAGTCTGGGAACCAATAAGTTAATTGCCGACGGTGCGTTGCCGCTGGTGGTCATTGAGGATTTAATCCGGCAGTTAGGAGGTAAATCAGTATTAAATACAGGAGAAAGGGAAAAACTTAGCCAGACAGAAGAAATCGTATTACAGATTTTACAAGAGGAGGGAGAGATTTCTTTGGAGGCTCTTTGTGAAAAAATGGTGAAGAATCCGGTAGAAATGAATGGAATCGTTATGATTTTGGAGATGAAAGGGTTCCTTACCACTAATTTTGGAAAAATTTTTATTGCAAATTTTTAAAAAAGGTTCTATTATTATTGTCTATAAGCATGTTCTATGGGTGGAGAGTATTGAGAGCCATGGGACATAACTGAGGAGGAAGTATGGCAACTGCAAAAGCAAGTGCAAAAAAGTCGGGCAAATCAGCAGCCAAAAAGACTTTGGTTATTGTAGAATCGCCGTCCAAGGCTAAAACTATTGGAAAATATCTAGGTTCATCTTATAAGGTAGTAGCTTCTGTAGGCCATGTGCGGGATTTACCTAAAAGTAAGCTGGGCATTGACCTGGAAAACGATTTTGAACCCCAATACATCGCCATCCGCGGAAAGGGCGATTTGATAAAGGAATTAAAGAAAGAAGCCAAGCAGGCAGGCAAAATTTATCTGGCAACCGACCCAGATAGAGAAGGCGAAGCGATTTCCTGGCATTTAGCTTTTTTGCTGGGTATCGATCCTATGACGCCATGCCGCATTGTATTTAATGAAATTACCAAAGACGCTATCAAGGCAGCGGTAAAAAATCCACGGGCTATCGATTTGAAACTGGTGGACGCTCAACAGGCCAGGAGAGTCCTTGACCGGTTGGTGGGCTATCAGATCAGCCCCCTTCTTTGGAGAAAGATTCGCAGAGGACTCAGCGCCGGCAGAGTGCAATCCGCTGCTTTAAAGATTATCTGCGACAGAGAAAAGCTGATTCGGGACTTCGTACCAAAGGAGTATTGGAACCTGGGTGCAGTATTTCTAAAGGATAAAAAATTTGCTGCCAAATTGGTAGAATATAATGGAAAGAAACTTATCGTAGAAAATAAAGAACAGGCAGATGGAATATTGGCTGACTTAAAGGCCGGTAGCTTTACCGTCACCACTATTACGAAAAAGGAGAGAAGCCGGAGACCATTTGCACCTTTTACCACCAGCAGCTTGCAACAGGATGCAGCTAATAAATTAGGGTTTACCACGAAAAAATCCATGATGGTAGCTCAGCAGCTCTATGAGGGAATCGAAGTAAAGGGTCACGGCACCGTAGGTCTTGTGACCTATATCAGAACCGATTCTGTGAGAATATCCATAGAAGCGAGAGAAGCAGCGAAAGGGTACATTCACCAGAATTTTGGACAAAACTATATCGGAAATAACGTGTTTTCCAATAAAAAGAAGGATATCCAAGATGCCCACGAAGCCATCCGGCCCAGCAATATCAATCTGGATCCAGAAGTCATTAAGGAGTCGCTGACCAAGGATCAGTACAAACTCTATAAGTTGATTTGGACCAGATTTCTGGCCAGTCAGATGGCGCCGGCTGTCTTTGACAGTATGCAGGTTTCCATTGTAAATGGGGCCTATGGTTTGAAGGCCAATGGTTCTAAATTGCTCTTTGATGGTTTCCAGAGGATTTATAATCCAGAAATGGATGAGGATCAGGACCGGCTGCTGCCCCAGCTTGAAGAAGGGGAAGTTTTACATGTGGTGGAACTGACTTCGGAGCAGAAGTTTACGGAGCCGCCTTCACGGTTTACAGAAGCCAGCTTGGTAAAGGACTTGGAGGAGAAGAATATTGGACGTCCTAGTACCTATGCGCCGATTATCGCTACTTTGCTGGAGAGAAAATATGTTTTACGCCAAAAAAAGACTTTGCTGCCTACGGATTTGGGATTTTTAGTCACTGAATTAATGGAAGATTATTTTAAGGAAATCGTTGACGCCGGGTTTACTGCAGAAATGGAAGACCAACTCGATGATGTAGAAATAAAGGATTTGAACTGGAAAATCGTGATTCGCGATTTTTATAAGACGTTAAATGAAGAACTTAAGATTGCCGACGAGGCCATCGAAAAAGTAGTCATTGAGGACCAGATTACTGACCAGCTTTGTGAAATATGCGGAAAGCCTATGGCTATTAAATCAGGTCGATTTGGTGAATTTCTGGCGTGTACCGGTTATCCGGAATGTAAGAATACCAAGCCTATCGTACAGACCATTGATGTGAAATGCCCTGATTGCGGCGGGGATATTGTGGTAAAACGGGGAAAATCTGGAAAGGTATTTTATGGATGCAGCAATTATCCAGAGTGTAAAAAAGCATTTTGGTATAAACCTACTGATAAGAAGTGTCCAAAATGCGGCGCTCTATTGCTAGAAAAGAAAACAAAAACCACCCAGTTGGCATGTTCCAACGACCAATGCGGATATAAAGAGTGAGAAAGTCGGCTATGCCGAAGAACAACCAGAGTAGGAGGTATTTTAGATGACCACATTTCATGCAACAACAATTTGCGCTGTAAGGCGGGGACCAGAGGATATCTGTATCGGAGGAGACGGACAGGTAACCATGGGTGAATCCACCATTATGAAAAACGGCGCTAAAAAAGTCAAAAAAATCTATAAAAATACGGTAATTACTGGGTTCGCAGGTTCTGTTGCAGATGCCTTTTCTTTGACAGATAAATTTGAAAAGAAGTTGGAGGAGCACTCCGGCAACCTGAAGCGTGCGGCTGTGGATTTAGCCCAGCTTTGGAGGTCTGATAAGGGGATGCGAAGTTTGGAAGCGCTGATGATTGTGGCGGATAAGGATTCCATGTTGGTGATTTCTGGAAACGGCGAAGTCATTGTACCGGACCAGGATTTTGTAGCCATTGGCAGCGGCGGTAATTTTGCTTATGCAGCAGCTAACGGACTGTTCAATCATACAGATATGACAGCAGAAGAGATCGTTAGAGAATCGCTTAGGATTGCAGCTTCTATTTGCGTTTACACCAACGACAATATTTCTGTAGAGAAGTTATAGGGGGAGAGAACATATGGCAAGTAAATTATACAGTTTAACACCCAAGGAAATCGTAGCTGAATTGGACAAATATATTATTGGACAGGACGAGGCAAAAAAATCTGTAGCCATTGCCTTGAGAAATCGCTATAGAAGAAGCCTGCTGTCCGAAGAGATGCGTGAAGAAATCACGCCGAAAAATATCCTTATGATGGGGCCGACCGGCTGTGGTAAGACAGAAATCGCCAGACGGCTTGCAAAACTCATGGATGCTCCCTTTGTAAAGGTGGAAGCTACCAAGTTTACAGAGGTAGGCTATGTTGGTAGAGACGTGGACTCTATGGTTCGCGATTTGGTGGAGGCTTCCATGCGGGTCACCAAGCAGAGCAAACTGGAAGAAAAGTATTCAGTGGCAGACAAGATTGTGGAAGAGAAGATTATAGAAGCCATCATTCCAGGAAAGAAAAAGAAAACGCCGGGACAGTCAAAGAATCCCTTTGATTTTATCATGAACAGCGGCGGTTATACCAGCCAGAAGCAGCAGTATTTAGAGAGCCAGGCAGCCAAAGAGGCAGAGCCATCGAAAGAGGATATGGACGTAGAAATGGCCCGAGAGCAAGTACGGGCTCAGTTGCGGGACGGGCTTTTAGAAGAGCAATATATTGAAATTGAAGTGGTAGCCGCCCCTAAGGGAAATCAGCTGGATATGAGTAACGAAGGCATGAGCATTGCCATCGGCAATATTTTCGGCGATATGATGCCAGAAAAGACAAAAAAGAAAAACGTTAAGGTCAAGGATGCCCGTAAGATTCTCCGCGAGCAGGAAGCCCAAAAGCTGATAGATATGGATACGGTTACGGATGAGGCCATTGAAAATGCAGAGCAGAACGGTATCATTTTCATTGATGAAATCGATAAAATCGCATCGGGCTCTCGGATGACTTCTGGCGCTGACGTATCCAGAGAAGGGGTGCAAAGAGATATTTTGCCAATCGTGGAGGGTAGCGTTATTAATACTAAGTATGGTCCGGTCAAAACCGATCATATTCTGTTTATCGGCGCTGGCGCCTTTCATACAGCAAAGCCTACCGACTTAATTCCAGAACTTCAGGGACGTTTTCCAATTCGGGTAGAGTTGGAAAATCTTACGAAAGCGGATTTTGTCCAAATTCTCACTGTGCCGGAAAATGCACTTTTGAAACAGCATAAGGCATTGCTGGAAACAGAAGGAGTGGAGATTGAATTTACGGAAAGCGCCATTGATGAAATGGCAACCATCTCATTTTTGATGAACGAACAGACAGAAAATATCGGCGCTAGACGGCTCCATACCATTTTAGAGAAGCTGTTGGAAGACATTTCTTTCAATATTCCGGAAATGGAGAAAGAGAAGATTGTCATCGACGACGAGTATGTAAAGGAGCGCTTTAAAGAAACCATCCATGAGGAGGATTTGGACCGGTATATTCTGTAATGCTGGTTTAAAATGTTGGATGATTGGGTTGATATAGAAAGAGGGATGAAAAATTATGGGCGGTCAGATTTTGAGTAAAATACGTCGATTAAACTGGGTTTTGTGCGAGACCACCACAGGCAGCTTGTCTTACCAAGAACTCAGTGAAAATCTGTGCGAGCTGATTGGCGCTAACGTATTGATCTTTGATATCGGTGGTCATGTATTGGGCTCTGCCTATCATAATATCGAAGACAAATCCACCATTGGAAACAGTGGCGAGGCAGAGAAGATCATAGAGTATGATAATGCCCAGTTTTTAGGAATCGATCAGTGTGCCGCTAATCTTTATGGCGATGATATGAAAGCGTTGCTGGGTGAGGAGTACGCCATGGCGGAAAAATATCATACCATTGTCCCCATTGTCTGCGGCGGAAACCGCCTTGGAACCTTACTTCTGACCCGGCGGGAGGAGCGTTTCGATGACGAAGACTTAGCCCTCTGCGAGTATGGAGCCACGGTAGTAGGGTTGGAGATTCAGCGACACAATGCCTTAAGACAGGCCCAGCTCGACCAGCTTCGTCTCATGGTTGACATCGCCATCGATACACTGTCCTATTCGGAAAAACGGGCGATTCAAAAGATTATGCTGGAAATGGAGGAGGACGAGGGGCTAATCGTAGCCAGTAAAATTGCTTCTGCCTATGGATTGACCAATTCGGTCATTGTCAACGCCCTTCGTAAACTGGAAAGCGCAGGGCTCCTGGAGGCCAAGTCTCTAGGTATGAAGGGCACCAGAATCAAGGTCCATAATCCTTATTTAAAGGAAGGCGTGGAGCGGTTAAAGGTGTGATAAAATCAGAAATGTAATGGAAAGCCTGCCGGAAGGAGAAAGTTCCTAGAGGCGGGCTTTTTCTGTTTCTACGATTCATAGGGTGAAATGACAGAAAGCCAATGATATACTATACAAAAATCTAGGAGGGAGAAAACGATTATGAAACAAAATAGCTGCAGCATGTGCGGTATGTTCATCAAACAACTGCGCTGTGAAAAGGGGTGGACACAGGCGGAACTGGCCAATCGTCTCAGCGTAACTGATAAGGCTGTATCTCGTTGGGAGACGGGTAAAGGATATCCTGAAGTCACCATCATACCGGAACTTGCCAAGATACTAGATGTGACCATAGGCGAACTTTTAAGCGGTCAGCGGATTTTACCGGAATTACAGCAGAATCAGACGGAAAAGTTGCTTTTGGAAAATTTAAAAGGTAATCGAGATCGAATGGTGGTTGCTGGCGGCGGACTTATCATATGCAGTATCGTCATGGTGATATTGGCCCTGAATCTGTGGCGCGGCTTTGGCTATGGTTCTGACGCTTTCAGTGGATTTCATCGTGTCATGGAAAATGGAGGTTTTGGATTTTTATCCCAGGTTCTTATGGTGGTTCTGCCACTGATTTCAATAGGTCTTTCCGGCTATATTCTCTGGGAAGGAGACAGAAGCGAAAAAAATAGACCGTAGGCACTTACCCCCGGCTCACAGCATATACTGTTATCGGGGGTATTTTTATGCGTAGAGTAATCGTCATACTGATTGGGATTGCCTTGATAGTATGTGGCATAGGATTCTGGTTTAAAGATGCTTATGGGGAAAGTATCGACAGTACTGCACAAGCTGTTGCAGTTAATGTAGTGGCAATAAAGATCAATCAGACCTTAAAGGATGGCATCTACAATGAGGATTTAGAAGGGGATTTACTACATATTGAGCGAGATGATCAAGGAAATGTTAAATATATAGAGGCCAATTCCAGGCTTATAAATAAGCTGATATTGGCTTTTAGTACAGGAATGGATGAAAACTATAGCCTGGGAGATACGACCAAAGTACCGGTGAATTTAGGTGTTCTGACGGGTAGCAGGCTACTCTCCCAGCTTCCAATGACAGTAAATGTAAAGGTGATGCCTTTGAGCCTGACCAAGTTTCAATGCGAAACGGAGTTTGTAACAGAGGGAATTAACCAGACCAGATATAAGGTATACTGTACAGTGAACAGCCAGGTTCAGATTTTAGCGCCTTTTACCAGAAAGACGGCTGAAATCAGCAGAAAAGTGCTTTTAGCAGAGGCTATTATCGTAGGCGGCGTACCGGATAGCTATGTAAAAGTGCCACAGGAAGACATTTTGGATGTAACATAAACATACTATAAATAGAAAACCGAGACAATATATTTTGCAAAGTAAGAGGAATTTGTGGTAAAATAACTTTATGCTTAGATTTAATGAAAACAATGAAGTGATTAGAGATGATGAATACAGAGCCATTTTAGTAGGGCTTCAGCGTGAGCAGGATATTTCCTATTCCATGGAAGAATTGAAAGGACTGGCGGAGGCGGCTGATGTGGAGGTTCTGGGTATGATGATTCAAAACCTGGAACGTCCTAATACAGCTACCTTAATCGGAAAGGGAAAAGTCTGCGAACTGACGGAGATGGTACGCAATATGGAGGCGGATACGGTCATTTTTAATGATGAACTGACCGGGATGCAGCTCCGCAATTTAGAGGATGCAGTAGGGGTTCGAGTCATTGACAGAACCATTTTGATACTGGATATCTTTGCGGATCGGGCATCGTCCAGAGAGGGAAAACTGCAGGTAGAACTGGCTCAGCTTCAATATCGGATGCCACGTCTAACCGGTTTTGGTAAGTCTCTGTCCAGATTGGGTGGCGGCATCGGTACCAGAGGGCCGGGAGAGAAGAAGCTAGAGACCGATAGACGGCATATCGAAAAGCGGATGAACGACATTAAAGCCGAGCTTTCCCAGATGAAGAATACGCGAAACGTGCAGCGGGCCCGACGGGAAAAGAATGAAATTCCGGTGGTGGCGCTGGTGGGTTATACCAATTCAGGTAAATCGGCTTTGATGAACAGAATTCTTACGGGGATAGAGCGGGAGGAAAAGTCTGTATTTGAAAAGGATATGCTTTTTGCTACCCTGGATACCCAGCAGAGACAGGTAAGCTTGGATGCAAGTCATCAGTTTATTTTAGTAGATACAGTGGGATTTGTCAGCAAGCTGCCTCACAGTCTGGTCAGCGCCTTTAAGGCCACCCTGGAGGAAGTGAGATATGCTGACCTGCTGATCCATGTGGTGGATACCTCCTATGAAAACCACGATTTTCACATTGATGTGACCAATCAGGTATTATCTGAGATTGGAGCAGGGGACAAGGAAAAGATTTTGGCGTATAATAAGATAGACCTGGTAGATTCCAGCGTAGTGGTGGTTAGGCCTGGAGAGGAAAGCCTATTTATTTCCGCTAAAGAAAATATCAATATCGACAAGCTCCTTTCCTTGGTGCAAAGCAAAATCTTTTCATCTCTGGTGTCTGCCCGTCTACTAGTTCCATATAGCCGTGGCGATATCTCTTCTTATCTGTGTGAAAAGGCTGCGGTAAAGAAGATGGAGTATCGGGAGAAAGGCACATATTTGGAAGTAGAGCTAAAAGAGGCGGATTATCGGAGGCTTGCAGAGTATGAAATTGTATAGTACGGTCTATAAAGAAGGAACAGCAGAACAAATCATTGAAAAGTCCAGATTTATTGCTTATGTGAGACCAGTAGAGAACAGGCAGCAAGCAGATGATTTTATTGCCGCTATAAAAAAGAAGCATAAAGACGCAACCCACAATGTGCCGGCCATGGTCATTGGGGATAAGTTTCAGATTCAATGGGCTAGCGACGATGGGGAGCCCCAGGGTACCAGTGGAGCGCCCATTGTGCAGATGCTAGTTAAAGAGGGGATTACCAATGTAGCAGTGGTAGTAACCCGTTATTTTGGCGGCATAAAGCTGGGAACCGGCGGACTTGTGCGGGCATATACCAGCAGCGCTAAACTGGGTCTTGCTGCAGCGGAACTGTGTGATGTAGAGGCGCGGACTGTTTTATCCTATGAGGCGGAATATACCCATTTGACCAAAATTCAAAATCTGGCAGGGGAAGGAGCTTTTCAAATTGAGGATCTGACATATACGGATTTGGTAACCTTGAAGATTTCCTGTCAGCCTGAAGAGGGGGAGGCTGTGTTGTCCATGCTGTCCAATCTGACAGCTGGACGGGGACGTTTAAAGGCGCAGGAGGTCTGTAAAGTGAAATGCCCAAAATGATCTAAAATGGTAATCAATGGCCAAAAATTTACAAAAAAAGAGAAAAATTTTTACAAACCTTGTTGACAGAATTTAGGCTTTATGGTAATATAATCACCGGCTCACAAATTGCTACATAAGGCAATAGAAAAGAGCTAAAGAAAATTTAAAAAGTGCTTGACAAATGAGTAAATATAGTATATATTTAATAAATGTGTCAAGCAAATATATGGACACCAAGGGCGCTTAGCTCAGCTGGGAGAGCATCTGCCTTACAAGCAGAGGGTCATAGGTTCGAGCCCTATAGCGCCCACCATATTCAGTAATGGCCTGGTAG
>JAAWDM010000054.1 GCA_022793795.1 Bacillota bacterium
GTTTGTATATTCTAACCCTATGATAACAAAAAAGTAGTATACATATTTGAGCTTTTTCCTCCAATTTAGGATGACTTTTGGCGGTCGGTGTCTACACAAAAACAGACTTTTGGCCGATTTAGGATGACATCCTCCCCTGTGGGCCAGTCACCCAACAAAACATATACCAAGCACCAGCGCAGAGGCTTTAACCTAAGAACCTGTTTTGCAACGTGCCTGCTATTTGACGCTTACGGGATTTTCGTATTTGAGTATAAATACGCCCCCATCAGACAGAAAAACACCCCGCCGACTGGCGAGGGTGTTTTTCTGTTTCCACATATATCGTTAATTTTCGGCTTTTATGCCAGTTTTTCCATCACATATTCTGCAAATTCTCTACATGTGGCGCCTTCCTTAGTGCCAGTCACTACCACCCGTTTTTCGATTTCTCCAGCCTGGTGAAGAGCTGATGCCAGTCTATCGGCCTTGTCTATGAAGCCAATATGGCGCAGCAGCATTTCGGCCGCTTTAAAGATGCTGGACGGATTGGCGTAATCGGCCAGCCCCTCCTCTACCATTCGCGGCGCAGAGCCGTGGATGGCCTCGAACATGGCGTAGCGGTCTCCCATGTTGGCGCTGCCTGCAGTGCCAACGCCGCCTTGAATCTCAGCCGCTTCATCGGTGATGATGTCTCCATATAGATTCGGCAGAACGAATACCTGGAACTGGTTGCGAATGGCTGGGTTCACCAGATTGGCTGTCATAATATCGATATACCAGTCATCCGCCGTAATTTCCGGATAATCGGCAGCTACCTCATGACAGATACGGGTAAAGTTTCCGTCAGTCTTTTTCATGATATTAGCTTTCGTCACAATGGCCACATTGGTTTTACCGTTGGCTTTGGCATATTCAAAGGCTGCGCGGGCAATTCTGCGGGTTCCCGGCTCGGTGGTCACCTTAAAGTCCATGGCCAAATCCCCTGGCGCCTCGATGCCCCGGCTTCCCAGCACATACTCTCCCTCTGTGTTTTCCCGGTAAAACATCCAATCGATGCCTTCCTCTGGCACAGATACTGGACGCACGTTGGCATATAAGTCCAACTCCCGGCGCAGGGTCACATTGGCGCTTTCCATGGTGCCCCCCTTCGGAGTTGTGGTTGGGCCTTTGAGTATTACATCGCAGGCTTTAATGGCTGCCAGTACATCGTCCGGTACGGCTTTGCCAAGGGCCAGTCTGTTTTCAATGGTGAGACCCTCGATTTCCGTGAGTACGATACGACCCGAACTGATTTCCTCTGCAAGGAGTTTCTCCAAGAGCCGCTTGGCCTCTGCCATGATGATGGGGCCAATGCCGTCACCACCGATGAGCCCAACCGTCACTGTCTCAAGAGCGTCGTAATCCTTAGGAGCAGCGCCTGCTCTCATCCTGTCTACACGGTCAAGCTGTTCCCGAAGTAAAACCTCAAATTGCTCCACCGCTTTTTTTATGTATTCCTCTCTCATGATCCTTTCATTGCTCCTTCTATAGATTCCCTTGACCCACATATTTCAGCAGGCCGCCAGCCTTCAGCATAGCCTTTTGCCGCTGGGTAAAGCTGCACACCAGAGGAATCTCCTCTCCGCTGGTCTCATTCTTCAAAATCATCTGGCCTTTGTCCATGCCCTCATAGATGTTTTCGATGAGAAGTTGGTCGCCTTGGGCCAGTTTATCATAATCTTCCGGATTCTTGAATGTCAGCGGCATAATGCCTGCGTTAATCAGGTTCGCCACATGAATCCTGGCAAAACTCTTGGTAATGACTGCGCGCACTCCCAGATACAGCGGAACCAGCGCTGCATGTTCTCTAGAAGAACCCTGGCCATAGTTATTTCCCCCAACGATGATGCTGGCGCCTGCTTCCTTTGCCCTCATAGGGAAGGTCTCATCGCATACACCGAAACAATACTGGGACAGATGAGGAATGTTAGACCGATATGGCAAAATCTTTGCTCCCGCTGGCATGATGTGGTCAGTGGTGATATTATCCCCTACCTTTAATACCAGCGGCGCTTCCAGCCGCTCCTCCTGTGGCTTGCTGTCTGGGAACGGCTTGATATTCGGCCCTCTCAAAATCTCCAGTCCTTCTGCCTCTTCTGCAGGCGCCGGCGGCAGCACTGCGCTGTCGTCGATGGCAAAAGCCTCCGGCATGGTTACCTTCGGCATGTCTCCAAGAAGGATTGGGTCAGTAATCTCACCGGTTAGGGCCGCAGCTACAGCCGTTTCCGGCGATACCAGATAGACCTGACCATCGGCCGTGCCGGAACGTCCTTCAAAATTGCGGTTAAAGGTTCTGAGGGACACACCGCCGGAGTTAGGAGAAAATCCCATACCAATACACGGTCCGCAGGCACATTCCAAAACTCTGGCGCCGCTGGCCAGGATATCGGTCAAGGCGCCGCAGTCTGCCAGCATGGACAGAACCTGCTTGGAGCCCGGCGAAATGGAAAGGCTCACCTCCGGCCTTATGGTCTTACCCTTAAGCAGCGCCGCTACCTTTAACATATCATATAAAGAGGAATTGGTGCAGGAGCCGATACATACCTGATCCACCTTAGTTCCCTTTAAACTTTCTACTGTCACTACGTTGTCCGGACTATGAGGACATGCGATAAGCGGTTTTAAAGCAGACAAGTCAATATCGATCATCTTGTCATAGACTGCATCTGTATCGCTGCTCAGCTCTCTATAGTCCTCTCCTCTGCCTTCTGCCTCCAGGAAGGCCTTGGTCACCTCGTCCGATGGGAAGATGGAGGTAGTGGCTCCCAGTTCGGTTCCCATATTGGTGATGGTGGCTCTTTCCGGTACGGATAAGGTTTTTACACCCTCGCCGCCCCATTCAATGATAGCTCCCACGCCGCCTTTTACCGACAGAATCCGAAGGATTTCCAGGCTCACGTCCTTGGCAGTTACAAAATCTCTCAGCCTGCCTGTCAGGTTGACCTTATACATCTTTGGCATGGTGATGTAATAAGCGCCGCCGCCCATGGCTACCGCCACATCCAGGCCGCCGGCTCCCATGGCCAGCATGCCGATGCCGCCGCCGGTAGGCGTATGGCTATCAGAGCCAATTAAGGTTTTGCCCGGCTTTCCGAACCGTTCCAAATGGACCTGATGACAAATCCCGTTGCCTGGTCTGGAAAAATACAGACCATATTTTTTTGCCATAGACTGAATGAATCGATGGTCGTCTGCATTTTCAAATCCAGACTGGAGGGTATTGTGGTCGATATAGGCCACTGAAAGCTCCGTTTTAACCCTTGGCACTCCCATGGTCTCAAATTCCAGATAGGCCATGGTGCCTGTAGCGTCCTGAGTAAGGGTTTGGTCTATTCTAAGAGCAATTTCACTGCCCGGCGTCATCTCACCGCTGATGAGATGCTCCTTTATAATCTTCTGTGCAATCGTCAGTCCCATAATATATCTATTTCCTTTCACTGTGCTTCAAAATATTATCAAAGGCGTGGCCGATGTGAATGGACATGAGATTTCCCACCTCCATGCCATTGTGCTGTCTCAATGCTTCATAAATTCTCCGATGTTCTTCTACCACATCATGAATTCTGTCTGCATCACCCAGGGATGCCTTTCTATACTTGGCCAATTTATGATGTAGCGGCGATAAAATAGCCTGATAAACCGGACTGCCGCACTCGCTGTAGATGATATCGTGAAACTCTGTATCCAAATCACGAACCTTTTCTGCGTTTCTCTTTCCAGCGTAAAACTCCTGCTGTTCCAGCACATCTCTCAGTTTATCCAACCCCTCATCAGAGATATTTTTAGCAGTCAATGAGGTGGCAATCACCTCCAAATTTTTTTTCACTACAAACATATCACGCACATCGCTTTCCGTAATGCCCAGCACTACGGTGCCTGCTGGCGAATCTCCAATAAGCCTATCGGCCTGCAGTCTAGCAAGCGCCTCTCTGATTGGGGTTCTACTGACTCCAAGTTCTTCTGACAGTTTGCTCTCACTGAGAATTTCTCCCGCCTCATAGATGCCGTCTAAAATATTGTTTTCCAACCGCTCATACACCTGATTTGCCAGGGATACCGTCTTATAATCTATCATTATTTCCACTCCTTTAACTCACGAAGTTCTGCAATCTTATCTTCCATTTCACCATTGGACAGACTGGTAGTTCTGCCATCGGCGTACATTTCATCTACCCATTCTTTCAGAGCTGCCACCAGTTCCGAATCCTTGGTCATCCGCGCCTTGCCTTCCAGCCTGAAATGCTCGTTCATCCAATAAGCGATACCTGCCAAGCCGGAGGTTTTGCTCACGGAAACTCCTGGCGCTCTATTAAGAATCTTTTTTGTATTAAAGATGTTATAAATCTCCTCATCCTTCATGAGCCCATCGGCATGAATCCCTGCCTTGGTTACGTTGAAGTTTTCTCCCACAAACGGCGTCATCGGCGGAATATCGTAGCCCATCTCCCGTCTGAAATACTCTCCGATTTCCGTTACCACCGTCGGGTCCATGCCATCCATAGAACCTTTTAGGGACGCATATTCAAACACCATGGCTTCCAAAGGAATATTTCCTGTCCGCTCGCCGATGCCCAGCAGCGAACAGTTAACTGCGCTGGCCCCATACAGCCAAGCTGTCGTAGCGTTGGCTACCGCTTTATAAAAATCGTTGTGACCATGCCATTCCAACATTTCGCTTGGAACCCCTGCATAATGCTGCAGACCGTATATGATACCTGCTACGCTTCGCGGCAGGGCCACTTCTGTATACGGTACGCCGTAGCCCATGGTGTCGCAAGCACGAATTTTCACAGGAATCCCCACTTCCTCCGAAAGTTCCATGATTTCATTGACAAACGGCACCACGAAACCATAGAAATCAGCCCTGGTGATGTCCTCCAGATGACATCTTGGCACCACTCCCGTATCAAAAGCATCCTTAATGGTCTCCATATAGAAGTCCACTGCCTGACGCCGGGTCATATTCATCTTCTTAAAAATATGGTAATCGCTGCAGGATACCAGAATCCCCGTTTCCTTGATCCCCAGTTCCTTTACCATCTTAAAGTCTTCCTTCTTGGCACGAATCCAAGTAGTAATTTCCGGAAACTTATAACCAAGTTCCATACACTTATGGATAGCGTCTCTGTCCTTTTTCGTATAAATGAAAAATTCCGACTGACGAACAAGGCCATAAGGGCCGCCCAGTCGGGCCATCAATTTATATAAATCCACAATCTGTTTTACCGTATAAGGCGCCATGGATTGCTGTCCATCTCTAAAGGAGGTATCGGTAATCCAAATATCCTCTGGCATATTCATAGGCACCCGCCGATGGTTAAAGGCTACCTTTGGTACCTCTTCATAGTTGAACATCTCCCGGTACAGATTGGGCTCCTCCACATCCTGCAGTGTATACTTGTAAATATTCTGCTCCAATAGATTGGTCTTTTTTGAAATCTCAAGCATCAAAATACCTCGCTTTCTTTTAGGGCGAGTCGCCTCTCCCTTTTAACAATATCTATGTCCCTTGTCTTGTATACAAGTATACCTTCATCCAATCCCCCTGTCAATACGTTTTAAGAAATTGTTTTAAAAATGTATTAAAAATATCTGTATACTTCCATATCGTTATACAACAAAAGCCGACCAAATGGTCGGCTTCATGAAATACGATTTATGTTTAAGCTGTCATTTCGCAAAACTCTGTATCACAGTCAGTATAGTAATATGTCAAAATTGCTTCACAAGAACTTCCGTTCTTTGCCTTCTTTGCTCCTCCATTCTGACAAAATCCCTTTCGCGCACCACCGTATCCAGTCATCAAATCCGAACACGATTTAGCCTTTAAATAAGGTATCCCACTGACAGTAACAGTTCCTTTTCCATAACAACTAGAAGAAAAGAAAGGACACATATAGTTATAAGAACTGGTGGATGGCTTGTACATCAATACTTGACTGGTTTTCGTACCACTGCTCTTGGTATAGAATATGCTATCAACAGCATTTTGAATCTCGGCTGTAATATTAGCTGTTGAATAATTCTGACAGCATCCAGAATTGGCACAAATATCACCATTGGAGTGTTTTGAGGTTTCTACCTTCTGAAAATAAACAGCCAACGTATTAGCAAGTTCAGCCTGAGCACAATAATATTGCCAGATCTGTGTGCTTGTTAATCCGTTGGCTTTATACGTGGCTGCCGACTCTGCCTCGCCTGCCACAACACCATATAGATATTCAGCTCGCTCCATAGTCCTTACTACACCATCTTTGCCCACTACCTTAATTGTCTTTTTAATCTTCGGAGCTGCAGATAAAGCCATTGGTTCTATGACATGATTCTCTTCATATTCCTGTATATTCTGAATTATTTCATCTGTATCTACATCCAGCATACAGCCATGTCTGATTTTATCATGATCTTCCACCATCTCCATCCTTGTGCTAAGCTCGAACCAGTTGAGATATGTGGTTTCGTCGTCAATCTTCAAATTCAGATAAGAAGATTGATAGTACCCTTCTGCCTCCACCACGAAATCATATTTTCCCAGCGGCAGATTGGTGATTTGGATTCTTCCATCTTCTCCAGGATGTAATATGAGTTCACCGTTATTAACTGTAATCGTCGCATTGTTAATAATCATATCTCTTTGCGTATTCATCACTACACCAACGATATTAGCTGTCTTTTCACCTTCCGGAACATCCAATGTATATCTACCGCCCTCCATGGCATAATGCACATAGTCATCCAACTTATCCTCCGGCGTGATAACAGGAGCGCCCCCATAATACTCTACTGATTCTAAAGATTCTTCATAACTTTTCATTCTGGCTTCCTCGGCATATCCGCAGGTCACTACAGAACACAACAAGCAAATCAACAACACAATTGAAATCTTCTGATACTTCTTCATATCCATTTCCTCCTTTACAAACGATATCTATTAGAAGCAGTCTCCTATTGACCCGATTTTAACATAAGTTGTTTTTCTTGTCAATTCACTTCTTCATATTTTCTTCATATTTTCTTCATATTTTCTTCATATTTTCTTCATATTTTCTTCATGCATCCATATCGTACTTTCGCAGCTTATCATATAAAACGGTTCTTTCAATGCCCAGCAGTTTGGCTGCCTTGGCCTTGTTGCCACCAGATAGATCGATGGCCAGGCGGATGGCTTTCTTCTCGGCTTCCATACGAATCTCACGCAGATTCAGTTCCATGGGTTCATCGGATTCGTATGTCTTTCCATCTGGGAGGACGGTTCCTGCCATGGCTGACAGCTGCGGCTTGTAAAAGGAAACGTCCTCGCCTATTAAAGTTCCGTTCCCTCTCATCATGCAAGCCCTTTCAATGACATGGCGCAGCTCCCGTACATTTCCCGGCCAATGATAAGACTGAAACACCTTCATCACACTGCCGTCCATCCCGGTGATTTCCAGGCTGTATTCTTCATTGAGCTGACGGATAAATACTTTGCTCAGCTCTGCAATATCCTCTTTTCTCTCCCGGAGAGGCGGAATATACAGTTCCAGGACATTGATGCGATAATAGAGATCTTCACGGAACTTTCCTTCTTTTATCAGCTGCCGCAAGTCTCGATTGGTGGTACAGACCACCCGAGCATGGAAAGAAATGGATTTCAGACCTCCCACTCTCTCAAATTCTTTTTCCTGCAATACCCTAAGGAGCTTGGCCTGTAGGGCCAGAGGCATATCCCCAATCTCATCCAGTAAAATCGTTCCACTCCCCGCATACTCAAATTTTCCCATTTTGCCGATGCTGTTGGCTCCCGAAAATGCGCCCTTCTCATAGCCAAAAAGTTCCGATTCCAGAAGTTCCCCGGGAATGGCCGCACAGTTAATCTTAACAAAATTATGTTTGTGCCGGTGGTTGCTGGCCAGATGAAGGGCCTCTGCAAAGACTTCTTTCCCAGCTCCCGTCTCCCCTGTAATCAGCACAGGCAGCGGCATATCAGCGATCTTTGCGATGACATGTTTCAATTCCATAATCTGTTCGGAAATACCGCAGATACTGCTCCCGTGCGGCCTGCTGTGTATCAAACAAATTCACCGGATAACCCGCCAAGGCAAAACTTAAGGCGATGCCCTTCCCCATGGTGCCTGCACCTAAAATCGTAATGTTTTTCAATGAAATTCGCTCCTATCTCTTAATGCTGAGAATTTCTCTAGCTTCATTCGGCGTTGCCGGCCTCATTCCCGCTGCTTTCATGATATTCACCGCTCGCTCCACAAGCTGGGCATTGGATTTGGCAAGGACACCTTTTTCGTAATAGATGTTATCCTCAAGTCCTACTCTCACATGTCCACCCATGGCCAAAGCTGCAAGCATGATTGGAATATGTGCTGCGCCCAAACCGCTTGCCGACCAGGTTGCCCCTTCAGGAAGCAGACTTCTCAAATAGGCCAGGTTGTTCACCGTACCGTCCATACCTCCCGGCGCTCCCATGATAAACTGGTAGTGGAGGGGCGCTTTCAAAATTCCCTGTTTTAAATAATAAAGGGTGGTATAAATCATGCCGCCATCGAAGATTTCCAATTCTGGCTTGACCCCCACTTCCTGGTAAGCCTTCCCCAGTTTTTCCAATAGTTGAGGACTGTTTTCAAAGATAGTCTTATGCATCCAGTTCACGGTACCGCAATCATAAGAGCTCATCTCCGGTTTCAGTACCAGAAACGGTGCAACTCTGGCATCGTCACTGGCAATAGAGGTTAATGTATGTTCTCCTGAAGACGTCATATTGATAACTACGTCGCATTTTTCCTGAATCAGTGCGATGGTCTGACGAAATCGCTCCGTGTTCATAGTCGGGTTGCCATTTTCGTCACGCATATGCAGATGTACGATGGCTGCGCCGGCCTGATAACATTCGTATGCCGACTCTGCAATCTCTGTTGGTGTAAGCGGCATTGCAGGATTGTTGGATTTGTTTCCCCAGTTTCCTGTCAGGGCCGCTGAAATAATTCTTTTATCTTCCATCCTCTCACCTTTCCTTTCTTGTCCGTTTCATATTTTCTAATCTACTTATAGAGCAAGGTCTATGCCAATAAAAGTCATTCCTTCTCATCCTTGTTTTTCTGTCTTTTCTCTCTCTTTTTTCCAACATCATGTGTAGGGTTTTCCCCATAGTGTCGGGAAAAAGCCACAACAGATATTATTTCGAAACATCTAAAATCTCCATGAATTCCACCAAAATTCCAAAAGAGGACTTCGGTCTAACGAAGTTAATCTTCATGGTCTTGTCGCTGATAGGGCATACCTCCTCCAACAGTTCAAAGCCTTTTTCCCGAAACTCTGCGCAAGCCGCATCCACATCATCCACCTCATAGCAGATATGGTGAATCCCACCCTTGCCACCTCGAAACTCTGCCAGCACCCCACCGTCAGGAATAAGGAATTCCAACGGACTTTCGCTGAAACCTGGATTCATCTTTGTAAAAATATATTGAGACTGGTAGGCATCCACATATCCACGATAATCAATCTCAAGGCCATACATCTCCATAAACCGGTTCATAATTTCTTCGCTAGGCAAAATAATTCCTACATGATGCATTCTCTTATGTATCATCTGCAAGTCCTCCTCTTTGTTTTCAATCTAAAGAGCAAGAGAGCAAGCATCATGCCAAGAGGAATAACAGCACAAAAAAAGAACTGGCGTCCCAGAAGACTTAAATGTCTTCTGAAACGTCAGCCCCTTCCTAATATCTTCTTATTTTAATATTTTTTCTTTAATGCTACACAGGCCATTCCTGATGCAAGCATGACAGTCATCCACAAAAATACCCACAGGTACATGTTATCATCCGTCTTTGGTACGTCGGTGGCCGGCCCCATATCTGTCGGCGTTTTACCATCCTCGATCTCTACCTGATCCGGCTTCTCCTCTTTCGGTACATCCGGATCATCGATTGTTGGCTCATCGATACCAGGTTCTGGTTCTAAAGGTGTATCTGGGTCATCGATATCCTTTGGCAGCTCTGGTGTCACAGGCCCTACTGGTATGATAGGTACTGTCGGCGTTTCATTGAGCTGCCACAGGGCCGTCAGGTTGGTCTTGCCTGTTACATTTAACAGTTCCTCTGGCTCATAAAGTTTTTCACCATCGCTCCATCCCTTAAATGTACTGCCCTCTTTCGTTGGCGCTTCTGCCATCTGCACCTGCTGACCATCTAAAACCTTCACAGTTTTACTGTCCACATCCGCCTCGCCTTCCTGCCACTTCCCGCCATTGGCGTCAAAGGTAACGGTATAGGCCAGTGCAACCTCTACCTGCATCGTATAAGTATCATCCACGGTTTTATCTGTATTGTGACTGCTTCCGATGTCGATAAAGTTATAGGCCGACTGATAGAACTTCTTCGGTTCATTGCCATCCTCTACAATATAGCCGAAAATCTCCACCATGTACTGATCGATGCCTGTTCTCTCGTGGTCTTTTCCTGTAATCGGAATCTCAGCCTTGTCCGTCATAACACGGAAAAGCTCCCCGCCTTCCTCATGGGAGAACAGGTCTGCTTCTGCCTCAGAGCGAGGTCCGTTTACCAGGCTATTTACCTCATCCCACCATACATATTTGAAAAAGACATAATTCTCATCTGTTCCGCTCTCTTCCTTGCAAAGAGGATGGGAAACTGCAACTCCTGCCTGGCCCAGCTTTCCGTCCACAATTTCCACCGTCAACCTGTTCCCGTTCTGCACCTGTCCATTGGCTGTATATACGATGGTAGGATTCATCAGCGTGGAACCGGCAGTAAACTTCGGATTGGTGATATTGGTATTGATTACGTAATCCTCAGTCACCTGCTCTATTTTGCCCTTTGTAACCTCAAAAGTCCAACCATATTCATAGCCCGGTTTCGGTGAAGTGGATGCCATGGATACCGGCAAGGTAAAGCTCTCATCCTTTTCCCAAAAACCGGTGGCCGAATTCTTAGCATATTTTAAAGACTGATAATTCAATTTATTAAAACGTAAGGAACCTTGAGTCGTTCCCGCAAAGGTTACGGTAATCGGATGAGCTAAGGTTTTCATGACACTACTGGTAAAACTTCTACCTAGTACATAGTCGTTATAGCTCTTGGTGTCTTGAAATACGACAAGTGTATTTTTATTTCCTGTATCAAAAGCTCTGGTATCATAATTCTTCAAAACCGGATTCCACGCATCGCCCTTTTTCATGACGAGAATCTGTGAAATCCTGTCGCTCTTGAAGGCTTGAGAACCAACGGTATTCACTGCAGCAGGAAGAACAACCTTGGCGTCTACACCCTTTGCAAAGCAATCCTGAAAGGTCTGCCTACCCACAAAGGTCAGGGTATCTGGCAGTTCAAAGACTGCATCGCTGGATTTTCCCGCTGTACGGATATACAGAAGGCCGGTACATTTATGAAATACGTTTCCTGCCCCATCCGATGGATTTCCCAAGGTTTTCAGTCTAGACGGCAAAATCACACCGGTGAGGCTAATACATTCAGAAAAAGCGCTCTTTCCGATGGTCTCCACCTTGGTGGCGGATAAGTCTAGCACGCCGCTTAAACTCTTATTTCCCAGCGCTGCTTGCTGCTCGATGGTGGTCAGAGACACAGCCTGAGACAAATCCAGTGAAAGGATCTCTATGGTTCCCAAGCCGTCATTGCTGGTCACTGCCCCTGCATCCCGCTTTTTATAGGTAAAATTATATTGCAGGGCGCCGTCTCCAATAGTGGTTACTCCATCCGGTAGACACACCGACAGATACATAGTTTCCTTATTTGGATTGATACCCTCAAACCAGGTCTTTTTAATACCATAAAAGACGCCGTCCTGTATGGCCAGACCTTCTTCCCCAACAACAAGAGGGTTTTCCTGTGTAAAGCCTGCTCTGATTTCAATATCCTCATCAGCGTCATCTCCATTGGTATTGTCTGCATCAATGTCCCCATTGGGGTCGTCATTTGGAGCAGCCATATCGTCAGGCTCAACGCTGTTATCATTCATCTCGTTGTGGTTACCGTTGTTGTCTATAGTATCCTGTCCTTCCGTAGACACATTTTCACCGGACCTGGCCACATCTTCTCCAATCTCCATTCCATATACAGTAGTGTTCATAGAAAATACCACCATCATGGAAAGCAGTAAGGTGATGACCTTTGATAATTTCTTACTTCTCAATTCGCTTTTCCTTAATTCCTTTTCCTCGTCCCTTTGCAAAACAGATATTTGCTAAAAAATATATAGTTATATGTATTATACCCCCCGGACAAAAAAGTCAATCACAGAAAATGCCATTCAGCCATCGTTTTTCCAATTAAAAAACGGGAGTCCCCAGCTCTGCCGATATGCTTTGCTGCCATGAACTCCCGTTTTCTACCTTTATGTTTCTAAATATCCAAATTAACTGCAGTTTTTCCAGTTTTCTTTACATAGTATCTGGCGAACAGATAGATAACCAAATAACACGGTGCGCAGACATAGATTGCCATAGCCTCACCGGGATCCATCAATGTGAATACCAGCATAATCAGGAAGGAAATCACACCTAAAATTGGAATCAGCGGGAAGGCCGCCACCTTATAATTCAAGTCTTCCAGCTTTCCACCTTCCGCCAAATATCTTTTTCTGAAGCGGTACTGACAGATACAGATGGTGGTGTACATGAAGATATTTCCTCCACCGATAAACCATACTAGGAACAGATATACGCTGTCCTCAGCCACAAATTCTGCAACAACTGCAACCAGTGCAAACAGCATACTGACCACCAAGGCCACGATAGGAACTCCGTTTTTGCTGGTCTTAGCAACAACTGCCGGTGCCTGCTTATATTTTCCCATGGACCACAGATATCTAGCACAGGCATATACGAAATAGTTGCCCGATGACAGGGCTGATGTCAATACGATGATATTTACAAACAATGCTGCACCTTTCATGCCTGCATTTCTAAGTACATATACAAACGGGCTGCCCAAAACGGACGCCTCCTGCCACGGCAGAAGAGCTGCAACGATGGCAATGCTGACAACAGTAACTGCAACCAGAATAATTAAGGTCATATTGATTGCCTTTGGTACGTCCTTTTCATTCTTAATCTCTCCTGCAGTTACAGCGAACATTTCCGTGCCGGCATAGGCGTAAAACGCGGTCAGCATAACGGCGCTGATTCCCTTTATGACGCTGCCCTCTTGGGTGCCATACATGCTGAATCCAACCGCTTCACTGCTGGTAAGGCCAAACATCATCGCCAGCCCCACAATGGCAAATACCACCACCAGTACCAGCTTTAAGCTAGCAAACCAAAATGAAATATCTCCAAAGGCTTTGGCATTGAAGATATTGACCCCAAAGAGCAGGGCCGCAAATACCACAATCCACAGCCAGGTAGGGCTGCCGGGAATCATATCTCTCATAATAATGGCAGATGCCACAATCTGAGCGGTTATGGTTGCCGCTGCACCAATCCAGTTGACCCATCCAATGGTAAATCCCATAGCAGGTGAAATAAACTCAGTGGTATAGGCTTGTAAGCTGCCCGACACCGGCATGGCTGCCGACATTTCTCCCAAACAAGACGTCATAAAAAACGCCACAAAGCCGCCGATGATATAGGCAATAATGGCTCCCACTGGCCCTGCTGTGGATATTACATCTCCGGAACTTAAAAACAGTCCGGTTCCAATAGTACTGCCGACGCCTACCATGATGGCGGCCTTTGTAGACATGGTACGTTTTAATCCCGTACTGGCTGCCATGACCCTCTCTACCGAGGTCTGCTTTTTCTCACTCATTTCTTCCTCCTCAAATAAATCTAATAAATAATAATTATTTCAAAAGCTCATCTATGAGCTTTATATACAAGTCCGGCAAAACATCAAAGTTATATGACTTTTCCAGTCTCTCCGTAAACTTATGCATATCCTTTCCCTTACAGCCTAAAACCAGAGCCGGAACCCGAAACGCCTTCATTTCCTCCGTCGGGAACTGATAAAACTCTCCCGCACCCACCAGGTTATCGAAGATCTTATCAAAATCCATACCCTGTGCAAGCCATGTGTAACACAGGTCAGAAATGCCGTAATACTCGCTGGTTTCTAAGGTCCGCCCATATGTCTCTTTGGCATAGGTTATGAGAGAATCGATACAGGAAAGCATTTTAGCTGTGTCTGCATCCTCTCTTTCAATATTCACATCCGGATAGTAAGGCGGTATGATGGACACTACAATCATCGGCCTCTTCTCATCATAAAGCTCATATAAATGCTTTACCAGCTTCATGGCCGTGTCCTGTAGCTCTGGATTCTTTTTTGTCAGCTCTTTTCCATATGTCCTAAGATGCTGGACCAAATCACCGTCAAAACTCTTTTTCACCTCCATATACAGCTGCCGGAATGTCATCACACAAGGCTTTGCCTCATAATGCTCCGGTTGTTTTCCTGTCAGCCTCTCAAACTGGCTTACCCGCTGCTTTATCAGGTCCAGAGCCTCCTGAAATGCCTTCTCTGCCACATGAACCAACTTTTCCATCATCTCCTCTGGATTCAGCTGGATGGTTGCGATATTAAAATAGCAGGCCGCATACAGGGCTGTGGAAAGGGAGTAATTCTCCTTCATATCCTGCAATTTCAGACACGCCGGCTGTGCTGTGGTGATTCCCCTGTTTTGCTGACAGAACTCTGGATTCAGAGCCATCTGCCGGTATACTTCTGTAGTCAGAAGATTGGCATCCAGGCCTAACAGGGGCTCTTCTCCGTGGGTCATCTTTCCGACACAGAAAAACATAGGCATGATTTTACCTGCTGCGCCGTATTGAATATACTGAACGTCCTCCTTCTGTCCGTCTACCATATATCCTTCTGTCAATAACAATGCCTTATACTGCAACCCTCTTTCCCGGGCAAAATCATTGAAAAACGGCACCGCTGCCAACATTCCCTCCGAGTTGGTCTCCTCTCCGCAGACCCCTACATAGAGCAGGTTTCCATTCAGATCCATATTTTGACTATAATGACGGAGCAGTTCGATACACAGAGCATGACCGAATTTCATATCTATCGTTCCTCTGCCAAAATACCACTGACCGCTTTCGTAATCCCTGCGGCTCTCCTCATCCAGAGCCAGTTCTCCGATTCTCCTAGTGATTTCCTCCATATCAAAGGCAATATCTTTGAGGGCCCCATACTCCTCTACATCCACCACATCATAATGTCCTGTCAATATAATAGTATTAGGACTTTCTGGCTGACATTCCAGATAAGCCGCTACGAGGGTTCTTTGAAACGGATCCTCCTTTATGGGTATCATCATCACATTTTCCGGATATTCCTGAAAATAGGGTATCTTCCGCAAAAGCTTTTCGATTTGAATCGCTCCTATCACTTCCTCTTTTGTTCCAGATATGCTAGGCGACCTTACCAGCTGCACCAGATTCTCATACAAATTGTTTTTATCTATCATGCGCGTCCTCCTGTTTTGCCATATGATGACTATTGAAATACTATAAGGCAATAATTGTGCCAATATCTCTTAAATGTGAAACCCTTGAAATATAACGGATTTCTCCCATCCATACTAAAAAAACTGCAGACCGGCAGGCCTACAGTTTCAAGAAATTTCTTCTATATCTCATTTTTTTCACAATTCTCTGTTCCTATTTGTGAGCTTATACTTTAACAACTGAGGCGAAATACCTAGGGCTTTGGCTGCCTCTCCATAAATGCCTCCACATGCTTCTAACGTCTGGCGGATAATCTTTTGTTCGCGCTCCTCCAGGTAGTCCTTAAGAGGTTTTTTACTCTCCCTGAATTCCCTTATCTGGTTCTGGGATATCCTTCTCTTTCTTTCCACATCGCCGCTTCTTTTCAGCCAGTGATTTCGCAAATCCTCCTCGCCCATGACCTGATGGTTAATCAAAGGATATACACCTTCCATTACATTTTTTAACTCCCTAACATTGCCCGGCCACTTATGATTTATAAAAAGCTTTTTTAAGTCTGGCGAAAACTCTCTCACATCCTTCTTAAACATGCGATTATACTGCTTTCTGTAATAATCGGCGATCAACAGGATATCCTCCCCTCTTTCCCGTAAAGGCGGCAGGAAAAACTGCAAAACCGACAGACGGAATACCAAATCATTTCGCAGAGTCGACAACTTCAACAGCTGGTCCATCTCCTTATTACAGGAGGCCATGATTCTCACATCCAAATACTGTTCTTCCGTTCCTCCAATGGGACGGACACATTTTTCCTCGATGGTTCTCAAAATTTTAGGCTGTATACCAAGGGGCATGGAATCCACCTCATCCAAAAATAGAGTGCCCCCATTTGCAGCCTGAAAAAGTCCCTTTTTCTCCTCTGCATCGGTAAAACTTCCCTTTTTCGTTCCAAATAAAATCCCCTCCAAAAGATTTTCAGGAAGCGCGCTACAATTGATATAGATAAAAGGCTTGTCTTTCCTCTGACTCAAATTATGAATTACACGAGCCAACAGTTCCTTGCCGGTTCCGCTCTCTCCCATAATGAGAATCGGCGCATCCGTATCTTTCATTTTATGGATCTTTTTCTTTATCTGGGAGATCTGCTGGCTTTGGCCGATCATACTATCCATAGTAGGCCTTTCATCGTCGTCTACCTGGCTAAGGGAGGCCTCCTTCTTTGACAGAATGATATCCTTTTCCACATCATAGTCAGCAAACTCTATGGCCCCCAATACCTTCTCCCCATCTTTAATTAGATAGATATCCTCTATCTGTTTGACCATCCTGCCTGCATCGTTTTCCAGGTACTGAACATAGTCTACAAACCGCTCTCCGTTATGGATGGCTCGAGCCAGCGTACTGGTCGTTCCATCGATATTGGTATAAAACTGGGTGAACTTTTTCCCTATCAGGTTTTCTGGCTTATACCCAAAGAATTCTGGCACAGCCACGCGGATATATTCAATCCGGCATCCACTGTCTACGATGCATACATCCTTAAATTCTTTTCTCAAATCCATCCCTATATCGTCTCGCTTTCATATTTATGCAGTTTGTGCCAAAGGGCCGACTTGGAAAGCCCTAGAGCCTCCGCAGCAGCTCCAAGACTCCTGCCCATTTCTTCATAGATACCCAAAACGATTTCCTTCTCGATCAAATCGGTCTCCACGTTGACCGCCAGCTTCTGCTTTCCTCTTCCTTTTTCTTTAACTCCGTGGCTCTTTTGGATGTATTCGGGAATATCTGAAAGGCGAATACGGTTTTCCTCTGCAAAGGTAAAGGCTCCCTCTATCACGTTGCGAAGTTCCCGTATATTTCCCGGCCAGTCATATCTGCAAAAGACTTTCATTACCCCATCCTCTGGATATTCCATTGTCCGGTTCATCTTGGAATTAAAATAGTCGATAAAATACTTTGTGAGAATCTCAATATCCCCGCCTCTATCCACCAAATCCGGTAACTGGAAATATATGATAGCCAAACGATAAAAGAGATCCGGCTTCATCTTTCCCTGCTGTAGCAGTAAAAAAGGTTCCTCGTTGGTGGCTGCTATGACACGAAAATCCAGTTTCTTCTCTTCCTCTGATCCGATTCTCCGAATTCGTTTACTTTCAATGGCCCTTAGCAGCTTAATCTGTAGATTTATGTCTAGGGAATTGATTTCGTCTAAAAATATGGTTCCGCCATGGGCCAATTCAAATAGCCCCGGTGAATCTACGGCCCCTGTAAAGGCTCCCCGTGTAGTCCCAAACAAAATGCTTTCCAAAAGATTAGAAGGAATCGCACCGCAGTTTTGGGAAATAAATTTTTTCATATATCGCCTGCTGCTGTTATGAATGGACTGGGCTACCAGTTCTTTGCCGGTGCCCGTCTTGCCATAGATGAAAACATTGGAATCAGAAATGGCGATATCTTCAATCTCCGCCTTGATTCTCTTCATCTTTTCATCTCCAGTGATGATGGTATCTACCGTATATTTGGTGTTGTTGCTTCTATAAAACACATTGTCTTGGTGGCGTTCAATTTCTCTGATATGATTCTGGTCATAATAAAAAAGGGTAAATTCGATGGCGCCTATGATGGTATCCCCATCATAAATGGGATAAGCATCCCCTACCTTCTGCACCTGTATATTCCGGTTATTTCGTAGATTCCAGGTAAAATCTACTGTGGAAACTCCTTCGTTTACTGCCTTAAGCAGCGGATAGTCGTCGGGCAGATCCATAAAAAGCTGCCGTATATTCATTCCCTTAAGGCTTTCAATGCCCAGCCCAAAGTAACGATAATTTCCTATATCATCGAAAAGAATAACTCCATCGGTATCGATCAGCAATATATCCGTATTTTCCTTGCGAATCAATTCCTGCTCCATGTTAAGACCTCCCATCCATAAACCAAAATAGCCCCGCACCAAAGTGCAAGGCTATGAAAATTCTATTTCTCATCCCAAAGGCTCAGACAGTTTCCGCTTACCTAATATATGGAAATGGAGATGTTTTACGGTCTGCAAAGCGTCCTCTCCGTTATTGCTCACCACTCGGTAACCGTTTTCCAGGCCTAGAGACGCTGCAATCTCATGAATCTTAAACATCATATAGCCCAAAAGTTCCTGGTCCTCTTCCTTCACATCATCTAAACAGCTGATGTGCTTCTTCGGTACCAAAAGAACGTGAACCGGCGCTTGGGGCGCTGCATCGTGAAAACAAAACACCTTATCGTCCTCATAAACCACGTTGGTAGGAATCTCATGGCCTGCCAACTTGCAAAAAATACAATCACTCATATAAAATTTCTCCTTTCATTCCGTCTCGATAGCTTTCTAAAAGTTTTACCTTTCTAAACTGATTTAAGTCCTGGCGGCTGCCCTGGGCATACACCTTTACATAGGTCTCGCTGTACCCAGTGATAAGGCCATCCTCCTCTTCCTCAAAGAGAACGGTTCGCACCTCTTTCCTCTTTGCACACCCTGCAAAATATGTCTGTGCGGCTCTCTCTCCTGCCTCAAGGAGTCTGTCGATTCTCTGGTTCTTCACCTGACCGTCAATCTGCTCCTTCATATCCGCTGCCGCCGTACCTTGTCTTTTGGAGTAGCGGAATCCATGAACCTTGCAAAATCCGACCCGCTCTATCATATCCAGGCTGTCCTGAAAATCCTCTTCCGTCTCCCCTGGAAATCCAACGATGATGTCAGTGGTAATACCGTATCCTGGGTCAAAGTCCTTCAGGGTTTTTACAATTTGGAGATACTCCTGCCTATCGTAATGGCGATTCATCAGCTTGAGAATTCTGTTACTGCCGCTTTGGATGGACAGGTGGAGGTGAGGACACAGTTTTTCATAAGGAAGGAGCCGTTTCACATAATCTGCATCGATGACCGTAGGCTCCAGGGAGCTTAAGCGAATTCGAAAATCTCCTTCCAACTGATTGATCCGTTTAATAATCAGTTGAATACCGTTTATGTCATCCTCTTCCTGTGCTTTCGGCCAGGAAAACCCATCCTCTGTGCCGTAAAGGGCTGTGTTGATGCCGGTGAGAATCAGTTCCTTAAAACCCGCATTGATAAGAGTCCTGGCTTCCTCCACGATTTCCTCTGGTTTTCGGCTTCTAACCTGTCCTCTGGCAAAGGGAATCAGGCAGTAGGCGCAGAACCGATTGCAGCCCTCCTGTATCTTGATATAAGCTCTAGTTCTGGACTCCATACTGGTGATGATGCCTTGATCCTCATAGGTTCCCAGCTCCTCATATCTTCTGATGTGCTGCTGTCTTTCTCTGTTTTTTTGAAATTCCTCTATATACCCAAGCAGGGTCTGTTTTTCCCCTGTTCCGGTAACAATGTCCACTTCCTCCATGGAGGTAAGCTCCTCTGACCGCACTTGGGCATAGCAGCCTGTCACAGCCACCACTGCCTCTGGACACTGTTTTTTCATACGCCGAATATACTGGCGAGACTTGCGGTCTGCCAGGTTGGTTACGGTGCAAGTATTGATAATATAGATGTCTGCTGGTTCTTCTTCCTCTACGATTTCATAACCTGCCTGGAGGAACTGCTCCTTCATGGCTTCTGTCTCGTATTGGTTCACCTTGCAGCCCAATGTGTGAAATGCAACCTTCATAAATATGCTCCTTGCCCTCCTGCCTTTAAGGGTATTTTTATTGTATCACAATTCCCTTCTTTAATAAAGACTGGAAACCGCATACTTTCCAAAGACGGGCATAAAATGTTTTGCGAAGAAATTTTGAATGGAGATTTTTATGAAGAAAGCGGACTACATTTTATTTGTTTTTTTATTGATATTGGCCATCACCGGATTAGCCATCCATATGAAATTGCAAACCCAGCCTGTGGCAGCTGCCTCGCAGATCCAGGACAGTCGGGATACCGTAGCCCTTCCCATTCTCATGTATCATGGCATTACCGATGACAAAAGCCGAGTGAGTGAATATTTCATTTTAGACGATACCTTGGAGGCTGATTTAAAATGGCTGAAAGACAACGGCTATACCACCGTTTCCATGGGACAGCTTCTTGCTTATGTGGAAGACGGCGCCAAGCTGCCGGAAAAACCGGTTTTACTCACCTTTGACGACGGCTTTTGCAATAACTATACCTTGGCCTTTCCTCTGCTGCAAAAATACCATGCTCATGCTGTAATTTCCATTATTGGTGCGGAATCGGATATCAGTTCCAATACCATCTATCGAGACAGCAACCACTGTAATGTTTCCTGGGGTGAAGTTTCTCTGTTATCAGGTTCCGGTCTGGTGGAAATCGGCAACCATACCTATGACCTTCACAAAACAAAAGGCAAAGGAGGTCGGGTAGGTGCAGACAAACTAAAGGGAGAATCCATGGAAGCCTATGGTCAAGTTCTCACAGACGATCTGGGCAAAAATCAATCCATGATTGAAACCGCCACTGGTCATCCTGCTCTGGTCTTTGCCTGGCCATTCGGCGCTTATCCTACAGACGGCAGCGCCAACCAGATTCTCAAAGATTTAGGATTCCGCGCCTCCCTTACCAGTTATCAGAAGATGAATCAAATTGAAAAGGGCAACCCCGATTCTCTCTTTAGCCTGAAACGATTCCTGCGCACCCCTGATTTTGACCTGGCCGCCAAGCTGACGGAGACTGAATAAAAAACACCTTGCAATCTGCTAAAAATCTGTTAAACTAAAAGTAAGACAAACCAATGGGTAAGGGGGTTCATATCATGTGTCAAGATAATGAAAATAAAGTGGACGTTACCGTAAAGGTGGATGTTTCCAAAATCGTAAGAAACGTAGGTATCGCAGGCGTCTTAATCGTGGGGATCATCTTCGGCTGCTCCACCTACAAAAAAGTTTTACAGTGGAGAGATGAAGAATAGTATTCAAAACCACCGGTTTGGACGGTGGTTTTGTTTTTTGGCGGGAGCGGAGCATTGATTTAGACTTCGAAAAAACCAGATGTCATCCGAAATTACGATTTTTGCTCAAAAATGTATACCACATAGCCCAATTTTAGAGTCTCACGCGGAAAAATGACTAAAAAACACCGAAAATCAGGGGGATTTTCGGTATTTTGACCTTGTATACAGAAAAATGTTCTACATTTTTGAGCGTTTTCTCTAATTTAGGTTGACTTTTTAGAATTCTGTTATACATTAAATCAAAAATTTTCGATTTTCGGATGAATTTTGCCTCCTAACAGGTCTAAGCCAAACTAATCCCACCAGAAGTACCAGGTCTTGGATTGACGCAGGCAATCCGCCACCTCTCCGACGGTGTTGGAATGGGTGCCTTGAAAGACTCGGTCAGTACAGAAGGCAAAATGCTCTTTAGCTGTTTCCATGGCCTCTTCCGCTGGTACTGGCTTTGGAACCAGAAATTCCAGAGTATCGTGAGTAATTGCCGCGGGAACCGCCTGATACTTTTCAAACCAGTATTTACAGATAGCCGTCATATCCTCCGGCGACGGGCACTCGTTCCAGCCTCCGAAAGGCACATAAGCCACCGTCTCCCAAGGATTTTCTGTAGGCAGCTTTAACAAAGCCACAGTTCCGATACCGCCCGTCCGGTAATCCACCATGGAAAGAAACTGATCGCAAGGCTCGCCGCCTTCCATCTCGCCTTCCAGATCTTCATCTGCCTCCATATCTTCCAGGTACTCCTCCAAGTTTTCTTTCAGGAGTTGTTTTCCGTCCATCTCGCCGGCCTCTTTCAATATATTGTCCAGTTGATACTCGGGCATACGCTTCATATCCACAATGGTCTCTGCCAGAATATCGTCATCTCCTACCAACACCGGCACATAGCCTGCCAGCCTGCCCTTTAAATAGGCGTCTACATAAATCTTCATCAGCTCCTCGCCGGTGGGCTGCTCCAATATCTGATAAGGACAATTAATGCCTTCAATGATAGCCTTTAAATTTTCAGATACCGGTTCGGTCACCACGATGGGCTTGCTCTCCGCTGTCTTCTTTTTTCCAAACAGTTTCATGGTCTGTGCCTCCTCACTATTTTTACAATTCCAATTCATACATGGTCATGGCTAAAGTCGCCGGGCCTGCCGTTTCCGTACGCAAAACGGTTTTTCCTAGGGAAACTCTCTCGGCTCCCGCCTGGTCCAGAAGCAAGGCCTCCTTGTCGCTGAATCCCCCTTCTGGACCGATGACGATGGCCACCGTCCGAGGCTGGAGATTTTGCAGCGCCACTTGACGCAGACAGTCCTTTATGGTTCGCTGCTCCTCATTTTCATATGGAAATAGAATCAGGTCAAAGGTTGCCAATGCCTTTATCATCTCCGGAAACCGCAAGGCCGGCTCCACCTGGGGAATGATGCCCCGCTTACACTGTTTTACCGCCTCATCGCTAATCTTCTGCCAACGCTCCAATTTCTTATGAAAATTTCCCCTGTCCACCACCACGGTTCGCTCCATGAACACCGGCGTCACAGCATATACGCCCAGTTCCACCGACTTTTGGATGATACTTTCCATCTTGGCTGCCTTGGGAATTCCCTGAAACAGAGTAACCTGCACCTTAGGCTCTCTGGAAAACCTCTGCTTGTCCAGAATCTCCAGGAGCGCCTCCTCCTCTGACAAAGCGCTGATGCGAGCCCGATACTCCCAGACCGTACCGTCAGACACATCCAACTCATCTCCCACTGACAGCCGGAGTACCTTTTTCATATGGCGCAAGTCCCCTTGGTCCACCAAGCGAATATATTTTCCCTCCACAGCGGAAGGGGTTACAAAAAACCGACTCATCTCAATGCTCCTTTACAGTTCTGCCACAATGGCGCACCACATACCGTCTTCCCTAATTTCTATAATCTGAAAGCCGCTGTTCACAATAGCCTCTGCCACCTGGTCCCGTTTTTCCACTAAAATCCCAGAGGAAATGAACTTTGCATCCGGCTTCATCACCTTCACCACATCTGGGCTGAGCATCATAACCAGGTCTGCCATCAGATTGGCAACCACCACATCAGCCTTATAGTCAACGCCCTTGGTCAAATCTCCATATTTAGCTATAGCCACATGGCCCACTCCATTGAGAGAAATATTCTGCTTGGCCACATCCACTGCCACTGGGTCGATTTCCACACCCACTACCTCTGATGCGCCTAAAAGAGCCCCTGCAATGGACAGAATTCCCGAGCCGCAGCCCACATCCAAAACCTTGTCTCCTGGCTCCATATAGTCCTCCATCAACCGAAGGCACAGGGAGGTGGTTTCATGGGTGCCGGTACCAAAGGCCATACCCGGGTCCAGTTCTATGACCAATTCGCCAGGTTTCCTGTCGTAATCGTACCAGGTGGGCTTGACCACGATGGACCGGCCCACCTTCTTAGGGCGAAAATATTCCTTCCAGTTATCCTTCCACTGACTGTCGTCCTCCACAGATACCTCCACATCAAGGGGCCCCAGATCTACGCCTTCCCCAAAGATACCTGCCTCCGCCTTAATCTTTAGGGCCTCTATGGCAACCATCAAAGTTTCCATCTTTTTTCGCCCCTCTTCATCATCCTCTAAAAACACGGTCACCTTAGGCGTCTCTTCCTGCAATTTCAATACGCTTTCATCTATGTAGTCCCAATCGTATTCATTCTTTTTTTCCAGCAAATCCGCAATATCCGCCGGGTCCTCCACCACCGTATCGGTAATGCCCACTTCCAGCAAGGCTGAAATCACCGGCTCTATGCCCTCCCGCTTTGCATGAATATCGATCTGTATGTATTTCATTCTATGAACCTCCTTGTTTTCCAAAATTCCCCTTATTTTATTGATTGTACCATATTTTTTTGTTCATCATCTGAAAATATGGTAAAATAGATGCAAAAGCGATTATTTTACCATATGGTCAGGAGGACCCTTATGCAAAACACCAAAGACTATTTTACAACCGGCGAATTTGCAAATATCTGCGGCGTTGGCAAGCAAACCCTGTTTCATTACGATAACATTGGTATCTTTAAGCCAGCCATTGTGGGTGAAAACGGATACCGCTATTATTCCTTTTCCCAGATTGAAACCTTTTCTGTGCTCGCTGCCCTCCATCAGCTTCGAGTGCCTTTAAAGGACATCAAAGAACATATGAACCGTCGCTCGCCTCAGGCCCTCATCGACCTGCTTCAATCCAGGCGTCAGGAAATCGACAGACTCATCGCAGATTTGCAATCTTCAAAAAAATTCATCGATACGAAAATCGCTCTTACCGAAGAGGGACTCCATGCGTCTGTAAATCAAATGATATTAGAAGACTTTCCTGGCGAATATCTGCTCATCACAAACTATGAACAGGATGGCGACGAAAAGGATATCGCCAGAGCCATCGGCGACCACCTGAATTATCGCAAACAACTCCACCTGCCAATCTGCTCTGCCATCGGTGGAATCATTCCCAGAGCCAGCGTGACTCCCCAGGGATATGCCTATTCTAAATTCTACTCCGCCGTTGACAAGGATGAGCTGCTATCCAACGATTGTCATAGCGCTGTCTTTGACGCTGGCGGCCAGTATTTGTCCATCTATGATAACCAAGGATATCGCAATGTACATTCCAACTGCCAAAAGCTGCTGGCCTATGCATCGGAACATCAACTGACCCCTCTTTCCGATTTTTATGAGGAAGTCATTTTAGACGATCTCTCGGTTCAGGATTACGATCACTATTTGGTTAAACTATCCATAAAAGTGGAATAGCAAAAGAGCAGGACATCACCCCTGCTCTCTTGCCTACTAATACATCAAATAATCTTATAGAGAATAAACTCCCATCTGCTGATAGCAGATGCCTACTTCATATTGTATAAGAAATCGCAAACTTTTTCAAGGCCTTTCGTTAAAAAAATATCATCTATTTGAAAATATCCTGAAATTCTTCCATATTTACCTGTTCTCCCTGTTTTCTCCTGTCCAGGGCTCCCATGATTCGAGCAAAATTTTCCTTATTAATCGGATAATGATGAATCAAGATTGCCGCCAAAATCATGAACAGTCCTGGTATGAATGCAAAACAACTTTCAATCCAACTCATAGCCGTCTCCGTCTGTACCACCGCTTCACTTTCAAATCCCGCCACGTCCAGGATGATGCCCAAAATCTGAACACTGACTGCAATAGACAAAGACTCTGATAGGGCTTGAAGGGAAATCACTGCACCTGAATGATTGTCTCCTGACATCAGTTCTTCTGCAGCACACACATCATAGAGCATGGAAGGCATCAGCTGCCAATAGCAGGCGTTGGCCGCCGCATAAAATAACAACGTCAGCACCAGCGCTGTCAAACTTTCAATGCCTATGAGCCGCATGAAAATCATCAACGTACCTGAACCACCCATCACATAGACAAACACCGACTTTTTCTCGAATATTGTGGCCAGCTTAGAAATGAACGGCACCATGACGATTCCGTTTATGGTAATCACCATAAGCATGGCAGATATCATCTTCGGCTCCAGCTCCAGGTTATATGTCATGAAAAAGACTCGATCCGATGAAAAGGTGATATTAGCCACCAGATACATTAAACTGGCCCCAATGATATATTGAATGGGGCGGAGTTTTAAAATATTCAGATATTCTCCAAACATTTTCAAAATGCTTTTTCCATCCAAAAATTTTTCTCGTTTCTCCGGCTTTTGGAAATCCTTTACATCAGTAGTATGAATGGAAAGGGCGCAATAGAGCAGAGCTGCGCTGCCGCACACCCCTACAAAAACAGCGGCTATTTGCCAGGACTGCTGCACGGTTCTACCCAAATTCATACAGTAATCCACAATCATGGTTGGCAGCACCATGCCGATACACATTCCCACCTGGTTAAACACGTAAGCATAGGAACGAAGCACCGTTCTTTCGTTATAATCTTCCGTCAAATCAGAACCCCAGGCCATATAGGGTACGAAAAAAGTGGCAAAGGTGGTAAAAAACATGAGCACGACAACAATATAGTAAATAGCCTTCACAGTAGGCGATGCATCGATACTGGTAAACAGAAGGCTGGTCACAATAGCCACCGGTACTGCCGCTGTAAGGAGAAAGGGCTTTCTTCTGCCATAGCGGGAAACCATTCCATCCGACTTGAAACCAACGATTGGGCCGCAAATTGCCTCCCACACCGGCCCAATAGCCACAATGGTACCTGCCATGGCTGGACTTACTCCTGCCACAGTGGTCAAAAACAGCAGCAGATAAGTACCGATAAGGGTATACAACGCATTATCACATATGGCTCCAATACCATAAGACATCTTTATTTTAAAGGGCAACTTCATTTTTTCACCTCTCTGTTTGCATACTTCTTTATATGATAAAGTATAAAGTATATAGTAACCATATAGTCAATGACTTGACGAAAAGTTTTTAAATATTTTTAAAATGGAGTCAAAAAACGCCAACCTGTGAAAGAGGAAAAACTCCCCCTACGCTGGTTGGCGCCCTGTCTTTTATTCCTAGCTGAACAACTCCCGCATCTTTTCTGCAAAGCTGCTCTTTTTCTGATAACAATCCTCTGTCACAGTCTTTCGCATCTCTTCAATAACCTTCTTCTGTTTGTGGTTCAGCTTGGTCGGTACCTCCAGGTTCACCTTTACATAAAGGTCTCCCATCCTGTCGTTCCTCAGGTTCTTTACCCCTTTACCTTTTAGCCTAAAGGTAGTTCCTGGCTGCGTTCCTGCCGGCACTTTATAGGATACCTTTCCCTCCAGGGTAGGCACCACGATATCTGCTCCTAAAGCCGCCTGGTCGAAACTGATTGGAATCTCCAGGTACAAATCGCTGCCATTTCGTTTAAATACCTTGTGAGCCTTCACAGAAATGACAATATACAGATCTCCGCTAGGTCCGCCGTTAACCCCTGGCTCTCCCTGACCACGAATAGGAATCACGCTTTCATTGTCCACACCGGCCGGAATGTCTACAGCAATTTTCACCGTCTTTTTCACCTTGCCAGTTCCCTTGCAGTCTTCACACGGCGTCTCGTTGATCTGACCGGTTCCGCCACATTCATCGCATTGGGTCACGCTCTGGAATTGTCCAAAAGGCGTCCGTTGTAACTGACTGATCTGACCAGTACCATTACATTTCGGACAGGTTTTCTTAGAAGTTCCCGGCTTGGTTCCCTCTCCGTTACAGGTTGGGCAGGTTACATATTTATTCAGCTGCAGTTCCTTCTTGCAGCCGAAAGCGGCCTCTTCAAAGGTGATGGTAATGGCTTTTTGCAGATCCCTTCCCTTTCTTGGCCCGTTACTTCTCCGCTGACTCTGACCACCGAAACCGCCGCCAAACATACCGCCGAACATATCAAAGATATCCTCGAAGCCGCCGGCGCCAAAGCCGCCGAAACCGCCGGCGCCACCGCCGCCAAAGCCTGCATTAGGGTCTACCCCTGCAAATCCGAATCTGTCATACTTGCTCTTCTTATCCGGGTCGGACAGAACACTATAGGCTTCATTGACTTCCTTGAATTTTTCCTCTGCTTCCTTATCTCCAGGATTCTTGTCAGGATGATACTTCATCGCCATCTTGCGGAAGGCCTTTTTAATCTCATCATCGCTGGCCCCCTTTTTTAGACCCAGCACTTCATAATAATCACGTTTTTCTGCCATAATCAACCCTCAATCTAAATTTAGTCTGTCTCTATCTTATCCCCGTTTGCAAACGAGGGTATCTGCTCTCATACCGCACAAAAGCCTGGGCATCCAGCGTCAATGCCGGATGCCAAGGCTGATTCTGTCTTATCTTTTATCTAACAGTCATCCAATGGACGGCTGCTATTTTCGCCATGTTCCTATCACATTTTATGGCTATTTATCTTCATCCACCACTTCGTAATCAGCATCGACTACATTATCGCCTGCCGGGCCTGCTCCCGCTGTACCTGCACCCATATCCGGGCCTGCGCCATAAGCCTGACCGCCCATACCTGCTCCTGCTGCGCCGCCTGCTGCACCTTGGGCTGCTTGAGCCTGCTCATACAGCTTGGTGGAAATCAGATGGAATTTTTCTGTCAGCGCTTCCGTCTTTTCCTTGATCTGATCCACAGTACCGTTGTTCATCACGGCCTGCAATTCATCCTTGGCAGTGGTAATCTGATTCTTTTCATCATCGGTGATTTTGCCTTCCAACTCCTTCAGGGACTTTTCTGTGTCATAAATCAGAGATTCTGCTCTGTTTCTGATTTCAATCTCTTCCTTACGCTTTTTATCCTCTTCTGCATACTGTTCAGCCTCTTTCACCTTTGCCTGAATTTCATCTTCAGACAACTTGGTAGAAGCGGTGATGGTGATTCTCTGCTCCTTACCGGTACCCATGTCTTTCGCGCTGACATTTACGATGCCGTTAGCGTCGATATCAAAGGTAACTTCGATCTGTGGAATTCCACGAGGAGCCGGTGCGATACCGGTCAGCTGAAATCTGCCCAGTGTAATATTTCCGGAAGCCATCTCTCTTTCACCCTGCATTACGTGGATGTCTACAGCAGTCTGGTTGTCAGCCGCTGTGGAGAAGATCTGGCTCTTCTTGGTCGGAATGGTGGTATTTCTTTCAATCAGCTTGGTAGCCACGCCGCCCAAAGTCTCAATGGACAGGGACAGCGGCGTAACGTCCAGCAGCAGTACGTCGTGTACTTCGCCAGTCAAAACGCCTGCCTGAATGGCAGCGCCTACTGCAACACATTCGTCCGGATTGATGCCTTTAAATGGTTCTTTGCCGGTTACTCTCTTAACAGCTTCCTGTACAGCCGGAATTCTGGTGGACCCGCCTACCAGGATAACCTTTGCCAAATCGGAATTGGTCACGCCAGCGTCAGCCATGGCTTTTTTCATCGGCTCGATGGTCTTTTCAACCAGATGTGCTGTCAACTGTTCAAATTTTGCTCTAGTCACATCCATATTCATATGAAGCGGGCCATCGGCAGTTACAGTGATGAACGGCAGATTGATGTTGGTAGTCTGTGCGCTGGAAAGTTCCTTCTTAGCCTTTTCAGCAGCTTCCTTTAGTCTCTGCAACGCCATCTTGTCAGCTCTTAAGTCAACTCCATGCTCCTTGGCAAAACTGTCGGCTAGAAAGTTTAACAGGGCCTCGTCAAAGTCATCGCCGCCCAGACGAGTATCGCCGTTGGTAGCTAGTACCTGGAACAGGCCGTCGCCTAAATCCAAAATGGACACATCGAAGGTACCGCCGCCCAAGTCGTATACTAGAATCTTGTGAGTTCCCTCCTCTTTATCAAGGCCATAGGCCAGAGAAGCTGCCGTCGGCTCGTTGATGATTCTCTTAACATCCAGACCGGCAATCTTTCCTGCATCTTTGGTGGCCTGCTTCTGTGCATCGGAGAAGTAGGCCGGTACGGTGATAACAGCCTCGGTTACCTTTTCTCCCAGATAGCTTTCCGCGTCGTTTTTCAGTTTGGTCAGAATCATAGCAGAGATGTCCTGCGGCGTATATTCCTTGCCGTCGATGGTCACCTTATGGTTGGTTCCCATGTATCTCTTGATAGATGCAATGGTTCTGTCTGGGTTGGTGATGGCCTGTCTCTTTGCAGTTTCACCTACCAGTCTCTCTCCGTTCTTTGCAAAACCCACAACGGACGGAGTCGTTCTATTTCCCTCTGCGTTGGCGATTACTGTAGGCTCGCCGCCTTCCAGTACGGATACGCAAGAGTTTGTCGTTCCAAGGTCAATACCAATTACTTTAGCCATTTTATTTTCCTCCTTATATGCTAGTTTGCAACCTTCACCATGGAAGGTCTGATTACTTTACCGTTTAATGTGTACCCCTTCTGTAAAACCGCTGTCACCTTTCCGCTCTCGTACTCGGCGCTGTCCTCGGTCATCACTGCATTGTGGAAGTTGGGGTCAAAATCCTCGCCCTGGGCTTTGATTTCCAACACATTCGCTTTTTCCAGCACCCCCTGCAGCTGTTTGAAAATCATGTTCATGCCCTCTGCGAAACTGTCTCCAGCAGCGCCATGGGTAAGGGCTCTTTCAAAATTATCTATCACATCCAGCAGTTCGCCGACGATTTTCTCGTTGGCATATGCGTAAATGTCGCTCTTTTCCTTTTCGGTTCTCCGTTTAAAATTCTGAAAATCAGCCATGAGCCGAAGATACTTCACGTTCAAAGCCTCATCCTCAGCAGTTACCTCTTTGCTTGGCTCCTCTCCGATTTCCCCTTCACATTCAGCTTCGTTCTCCGCCTTTGCCTCCTGCTTCTCTGCATCAGCCTTTGCTTCCGCCTGCTCCTCCTTTAGCTCCTCAGCCTCTTGTAAGTCCGGTTTTTCACTCGTCATCCTCATTACCTCCACTTTCTAACTTAAATACATTGTTCAAATTATCGGTCAAATACTCAATGATAGATGTAATCTCTCCATATCTCATTCGGGTCGGACCGATGACGCCGATTTTCCCAACCATCTTGCCATCCACATGGTAAGTAGCTGTAATCAGCGAGCAGTCCTGCATCACATCCTCTTGATTCTCTTCTCCGATGGTTACGATAATGCCGTCTTCACGAGCCATAAGTTTCTTAGTAAAATCTTCCTTTTGACTGAGCATTTCGATAAAACTTTTTGCCTTGTCCAGATTATTGTACTCCGGAATATCGAAGATATTCGTCAAACCTTCCATATAAAGGTTCACATTGAGCATATCCTCCAAAGTTTTCATGAAATTGGGCATGACATTTTCTGCCAGGCCGCTCATGGCCGTAATATCGGTTTCAAAATTTGCTATAATATTGTTGGTCAAGACCTCGCTGATGGTCTTTCCTTTATAGTTATAGGTCATGGTCTTGGCCAAAAGCTGTAAGTTTTCTTCTGTGTAAGGCACCTTCATTCTAAGGGCTGTATTGGAAATCTTGCCGCTTTCCGCTACAATCATCAAAACCACCGTTCTCTCATCCACTGGCAGCAGATTGATGAACTTCAGGGCATCGTCATTCTGGCTGGGCGTCAAGGCAAAGGAGGTTAAATTGGTGATTTCAGAAAGCAGAGACGCTGCGTGTTCAATGGTCTTTTCAAATTCGCTGACTCCAGACTTGAGCCGCTCTGCAATAATGTTTTTTTCCTCCCTGGAAAGTTCCTTCTTTTCCATCAAAGCGTTGACATAGAGTCGGTAGGCTTTATCAGAAGGAACCCTGCCTGCTGAGGTATGGGGATGGGTCAAATATCCCATTTCCTCCAAATCAGCCATCTCGTTTCTGATGGTGGCTGGACTGATTCCTAACTCGTATTTTTTAGAAAGTGTTCTGGAACCCACCGGCTCTGCCGACCTTACATAATCGCTGATGATGGCTTGCAAGATTTTCAGTTTCCGCTCGCTCAGTTCCATACCGCTTCCTCCTCTTCTCTCATTTTTTGCGTTATTAGCACTCATTTAGATGGAGTGCTAATCGCTATATATAAGATACAACGGAAGCCTTTAAATGTCAACAGAAATTCCAAATATTTTTATGTTGTTTCCGTGAAAATTACGGAAAAATGATTGCGATTGAGTTGACTGAAAGGTGAAAGGAAGCAGCAGTTCTTTTTATTTTGTCCGTGTAGCGTCAAATGAATTTCGCTTTAAAATACAACATTTATGTCTTTAGGCATGTGACAGAAGGCCTTGAAAAGTAGAAATGTTGTATCATTTTTGGAATTTAGAAAAAGAATACAACATTTTTGAAAAATATGTTGTAGAACTGACAGAAAGAGACCGCTAAATACAACATTTGTATGAGCCCGCTAAGAAATAGGAAAAGAGCTGCACCCTAACGGTTATCTCACGTTAACGCTACAGCCCTATTATTTCGTCTCAAAGGGGGTAACTGCATAACACAAGTAAACCAACCAGGAAGACATCATCTATCTGGCGAGAAACTATAACCGCACCGTAATCCTACTGCCGAATTCCGGTCTGGACAATATCTCGATGGCGCCTCCATGGGCATCCACAATCCACTTGGCAATGGCCAGTCCCAGTCCGGTACCGCCCTGGGCGCTGTTTCTTGCGCTGTCGGAACGGTAAAACCGTTCAAATACATGAACCACTTCAGAGGACTGCATACCAGCTCCTTCATCCTGTACGGAGTAGAAAGGTCTGCCCTGGCCGTCAAGCCCTGCACGGAAGGTAATCGTATCCCCTTCATTGGAATATTTAGAAGCATTCTGCACGAAAATCCGCAGGGCCTGTTTGAGCATGGCCATATCCCCCTTGACCATAATCTGTTCCGCACTGCCGCCTCCATAGAGAAAGCGATAGACGTGCTTTTCATCGATCATGGCCGATTCCTCCATCACATCCTGCACCATCTCCGTTAAATTGAATTCATCCATATTTAAGGTGTTTCTGCCGCTGTCGCCTCGAGCCAAAAACAGCAGTTGTTCCACCAGGTTTTTCATATGCTCCGATTCATTCTTTAAAGCCTCAATAGACTCCTTTAAAATCTGTTCGTCATCCTTGCCCCACCGGTCAAGCATATTGACATACCCCTGAATCACTGCAATCGGCGTCCTAAGCTCATGGGAGGCATCGGATACAAACCGTTCCTGCTGCCGATAGCTTTCCCGCATCCGGTCCAGCAGGTTGTTGATGGCGATTTCCAAACTTTGGAGTTCCTTATCTCCTGTGGTCACTCTGGCATTAGGCTTATCTGGGTCTACCTTGGAGATGGCTTTTTCCATGGTGGAAAGATCCACCTTTCGTTCCTCCCTGCTCATGTTCATCTGACCTGAAAGATTGCTTAATTTCTCTGCCTGAATGGCGATTTCATTAAGTGGCTTCATCTTTCTTCGTACGGTACTGGCGCCAAAGAAATTTTCCAAAACCATGAGGACTTCCACCACAAGTACCACCACAGCAGGAACCTTGCACAGTTCCAAGAAGCGGCTGATAAAATACCCATATTTTACACCGTTACTGCCCTCCACCACATAGTGCCAGGTTTCATAGCGGCCCATATCCTCAAAATAGCGTCCTACCACGTCTACGCTGTCCGGCACGATGGATTCTCTCCACCAGAAAAAGGCCCCTGCCACCACCAGAATCAATGTGATATCCAAAATCAGCAGATGGGAAAACTCTCGCAGCCAAAACTCCATATTGATCTTTCGCGCGATGGAGGTCATCCGGTTGCTGCCTACACGCTCCCTATTCGTCTTTGATGACATATCCCACACCTCTCACCGTGCGAATCAACTTGATTCCGAAACGGTCGTCTATTTTACTTCGAATATGACGCACATACACGTCGATGATATTGGTCTCTCCCACATAATTGTATCCGCAGACTGTATTCATCAGCTTTTCTCTGTCCATGACGATGTTCTTATGTTTCATAAGGGTATGGATCAATTCATACTCTCTGTTGGTCAACTCAATGATTTCCTCCCCATATGTGACCTCGTGACGATCTGTATCCATGGTCAATCCGCAAACCGTCAACTGGTGGGTCTGCTGACTTCCGCCCGCCTGCTTCTTAAAAGCCACCCGAATTCTAGCCAAAAGTTCTTCTATGGCAAAAGGCTTGGTGATATAGTCGTCGGCTCCTGCATCCAAACCCGAAACCTTGTCCATAACCGCATCTCTGGCAGTCAGCATAATAACCGGTACCATCGATTCCTTTCTAAGACGGCGCAGCACCTCCAGCCCATTGAGTTCTGGCAGCATGATATCCAGCAGTACCAGATCGAAACCACCTCTTAAGGCTAGTTCCAATCCCTCTCTGCCATTGAAAGCCTTGACCACCTGGTATCCTTCATGTACCAGCTCCAACTCCACAAATCTGGCGATCTTTTCTTCGTCTTCTATGAGCAAAATCTTTTTTTCCATTTTATAACTCCCTTAACGACCAATGGCGGCGAAGATGTTCTCCGCCGCCCTATCAGCTTGTGCTCTATTCGTGATGAAATTCCTGTTTGATATTTTCTGCCGCTTCTGCCGCCTTATCGCAGGCCATATTCACATCCACGGCCTTGGTGATATTGCCCTGAAACCGGTAATGGAAGTCAAAGAACAATCCCACCACCATCAGCGGAACCACCGCCCAGAAGGCGAAGAGCAACAGCACAACCAAAAGCAGCACCGGCGCTGTAATCATATCCTCCCCATGTCTGGAAACGATGAAGAAATTCTCACAACCCTTTTGAATCAAAGTTCCGCACCACTTGAAGAATTTTTTCATCTGACCGCCTTTGGTGGTCTTGGTAGATTCTTCATAAGATTCAGCAGCCTTTTTAAAGGCTGCTGAAGAATCGGATTCAACCTTCGTCGTATATACGGAAACCTCTGGCTTTTTAATCTTTCCCTGATTTTCCAGATATACTAAAGCGTCCAGTACATCGCCGTCGGCTGCCTCAAGGGCACGTTTGGCCTCATCATAAGTTACACCTGTTTTCTCTCTGATTTTTTCAACTTTTTCTAACTGATCCATCTTTCTATTTCCTTTCTGTCTTTCCTTTTTATATTATGGTTCATTCCTCTTTTGTATCTCTTATCTTACACACCCAAAATGAATCTGTAATATGAAAAAGATTAAAAACAGATTAAAATTCCCAGAACGCAGCAACAGACTTCCTGCAATTTCTCATACAAAGGCCATTTTTATAGAGGACATATCGAAGGTCACAGTTGAATTTCTCACATAACTCGTAAATTTAGGGTAGAAGTATCGAACATACCAAAGAAAAATTCTCATATTTTTAATGGCTCCGTCCCCATTATATGGATTTTCACTGTCGAAACCTATATCCTCCTGCCGTATGTTCCATACATTGTGGTAAAATTCCCATGATATATGAGAATTTTTTGCGACCTGTTCGATATCTCTTACCAAAAAACTCCAATGTATGAGAATTTCTCTTTCTACATTTCCTTTAGTATAGCATATAAAAAAAGCTGCGCCAAGTACCTCATAGCTGCTTTCGCTGAAAGCAGGGAATTGCCAGCAGCAAGCAACCAGTAAACAGCAGGCAGGTAACTGCCAAAGACATGTAATACGCCTCCAATCCCCAGGCTCCCCGGAGCAACTCCATTCCCGCTGTCAGCCGTACCGGCAAAACTCCGCCTAATGCAGGAAAGAAACTGAGGCCATAAACAGCCAAAGCGACGCTGCCCACTCCCAGGGCAACCTGTATACTGTTTTTAGAGAAAACGGAAAACAGCGCCAAAAGCCCCACAGTCCACAGGCCGAAAAGCCAGTAACAGACCGCCCCAAAGAGCAGATGGCAAGCCACACCATTATCCCAAAACCAGCTGTTATACCCATAGGTAATCCCATAGCAGAGCCCATACAAAGCCGTCCAGCAGACCGCCATCACCACAACCTTGGCCGCCAATATTTTACTCCGAGATAGGCCTCTGGTTATGACGCAGATTAGGGTGCCCTTTTCATACTCCCCGGTAAAGCTGCCGCTCCACATCAAAAGAAAGGCAATCAGCGCCAAGGGCATATTTTTATAAAACTGCGTCCACGAATCCATGGCGTTTATGCTGACCTGACCAGTCGTCAAGCCCATACCAACAAGCTGGTCTGACATTAGTTCCATCATCCATGGCGTCAGCTTGGCCAGAGCCGGATTCATAATACCCACAAAGACAAAGACCAGCAGTAACACCCATAGTCGTCCCGTCCTGACCAATTCTAACCATTCCTTTTTCATAAACCCTTTCATCTTCCAATCACCTCCAGGAATAAATCCTCCAAATTGGTCTCCTGCCGTTCCATACGCAAAAAAGGAATCCGCCGTTCTCCAATGACAGCCAAAATCTCCGGCAATCTGTCTCCATCCTTCAGCAGCAGCTTCCGTCCCTGGTTCTCTAAACACGGAAACATAGTCTCAAGGAGTTTCCCATCCTCCTTCCGCTCCAGTTCCAATTCCATGGCCGGATGGCCGCCAAGTTTCTTTACTTCTGCAAGGCTGCCCTGCAAAGCAATCACCCCTTCATGCAGTAATGCCACCTCATCGCAAATATGTTCCACATCGGAAAGAATGTGGGTCGAAAACACTACGGTTGTTTCTTCCTTCACTGCTACCAAAAGGTCCAATAGTTCCCTTCTCCCTGCTGGGTCCAACGCAGAGGTGGGCTCATCGCAAATCAACAGCTTGGGCCTATGGAGCAGAGCCTGAGCGACGCCAAGACGCTGCTTCATTCCACGGGAAAACCCTTTCACCCGCCGTTTTTCCTTTCCTAAACCCGCCAGACCCACCAATTCCAACAATTCATGGCTCCTTCTGTCAGTCTCCCTTTTATCCATACCAGAGACATCCCCGCAAAACATCAAATATTCCATAGGGGTCATAAACCCGTAGAATTCCGGCACATCGGGTAAATAGCCTATCAACCGGTTGGTCTTACCATTTCCATATTGCACCGACTGTCCTCCTACCGTGATTTCTCCCCTCTCGCAGGTCAGAAGCCCTAAAATCAGCTTCATGGTGGTAGTTTTCCCCGCGCCGTTTTGACCCACAAACCCAAACACAGTGTTTTCCGCCACAGAAAAACTGACATCCCTTAGAATTTGTCTGCTGCCGAAGCTCTTAGCTACGTGGGAAAGTGTCAATACTTCCATATCAGTCCTCCTCTTTCCCAAAGATAAAATACAAAATCGGCCCGATAAATTCCATGCCTATGATGGACACGGCGAGCCACAGCCCTCGGCTCCCCCGCTTATATGTTTCATGGGTCAAAATATGGCGAATCGTAAAAAACAAAAGTCCAAACTGAATCACGATCAGCGGAATCAGAAAGGGCGCCATTTCCTTCATATCAGGCATACTTCTCACCTCCTTCAGCTAACTCCATACAAATCTTCTGAAACTCCGGCCTATCCTTAATAAAGGAAAAATCCGGATGGGAAAGAAACTGCAAAGCGCTCTGTCTGGCGAGTCTGCTATGGCGGGGCGCCATATTGCCAAGGGGTAATGTCTCAAACCACTGATCCAGCCTATCAAAGTAATCGTCTCCATGAAGTTTGATCTCCCCCTCCTCAAACAAAATCTCCACACACCTTTTGAAGTCAGTCATCGCCTGCAATGTCTCTTGCTCTTTTCGATGAAACCCATACACCAAAGCAGCCTGACAGTAATACTGAGCTGAAATATTAGGATGAAGTCTCTCTAACCTATATAGTTCCATCACCCCTTGGGTCCGCCCCATCATTTTTTCACATCGGTCCAAATCCCCCTTATAGACAGCAAGCAACTGTATGGTATCTCCAATTAGATCGAGCAAGTCGATATACTGCTTTATCTGGCAATAGTCTGCCGCCTTCTCCTCCTGGCCTGCCATTTGGTAGGCCTGTATGAGCAGATCCCCGTTTTGTCTTGAGATATGGCGCAAATCGGCAACAGGTTCCAGCGCTTCGATGACCTCCTGGGCCTCTCCCAACTGTAAGCTCATCATGGCCTTTATGGTCACTGCATCGCCGCATATCTCCACGTCTCTGCACTCCTGCAAAATCCGCTGGCACAGCTTTTGTCCCCTAGTCAGCCGCTTCACCCGTTCCTCCTTGGTCGACTCAAGGGGTATGTGATTTAAATACAACACGCATAGCTGTATCAAAAGGGGATGACAGGAATAATATCGGCGAGCCAAATCGTCCACCTTTTCCCATACCTCTTCTAAAGGCTCCTGCAAGGCAACCTTCTGGGCAAAATCCTGGCACAGTTCTATATAGCGCCGTCTGATCTGCTCTTTCGAGAGCTGGGCCTCATAACCCAGCAGGTCGTCTATGGTCACATGAAAGAAGGCTGCAAGCTGCGGCAGCAATAAAATATCCGGCATGGTCTGTCCCGTTTCCCTTAGTTAAAGATATTGTTGGGTATCTCAAGATGTGTCATTCGATTTTGCCGATAAAGCGGTAGAAGATTTCCACTTCCTGTTCCCGGCTTCCGTCCTCACTTTTGACCGCTTCATGGA
>JAAWDM010000055.1 GCA_022793795.1 Bacillota bacterium
CAATTTAGCATACTATAATAACTATTATTTTACACTACATCATATAAACTGACAAGATATCAATTTACACAAAATAACATGAGTAAAACCATTGACCGCATTAGATCAAACAGGTAAAATATATGCAGTATCGTTGTCCTTAGTTTACAATGGTACCTGTGGCTTAGAAAAGGAGATGTACCGCGTTATGAAAGACCATATGCATATATCCAAACAGTTAAAAAAACGAATTCATTATTATTTCCTCGTTGACAGCGATAACCATCTACTCCCCTGCGATGAAGATGCACAGCTTTTTTTAAATCACATTGATGCTAACACGCTTATCAATCATATTCTCAATTTACAATTTCATACCGCCATCATCACCTCCACTGTGGTGCTTGCAGATAGCAGTTATAGTTTGAAGATTATTCCCGTTTCCACCCCCCCTCGACAAAAAATAGGGATTTCTTCCCATGGCTCTACGCCCCCTAACATTACCCATATCATCCTGTTGCAAAATCAGTTTTACTTTGCAGACTTACTCCATCAGCTAGGAAAATATCCAGTTGACAGCGGTGAATTTGAAAATGTATTAAAGGATTATGATGATCCTCTATATATCAATAAGGCTAATGGCGACCCCCTATACTTTAATTATCGCTATTTAGAGGTCAGCGGTTTCTCTCCCAACGATTTTTTCGATGCAGGTTTGGCCTCTGATATGGACTATTTTGAACCTGTAGTGACGCCCACGGTGATGAAAAACAATATGGATTTAACCACCTTCCAGCATCTTACCTCTGGACGAGATATCATTACGACTGGCGTTCCCCTCTATTTGAGCAATGGAGATTATAATCTGGTATTGTTTTTAGTATCACCCCTGAACCATACCTCCATCCAATCCTCTCATATTCTTACCATGAAGCAGGATGTCTCTACCAAGATGAAGGATGGAACATGGGAATCTCCCACCTATTTGGAAATCATCGCCGAAAGCCCTATGATGAAAAAGTGCATGCAGGATGCCATTAAACTTTCTTCCTATAACGTACCTTGCCTGCTGCTGGGTTCCTCTGGCTGCGGTAAAGAGGTATTTGCATCCCTGATACATGCCACCAGTCGTAGAAATACCGGTCCCTTTGTGAAGATTAACTGCAGCGCACTGCCGCCAAACCTACTGGAATCTGAATTATTTGGCTATGATGCCGGCTCCTTTACCGGCGCCCTCAACAGAGGCAAAAAAGGTTTCTTTGAAACCAGCAACGGCGGCACCCTTCTGCTGGATGAAATCGGCGATATGCCTCTGGAATCTCAGGCTAAACTGCTCCGTGTTCTGGAGACAGGTGAATTTTACAAGGTAGGAGGTAACACGCCCATTCGAGTAGATGTACGAATCATTGCAGCTACCAATAAAAACCTTCGGGAAATGATCCAGCAAGGGACCTTCCGAAGCGACCTTTACTATCGGTTAAATGTAGCTTCCCTTCATCTTCCTGACCTGAAAGATCGTCAAGAGGATATCCCACTGCTGGTCAGTCATTTTACCCACTATTTTAACACCAAATATCAAAACAGCAAAATCGTCAGTGAAGAACTTCTGGAAGCATTTAAAAGTTATGCCTGGCCCGGTAATATCAGAGAACTAAAAAACATCATCGAACGGTTGGTTCTCCTCAGTACCAGCACCAAGCTGACCATGTTAGATATTGCAGATACTGATATGTTTTCTTCAGAATCAGCGGTTTCTGACATCACTATAAACGGTATTCCCCGCCTGGAAGATGCTGTCGATACGGTAGAAAAAACCTTGGTACAGAGAGCCCTTCTGCTAGGCGGTAACACCCGCGTGGCAGCTCAACTTTTAGATGTGAGTCAGTCCACCATCATGCGTAAGATTACCAAGTACCATCTAACAGCTAAAGAATAGGCAAAAAAAGAGCAGCCATACATCACAGGGCTGCTCTTTTCTATGATACAGGAACGATATACTATGATAATTACCCAATATTCAGCTAGTATCTGACTCCGTATTCTCTTCGATCACCTAAAATGGCTTTCACCGTATCTACGTTACCCGGCGGGCATCCAATGGCGCACCTTGCGCCTATCTCCTCCGCCAGCTTCTTCGCACAGATTCCTACGCAGACCGTATTATCTCCAGTAGCGTCCTCTGGCAGCTGGTCTTTTGTACATGGACCGACCACCACATTCATGCCTTCCAAATAGCCTAGCAAATCCTGTGCTTTCATGTCCATCAGAGAACTGATGACCGTATTATGGCATCCAGTACAAGCCTGAGCGTCAAATATCAAATGGAAGGACTCAGGCAGACCCTCGATTTCCACCTCGCCAGGCCGTTTAAACGGACTTCTGACTGCTTCAATCGTCTCGCCCACCACCTGAATCTTTTCTATATCCATCTCACCCAGGCCCCGAGCTGCTGCCGTAGCGGTAATCATAACCTTTTCTGGGTCATATCCCATAATCAGGCCAGTTACTGTCTCACAGGCAACTAAGTCCTTGGAACCCAGAATTAAGTTCATCTGCTTTGTCTCGCCAAAGATTGGGCCAAGACCTTGCTGACCATAAGTTCCGTCTACGATTTCCAAAACCGGTTTAATGGTTTCCACCAGGTCGCAAACCGATTCCACTACACCGATGGAATGGAAATTCTTTTTCTGCACATCGGTAATCAGGCCTTTGCAATTTTTCATACCCAGAGTAATTTCCGTCTGGTCATGGGTTTTCATCACCGGAACCGTAATGATTGCATCAGCATCCCGAATCACTTCCCAGGATTTGAGGCGATCAATTTTTGTTCCATTGTTTACCTGAATATCGCAAGCAGGCTCCTTCTTTAAGTCAAGTACCGGAATTCCCATGTCTCTTAACTTTTGATATTCACACATCTGAATCACCGCTTCTGTATCAGCCCCTGCTGCAGAAGACTCTGCGATAATCGGAATACCGCCTGCCGCCTTTACTGCCTCGCAGACTGCCAAACAGACCTCCCATCTGGTAACAGCTCCAGACAGCCTGGAAGCCGGTTTTGCCACTAGATTGGGCTTAATCACTACCTTGGCGCCCTCTGAAATAATATCATCAAGGCCGCCAATCTGCTCGATGACCTTATCCACAGCTGCCTTAATTCCAGCATACTCATCGCTTTTTGTTCTTTGAATGGATACAATCGACATTCTATCTTCCTCCCATGTTCAATGGGGTGTCTCCATACAGAAGAAAACACCCCAATGGTATTACCAATATATTTTATATACCATATACTCTATGCTTTTGCTTCCAGCGGATTCTCTTCCCCTGCTTCAAATGCTCTTACAGATTCAAATACGCAGCGGCACATTTCAGACACTGCATCCTCTGTATAGAAAGCTGTATGTGGTGAAAGAATCACATTCGGGAAGCTCTTTAAGATGGCCATCTGACGGTTTGCCAGCACATCGCCAGAGCGATTGAGGAAGTAAAGACCTGCCTCATCTTCAAGTACATCCAGTGCAGCGCCGCCGATCTTACCAGACTCAATACCATCGATCAGAGCATCGCTGTCCACAAGGGTACCTCTCGCTGCATTGATAATCATCACGCCATCCTTCATCTTTTCGATGGCGGCATGGTCAATGAGATGATAGTTATCTGCTGTGGCCGGAGCGTGGAAGGTAATGATGTCAGACTGAGTGATAATCGTATCGATATCTACATACTCTGCCTTTTCTGCTACTGCCGGATTAGGGTATAGATCATAGGCCAAAATCTTGCATCCAAAACCGCTCAGATGATCGATGACAGTTTTGCCGATTCTACCGGTTCCGACAACGCCTACCGTGCAGTTGGAGATCTCTTTACCGATTTTACCTTTAAATGAATAGTCCTGTACCTCAACCCGTTTCATGATATGTGCAAACCGTCTGCAAACCATGAGCATGAGCATGATAGTATAGTTGGCCACGCTGTCCGGTGCATACTGGGAGCGGCCTACGCGGATGCCCAGTTCCTTACACTTCTTCAGATTGATATGGTCGGTACCGATACTTCTGGTCAGCAGGTATTTTACACCATTTGCAGCGAAAGCATCTAGCATTTCGTCAGTACATTCAGAGGCCAGAATAGATACAGCCTCGTGTCCCTTTACCATAGGGATATTTTCCACACTCTGATATCCTTCATAGCCAGTATAGGAAAAGCCGTATTCCTTGGCTAAATCGTCAAAGAAATATTTCTCATCGAATTCTCTCAGATTATATATAAATACGTTCACCTTATCTCTCCTTTATTTCTCTCCAAACATCTTCTTCAGACGCTCAATTCCCTCTCTGATGGCCTCTTCGCTGGACGCATAGGAGAAGCGGAGGAATCCTTCGCCGCCGTCGCCGAATGCGCTGCCCGGTGTAGCCAGTACCTGTACCTGGTCCAAAATTTTTACAGCCAGTTCCTGAGATGGAATACCAAAACTCTTTACATTGGCAAAAGCATAGAATGCACCGCCCGGTTTAATGCATGAGAAGCCCTGTACCTGATTGAGCCCTTCCACCAGAATATCTCTTCTGCGCTCATACTGACGCTTCATCTCCTCTACCGATTCCTGCGGGCCGGTAAGAGCCTCTGCTGCTGCCATCTGACATGCTGCAGTTACGCTGGAACCCATGCTTTCCTGAAGCAGAGTCATTCTCTCTCTCACCTCTACTGGAGCAACCACATAACCAATTCTCCAACCAGTCATGGCATAAGACTTGGAAAAACTGTTAACCGTAATGACATGGTCCTTCATTTCTGGGATGGAACCCATACTGAAACTCTTCTGTCCATCATAAATAATAGCCTCATACGGTTCATCCGAAATCACAATCAGGTCATGCTCCAGCGCTACCTTTGCGATTTCTCTTATATCTGCTTCCGTCAAAACTGCACCGGTCGGATTACACGGCGAGTTAATCAGGATTGCTTTCGTCTTTGGGGTAATCTTTGCTTTGATGTCTTCGGCAGTCACTCTGAACTGATTTTCTTCACGAGTTTCTACAATGACAGAAGTACCTCCCATCATATGTACATAGCCAAAGTAGTTGGGGAAACATGGTGTCGGAATGATAACTTCATCACCAGGGTCTAAAATGGTAGCCATGGTCAAAAGCAAAGCCTGTCCTGCGCCGAAGGTAATATGTACATTATCCTCCGTCACAAAATCCATTCCGTTGAAATCCCGCATCTTCTGGGCGATTGCACTCAGAAGCGGTTTAATTCCCTGATTTGCCACATATTTGGTATAGCCATGGTTTAATGCATCACAGGCAGCGTCTATGACGTTCTGTGGAGTTGCAAAATCCGGCTCGCCAAGGCCGAAGCTTAATACATTGTCGTATTTCGCTGCTAATACGGTCATTGCTCTGATACCGGAAGTCGGCATTGCCAGCGCGCTTTTACTCATTTTCATAACTGAATATCCTCCTTTTGAAAACATAGAGCCGCTCATTGGCAGCTCTATATTTTTTAGTACGCTTTTAGATGTTTTAAAATATGTTTCTAACTATTTTAATTGTCCGGACTGATATTTGTCGCGGATACCTCTCCAAGTCTCTGTACCAGGCCAATTAAACTTGTCAGGGTCAAAGATTGGATCCTTACCAGCCTTCTTCTGTTCCTGATAGTCTTTCAGCAACGCCTTTGCCTTGCCCATGCAGGTGAACAGGAAGAGCATATTACACCAAGTGATTAAGCCGATACCTACATCACCGAAGTCCCATGCAGAGGTACTGTCCATCATACCTGCGATTACTACGAATATCAGGAAAAGGATAGCCATTGCATTGGAAGCCCACTTCGGAGTGGAACCCTTGAAGAAGAACGTCAGAGTGGACTGACAGTTGTACATCTGATTCATACAAGTGGTAAATGCGAAGAATACAAGTGCGATGGAGATGAATGCAGGTCCCCATGAGAATACAGTGCCGATTGCAGCCTGTGCCCAAGGTGCGCCTGGAGATGCATTTCCAGCCAGTTCTGGACATTCGATCAGGAACTCTCCTGCATCGCCTACACAGTTAAATACGTTGGTCATAATCATAATCAGACCGGTAGCAGTACATACAAACAGAGTATCAATGTAGATAGAGAAAGTCTGTACCAGACCCTGCTTAACCGGATGGGAAACTTCTGCAGAACCAGCAGACGGCGTAGCCGTAGACATACCGGTTTCAGAGGAGTAAACCGCTCTCTTGGTACCCCAGATAACTGCGCTTCCCAATGCGCCGCCGAATACAGAACCAGGAACAAAGGCGCTCTTGAAGATCAGTGCGAAAGCTGCTGGAATAGCAGAGATGTTCATGAAGATGATAATCAGAGCTACTATAATATAAAGAGCAGCCATAACAGGAACGATCATTTCTGCAACACGTCCGATTCTCTTGGAACCACCAAAGGTAATGTAGCCGATTAAAGCCGCCATCAAAACTGCGGTTAACCAAATAGGAACGCCAAAGCTGTTATGTAAAGCCTGTGCACAAGCGTTTGCCTGTAAGCAGTTCTGGGTCAAAGCTTCTGCTGCGATAAAGATTACGCCGTAAATCAGACCTAATGCTCTGAAGTTAAAACGCTTTCCGAAATAGTATGCTGCATTACCACGATACTCGCCGTCTACAACTTCCTTATACAGCTGAGCCATGGTACATTCGATAAAGGTGGTACCAGCGCCAAAGATGGCTACCATCCACATCCAGAACAGCGCGCCAGGGCCGCCGAAACAGATACCCGTGGCAACACCAGCGATATTACCGGTTCCTACACGTCCTGCGATTGCCAGACAGAAAGCCTGGAAGGAAGAAAGACCTGTGTCGGAAGCCTGACTTCCAAACAGCATCTTAACCGCTTCTTTGATGTGTCTGATCTGCGGTGCGCCTAGATAGATTGTGAAAATCAATCCACCAGCTAAGCAGATGACTGGCAGTGGCGTTGACCACAAAATGCCGTTCAGCGTGCTAACGATTTGTGAAAACATAATTCAACCTCCTACTTATAATAGTATAATTACGAATACACTATTTATAGCAGCAAGAGCCGTGCCAAAACACGACACATTGATTTCACTGGTTTCTAACAAATTCTTAACATTATTTTCACATCATTTCCGGTTCAATTTCGTCAAAACCGGTTCAACCGATTCCTTTAGTCCGACATCCGAAGACCGATGGCATTAGTCACTGGCAAAGAGAATACCATGGATTGGGCCTTACTCTCCAAGCCCGCTTTCTCCATAATCCCCTTCATAATATGATTTCTTTCCTGGGTAGTTGTAACCAAAAGATGGATCTCTTTTTCCGTGGCAATGGAAAAGCCAAAAAACTTCTCGCTATATTCTGCGCCGGTTCCTTTTGCTTTTATCACCGTGCCCCCTGACGCCCCCGCCTGACGAGCAGCATCCATAATCAGATCTGTATAGCCCTCGTTGGCTATAACAAAGATTAGTTCAAAATCCGTATGAATTGACATGGTTTCCTTCCTTTCTCCGTTCTCTATCGCTCTACCCTTTCGATCCAATAAATCCAAAGTTTGGCCGTCCATAATATATTCTAGGCTCCGCTTGCCGCCCACACTATTTAGAGGCGTGGTGACAACAATGCCATGTCCAGGTATGTCGATATACATCTTTCGTTTAAAACTTTTCAGAAGGGACGTTAATCCTGCTCCTGTAATGACACCAAAGATGATGGCTTTCTCACTAGGGGTTAGATAAAGATATTCCAAAATCTCCGCAGAAGCCGTTCCGCTTCCCAGGGCCATGTCAGTGGTGAATACATTGTTTTCCCGAAAAATTTCAATGGCTTGCTCTGCTCTATCTCTGTCGGTAATCGCTGTTACCAGATATAAACTTTCCATGGCTGCCTCCTATAATTCAATAATATCCTCATCTGTATAGACATCGATTCGTGCCTGAATCCGCTGCCGTATCTCTTCTTCCCTTCTACTTCTGAACCGATAGACCACACCCAATATCTGAATGATAATCAGTGGCATCATGGCTACCATGGCCACTACACCGAAGGCATCGGTTACGATTCGCTCCAATCCGCCGATAGCCTCACATGCACCCATGGCGAAAGGCAACAAAAATGTGGCCGTCATAGGACCAGACGCTACACCGCCAGAATCAAAGGCAATGGAGGTAAATATTTTGGGCGCAAAAATCGTAAGCGCCAAAGCCACCAAATACCCTGGAATCAACATATACATAATAGAAACCCCTGTAAGTACCCTTATCATGGCCAAAGCTAGAGATATGGCCACACCTATGGAAAGGCTCAAATGCATAGCTCTTTCCGGAATAGAGCCTGCTGTCATTTCTTCCACTTGTTTATTCAAAACATGAACTGCCGGCTCCGCCGCCACAATGAAATAACCGATGATCATAGCGATAGGAATCAAAATCCAGTTATAGCTAAGGCCGCCGATGATTTTTCCGATATAATTGCCTACCGGCATGAATCCCACATTGACGCCGGTTAGAAACAACACAAGACCGATATAGGTATACCCCAGACCGAAGCCAATGCGCCGCAGCGGCTTTTTTTCCAATTTAATCACAAAGGCATTGAACAGAAAAAAGAAAGCGACAATGGGCAGGAGCGCCACCGCAACCTCTTTCATATATTCAGGTAAACCGTGAATAAAAAGAAACCCCAGCCCTCTGGAATCGTCTACCTGGGGAATCTCCACCGGTACATAGGTTCCTTTGGCAGGATACATAAGACCCAAAATCAAAACCGCAAGCACCGGCCCAATAGAGCACAAGGCAACTAGACCAAAGCTATCGTTACCTGCATGTCTGTCGCTTCGAATGGAGGAAACGCCTACACCAAGGGCCATGATAAAGGGCACTGTCATAGGTCCAGTGGTCACACCACCTGAATCAAAAGCCACTGCCCAAAAATCCTTAGGTACCATGGTTGCCAGGATGAATACAATCCCATAAAATCCAATGAGAAGATAAGACAAACTGATTCCAATTAAAATACGCACCATAGCCATAACCAGAAAAATTCCGACCCCCAAAGCCACGGCCATAATCAGCACCCCATTGGGAATGGTGGGTACTTGATTGGCTAAAACCTGCAAATCCGGTTCCGATACCGTAATCATCACGCCCAAAACAAAACTGACAAAGAGAATGACCCAAAGCTTACGGGACTTGGTCATATATGCACCCACCTTGTTGCCAATGGGCGTCATGGCTGTATCAGCTCCTAATGTAAAAAAAGCCATGCCAAGTACCAGCATGACTGCACCAATCGCAAAAGATACCAACATACTACTAGGTATGGGGGCAATGGTAAAACATAACAGAAGCACAATGCCTGTAATGGGCAGTACAGACACCAGCGCTTCGTTGATTTTCTCATTCAGCATGAATTTGTTATGCAATCAAATATCTCCCTTCCATCTCATCTACCTACTATATATAGTATATCGTTTCTTTCCTTGTGTGTCTAATAAAATGTAAGATTTTCTGTAACCTTAACACAACCTTAATCCCCACCGTCTAGCTATTTTCCAGCTGAGCCTTGGTATATTGAGTCATGTAAAGCTGGTAATACCGTCCCCTCTGTTGGAGCAAAGCCTGATGGTCTCCCTGCTCCATTATCCTTCCCTGAGACAGCACGATGATATTGTCTGCATGTTGGATGGTAGATAACCGATGGGCCACGATAAGCATGGTTCCAATGGAACGCATTTTTTCCAGAGAATCCTGTATAAGAGCTTCAGTCTCTGTATCGATGTTTGCCGTAGCTTCATCCAAAATCATGACCGACGGCCGATGGAGCACTGTTCTGGCAAAGGAAAGAAGCTGCCTCTGCCCTGCCGAAAAGTTATTCCCTCGCTCCCGAACCTCTTCATCCAGTCCGTTTTTCAGTTTTTTGATAAAGCCATCTGCATTGACATACCGGCAAGCCTGCCAGACCTCCTCTTCCGTAAAATCCCCACGCAAGGTCAAATTACTGCCTACTGTGCCGGAAAATAGGAATACATCCTGGAGCATCTGTCCGAAGTGACGGCGCAAAGAATCAATTCGTATCTTCCGAATGTCAATACCGTCGATTAAAATCCGTCCCTGCTGGATATCGTAGTTGCGACAAATCAGAGAAAGTATGGTAGATTTTCCCGAACCCGTGGCCCCCACAAAGGCCACCGTCTGTCCAGGATAAACGTGGAAGGACACGCCCTTCAGCACCCATTCTCCCGGCTTATAGGCAAACCATACATCCTGAAATTCGATTTCGCCGCGAAGTTCTGTCAGTTCCACCGGCTCCATTTCCCCTTCTATCTCTGCCTCCAGCGTTTCGTTGACCACCTCCGGCGCCATATCCATCACCGTAAAAATCTTTTCTGCCGCGGCAAAGGACCGCTGCAGCGTGTCGTACTGCTCCGCCAAGGTCTGAATAGGATTAAAGAACCTGGAAATGTACATATAAAAGGTAACCACCATGCCGCTGGTCATAGCCTGGCCAAGAATCGTCATGTTTTCCATATATCCTTTGGCTCCCAGATAAAAGAGACACATGACTGCACAAAACTCCAGCATGTGAATCATCGGGCGAAAGATACCGAAAACATACAGCCTGTTTCTCCGAGCCTTTTGCAATGCCTTGCTTTTCACCAGGAAATCCTCCATCTTTTGATCCTCCCGATTGAAAATCTGAATCAGTTTCATACCGGAGAGGTTTTCAGAAAGATAGGTATTCAAATCAGTGGTAGCGTCGTTAACGGTACGGTGGGCCTTTCTGGAAAATCGGCGAAAGATCACCGTAAACAGCACCACAAAAGGAACAAAGCACATTACCATCAAGGTCAGCGCATAGTTTAAACACAACATGGCAATCAGCACGCCCACCACTATCACAATATTTTTTACCAGGGTTGCCAGCACATTGGTAAACATATAGGAGATGGCTTCCGTATCGTTGGTGGCTCTGGTCACCAGCTTTCCCACCGGTATGGCTGCAAGCTGCCCATGGGAAAGACCTTCGATATGTACAAAAATGTCCTCTCGAAGTGCCGAGAGGATTTTCTGTCCCGTTTTCTGCAAAATGATGGACTGTAAATAGGTGCAAACCATACTGACCACCAGTATCACTGCATAGATGCCTACCATGGCGTACAGATAGGACAAAGAAAAGGTTTCTTTTACAGTCTCCTCTATATGGCCGATTAAAAGAGGCGCTGCCAGGTCATAGGCAATAGAACAGAGCAAAAGCCCCAAAACCGTAGCAAACTCCTTTTTATACGGACTGGCATAGCGTAAAAGACGCCCGATAATCTCTCCATCTTTCATCTGTCTGGTCTCTTCCGCTGCCGTCTCCTTTTTATCACGCAAGTATAGCCCTACAAAGAGCAAGGTAAAGACTGCGATGATACTGCACATCAATAAAATCGGTAGATATGTTCTCATGGCTGCTCCCTCTCTTCCTCCAACTTTTGCAATTCCACCATCTTCCTATAGGACGGACATGTCTCTTGAAGGACCTGATGGGTTCCCACAGCGGTCAGTCTTCCCTCCTCTATGAACAAAATCTTGTCCATCTTCTCTATGGTAGAAATGCGATGTGCAATGAGTATGGTAGTCTTTCCTGCACGAAGCTGACGGAGGTTGTTTAAGATGACCCGCTCTGTTCTGGTATCCACAGCTGATACCGAATCATCCAAAATGAGAATCGGCGCTTCCTTCATCAATGCCCTTGCAATGGATATCCTCTGCTTTTGCCCGCCGGACACGGTGATACCCCGCTCTCCCAAAACGGTGTCATACCCATCTGCAAACGCCCGAATGTTTTCATCCACATCGGCCATCCTAGCTGCCGTCTCAATCTTTTCCTCTGAAGGCTTCGTAACCCCAAAGGCAATGTTTCTCCCAATGGTATCGGAGAAAAGGAAATTATCCTGAGGCACATAGGCAAAGGCATCTCTTACCGATACGGTGGTTAATTGGTTCACATCCTGTCCATCCAGGAAAATCATACCGTCCTCCACCATATAGGTTTTTAGCAGTAAATCCACCAGTGTGGTCTTCCCTGCGCCTGTCTTCCCCACCAGGCCCACCTGCTCTCCCTGGTGGATGACACAGGAAATGTCCTGCAGCGCCGCATCCTTTTCATCGGGATAGGTAAAGGTCAGGTGAGATAGACGAATCTCTCCTTTCGGTTTCTGTAGTGCGGTGGCGTCAGGCCGGTCTACCACATTTTGCTCTGCATCCAAAAGTTCACTGACACGAAGAAGGGAAGCTCTGCCTCTGGAACTCATATCGATGAGCTCTGCTATGGCCATAATGGGCCATATGGTTGCATCGAAATAACCGATGAATTCCACCAACTGTCCGGCGTTGAAGCGACCTTGATAGACCAGATAGCCACCGTAACCTAAAATGATACAGACTACGCTTTCCACAAACAAAGTCACCAGAATATGAAGCAATACCGACGCTCTGGTATGTTCTAAATTGGCCCTTTCATTTTCCTGATTCAGTTTACGGAAGGCCAAAAGTTCTCTGGCTTCCTTGACGAAAGCCTTAATGACTGCAATGCCTGTAAAACTCTCCTGGGAAAAATCAGACAGTCTGGAAAATACCTCCTGCCTGGCGTCCCACTTTTTCATCATATATCTTCCCACCACAGTGGCGCTGGCCAGCAGCAGCCCCATGGGAATCATGGAAAGCAGAGTGAGAATTCCATCCATTTTCCACATCTTATAGATTGCTAAAACTCCTAGAAACAAAGCGTCAAGAAACATCATAACGCCCCAACCGAAACAGTCCTGAATGGTGTCCAAGTCGTTGGTAAAGAGGCTCATCAGGTTTCCAATTTTTTCTTTTTGATAATACTGGCAGCTGAGATGGCGGGCATGGTCAAACATGTCGTTTCTAAGCCCCTCTTCCACCTTGATGGCTGCACCCAGAAACATGGCCCGCCATAAAAATCGACCGATGGTGATGATAAGAATAATTCCCACCATAGGCATACAGATTTTGTCCAGCAAAAAAGTAAGGTCAAAGACCTGCTGCTGTCCATCTATCTCTACAAAACCGTTGTTCATCCCATTGATGACCATTTGATACAGCCTGGGCACAATCAGCTGAATATAGTCTTCTACCACCAGGGTTATGAGTCCTACCAGCAGCATGGGCGCAAATTTCCAGTAATATTGATTGATATGGCGTCCAAAGATCAAAGCGTCACTTCCTTTCCTGGTTCACTGAATACACTCTTTCAAAAAGAGTCTGACGCCATGGAACACGCATTTATACGTATCATGACATTCAGACTCCTTTACACTTTACTTCATTATATAATTTATAGAATGGCCGAATCCTCTACAAGAGTTCTTTTCTGGACAGGTTGATTCTGTTCTGGCTGTCGATTTCAGTCACCTTTACCTTCACAACATCGCCGATATTTACCACATCTTCTACCTTCTCTACTCTCTCCTTAGCCATCTTGGAGATATGAAGCAGACCTTCTTTGCCTGGTAAAATCTCGATGAAGGCGCCAAAGTTCATGATTCTAGTCACCTTGCCCTCATAGATTTCGCCCACTTCCACTTCCTTGGTCAGCAGTTCAATCTCATGGCGAGCCGCCTCTGCGCCAGCCATATCAGCGCTGTAAATGCTAATCAGACCAGGTACATCCTCGGAAATGTCGATCTTCACGCCGGTTTCATCTACAATTCTATTGATGGTCTTACCTCCCGGTCCGATGACGATTCTTACCTTATCCGGATCGATATTCATGGTGATGGCTCTCGGTGCATACTTGGACATTTCAACTCGCGGCGCTGGAATTTCTTCCAGCATCTTATCCATAATATACATTCTGCCTTCCTTGGCCTGTCTTAACGCTTTCTCAAGAATATCTCTGGATAAACCGTGTACCTTGATATCCATCTGAATGGCGGTGACGCCTACTTCTGTACCGGTTACCTTAAAGTCCATATCCCCTAAGAAGTCTTCCATGCCCTGAATATCGGACAGGATGGCGAATTCAGAGGAACCGTCCTCTTTGACTCTTTCAATCAGACCCATGGCAATACCTGCAACCGGTCTTTTCAGCGGAACGCCGGCATCCATCAATGCCAAGCAGGAACCACAGGTGGAGCCCATGGAGGTGGAACCGTTGGAGGATAGTACCTCGGATACCACTCTGATGGCATACGGGAACTCTTCCAAACTAGGAAGCACTGGAATCAAAGCTCTTTCTGCCAGGGCGCCGTGGCCGATTTCTCTTCTGCCCGGACTTCTGGAGGTCTTAGCCTCTCCTACGGAATAACCTGGGAAATTATAGTGATGCATATATCTCTTGCTGGTATCTTCTGTGATACCGTCGATGGTCTGAGCCTCGCTGGCTGGAGCCAAAGTGCAGACAGACATAACCTGGGTCTGTCCTCTCTTAAAGAGTCCTGTTCCGTGGGTTCTCGGCAGTACGCCGGTCTCGCACCAGATCGGTCTGATTTCATCTAGCTTCCGGTTATCCGGACGAACGCCCTCATCCAAAATCATGGAACGAACCTGTTCCTTGGTGATGTTATACAGTACGGAACCGATGTCCTTACCATTGTCAGGATAGATTTCTGCAAAGTATTCCTTGGTCTCCACTTCCACCTTATCCATGTTTTCCAGTCTTTCCAGCTTGTCCGCTGTCTGGATGGCTTCGCGCATTTTTCCGGTAGCATACTCTCTTACTACCTGGTCGATATCCTCTGGTACCTTGTATAACTCCACTTCTTTCTTAGGCTTACCCACTTCTGCCACCACTTCTTCAATGAAGGCAACAATCTTTTTAATCTCTTCGTGGGCAAACAGGATGCCTTCCAGCATTTCCATTTCAGGCACTTCTTTAGCGCCTGCCTCTACCATCATAATCGCTTCCTTGGTTCCGGAAACGGTCATGTGCATGTCGGAACGTTCTCTCTGCTCTAAAGTCGGATTGATGACAAAATTACCGTCTACTCTTCCCACTACCACAGAACCGGTTGGGCCGTCCCATGGAATGTCGGAGCAAGCCAGCGCCACAGAGGAACCGATCATACCGCATACCTCTGGGGAACAATCTGGGTCCACGCACATAACGGTGGCAACCACCACTACATCATTGTAGTAACCCTTTGGGAATAACGGACGAATCGGTCTATCAATGAGACGAGAAGTCAAAATAGCGTGTTCGCTGGGTCTACCCTCTCTCTTGATAAAACCGCCTGGAATCTTACCAGCCGCATACATTCTTTCTTCAAAATCCACACTCAATGGAAAAAAATCAATGTCTGGCTTTGGCTGTTCGGACGCACATGCAGTCACATTGACCACAGTATCTCCGTACTTTACCATAACCTGACCGTTTGCCTGTTCGCAAACCTTACCAATTTCCAACTGCAGGAGCCTTCCTCCCACTGCTGTTTTAAATACTCTGTAATCTTCAAATCTTGACATAATTAACAACTACCTCCTGTTAATTCTTTCTTTCATGCAATCGCGCAATAAAAATGCAATAAAAGCGGGGTTTTGTTCCCCGCTTAAATTCCTCGTAGCAAATTCTAAAACCTACTTTCTCAGTCCTAAACGAGCGATTAGAGTTCTGTATCTCTCCAAATCCGTTTCCTTCAGGTACGCAAGGAGGTTTCTTCTCTGACCTACCATTTTCAAAAGGCCTCTTCTGGAATGATGATCCTTCTTGTGGATTTTCAGATGTTCGTTCAGGTCGTTAATTCTGTAAGTCAGAATCGCAACCTGTACTTCTGGAGAACCGGTGTCTCCTTCTTTCAACTGATAGTCCTTGATGATCTGCTGTTTCATTTCCTTTGTAATCATAGTTCTTGTCTCCTTTTCTTCATTCACCATTTGCCAGGAAGTCCGTCGGAGTCTCGGGAAACTTAGCAAAAGGTATTATTTCAACGATTTATGTTACCATAGATTCTGATTAGTGTCAAGTGCAGATTCTCCCCATTCGGGCAATAGCATTTACTTTTTTCTTTCGTGTTGATAAATGGGAAGTTGTTAAATCAATCCGAAATGCTTTGCAATTTTATGACACACCTCTTCTCTTGTATCTATCTCATTATCTTCACGCACAATTGTGAAAAAACCACTGTTAGCCAATTCGTCATAGTGGTTTTGGCTGTTGATAAGCGCAAGGCCCCGTTTATAATTATCCATAACCGCTTCGGGATCATCGCAACTGTCAATCACGCTGAGGATAAATTGTTTTTCGGGATCGCTTCGGTCGAAAAAACGCTCCACACTCATGGACTGGGGCGAGAGCATAACGGCCACATGATTGTATTCAGAAATCTCCTTTAATACATCGACAGGAATATTGGTATCTACAATTACCTTTTTATCCCTTGCTATTGAAATAAGTTGGGCAACTTCAAACCCTGCGCCTTCTTTGCCCGAGTTATAGATCCAGCGTTCATACTCTTCCGGTGGTCGGGTGACAAAATCTTTCCAATCGGTAAGATTTTTCCTATAGCAAAGAGCGGGCTGTAAATCAGGGGTTGCAACAACATCTGATACTACGGTATGATAATTTTCTCCGCAAAAAAGCATCCCGTATCGGTCGGCAAGCATTTTCACCATTGTCGACTTTCCCGCATATGCTGTGCCCGTAATGAAATATACGTTTTTCAAATAATGCTTTACTATGTTATTTTCGATTTTCAATGGAACGCGCCTCCTCAAATTCCGATTCGCCGTATGGAGAAATCGCCGGCGGTCAAAACCTATAAATCAGCATAATAGGTTTTGGCAGTATACAGAGCTGCCGCTGGATTATGTCCAAGAACCCTGTCTTTCGTAATCAGAGTAGTGACCGGCGCTTTGGCATACCGGTAAAAAAGGCTGTCATGACCCACACACAGGCCCATGACCACATTCAGGTCGGTCTCCTCTTCATTGAGAATCTGCGCTTGAAAAATGGGATTGCACATTACAACGCCTGCTGATTCACATTCTTTGGGAATTCCCACGGAAACCTTTTCTATGGCGCCGGCTTTACAGGCGATACTGTAAACTTCAAATCCATGTTTACGAAGGATTTCAGCGAAAATTCTGCTTTCGTTGATAAGACCCACACAGGTAGCGATGCCGATTTTCTTTGCGCCTAATTTCTTTGCAAATTCCACAATCTCCTGCACCCGCGTCCACATGCGATAGCCTTCGCTTTCCACCTGGGCCGCTGCCTTCATGATGCGCTGATTCTCCTCTTCACCATAAATCTGTTGGAGTTTCTCCCTCTCCTGTTCCGTCATCTGCGGCGTAACGCAGTATTTGGGATAACTGCCCCGTTCGGCCTCTTTGTTATCACAATTTTGCACATGACAATCCACACAGGAATATGTCATGGTTTTCTTTCCTTGTTCTGTCATAAAGTCCTCCATTCTGCTGCTCTACAACTTTATCAACTGGTACAAATCCCGCCGTCTAGCTGACAAGAGCGGAAGCTGATTTCTGATTCTTTCCGTCTCTTCCAGGTCAATATCGTTGATAATGATACCTTCCTGCTCGTCCATCTCTTCAATCACGTCGCCCCATGGAGAAACCAGAAGGGTATGTCCCCATGCATGGTAGGACGCCTCCATATCCCGCGCCGGAGAAGTTCCCGCTACGAAGCACTGGTTGTCTACAGCCCGCCCCCGGAACATAACCTCCCAATGGGCCGGTCCGGTGGTCAGGTTAAATGCGGCCGGTATCAAAATCAACTTGGCCCCTTCTAATACCATGAGCCTTGCCAGTTCCGGAAAACGAAAATCAAAGCAGATACACAGTCCTATCTTTCCAAACTCTGTATCAAACACAGTACACCAGTCTCCCGCTGTTAGGGTATCCGATTCTTTAAAACGCTGACCGCCCTTTACATCAATATCGAAGAGATGCACCTTTCTGTGCTTGCCGATTTGCTTTCCCTGTCGATCAAAAACATAGGCTGTGTTATAAACTTTGCCGTCTTCTGTGGTCTCTGGCACAGAGCCTGCCGATAGATAAATTCCATATCTACGTGCCGACTCACTGAGTCGCTGCCAGATTTCCCCGCCTTCAGGCTCCCCGTAAACGGGGAAATTCGGCGTTTCGTAGGGACAGCAAAACATCTCTCCCAAGCATACCAAATCCACGCCCTGACCGCTGATTTTTTCAAGATTCTTTTCCAGCTCTGTTAAATTCTGTTCTTTATACTGGTAAACCCTGGTCTGCATCTGTGCAATTCTCATGATGGCTCTACTCCTTTCTCCATACTGGGCTGACGCTCTCTGACGTCCTTAGAAAAAAACTGCCCTCTGGCGATTTCTCGCTAGTCCGTGGCAGTTTTTATTTCATTCCTTTGTAGTTTATTAGTTTGCATCTCTAGTATAGGTAATCAAGTCTTCTGCAATCTCGTTTGCCGCGATGGAAACCGGTTTATCAATGCCTGCAGCCGTAAGAATCGGCTTGCCGTCGATGATGTCTCTGGCTCTCTTGGCAGCTAGGATTACGATGGTGTATCTGCTGTCCGCTTTCTTTCTAATTTCATTAATCGATGGATATAACATTATACTTCCTCCTTATATTTAGAGATCAGTTCCTCTGCAGTAAAGGTCACCTTGGAATGTTCCGCGATGGTGATGGCTTTCACCCTGGCAACCGCTTCTTCCAACTTTCCATTTACAACACAATAGTCGTACTTATCGATGTAGGAAAGCTCCTTCAAGGTTTCCCCAAGACGCATCTCAATGGCCTCCGCCGTTTCGGTTCCCCGACCGGTTAGCCGCTTTCTAAGTTCTGCCATGGATGGAGGCAGAATAAAGATGAACACGCCGTCAGGATAATTTTCTTTCACTTTCAGCGCACCCTGCATATCGATTTCCAGAATCACGTCGATGCCTGCCGCCAGCTTTTCGATAACCGGCTCTTTGGGCGTGCCGTAATAGTTGCCGTAAACCTCCGCATACTCTAAAAAGCCGCCTGCATCTATTTTGCGTAGAAATTCCTCCTTAGTTGCAAAATAGTAACTGACACCGTCGGTCTCTCCGACTCTCGGATTTCTTGTGGTCATGGAAATGGAAAGCTCCACCTGGGTCTGAGCAAGCAGCTCCTTGCAGATGGTGCCTTTTCCTGCCCCCGACGGACCAGACAGTATGAATAGTTTGCCTGCGTGTTTATCTTCTGGATTCATTCTAAACTCCTGCATCATCTCGCCCGCCCCTATGGGAAGGCATGTTTGGAATTTATATTGTATCACTTTTTGGAACATTTTGCAAGGGGCAAGTTTTTGGGTCCCCTTTTATCTCTACCTATTCATGTCATACTGGGTAATTGTATGATAAATTGAAATCATAACTTGGCATCGTGCTGTTTATTCTAGCGTTGACGCTAATGATCAAAGGCCACGACTATTCAGGGAGGGATGTTGACACATCCGACTTAAACCCGTATTTTGGACAATGTTTATACATTCTTTTTTTTGTCTCTTTATCCAATTCTAATATTCACTGGACCTATCGTAAGATTTCCTCCTCCTTCCACTGTATACCATCTGTCTTTCTCCAGCTTTATCTTTTCTGATAGGCCAGATGTAATATAACCTATCGTATATCTTTCCCCTGTCTCAGTATCAGTAAACACTACGTCTGTATCACAATCGCCACTTACTTTTACAGTCCCAAACAGCGGCTGTATTTGCTCTGCCTTTATTGTTGTTCCGTGGTTTTCTGCAAGTGTGAATGTATATGTCTTTTGAATGCCATTATAACAAAGAATTGCAGCCATAAATATCACTATGAAACATAAAATAAACCATTTCCTTTTCATAAAAAACTCCTCTCAATTCCCCATTTATCAGAATATTTCAAAACTGGCAGCCCTGTTTTTTGCCCTCATTCCTGTCACTGTTAATAGGCAGGGACCTCCATTATGCCAGCAAAATTCCCCGCAGGATCACCAGGATGGTAATGTGCAGCGGATAGAAGGCGTAGCAAAACAGCTGAAATCCTTTATTATGATAGCCCTGCTCTCCACGATAAAGCCAAATGGGAATCAAGGCCAGCAGCGCCAATCCCTGCTGCACCAGTGTAAACTCATGACCAAATAGAACGAACTCATAACAATAGCCGCCCAAAAGTTCTACATGGAGTATATAGAGACACAAAATCTGCCATAAAAGACATTGCCAGTTCCGCTCTCTGAAAAAATAGAACACCAGTATGGTCAAAATTCCTTCGCCATAGTAATCCACCATGGTAAGGTACCCTATCACATATCCCAAAAGAACGGCAGCGCCAGAGACTGCAAGCCAGGCGATGCGTCCGCGCGTTCTGGCCTTTTCTGCCGCGGCGATGAGCAACAGCCCAAGGAGCAGGGTCCACAGGATATTTTGATGATACGGATAGAGTAGGTTTTCTCCCGTCATCATGTTAAAGGGAATCTCTGAAACCACGGCGCAGATAAGAAGCCGCAGTATGTAACGCCTAAGGTCATGGGTGTGAAAATATCCTTCCACCGCCATAAATGCAAAAATCGGAAAGGCAATTCGCCCAACGCAGTTCATCCACTCCTGGGCCGGTAGCAATGTGGCCCACATGTGGTCGCAGAGCATCAGACCCATGGCTAGGATATGTAACTTGGCGGAGGTCATGGAAAACATATTCTGATTCAAATTGCCTGAATTACTCAATGTTTTGCACCTGTTCTCTAATCTTTTCAATTTCGCTCTTGATGTCCAGCATGTGGCCGGTGATGGTAATGTCGTTTGCTTTAGAACCAATGGTATTAGCTTCCCGATTCATTTCCTGCACCAAAAAGTCTAGTTTCTTGCCGTCAGGCTGGGTGCTGGCGGTGATGATTTCCTTCATCTGTATCAGATGACTATTGAGTCTGGTAATCTCCTCATCGATGGCACACTTATCGGCGAAAATAGCCGCCTCCACCAAAATCCTGTCTTCCGGCACCTGGACGCTGTTCCCAATCAGTTCTGTAATCCGCTCCCGTAATTTTTCCGTGTAAGCGATGGATACCTGAGGCGCACGCTGGGCAATTTTATCCAAAATACTCTTGATGTTTTCTCCCTTAGCAATCAAATCTTCGGCCAGCTTCTGACCTTCCACTGCTCGCATTTGCTCCAGATTAGCTGCCGCTTCCGCTACTGGGATGAGAATGGCCTTAGTGATTTCCTCCTCATCCTCCACATCGGGAATGGCTTTCATCACGTCAGGTAGGGACGCCAGATAAGACAGGGTGATGTCCCCTTCTACGTTGAATTTTTCTTTCAAAGCAGTGAGATTATCGTAATACTGCTGCGCTAACATCTCGTTCAGTTTGATATTTACATCGTTTTCCGTAATGTTTTCTACGATAATAGAGGCGTCGATTTTACCGCGGCGGAGTTTTTCCTTGATGGCCGCCTTAATTTTGTCCTCTGCAAAACCATATCGTCTGGGCATTTTCACGCTGATATCGGAATACCGATGATTGACTGATTTAATCTCGACGATGATGTTTCTCTTTCCATCTGTATATTCGCTTCTGCCGAAGCCTGTCATGCTTTTGATCATACCTATTTCCTCTTTTCTTTTTTAGTGTCGCTGTATGATTACCAGATTCATTTTACATGAACCCTGGAAAAAAAGCAAGGGTTCCATGATTCATCATAAGTAAAAATTTTCCAATTTGTACTGAAAGCAGTGTTCTGACCTGCTATACTACAGAGAGAAAGGAAGTGTATACATGAGAAATTTCAAAGCGCAGTTGTAGGCAGATATAAAATTTAGAGGAACTGCTGCTGACGGAGTATAAAAAGGAACTAAAAAAGCTGCCCGAAGGTCATCTCTCCTATTATGAAAAAAAGGCGCCGCTATTATAATTGGGTGAGCGTTAAGGTAGAAAAGACCACAGGACAACGTATCAACCTTATAACGCAGAGAATATCCTCCAATCCCTTGGCGAGCCCTATCGTTTTATCCCTCTTCCCAGACAGTTCAATTTATCCATGGACGATCTGCAAAAATTGGCGTTAAAAGCTGCTGTTTATCCAGAAAACCTGACCCAGCCTACCTTGGCTCCATTCTGTGTCCGCAGCAAATCCGAAGCCATCATTGTCAATGCTTTAGACAGCCGAAACATTCCCTTCGTCTTATGAGCAGCCGCTGACTCTCCAAAAGGAAAATGGGGAATCTGTTATTTTGCGGCCTGATTTCGTAATTCACCTGCCAGATGGCAGGTGAATTATCTGGGAACATTTGGGTCTGCTCGGTGACGACCGATATTTAGAAAAGCTAATGTGGAAGCTGAAGCTTTATCATCAAAACGGTTATATCATTGAAAAACCCCTTTTTTTCACAGCGGACGATAACAATGGTCGTCTGGATATGGTGTCCGTCATGCATCTAATCGATAGAATATGCAGTCTCTGAGGCAGCTCCCATGCTGTTTCATTGGCGCAATGTGATGAACTTGTGAAGAAACTCGAAGAAACACCTGTGTTTTTGCAAAAAGGCCGAATTATGCCGGAGACCATATTGTCGCTTACCATTGTGACAAGCCTCCATCTGTGGTATACTGTTTTCATATTTAGTAGCAGGAGGTATTCATCATGATCAATCAAACAATGGAGCAACTGGGCAGCAGTCCGTCGGTCATCAGAGAGCTGTTTGCTTACGGCTTAACTCAGGCGAAAATCGTCGGCCCGGAAAATGTGTTCGACTATACCCTAGGTAATCCCAGTATTCCGGCTCCGACTAAAGTCAATCAGGCTATCTGTGATATTTTAACAGATACGGACTCCATCGCTGTTCACGGATATTCCATGGCAGGTGGCTTTGATACCACCAGAACTGCCATTGCAGATAATCTCAACCGCCGTTTTGGTACCTCCGTCACGGCCCAAAATCTGTTCATTACCTGCGGTGCGGCTCCTGCACTGATTTCCGTCATCAAAGCGCTGTCCGCGGAACCAGGACAAAGTGAAATCATGGCAGTGGCTCCATATTTCCCAGAGTATAGGCCATTTGTAGAAAATAACGGCTGCAAATTGGTAGTGATTCCGGCTGACTGTCAAAACTTTCAAATTGACTTAAAGGAAGTTGAGGCCAGACTCACCATTGATACCCAAGCCATTATCATCAATTCCCCAAACAATCCGTCCGGCGTGGTCTATACAGAGGAAACATTGAAATCTTTGGCTGAAATTTTGACAACAAAAGCCCAGGTATATGGCCATCCAATTTATATTATCGCCGACGAACCTTATCGGGAGCTTACCTATGGCAATGTCAAGGCGCCGTTTATTCCAACCATCTATGATAACACCATCGTCTGTTATTCCTGGTCTAAGAGTCTTTCTCTGCCAGGTGAGCGAATCGGCTATGTCCTGGTACCGGATAGCTGTGAAAACGCCAAGGCCCTTTATAACGGCGTGGCTGGAGCAGCCCGCGCCGGCGGTCATGTGTGCGCGCCGACTCTGCTTCAAAAGGTCATCGAGCGGTGTGTAGATGAAATGCCAGATTTACAGGCCTATGATGAAAATCGCATCCTGCTCTACGATTCCCTCACCCAGATGGGTTACCACTGCGCCAAGCCAGACGGCGCTTTCTACCTTTTCGTTAAAGCGCCTAATGGAGATGGACGCGCCTTTTCTGAAACGGCTAAAATGAAATATAACCTGCTGGTAGTTCCCGGCGAGGAATTTGAATGTCCAGGATATCTTCGAGTCTCCTACTGTGTTTCCAACGATATGATCCGGCGAAGCCTGCCAGCCTTTCAGAAGCTGATAGATACCCTCGGTTGATATAGCCAGTCTGTTAAATCGAAATTTTTCTATGGTGTACACTATGAAGAAGAAAAAAAGAGTTATGAAAATAATTTTTGTTGTGATTGTTACAGCGCTTATCTTGCTGCTTATCACATACATCAATCATCAAATCCATTTAAAAGGGGAATCTAAATTGCTTTTGCCATTAGGACAGATGGTTGAAGTTGACGGGCACAATATGAGTATCTATATTGAAGGAACTGGCGATACAACACTTGTTTTTATGTCAGGTGGAGGTACTTGTTCCCCTATCTTGGATTTCAAATCACTCTATTCTCTTTTAAGTGATAAATATCGGATTGCAGTTGTAGAGAAATTTGGATACGGTTTCAGCGATGTTGTCGATAAAGGCAGAGACATTGATTCTATACTCGAAGATACAAGAACTGCTCTTGCTGCCGCAGGATTAAATGCACCCTATGTTCTTTGTCCTCACTCTATGTCAGGACTTGAAGCCTTATATTGGGCGCAGAAATATCCTAATGAGGTATCTGCAATTATTGGACTTGATATGGCGGTGCCAGAGTATTATGACAGCATGAACATAAATATAGCGCTTATGCATATTGGAAGCTGGGCAGCGAATGTAGGCGTCACTCGTTTTATACCAGCCATTTCGGATAGTGACGCTATAAAGTACGGCACATTGTCAGATGATGAAAAAGAAATCTATAGAGCCGTTTTTTACAGTCGCACAGGAACTGTAACAATGATAAACGAAGCTGAACAGGTAAAGGAAAACGCTAAAAAAGTGAGCAGTATGGGGGTTCCACAGCTTCCAATACTATTTTTTATTTCAGACGGTTCCGGTGGAACTGGCTTTGATAAAGAAACATGGAGGAAAATCTCAATAAAATATATATCACAGGTTGATGAGGGGGAATATATAGAATTAAACTGCCCCCATTATATTCACGATTATGAGTACAAAACAATAAGTAAAAGCATCGTTGCGTTCCTATTAGACAGGCAGCCCCATGAACGATGATTCCTTCGTTCACAGGGCAGCCTCCTCGTTTCATATTATATCCACTATTTTCTCACATCAGCCATGTAGCACAGACGGAAGGTTCCGTTGAGCGCTGCCAGTTCTTCAATCAACCTGGCATCAGACTTAGCTGCTCCGCTCAGAGTATTCTCCGGTGCAAGCAGACCGAACAATGAAGACAGATCCCGGCTGACTACCGGAATAAATTCCTCCACCGAGCAATCTCCTAAATCATAGGTATCCTGCATATCAGCAATCGCCTCTTCATAAGTACCGATTTCATCAATTAAACCATTTTTCAGCGCCTGGTTAGCCGTGTAGATTCTACCGTCAGCAAGCCGTCTGACTTCCTTCTCCTTCATACCACGGCCATCGGCCACGATACCTACAAACTGGTCATAAGCATCATCCACCAAACTTTGGAAAATCTCCCTCTGCTCCGCTGTCATCGGCTCCATATTGCTGCCCATGGCCTTATTGGCGCCAGAAGTGATGGTGGTAGTCTTAATACCCAGCTTTTCCAGAAGGCCACTGACATCCATCATGGTTCCCATGGTCACGCCGATGGAGCCAGTCCAGCAGTTTCTGTTAGCCATAATCTTATCGCAGGAAGCAGAAATATAGTAACCGCCGGAAGTGGCCTGCGACTGCATAGCAGAATAAACTGGCCTTCCCGTATTTTCCTGATATTCCTTTATCTTTAGATATAACTCATCGGAAGCATAGACACTGCCGCCCGGCGTATTGACATGCAAAATCATGCCTTTATTATTACTGTCGTCCATCATGGCGTCGATAGCGTTGAGCAGATACTGATGATTATAAGTGCCTACTCCTGATTCGCTGATTTCGCCGTTGATATAAATCGTCCCGATATAGTCATAACCAAAATCCACAACCACACTATCGTCTAGCGGCGCCGATAAACTGTCGGTGAACCGATCCACCGTGCGATTGCAGCCTACAGTAAGAAAAATCACGCATACCACGATTCCTATAAAAATCAGCAGCCCCTTTACCCAGCCTGGCATTTTCTTTTTTTGATTGAGTACCACTGTCTGACGGTATGGCTGTTTGGGCATTTCCTGCTGCCATTCCGGCCGTTCCTCTTGTGTCCGCCGATGTTCGTTATCATACTGATCCAAAACCCTATCCTCCTCTTTCCATTTCTTTTTGTATTGTAGCACGATTTTCGGATATCTGCCACATGGAAACGTGAAAAGTAAAAGAAAATATTTCCTATTATCATATATTATCAAAAAACTGTTGACAATGTATTATTACATATAGTACACTTAAAATACAAAAGGGATGTTACCATATCAATTATCACGATTTATAAAAATGAAAGAAAGGAAAAGGCCATGTTTCAGCTTGATATTAAGAGCCGAAAGTCTATCTATGAACAGGTAATCGACAATCTAAAGGCACAGATCATGGACGGCAGTTTAAATACAGGGGAAAAACTGCCCTCCGTCAGAGAACTGAGCAAGTCCATCACCGTCAATCCTAACACAGTACAAAAATCCTATCGGGAACTGGAGCGACAAGGCTACATCTACACAATCACCGGCGTAGGCACCTTCGTGGCGGATAAAAACGAAATACAGACAGACCCTCTGGCTCTTGCAAAAGCAAAAAATAATCTGGAGGAAGCCTTTCTCCAGTTGCTTTATTTAGGGCTGGCCTATGAAGAGGCCAAAGCCATAGCCTTAAATGTCATTGACGAAAGGAGACCTATCCATGATTAAAATCGAAAACTTAACCAAACGGTTTGGTTCTCACACTGCACTGAACAATTTCAGTTTGACCGTGCCAAAGGGCGCTATCTACGGCCTGATGGGCCTTAACGGCGCTGGCAAGACCACCATCATCAAACATTTAGCCGGCCTGCTGTATCAGGATGAAGGCACCATTACCATCGACAATCAAGAAATCATCAATAACGAACCCCTTAAAGAACGGGTTGCCATCATACCGGACGACTTATACTTTTTTAGAGGATATGGTCTGACCCAGATGGGTACGTTTTATAAAAAAATCTATCCTCGGTGGAATCAGCCGCGATTTGAAGCCATGATCTCCGACTTTGGATTAGACGCCAAAGCCAACATCGGCAAATTTTCCAAGGGGATGAAAAAACAGGCCGCCTTTTGTCTGGCTCTGTCCTCTACCCCAGACTATCTGATTTTAGACGAACCGGTAGATGGCCTCGATCCTATCGTTCGCAGAAAACTCTGGCACTATGTGATGGACGATGTGGCTGACCGTGAAATGACCGTCCTAATTTCCTCCCATAACGCCAAGGAAATGGAAGATGTCTGCAACTATATCGGCATCATTGCGGGAGGTCGTATGGTATTTGAAGGAGATCTGCTGGAAATGTCCACAGACGCCCCTGCATCCATTGAGGAGATTTTCATTGAAAAGTTAAGCCAAGGAGGTGATTATCGTGCGTAATCAAAGACCCATCTTTACCCTCTCTATGCCGCTGATTGTAGAGAATCTGAAAATGTACTGGTATCTGCCGGTGCTTTCTTTCCTGATCTATTTCAGCACAGGTATTTTTCCCATTCTGACTAGGCAGGCAGAAAAAAGAGTAGGATACTATGAGACAGCAGAAGGTCTGGTACCTGTCCGCACCTATCTGCAGGACTGTCTCCAAAACTGGAACTTTGCCTTCTTCATGCTGATGTTGCTGGCGCCCCTTGTGGCTGCAGTCCTCATGATGGGCTTTCTCCATAAACCTGCCAAGGCCATGACTCTCCACAGTCAACCTTTTTCACGGAACAAAATATTTTGTTCCCACATTCTCACTGGCTGGCTCATGTGCATCTTGCCCGTGATTGTTATGACAGGATGTTACCTGCCTTTTTCCGGCAAAATATTTTTAGACGAGGATGGTAGCTATCTAGCGGAGTCCACTGGCGACGGCATGATGATGATTTTTAGGTGGTGCTTTACCTCCTTGGCTATCGTCACCTTCCTCTACGGCATGTATGTGCTGGCCGGCAGTCTGGTGGGAACCAGCGTCATGCAAGTATTGCTCTCCGGCGTGTTCTTTATCATCGCGCCCCTGCTGGTACTCATCACCATATCCTACTGCGAAAGTTTCCTTTCTGGGTTCAGCCAGACGCCAGAAGGTTTTATGAATTTCATGGATAATGCCAATCCGCTACTGCATATTGCATTTAACCCTCGGGATACCATAAGCATGGGCTTGCTATTGGGTTATCTGGCATCAGGTATTGTCATGATTGTCTTGGCCGGTATTGCCTATGAAAAAGCCAAACTGGAACGAGTGGGCGATTCCATGATGTACCGTATCTTTGAAGAAATCATCACCTGGTTGGTAGTATTCGTGGGCATGTCCATGTTCGGCTTCCTGTTTTTACGCAATGGCCAAGGAAAACTTATGATGCTCATAGGCATGGCTGTTGGTACAATTTTGACCTTTATTATCGTCAAAATCATTCTGGCCCGCTCCATCAAAATTTTTACCAAAGCAAACGTACGCTCCTTCTTGCTTTTCGTGGTCATCGCTGCCTTGTTCAGCGCTGTCACCGTCTTCGACGCCCTGGGCTATACGGACCGTCTGCCAAAAAAATCCGACGTTCTTTCCGTATCCAGGCAGGGCATGGAAATCGGCCGAAACGAAGGTTTTCAATATTACAGTCTTTCCGATACTCATGATGAACTGACCAGCGAAGAAACCATCGAGCGAGTTCTTGCCCTCCATCAATATATCGTTGAAAACCAGTTATACCTGGATAACGAAGGCGGCGGCGTGGCAATTTATGATTACGCGGAAGGCGGTATGGCGGTATTGGGCAATCTGTATATCCAGTTTGAATATACCATGGCCGACGGTTCCACCATGGAAAGGTACTTTACCATTGCTCCAGATGAAAAGGCCATGGAACTTCTGTACTCCATTCTCAACAGTGAGGAATACAGAGAAAAGGGCGCTCTATCCACCAACATCGATCTAACCGACGTATCTTATATTACTCTTTATATCAATGATACAGAGTTTGAATACTATGAAGATGAAAAGACCGGTATAGCGGATACCCAATCCTCTCAGATCACCCTCAGCGTGGATGATCCGGAAAAAATGAAAGAGTTACTTGCAGCCCTGGAAAAAGACTATTATAATAGAAATTACGGAACGGTCAACGAGACAACGCCTTTCAACGGTCTGGAGGTCAACGGTGAACTCAATTTGAGAGACAATGACAACACATATGATTCAACCTTTGTCTCCTTCCACATCTATCCAACAGATAAAGAGTCCGTCCCGATTCTAAAACAGATATGCATTGAAAAGGGATATGAAGACTATGCAAAACGGCTCGAAAAATAAAACAGTAGATCTCATCATCATCGGCGGCGGCGCGGCCGGCCTCTACCTGGCCGGCCGGGCGGGTCGGGCGCTGACCGCGCCCAGACCCGACGCGCTGGCGCAGGCGCCGCCTTCGATTCTGCTTTTAGAGAAAACTGAAAAACTTGGCACAAAACTTCTTATGTCCGGTAGCGGTCAGTGCAACCTGACCCACACCGGAGACATCAAGGAGTTTTTGTTACGCTACGGAAAAAATGGAAAGCGCATAAGAACCTGCCTCTATCATCATAATAACAAAGCAGTCTGCGAATTTTTTGAATCCCTAGGCGTCAAACTATGGGAGCGGGAGGACGGAAAAATATTTCCCGCCTCTATGGATGCTAAAGAAGTTCGGGCAGCCCTTCTAAGGGCTGCCCAGGCTGGCGGCGTTGCAATTAGGACGGACAGCCATGTGACATCTATCAGACCGCTGCAGTCTTCCAATGAGGCAACGACAGAAACCGCAGGGCCGCGTTTTGCCTTGGAGACGGCTGATGGCGCCAGATTCTACAGCCGCTATCTGGTGGCGGCTACCGGCGGCTGTTCCTACCCTGCTACTGGCTCTGACGGGAATATGTTTGCAGTTTTAAAAAAGGATTTAGGAATTTCTATTATAGACCCTGCGCCAGCCCTGACGCCGGTATACATACAGAATTACCCTTTTGGACAGCTTTCTGGCGTTAGCCTAAAAAATGTGGAAATAAAAATTTTCCCGGGAAATACCAAATCCGGCAAAAAAATGGACAACCATGAAAGTTATGAAAAGCCTGTCCACACGGCCGTGGGAGACCTTTTACTGACTCACCATAACCTGTCTGGTCCGGTGATTCTGAACCATTCCAGATATATGAAAATCGGAACAAGGGTTGAAATAAATTTCCTTTTCCCCTATACTATATCTAGTTACATTGGACAAATGAAAAAAGGATTTCATGGGAATACTAAAACCATCGAAAACTGGATGGCAGATCAATTTGACCTGCCCAAACGATTTTGTCAGGTCTTATGCAAAACAACAGCCTATGACGGCCGTAAGGTTTCCACACTCTCAGGGGAAGATATGAAAAACCTGGGCCACATTTTTTGTGCATATCCCTGTGACATCGAAAAGCTGGGCAGTTTTCGACAGGCCATGGTAACAGCGGGAGGCGTATCCCTAGAGGAAATCAACCTTTCCACCATGGAATGTAAAACCCATCCTGGCCTTTATGTGATTGGCGAGGCGCTGGACATTGATGGAGATACGGGAGGCTATAACCTCCAATTTGCATTTTCGTCAGCAACAGCGGCTCTTACTCACATTATGTCCCCTTTCATATAAATGTAACATCAGGAAAAAACGAAAGAGGTATTCTGAATGAGAAAACGATTCCAAAAATGTATTTCTATGGCTCTGATTGTAGCCTTCCTGGTATGTGTGTTGCCTATGGACATGTCCTACGGCGCCTTATCGGAAGTCCACAAACCTGCAGAAGTCACCACCTTCAAATCGACCCAGAATTTTGACGAAGAATATCTGCGCGCTTATGTGACGGAGGCGGACGACCGAATTCTAAAGGTCATTTACCGTACTCCACTGGAAACTAGCATGTTTCGGCTCTCCTTATATCGTGTAGGCGCTAATAAAGGAGATATCAATCTGAACATCTTTATTACCCCTCGTGTGCAATCCTCAGTCAATGGGGAAACTACCTATAATTTCACCTATTATTTGGACATGGATGCTTACGATATTCCAGACGGCTATTACAATATCTATATCCGTCGCTGTGCGACTCCACTGGATGCGGCGAATCTGAAATATACCAACAGTGGCGTACTCAACAAGAATATGGAAATCCGTGTGAAAAACGGTCATGTAAAAATCATGCGCTACATGGATGTCATCAACTATAACCGTGAAATTATGGCCATCGGCGCTCAATATGATACCAGCCGTTACTTGGATAACACCTTGGAGGATATCCGTTTCGTACTGCGAAATCCTTCTACCAATGTGTATGCTTCCATGACCAGCGATAAGGTTTCCTATATGAAAACCATCTCTGATCGGGTGACTGCAGGGGCTTATACCAACTATGAAAAGCTTCGGGCCATCTATGAATATGCAGCCAAGAATTTTTATTACGACAAAGTTGCATTTCAAACTCACTCCAACCAGTATGCTGACCCATATGATAATATCTATAATTTCGAAAACAGCCGTAGCAGCGCTAACAGTTACTTTGGCAAGGTCTATACCACTTGTCAAGGTTACTCGGCCATTGTCATTGCACTGGCCCGCGCCCAGGGAATCCCTGCTCGTCTGGTCTACGGTCACCGTTTAGCGGTGCCTTCCAACGACTGGCTGACAGAAAAAAATATCGATGTCCGCGATCACTGGTGGGTAGAAGCCTATGTAGACGGCCGCTGGATTTTCATTGACCCTACTGTAGGTACTACCAATGCTTACACCAGCACCACAAAAAAATGGACTTATACGGGTATCACCAACTACACCTACTTTGATCCAAGCGAAGAGCAGATCGCTACCAGTCATGTATATATGAATATCTATCCTGACTATCGTTATGGAAAATATATTGATAACGACTATGAAATCTCTACTTTGGGAGCCTTCTTAAATGGTTATTCTCAGGTAGATCCAGATAGTGACGATTATGCTTTTGGCTCGTCAGGCGGTCAGATTCAAAACGGAAAGATGCTCAACTCTGCATATAACTTCCAGGATAAGGAAACCTGGGGCGACGGCACTAAATCTCACTTTATGACTGATGGCCGCGGCAATGTGAGTCAGATTCAGTGGAGCAATTACGGTTTCACCGGCGAATTGAGTCTGCCAGCCTTCCGATATATGACCCTTCTGTCCTCTCATGGAAATAACTATACCAAGGTAGACCTGTCCGGCTGCACTAAACTGGGAAAGGTTTTCCTCTATGGTAATGAGATTCAGACCCTGGATTTATCAAACTGCAAATCTCTGTGGTACGTAAGGGCTCAAAATAATCCAATGAAATATGTGGACATCTATGTAAACGGTTCCAATCGAAGTTTTGAAGCCGGCGCCAACGGCACCTTCTACTTTACCTTGGACACCAGATACACCAAGTCGGCTCTGTCCTTATATGCCAAGCCGGATATCGGTTATAAGTTAAAGGGCATCTACAGCGATACCACCGGAAATCTGCTGTCCACCAAGTCCACATGGCATTTTACACCAGCGGCCAGCGGCTATGAACTTCGCTTCACCCTAGATCCTAACAGCTATAAGTACACTTTGTATCCTGGCGATGGACAAAGTTCTCGAATTCCATATATCCAAGCCGCGGCAAAACGTTTAGCTGCCCTGGGCTACTACAATCCTTCCACTTCGGTAATCGATTCCGGTTCTTCTGGCATCTCTTCCGTTTCAGGCAAGGCTGGCACAGAAACCACCTATAACGATGCCATGGTGGAAGCTGTAAAGAAGTTCCAGGTAGTCAACGATTTATCCAATACGGGTAATCTGGCTAAGCAGACCTGGGCTACCCTGTTCAGTCAGGATGCGCTACCAATGGTCAGCGAGACCGACTATCCACAGGTATTGGAAAACTACAAGGCCCGCAAAGCTGCCGAAGCTGAAGCAAAAAATGTAATGGGAGCAGTATCCATTTCCGCCAACACTTCCGTTGGTAAAGGCTATATCAAGTTGAAGTGGCAGGCAGCTCTGCTACCGACCGGCGACCCATCCACTGACATGGCTATCAGCATTGCCTTGCCACAAGACGCTAGTCTTGACGACTACTTCGATGGTTACGAGGTCTGGAAGTCCATCTATAAGACCACAGGATTTGAAAAGGTCTTTGATACGACCAAGAACAGTTATAAGAACACTTCTGGCCTGAAAAAAGGCGTTCGCTACTACTACAAAGTACGGGCCTACAAACAGGTCGGCTCTAAAAAAATCTACTCCGACTGGTCCAACATTACCTATCGGACAGCAAAATAAGCCAAGGCGTGCATTTTTCATGTATTTTCATTGGAAAATACACTCTTGGTATCACTTTCTTCATAAACCAGTTCTAATGAAATGGCCAATGTTGTAGCAGAACTTCATTTACCAATAAAAATACACGGTATTTCTAAAATTACCGTGTATTTTACTTTATGAAATTCATTTCTCTACAACATCTATCGCTCATAACCAATGAACACTACTCCTGCCAATAACAAACAGCTTAAAATCGCTGATTATTTCTACTCCGCTGGTCCCAAGCTATCCACTTCCATCCAACAAATGGGAATGTTGTACAATTTTTAAATTCACCCCATTTGTGACAACATTTCTGCTTGATTTTGTTGTCACATTCGGCCGTAATCTGAAAAATGTACAACATCTCTTTCATCTGGCCACCAATTTACTGTAATCTGCAAAGGGTGTGAGACAAAAATGTTGTACGAAAAGACAGAAACAAAAATTGTACAACATTCAAGCTTCTAATCTCTTGTTTCCCCATCCTCATGTCCTGCAGGTTGTATGCGCTCCAAATTGTCCAGCTTTTCCTCAAGCCTTTCTACTTTATTGAGGAGTATGCGGTTCTGCTCCTCCAGCATTTTCAACGTTGGAGACGGGTGCAATGCACGCTGCCCCTCATTGTCCGCTGTTGGCATATTCTATTTTTCTACCGCTACTTTCCCTCCAGGTATATAGTTGACCTGCTCTTTTTTCACATCTCCCAGACCGTCGTCATAGATCAGCCAAACTTCCTTTACCAGATTGGGGTCCTCTTTGATATATGCCACAAATTCCTTGCTTCCAAAGATGGTAGATACCTGATACTGACGCACCCGAACCTCTACCACGCCGGTAGACTCGTCAAAGGTATATGGCCCTTTACTGAAACGACCTCCATCCTCTGAAATCGTTCCGACTACAAATAGCTTCTCCTCGCCGCTATCCTCATCTTGGGTCACCACCGTTCTCACATCCTGCAGATGTTCAAGTTGTGCTGGCTCGTCGGCAGTAAGAAAAAACAGCGCCACAACCACAAGCACCAATGGGATATAGGTGCTTAGAGATTTTCTCATCTTCTCTTTTCTCGTTTCAGGCTTCTTGCCCTTTCCCTGGTTTCTGCCATTCTCTTGGCCACCGCCTGCTCCCCAACTATCTGAAGCAGGTCTATCTGGCAATCTCTCCATCTATTCATCCTTTCATTTTCGATATTTTTTGTATAGGTATCAAAAATATCGAAGACACCACTCAAATTTCGATATTTTTTTAAAATTTCTCAAAAACATCGGAAATTTCCGCCTGAGGTTGGCTGAAATATGAGCATTTTCGACTCATCAATCAACAGATTCAATTATTTTACAGTAATTTTATTCCTTTTTGGGCTATTGGGCCCAATTTTTTCCGGCAAATTTCGATGTTTTTTCTCTACAGTCACAAAATATCGAAAATCTTTTTAAAACTTCGATATTTCACCCCATATAAAGTAAAATATCGAAGTTCTTCACAAGACTATCACATTGTACCCTGCCACGCCGTGTCCCTGCAGTCTGATTGCGTCCCAGCGCCCTGGCTCCTCGGTTCTCAGGCTCCGATGGCCTGTCTCTTACATGGCCTTGGTCTTAATTTCCTCCAGCAGCTTAGCTGTAAATTCCTCTACGGACATTTCACCCAACTCGCCTACCTTGGCGCTGCGAACGGTTACGCTGCCGGCATCCATTTCCTTTTCGCCGATGACGCACAGGTAGTTGACTCTCTCGTTTCTGCCCTGACGGAGCTTATAGCCGATCTTTTCGTTACGCACATCGGTTTCCACCCGAAGTCCAGCTTCCTCTAAACGTGCCTTCACCTCTTCTGCATACGGCGCAAATTTCTCCGTTACGGTCAGCAGACGTACCTGTACCGGCGCTAACCACAGAGGGAACTTACCTGCACAGTGCTCAGTCAAGATACCGATAAACCGTTCGATAGAGCCGAAGATAACACGGTGAATCATGATTGGTCTGTGCTTTTCACCGTCAGCACCGATATAGGTCAAATCGAAACGCTGCGGCATCTGCATATCCAACTGAATGGTACCGCACTGCCAAGTTCTTCCGATGGAATCCTGCAAATGGAAATCCAGCTTCGGGCCATAGAAAGCGCCGTCTCCTTCATTGATGACAAACGGCACGCCCATTTCCTCAATGGCATTGCGAAGGGCGTTTTCCGCCATCTCCCACTCTTCATCAGCGCCCATAGAGTCCTCTGGACGAGTGGACAACTCCACATGATATTCAAAACCAAACATCTTATATACATCGTCGCAGAATTTTGCAACCGCCTTGATTTCATCATTGACCTGCTCTGGCAGCATGAAAATATGGGCATCGTCCTGGGTAAAGGTACGAACACGCATCAACCCATGAAGAGCGCCAGAAAGCTCATGGCGATGCACCTGACCCAACTCACCACAGCGAATCGGAAACTCCCTATAAGACCACATTTTCCGCTTATAGACTAACATGGAGCCAGGGCAGTTCATCGGTTTTACCGCAAAATCCTCATCATCAATTTTGGTAAAATACATGTTGTCCTTATAATGATCCCAGTGACCAGAAGTTCTCCACAGCTGCTCATTTAAGATCAAAGGCGTCTTAATCTCCTCATAGCCTCTCCGTCTGTGTTCCTCACGCCAGAAAGTCTCAAGCTCGTTTCTAATGGTCATGCCCTTCGGCAGGAAGAATGGAAAGCCTGGTCCTTCATCGGTAAGCATGAACAAATCCATTTCCTTGCCGATTCTTCTGTGGTCCCGTTTCTTTGCTTCTTCCATCTTAGCGATGTAATCGTCAAGTTCCTCCTGGGTCGGGAAAGCAGTAGCATAAATTCTCTGCAGCATCTGACGATTGGAATCGCCTCTCCAATAAGCCCCTGCTACGCTCATCAGTTTATACGCCTTGATTTTGCCGGTAGACTCCATATGGGGGCCCGCACACAAATCCACAAAATCCCCTTGGCGATAGAAGGAAATCACCGCATCCTCCGGCAAGTCCTGAATCAGTTCCACCTTATACGGCTCCTGTTTCTCCTCCATGAACTTGATGGCCTCCTCCCGGGGCAACTCGAAACGTTCCAGCGGATAATTGGCCTGAACGATTCTCTTCATCTCCTTTTGAATCTTCATAAAATCCTCTTCCGTGAACTTATGCTCTGATTCAAAATCATAATAGAAGCCATTGTCGATAGCCGGACCGATTGCCAACTTCGTGCCTGGCCAAAGCCGCTGCACTGCCTGCGCCATAATGTGAGAGGCAGTATGTCTATAGTCATGTCTTACCTGTTCATCTTCCCAGTTTAATTTTTCCTTTGCCATTTGTTGTTCTTTTCTCCTTTATTCTTTTATGGTTTCATCGCATCCTTCGATGGTTCTTTGCAAAATATATGCTTCCGGCGCTATCTCAAGGTCATAGTGAACCGGTATGCACAGTCTTCTGGAATTGTTTCACCGGTTCCAGCCCCGTATCAGGTCCCTGGTTGACTCACCTGCACATCCGGGTCGTCTGCATCATCGGGTATAACCGGTTTCTGCGGATTATTGGGGTCTGTCTGGTTTCCTGGGTCAGTTGGCCCCTGCGGGTTGCTTGGGTCTGTTGAAGTTCCCGGATTATTTGGGTCCGTCGAAGTACCTGGATTATTCGGATCAGTGGCGCCTGGGTCGTTCGGGTTTCCTGGATTATTTGGATCCGTCGGTCCCTGCGGATTGTTCGGGTCCGTTGTCGGATCGTCCGGAGTCTCTGTCCCTGGGTTTCCTGGGTCAGTCTGAGCCGGATCATCTGGATTATCTGGATTTACCGGATCATCTGGAACCTGAGTCGGATCATCCTTTTCATTGGTATCCACCGGTTTCTCACCACTGATTTCATTGCTGTCCCGCGCTCCCTGAATTCTGGTAGCAAGTTCTCCTGCAATGGCTGTAAGCACAGCGGACGGTACATAATCGCTCTGTCCGAATACCTCCTGATGAAGTTTCGTAGTATTGGCCACCAAATCCTGTGGCAATACATAGGATACGCCGCCGATATAACCGCTGGTTACGTTATATGGCCAACCCACACTGCCAATAATATTAAAGCTTGGTAGCCGATAAGCTAAACCAAGAATGTCCCCCATATCCAGATTGGTCTTTACCTGCGGTATCATCATATCGATTAAGCCTTTAATCTCGCTGAAGGACATGGTTTTCATCTTATTGAACACCAGGGTCAAAACCGTTCTCATACGTTCTGTTCGCTTAAAATCGTCGCCTACACCCTTACGGATTCTGCCATAGGATACGGCCTGTACTCCTTCTAAGGTCTGCGTCCCTGCGGCTTCCACCAGCTTATAATTTTCCCTGCCAATGTTATTGGCTGTCTGAATGGTATATTTGTTCAGCTGCTGGATTTCATAATCCTCCACATTGACCGTAATGCCGCCTACTGCATCTACCAAATCGGCAACCGCCTTAAAGTTGACAACAACATAGTTGCTAATATTCAAGTCCATGGCCTGATTTAAAGACTTAATGGAAAGTTCCGGCCCACCATAGGCGCAGGCATGGGTAATCTTGTCGAAGCTGCCCGTATCTCCCATTTTCAGGAAGGTGTCTCGATAGACAGAAATGACCTTCACATCATTGGTATCCTTATTGATGCTGACAATCATGATGGCATCGCTTCTGGTGCCATTGATATTGTTCATATTCCGACTGTCCACACCTAAAAGCAGAATATTGATATACCCATCCACATCTACCAGCGATAAATCATAACTTTCCGGCGTCGGTTCATGCATCTGATCCACAGCGTCATTCACATAACCATATACCATAGCCACGATGATGATGGCTGCTAAAATTACCACTAAAGCAGTCAAAAGCGCCGCCTTTTTCCATGTTTTCAGGTTCTTGAACCACTCAATAGGGTTTCTACGTTTTTTTGCCCCAGCAGCTCTGGTCTGCTGTTTTCGTCTCTCCGTTCTACTCATTGCTCAAAAATACCCTTTCTTTTCTTTTTTGGTGCGTCCTCTTGCAATATCTGATGATAGTAATCGATGGCTTCTCCAATGTCGCTGTCAAATAGTAATTTCCCCTGTCTCATAACAAGACCTCGTTTACAAAAATCTTTGGCCACACTGGTCGAATGGGTCACAAACAGGAAGGTTACATCTTTTTCACCAACAATTTCGTTAATCTTAGCGGTACACTTGCGTTTAAACTCACTGTCCCCCACACTGAGCGCTTCGTCCACAATCAAAATCTCTGGTTTAATGTTTACATTGATCGCAAACCCAAGCCGGGCCTTCATACCGCTGGAATAAGTCCGCACCGGTTGGTCGATATAATCCTCTAAATCGGCAAACTCCACAATCTCTGGCTCCATCTTTTTGATCTCATCATCAGAAATTCCCAAAAGCTGTCCTCTGAAATAGATGTTCTCACGTCCCGTAAACTCTGGGTCGAAACCCGCGGTCAACTCCAACAAGGCGCTGACTCTGCCGTTTACAATGATTTCCCCAGAGGAGGGATAGGCCACGCCGGTAATCATCTTCAAAATTGTAGATTTTCCCGCGCCGTTTCTTCCCAAGAGAGCTACCGCCTCCCCCTTTCTAATTTGAAAGGATAGGTCGTTGACTGCAATCTTCTTTTTGTATTTGGCTTTCTTGGAAAAGATAGACTTAAATCTCTCTTTATCGTTTTTATATAGTTTATAGGCTTTTGTCACGCCTTTAAACTCAATTACAATTTCCTTTTCTTCCTTCATGGCAGATCGGCCCTCCATTTTTACCTACAGCACATCCGGGATGTCCTTTTTCAACTTGCGGTATGCCCACGCTGCCAGCAGCAGCATCACACCATAGACAATGGCGAAATTCACCAGCTGATGCCAATCCTCCCAAAACCACACATGATTGATAAATACATTTCGGTATCCATTGACCACGATGGTCACCGGATTAAACAGCAACACTGTCCGAATCCACTCATAGTCGATTTTACTAGCATCATACAAAATTCCCGACAGCCAGAAGAGGGCTTGGGTCAGTGACTTTATCAAGTTGAGAAAATCCCTGCTCACTGCAGAAAGCAGCCCTGCAAACAAACCCCATGCCGTAAAAAACAGGAACATGAGAAGCATATAAAAGGGCAACTGCAAGTAATAAATCGTAGGCATGTAGCCGAATCCTATGAATATGGCGATCATCACTACCACAAGTCCCACATGGGTCACCAGAGTGGCCATGCTGACAAATGTAGGTATGGTGGAGATGGGAAACTTAATCTTGGTCACCAGGTACTTATATCGTCTAATGGAACCTGCCCCACCTGTAATCATATCCCGCATATAGAACCAGGGAATCATGCCTGCAATCAACCAGAGGAAGAAGGGATACCCTTCCACATCCCCGCCTTTTCTCAGGCCAAAGGAGAAGGCAAACCAAAAGACGAAAATCAGAATGGCCGGTCTCAAAATGGCCCATCCCCAGCCCAACACTGAACCGCTGTAGGCCTTTTTCAAATCAGCCCCAGCCAGCTTGGTCAGTTGCTTTCGGTAGTCGATATGGTCTTTTAAAATTTCTTTTATGGTCTTCAAACTGTAACCTCTCTTCCCTACTGCCGCTTTGGCAGGTGAATCAGGGTATGATTGGGCTCCACGTCATAGCCATAGACCTGCTTTTTGCCTTCCAGCTTGTACAGCAGATAGGCTCTGATGCTAGGCGCATACTTCTCTACTGCTGGATAATCTGGGAATCTGTTGATTTCAGGGAACTTGATGCCGTCTTCTGTAATAGCCAAGTCAAAACCAAAGAATTCCAACTGACGGATACTTGCAGCTACCTCTAGCACCTGCTTTTTTACCTGTTCCCAGTTGGGCAGATAGCCTTCAATCGGCACGCCGGTATCAGGATGAATCGGACAGTCCTCAATGGCGCCGTCCATGACGATTTTAGCGTCATAAAATCTACCTGTCTCCACGTCGATATGGGCAGTCATACCGCCTGCACCCACATTATCCACTGCACCGGTCTTTTTAGAGCCAAAACGAACATAAGCATTGGCAATCTCCGGCGTCTTACCATCTCTTTTAAATACCAGCATACGAACCGTATTAACCGCACCGTCATAAATCCGCTTTAACTCAGGATGCATATTGATATATTCCGTAACCAAATACTGGTTGTCAATATCCTCTAAAATATCCAATACCTGCTGACGGGTCACATCCTCATAGTTAAGCTGGTATTTGCCGTTTTCACAGGTAAACTTATAGAATCCATCTCCATGGGAGCCCTCATCTGGCTTTAGAGCCAGCACCCCCTTCTCCTCCACCAGACGGAAAATCTCATCAAAGGTGTTGGTATATCCCTCCGGCAAATCCATCATGGAGATTACCTTATTATTGCCGTTTTTACAGATGATATGGTAATAGTATTCCGGAAAACAACTGTTAAAATCAGAGCAGATATACTTGACTGTAATCTTATCCTCCATCCACTTTCTGTATTTGGGATTGATATGGCGAAGCCACTTATATTCAAAATCGGAAATGTACTCTCCATAGTTTTCCTCTGTAATACCATACTGGGCAATTCGATAGGACAAAAAACCGTGACGGTAAGCCCACATTTTTTCCTTGAAGCTAGCTTCCTTATTGGTCTTAAAGTCCTGCCAAACCATGCCTAGCCATTTGGTACTCAAATATGGCACCAGACCTTTTGGATAGAAGGTTCTGGCAAACCGTTTCCGAATCCGCTGTTTAATCTTTTTCCATCTTCTGCGACTTCTCACCTTTCTGCTGGCATAGGCTGCTTTTTTCTGGGCTACCTTGCCTGCCAGATATCTGGAAGTTTCACGGCTAAAAGGTTGACAAGTCGGATAGGCTGGATTATTGAGCATCTTTACAATCTTAAATCCCTCTTCATTGATAATGATGTCCACTCCAAAGAACTCCAACTGTGGTACAAACCGGCAAATCTCACCGATTTTCTCCGTAATCTCTGACCAGAAGGGAATGGTCTTTCCATCCCAGGTTCCTGTCTTCACATCGATTGGCGTTTCCCGTACCGTATCCTGGTACTTTTCCTCTTCGTCCACATCATCCTCTTCCAGACTGTCTGCCATGGCCTGAGCCAAAGATTTCAGCGGCTTGCTCTCATACTTTCCATAGATAAAATATCCATCTCCAATGACAGGGTTGTCCCCCAATTCATTGAACACGATAAGGCGCAGCATATTGCCATCCACATTTTGTCCCGGGCTCACCTTCTCTGCAATGACGATGGTGGAGCGATACTCGCTCAGTCTGGCAATTAGGTCTGATTCTGACATCTCCTCTTCATCAAAGAAAAACCTTCCCTCCCTGTAAGAAATGGCGCTGGCCGAAATTCCGTTGGCAGGCGCTACTGTAACCACGCCCTTTTCTCTAATTAACGCCAGTATATCCTGGAAACGATCTCCTGCCTGATGGTCATACAATGGAATGATTTGCACTTCTTTATACCGCTTACTAATCTGATAGTACAACTGGGGCATATTCTCCCTAAAGGGTTTGAACATGGTGTATACCGTTACCTTATCGGTAATCCACTTGCTATAACCGCCGTTGAGAGGACGCAAAAACGCATATTCCTTAGCAGAAATATATTCCTTAAAGTTTTCCTCATTAATGCCCAGCTTTTGCACCTGTTCTGGCATGAAGCCGTGTTTCAGAGCCCAACTGGTTTCCTTTCGGCTGAAGCCGTAATCCCGAGTCTTATGTCTATATACTTCCCGTACCCAGCGACGAGCCTCCCCGCCGGTAAATCCGCGGGAAGTCGGGCCGAGAGCCAGAATATTTACTACCATTTTTTTCAGTCCCATTTATTTCTTCGTCCTCCTGTTATAGTCCTCCGGAGAATTGAAATCCTCCGTATCGTCTCCCAGCATCAAAAATTTCTCTCCAATCTGCTTTTCGCCAAAGGGAAGTCCCGTAAAGGATTGATACACCTGCCAGCCAATGCACTTTTCAATCTTTCCTTCCAAAAACAACTGGCGCACCCTGTCCACATGATAGTGAAACAGGTCTCCGTCAGTCACTTTAACCGCTACAATAGCGCGGCCGTTTCCAAAAAACATCATATCATCAGTTTGTGTTGATAAGATGGTATTTATGGCATGGTCGGAGTAAAATGTATCGCCGTAGAGAAAGCATACATTGTCATCAATCAGTTCCTCGGTAAACCGGTCGATTTCCAGATGGTTATGAAGGGGTTCGTACCGTCTAGCCCCTGGAAACTCATATCTTTCGTCATGGGAAGTGATGATAATTTCCCCTGCAGGGTCTCCCTCCCGAAGAAGTCTGACGGTTCTGCCAAGAAGACTTTCTCCACCGATTTCTATCAAATGTTTTGGCCGGTCCTGATAATTTTGCCAGCGGGTTCCTTTCCCGTCAGCCATGATAATATATCTCATGAGCGCTCCTCACTTTAGTCCTTAATTACTCCATGATACCGATAAAAATCTCCCAGTTCTCCGTGGCGCTGCCCGCCCCAAAGCTGAATGATATTTACTCCGGAGGAGGTATTGGCTTCAATGATACAGTGCCCCTCTTCAGTGATCAGAATATCCCAGGCGATAAAATGCATATATGGCAAATGATTGGCCAAATTCAGCATATCTTCCTTCAACTGCTGCCACCCTGGAATCACCACGCCTTTAATCGGCGCTCCCGAATCCGGATGTACCTCATAAACATTTTTATTATGGAGACATCTGGCTTCTGTCAGTACACCAGTATCCAGATCGATTTTGGATACCAGCCCGCCTCTGCTCCCGTTGTCCACCGGTATGGTTTCCTTGGTTCCAATCCGCTGTACTGCAAAAAACACTTTAAATATGTGGGTTTTCGGGTCCCGCAAAGTAATGAACCGAATGGTATTGACCGTCTTATCGTAAATCTCACTGCTGTAGTGGTGCTGCTCCATGGCCTCACTGATAAACCAGTTGTCGTGTTTTTTTAGGAAATTCAGAAATTCCTCTTCCTCCATAGACTTTAGGTCGATGGCTGGCTGTCCTTCCGGCCGCTCTTTCGTCTCTATCCAACTGAGGCGGCAGACACCGGTTCCCTTTCCCTTTCCATAGGGCTTAAAAAACAGGGTCTTTTTTTCTTTTAAAAGCTCCAATGCATCCTCATACTCCAAAGCCTGACTTTGAAAGCTGGACAGGTACCCTCTATTTTTAATCATATAGCTTTCCGGCACTCTCACATACTGTTTCAAAATCTCCGCGGAAGCAATCTTATTGTTACATACGAAATCAAAAGGTTCATTGATATAGCGAGAACGATACCAGTCGAATTCCGACAGATATTCGTGACGATCATTGTGGTCAAAGTCATATAGCATCCACTGGTCCGCTAAAAAACCACCGGAAAGATTGGCTCTAATCTTTTTATACCATGGGCACTTGAAATGATTTTTTGCAAACACGATTCTCCGCCAATACAGCAAAAATAATTTCATCTTTTTCACTGCCCATCTGGTAAACGCAAATACATCCATACTATTATGGTTCCTTTCCTTCCTCAATCCATGCATACATCAACTCAACAGAGATTTCTTAAAATCAATTTTACAATCTGTGAAGTTGAAGTTCCCAGCCCCTCCGGCAAATAGGCTCTGCGATATGCATCCAGCACAGCCTGGGGATACGGCTCCGCTCCTCTACCTATCAAGTCGGTTTTGGCCGCCTTATCAGCAGCCACAAGGCGATTTATCAGCCTTTGTCCGTCTTCATATACGCAGCCAGGCATCACCTGAAATAAATCTATATTCATTCCGTTTTTTTCACGGTACTCTTCATAATCATAAACGTAATAGAAGGTCGGTCGGTTTAGTACCGCTCCTTCAATGGCAATGGCCGAATAATCGGTAATCAAATAGTCGCAGGCAGCCAGCAAATCCACTGCCGAAAAATCAGGACAGTCGTAAACCTCTGTCTTTCCTGTCACATCCAGTTTCTGATTAGGATGTCCCTTGACGATCAGTACGAAACTTTTGTTTCGATTCACCTTCTCCACTGCCTCCACAAGTTCCTCCCAGTGAAGCTGAATATTTTTGCGAAAGGTAGGCGCATAGAGAAGAATGGCCTTTCCTTCAAACTGTGGATATGCCTTCAGCACTGCCTTTCGATTGGCCTCGGCTGTATCCAGCAGATGGTCGATTCTAGGCAGGCCGCAGTTGACCAGCTTGTCCTCTGTGGTGTGAAAGGACTGGCAGTAAAAGGGATTCCAAGCCTTCCCTCCAGCAATGATATAATCGTAATTCTCGTGCATTCTCATCAGGCGGGCCATCTCTTCGCTTCGTCCTGATGACTTCCCCAGGGTCTGATAGCCGGACTGCTTAATCTTCCCCAAAGCGTGCCACATTTGAATCACGGTCAGACATTTTTTATGATGCAAAATCGATACGGCCGGCCAGTAAGCGTCTAATATGCAAACCTTAGCTGTGGCCATATGATACATGCTTTTTAGGGTTGTTACTGCAAAATGAACCAGGCCTCCGCTCTGCTCTCCCTCCAGCCGGTTGCACAAAGTCACGATTTCCACATCGTCCCGCTGCCTCTTTAACAGTTCCTGCACCATCTGAAAGTCCAGAGTCAGGCTGTTGGACTGTCTACTGAGAAACACCGCCTTATTGGGTTTGGTAGGCAGTAACTTCAAAAAGAAATATAGCGCCGCCAAACACCACCGCATCATATATATTGCAATTTTTTTCATCCTGTTATCTCCACACTTACCCTGCAATCCTTGCACGCAAATATAGATCGCTACGCAATCCTATCACTTTAATTTACCACATTTTTGGCTATTTGTAAATGTTTTCGAGGCAGCTTCTGATGTTCCTATCCCAAAAAAATATTGGTTTTTCAAAGACTGCCTCAATCCCCGAAAAACCAATACTCTTTTATTTGAAACTTTTCTCTGTAGTCCCTATCTCATAGAAGGCTTGAGCAAATATTTTAGCGCTGGTAAGTAAGCTATCGATTCCAATACACTCGTTGGGCTCATGACAGGTATCCTGTTCTCCTGGAAAGATGGGCCCCCAGGCCACCACATTGGGGATAGCTTTTGCATATGAGCCGCCGTATGCCAAGGAAAATTCATTTTTGAAACCGCTCACTTCTTCATAAGCCTTGGCAAAAGCCTTTAAAAAGGGTTTTTTTTGACTGACGAAAACCGCCGACTGCATTTCCTTTTCAACAATTCTGCCCCCTGCAGCCCTGGCAAAGTCCTGAAATCCATCTACAATTCGTCCCTCATCAAATCCATAGGCAAACCGAATATTCACATTCAGTTTGCACAGACCGTCCTTTGCCTCTAAAATCGTCGGCGTCAACACGTTTCTATGGACAAACTCTCCCTCATAATATTCGGACTCACTGTCAAGTCCTAGGGCTTCCCCATACGGACTCCGCAACTTTTCGTCTATGGCTTTTAGTATAGACCATAGACGGTTTTCCCCAAGTCCCATGTCCTTGAGTTGGTCAATCAAGAGGAACAAAGCGTTTATCCCCTTTTCTGGTCTTGAGGTATGGGCTGTCTTTCCCTCTGCCTTAACTCGCCTTCCATCGGAAAGGATAGCTTCCGCTGCTCCCGGAACCACGTTGCTGGCAGCGCCGCAGTGGATTTCAACCACATACAACCTCTCCGCCTGCCTGGCAATCTCATCTTCCACATGGAATTCCATGAGAAAATCTCCAAAGCCTTTTTCAATATTGCTGATAGGATATTCTCCATCTGGTGTAAATCCATAATCAGGCAGTGGAAAAGATTTTACATAAGCGTCCATATCTGTCCACTCCACTTCCTCCTGGGTTCCAATGATCATCTGTACCTTTTTATGGAGGGGTGCGCCTTGTTCCATCACCGCTTTCATGGCATAAAGAGAGGCGATAATCATTCCTTTATCATCCTGGGCTCCTCGCCCATAGATACATCCGTCTAACACCAGAGCCTGGAAGGGATCGGTCCTCCATTGGTCATAAGGTTCGGCAGGCACCACATCCACATGGGAGAGAATCCCCAAGGTCTCCTCTCCCTCTCCCATCTCGATAACGCCCACCTGACCGTCCAAAACGCTGCTGGTTGAAAAGCCCAGCCCTTCTCCCAACTGCAAAACAAAATCCAGAGCTTCCCTTACCTTCGGTAGGTTCGATGAAACGCTTTCAATGGCAATCAGTTCTGAAAGGGCCTGGACCATGGCCTCCCGCTCTTTTTCTATATATAAATTTAGGAAAGATTTCATTTTATCTAAGCCTTTTCTCATTCTTTGACTGCCATAGCGCCCTCGATGGTGCCATTGGCCAATACCAGTTTTCGGGTAGTCCTGCGTATAAAATCCTCATAAGAACGCATATCAGGTCCCACATAAGCATAGCAAACGATGAACGGTCTTTCCGCATAGACGATACCCACATCGTGGGCTTTATCCTCTTCATCTCCGGTCTTATGGGCCATAGGAAAATCCATAGGCAACTGGCCGCCCATCTTATGATTGATTTGCTGCTGTCTCATGATTGTTTCCAGCCACACAGAGGATTCCTCGTCCACCAGAGTCCGATAATGCATCTGCTCCAATAGCTGTCCGATTTCTCTTGGGACGAAATAGTTGTTGATGCCTTTGGCCTCCTTCTCTGCATCCCAATAGCAGCGGTTGAATTGGGTACCTTCCATGCCCAACTGCAAAAAACATTCCCTGATTACCGGCGTGGTATAGTAACGAAGCAAAGCGTTGGTGGCCGCGCTGTCGCTGATAGTAATCATCAGCTTGCTCATGGTCTCCACATCCAGGGTCACATCCCCTGTAATATGCTGGATTGCCCCGCAGCCAGGGATTTTTTCCTCTTCCTTCATGGTCACTAAGTCGCGAAAATTGGTCTTGCCCTGACTACGCAGAAGCAGAATCGCTGCCATCAGCGGCAGTTTTACGATGCTGGCCGGCAAAAACTGTTCATCTGCTCGGAATTCAGCCGTTTCTCCTGTGACTAGACTCTTATAATAGAAGCCGGCCTGACCATCCATGGCCTTAAGTTCCTCTACAATTTCCTTTAGTACCTCGGTATTCTTATCATATCTGTTGTCCATGGCTTTCCTCATTTTCTTCCGCGACGCAGTACCATTCCAGCGTTGGCGCCAGTGTGTTTTCCATTCTCAGCAGTCAAAACACCGTTGACATACACCCGCTTAATTCCCTTGCAAGGCTGTTTTGGATTTTCATAGGTCGGCGTATCCTCAATTTCATCAAAGTCAAAGAGTACCAAATCTGCCCACATACCTTCTTTTATCATGCCTCTATCGTGAAGGTTTAGTCTGTTGGCAGGAAGGCCTGTCATCTTATAGATAGCCGTTTCCAGGGAGAGCAGCTTCCGTTCACGACAGTATTTTGCAATGACTCTAGGAAAGGCCCCATACCAACGAGGATGTGGCTGTCCTTCATAGTCCAGCGGCGCAGCGTATCCGTCGGAACCAATCATCACATATGGCTGTTGCATGATATATTCGATGTCCTCTTCACACATGCCGAAATTCACTTCGCCCACTCGGCTGTGCTCCTCTAAAATCAAATCCAGACAGGCATCTCCAGGGTCTACGCCGCGAATCTTTCCGATCTCTTCTATATTTTTACCTACAGCCCACCGATTCTTTTCACTGCCGGTATAGGAAACCACGATATCGCCCCATCGTCCCACATGACTGGCATTGCTTTCTTGTTTAATTTTTTCACGGGTCTCAGGGTCCTGTAGCCTGGCCATAAGAGCCTCTACGCCGCCGTCCTCAAAGGCCCACAGCGGTACGTTGCTATCCAGACCAGTGGCTGAAGCATTATATGGATACTGGTCCATCTTCACATCCATGCCTTGCCGTCTCGCCTGGTCGACCATGGCGATGGTCGTCTTGCAGTGTACCTGCCATCCCGTCTTCTTGGTTACCTTATGATGGGCAATCTGCAAAGGCGCTCCTGACCTTTCGGCGATTTCCAAGGACTCCCGTACCGCCTCCACCACTTCATCGCCCTCGTTTCGCATGTGGGTTTCATAGAAAGCGCCGTATGGAACCAACTCTTTACATAGTTCGGAAAGTTCATCCACATCTGCATAGCAGCCTGGCGGATAGATAAGGCCGCTGGACATACAGAAGGCTCCCTCTTCCAAGGACTGACGCAGCAGCCCTTTCATTTCTTCCATCTCTGCTTCTGAGGGTTTTCTGGCCTCAAAGCCCATGGCAGCCAGCCGAATGGTACCATGGCCCACCGCTGTTCCGAAGTTCACGCTTGGCTTTTTCGCCTCCACTGCATCCAAATACTGGCCCATGGACTGCCAGCTATATTCCATCTGCCCGATATAGTCGCACAGTTGCTTTTTCTTTTCCGGATCCGAACTTACCGGCGCTGCCGACATCCCACAGTCGCCTCCAATCTCCGTGGTAATTCCCTGCAAAATCCGGCTCTCTGCTCTAGGATGGCCTGGTAAGGTCACATCGCTGTGAGAATGTATATCGATAAATCCTGGCGCCAAATAGCAATCTCCGCCATCCACAACCTCTACAGCCATGGTCTCATCCACTGGACCCACAGCCTGAATCTTTCCGTCCTTTACGGCCACACTGCCACGAAACCATGGCGCTGGCGTTCCATCGATAATCCTGACATTTTTAATGATATAATCGAACATTCTGCCTCCTCTCTCTTCCTAAAGGCTCACTGCATCTCATCATCCGCCTCTATAAAGATCCATGAAAAGAAATAGTTTAAATGTATAAAAGCATTTATCTTATTTTATGCAAAAAAGATGCCATCCTTTTATACGCAAAAAGACTGAAAAAAATACCATTTTTCCCAGCCTATTTCGTCTATTATATCCTATTATACCATGAGAAATCCCATTCTATCTTATTTACCCATTGATTCCATACCGATAACGGAAATACCGTCTGGAACCACCGTAATGGAACTGTTCTCTCCCACAAGTTTCCTTGCCTTGTCCACAGCCTCTTTTAAAGTAGTCGCATAATCTAGCTTCATGGCTCTAATCTCTTCTTCAATAGCTGGATTGCAGACCATGATCACATGATGGTGTTTCATGATGCGTACCAAAATCTGATACTGCCATTGGTCTGGTACGGTTTCCTCCATAGGCGTATTCATGATTTCTGTCATCAGTTCATCTAGGTTGGCACATTCCTTCATCTTCCGGTAAAAGAATTGGCCGCCAATTCCATCTGCACATTCTGCACAGACGATAATCACACCTCCCTCTTTGGCAAAGGATTCTGCTGTAGTCATGCTCTTAACCGCCTGATAGGCGTTTTGATCCAGCGGGGCGCCGCCGTTTCCTGTGATAACGATATCGGCCTTCTCCTCCGCCGATACGTTGCAATAGGAAAGAAGGTAATCGCATCCCTTTCTGTGGGCTGCCACCGGATCGCCGGCAAAAGCTGCTATCACCTTTTTTTCTTCGTCTATTATCACATTGACGATATATGCCAATTTAGCCATCCTCACTGCCGCCGTCATGTCTACATGGATAGGATTTTCGTCTAAAATTCCCATTCTGGCCTTGGGATGGTCGATAAAGTGGCTGCAATGGTTGCCTAGCACTGTTTTACGGCTGCAAATTCCTGGCAGAATACTCTTTCTTCCGCCGGAAAATCCTGCAAAGAAATGGGGTTCTATGAAACCCTCTGCCAGCAAAAGGTCGCACTCTACGGCTAACTTATTGACGATTAGCTCTGCTCCAGAAGGCAAGATTCCAAGGCTTACCTGATTCTCTCTGTCATCGCAGTCGTGAATCAGAATTTTCTCTGTTTCTACCATTTCCTGGCCCAGCTTTTCCACCAACTCCGCCTTGGTGGTCAACCTGTGACAGCCTGTGGCCACCAACAAGGTGATGTCAATGTGAGGATTTCCCTGTCTCAAGGCTGCCAGCATAGGGGGCAAAATCATTTTGCTGGGTACTGGCCTGGTATGGTCGCTGATAATGATGACCGCCTTGTCTTTTCCCCGGGCTAAATCTTCCAACCTCTGACTTTCAACGGGACTTTTCATGGCTTCCTCTACCAGCTCCGCCTGGTCTGCCTCTGGCCTCATCTTAGAAATGCGGGAACGGACCACCCTTTCAATCTTATGGTCTTCCCACTCAAGTCTGGATTTTCCGTATGGTATCTCTACTTTCATCGGTCTGCTCCCTTCGTCAATTCTGTGATAAATCGGATGCTTTCTTCATACACCTGTCCCTTCCATTTCAGGGAAGAAAATTGGTGATTTGCTCCCTCTACAATGACAGCTTTGCATTGGTCTTTGTACAGGTATTGATACCGTCCCACCACATCTACCGGAATCTGTTCATCCTGGCTACCGTGAAGAATCAGCACTGGACCGTCATAGCCATAGGCCATCTGCAAAAAGTCCATGGTCGCTGCTTCTTCCATAAATTCTCTACCAAGTTCCATGCCGCCGATGTCCCAGCCCTTTTCCGTGGGCCCTACCAGAGTTCTGGCCCGAAGTCCTGCCTGATAGTACATGGTCAGGGCCGGAGACCAAAGAAGAAGGCCTGCCGGATTCACCTTTGGAGCTACCAGAGTGGCGATAAGGCCGCCCATGCTGTGACCGCTGATAACCACCTGCTTCTCATCGATGTATGGCTGGCTGCACGTCCATTGATAGATGGCTTCTGCCTCTTCCAGCTCTTTGCCGATGGTCATCTCATTAAAATCTCCGTCGCTCTCTCCCAGACCATAAAAGTCAAAGCGGACGCAGACAAATCCAGCCTTTACACATTCTCTGGCAAACAGTTCGTGAAGCCGCATCATGCCTACCTTATCTACCGTAAAGCCATGATGAAAGATGACCGCAGGAAAAGGCCCTTTTCCTTCCGGTCCTCGTACTACGCCCCGAATCAGTCTGTCATTTACCGATAATTCTACTGCCTGATACATCTGCTTTCTCCTTTCTTTCCATCAATCTGTGGCTCGTACCAACACTACCGAAAGGTCGTTGACATTGGTTCCCGTCGGCCCTGTCATAATCAGTCCTCCAGTTTTTTGGAGGCCATGGTATGCATCGTTGTTATCTAAAATCTCCTCCACGGAAACCGTGAGCTCAGTTGCCGTATTGCCGTCCGCATATCCGCCGGCGGCATCAGTGGGGCCGTCAGTACCGTCGGAACCTACGGAAAATACTGCCACATTGTCAAGTCCGGCTATGTGAGGTGCAGCCGCCAAGGCCATTTCCTGATTTCTGCCGCCAAGGCCGCCTCCTATAAGCTTTACCACCGTCTCGCCTCCTGCAATATAGGCGGTAGAAATCTTGTCCTTGCTATGGCTCTTCCCAATAGTTCCCAAAAAGCTGCCTGCTTCTCTGGCCTGGCAACAGAGTTCTTCCGTCAGTATCACCGGTTCATACCCCAGTCTGCGACAGGTCTCCGCCGCCGAAGCGCATAGCTGTTTCACGCTTCCTGTCACTATGGTGGTTACATTGTCCAGGGTTTTGGGTGTTTCCCTTTCCAGAAGCCTTTGGGCGTCCTCTGAGATTCGAATTCCATATTTTTCCACAATAGTCTTTGCCTGCTCACAGGTGGAACTGTCCGGATAAGCAGGACCAGAGGCAATCATATCCAGTGGGTCGCCAATAATATCGGAAAGGACGATGGTATATACATGGGCCGGCAGACAGAGCTGGGCAAATCTGCCGCCTTTTACGCCTGAAAGCCGCTTGCGAACCGTATTCATCTCCACGATATCCGCTCCGCTGGCAAGAAGCTGCTTGGTAATATCTTCCAATTCTTTTTTTGACACCAGCGGTTTTTCGAAGAGGGCTGAACCGCCTCCCGACAGGAGAAACAGCACCACATCCTCTTTATCAAGGCCGCTCACCGCCTGAATGGCCGCTTCTGTGGCCCTGAAAGAATTTTCATCCGGTACCGGATGTCCCGCCTCATAACAGGTCATGCCCGAAATCTCTCCCATCACATGATGGTACTTGGTAATCACCACCCCTTGGTCAAATCGCTCTAGCCGGTCAGTAGCAGCTTTCGCCATCTGCCAAGCCGCTTTCCCTGCTGCCACCAAAACCAGCTTATGTCCCTCTCCTAGAGCCGCTCCAAAGCCTCTCTCATGTTGAATCTCATCGATGGCCTTCCCCACCGCCTCATGGGGCTGGGCTGTATGTAGTGCATCTCTAATTATTTCCATGGCGTCGTCGTATAAGGTTCCCGTTCGTTTCAATTTGGATGTCCTCCTTGTCTTGTAGGCTATAGGCCATGATAGGCCCTGGCATTTTCACAATCCTTTTTAATCTGGGCTGACAGTTCCTCCACTCCGTGGAATTTCACCTCGTCTCTGGTCATCTTCAAAAACTCTACTTGAATCTGTTTGCCGTAAAGTTCCTTATCAAAATTAAAAATATGGGTCTCCATATTCTTTTCAAAATCACCAATAGTAGGCTTCACCCCCACATTGGTCACACTGGGATATTTTTCTCCGTTATAGATACAGTTGGTAATATACACACCATTAGGGGGCGTCACCATGGACTCGTCAACGGTGATGTTAGACGTTGGAAAACCTATGGTTCGGCCGATACGATTTCCCACTACCACTTCACCGCCAATGCTATATTTTCTGCCTAAAAACCGCTCGCATTCTTCCATGTCTCCAGAGCGAATCAGTCCCCGAATCAAAGTGGAACTGACCACATCCCCATCCACCATCACTGGAGGGATTTCATTGACATTATACCCCTTTATTAGCCCCTCCTGCCGAAGAATCTGGGGATTTCCCATCGCCTTAAAACCGAAACGATAGTTAAAGCCACAAAAGGCTTCTCGTAAATTCATCCTATCCACCAACAACTCATCGATAAAGGCTATGGGTTCCATATGGCAGATTTCCCAGGTAAAAGGCAAATTAAACAGATAGTCCACCCCAAGTCCCTCAATCAAGTCTGACTTTTCCTGTTGATAGATAATATTTTTCACAGTGTTTTCCCCTGTAAAAAGATTTTTCGGATGGTTAGAAAATGTAAAGACCCCGCTTTTGATGCCTGTATCTCTGGCCTTTTCAACGGCATGGGAAATGAGGGCTTGATGCCCTACGTGAATTCCGTCAAAATTGCCCAGAGCAATGCTGCAAGGCTGAATATCTCTGATCTCCTCTAAGCTGTTAAAAATCTTCATTCTTCTTCCTGTCCTCTGTAAAATACTTTATCTGCAATCAATTTTTTGTATTTCTTGTGGTCGTAAAAAGCCACTCCCAGAAATAAAAGGTTGTCCCTTGTCCCATCCTGAAAAATGCCTCCCGACGCTGTGTACGTGTACAGACACCAGGCTCTCCGGTACTCTTCCCTGATGGGAAAATCCGGTTCCTTCTGTGCAAATTCCGGCTCCTTCATCACCTGACAATCTGTCATGGAAATATGCCATCCATTGACAAACTTCATTCCCATCTCCTGGGAAAGAACCGCCTTCCCAAAGTGAATCAAAGGGTAATCCGGCGGCAGCAAAATCTCTTTCATTCCATGGTCGCCTTTACTTGCCATCTCTTCCACTTGCTCCAAAGTCCATGCATTTTCCAAAGTAAAAGAGCCGCTGGCAAGGCGTACCAGCCCTTTCATGACAGCGCCGGTTCCCAAGGCCATGCCCACGTCCTGACAAATGGTGCGGATATATGTACCCTTGGAGCAGGTTACCGAAAAGACAATCTCCATGGCTGCCAAATCGATGCTTTCTATGACAAGGTCCTTTATATATATCTTGCGGGATTTGACGTCCACCGATTTTCCTTCCCGGGCATACTCATAAAGCCGTCGGCCTTCCACCCGAACTGCACTATACATGGGCGGTTTTTGATCGATACTGCCGTGAAAGGGCTCAAAGGCGGCTCTGATTCTCTCCTCGGTAACCCCCTCGGTGGAAAATGTCTCCAGTACATTTCCCCAGATATCCTGGGTATCGGTTATCATCCCCAGGCCCATGGTGCAGCGATAAGTTTTAAAGTCCAAGTCCAGGTATTCGGTAATTCTGGTGGCGCTGCCCAAACAAACAGGAAGAACCCCAGTCGCCATAGGGTCCAGGGTTCCAGTGTGTCCAATCCTTTTCATTCCCAGTATACGGCGCAGCTTAGCAACCACATCATGAGATGTCATATTTTGGGGTTTATCAATATTGATGATTCCATGCATCATAATAATGCGTCCTCTACTTCTTTTTTGATCAATGGCAATGCATCTTTCAGAGGCATATTCAGCGTACATCCTGCTGCCTTGATATGACCTCCGCCGCCTAATTTTTCGGCGATGGCTGCCACATTGCTCCAACTCTTGGCCCGCATACTGATCTTCACCTTCTCCGGCAAAGCTAACCAAGGGGCTGACGGCTCCTCACTTCTATCCATGGGCCAATCGCTTTTTACAAATACTGCGATTTCCACTCCATCGATGGATTTCAGCTGGTCTACGGTTCCTTCCGTCTCGTCCATACCTGCCCCAGTTTCCAGCAGCATCCTGCCATCCACATAGGCCATGGCAGCCTGTCCGCCTGCAAAGATTTCCATATTTTGCAAAGCCCGATTTTGTATCCTGATTCGCTCTAACCGCACCCTATTGTAAATCTCTCGGCTGACCATATTGGCTTCCACACCCCAGTCGTAAAGGTCTGCTACGATCATATGGCTCTGTTTGGTGGTGTTGGAATGTTGGAAGTTTCCCGTATCTGTGGAAATAGCCGCAAACAGCGCGTTGGCCGTCTGCCGGTCTTTGGGAGCATCCATGGCTAACAGCAGCTGATAGATCAACTCTCCTGTAGCTGCAACACCTGGGTCAATATAATTGAAATCGCAAAAGGGCTGGCTGGTTCTGTGATGGTCGATACAAATGGTTACCTTTCCTTCCAAGAACTTGTCCTTCCGTTTAGGAAATCTGCTCATGTCTCCGCAATCCAAACACAAGGACACCTCTGGGTTCTCCATGACATCCTGATTCCTAGTGCAGTAACCCTCATCTAAAAACTGCAGATTCCGCGCAATATCATCCTCGATAAGAACGTAGCTCTCTTTTCCCAAACTTCGCAGCGCTCTGCACATGGCTGTGCCGGAGCCCATGGCGTCGCCGTCCATGTTGACATGAGGGTAGATCAGAACAGATTTTGCTGCCAAAAGCTGCTTTGCAATCTCCTGAAAAGTGTTATTCTTCTTCATCTTCCTGTCCTTCATCGTCTTGATAATTTTCAATACCAAGGGTATCGATGATTTCTGTAATATGTCTGCCGTATTCCATAGAATGGTCGATTTTGAACAGCAGTTCCGGAATATGGCGCAGTTTTACCTGTCTGCCGATTTCCCGTTTCAAAAGGCCTTTTGCGCTCTGCAAGCCGGCCAGCACATCGGCCTCCTCCTTAGCCCGGCCTTCTTCATCCTTGGCCATGGATAAAACCGAAACATAACAGGTGGCATAGCTGCCGTCGCTGGTCACTTCCACACTGGAAATGCTCACCATGCCGGACAGTCTGGGGTCTTTCAATCCGCTAATCAGCATTTCGCCGATAATCTTGCGGATTTCTTCTCCCAGTCTGCCCTGTCTATATCCTTTGCCCATATATTTCTTTCCTCTCTTTCCTTTCAAATTGAGAGGAAAGAAGCTGCATGCAGCTACTTTCTCTCAATCTCTACCATGTGGAAACATTCGATAATGTCTCCCACTTTGATATCGTTATACGCTTCGATACCGATACCGCACTCGTAACCCTGATTGACTTCCTTTGCATCGTCCTTGAAACGCTTCAGGGAAGAAATCTTACCTTCGTGGATGACGATGCCATCGCGAACCAATCTGATTTCTGCGTTACGTACCGCTTTTCCTTCCTGCACGTAAGCGCCGGCAATGATACCCACGCCAGGTACCTTAAAGGTCTCTCTCACTTCTACTTTGCCCAGAACCTCTTCTTTAAATTCAGGGTCAAGCATACCCTTCATGGCATCTTCTACATCGTTGATGATGTCGTAAATAACTCGGTAGAGTCGAATCTGAATATTCTCTCTGTCAGCAAAGGTCTGCACAGCGGTGGTCGGTCTCACATTAAATCCAATGATAATGGAGCCAGTGGTTCCTGCCAGAGAAACGTCCGACTCATTGACAGTACCTACGCCAGTGTGAATAATCTTTACTCTTACATTTTCGTTTTTCAGCTTTTCTAGGGAAGCAACGATAGCTCCCACAGAGCCCTGTACGTCTCCCTTGATGATCAAGTTCAGGTCTTTGGTCTCGCCTTCCTGAATCTGGCTGAACAACTGCTCCAGCGTGGTGCTGGCGTTTCTTGCCAAAATCTCTTCTCTCAGTTTTATTTTTCTATGCTCAGCGATTTCTCTTGCTACCTTATCTTCCTTCACAGCGTTGAACTCGTCGCCGGCTTCCGGCACGTCGGTAAGACCAAGAATTTCAACGGCCGTGGCCGGTCCTGCCTTTTTAATGGTATCGCCCTTGTAGTTGGTCATCAGTCTGATTCTACCGGAACAGGTTCCTGCAACCACGCTCATGCCGCTCTTTAAGGTACCGTTGGTAACCAGAAGGGTTGCAACAGGTCCTTTATTTTTATCCAGTCTGGCTTCGATGACAGAACCCATAGCCAGTCGGCTTGGATTGGCTTTCAGTTCCAGTACCTCTGCCTGTAATAATATCATTTCCAATAAATTGACGATTCCATCTCCAGTTTTTGCCGATACCGGTACGGAAATCACATCGCCGCCCCAGTCTTCTACCAGGATGCCGTGTTCTGTCAATTCCTGCTTTACTCTATCAGGATTTGCGCCAGGTTTATCCATCTTATTGATGGCTACGATGATTGGAACCCCTGCTGCTTTGGCGTGGCTGATGGACTCGATGGTCTGCGGCATAACGCCGTCGTCAGCTGCAACCACCAGAATGGCAATATCCGTCACATGGGCTCCACGGGCTCTCATGGCTGTAAAGGCTTCGTGGCCCGGTGTATCCAGGAATACGATCTTCTGTCCGTTGATGGAAACTTCCGATGCACCGATGTGCTGGGTGATGCCGCCCGACTCGGAAGCCGTCACATTGGTCTTTCTGATGGCGTCTAGCAGAGAGGTTTTACCGTGGTCTACATGTCCCATAACCGTGATAATCGGCGGACGCGGTTTCAAATCGTCCTCTTCATCCTCAAAGAGTTCCAGACCTTCTTCCTCTTCCTCTGCCTCTACCTTGCCCACTACTACGCTGATGCCCAGTTCGTCGGCTAAAATGGTGACGGTATCCTCATCAATATTCTGGTTGATGTTAGCCATAATACCCAGCTTCATCAACGACATGATAACCTGTGAAGTGGTGATTCCAACCTGTTCACAAAAACCTGCTACCGTAATTGGTACTGTAATTACAGTGGTTCCCTCTGGCAATGGTTCCATCTCTTCCTCTTCTTCTATTACTGGCTTTGGCTTGTTGTGCTTTTTCGGTTTAGCTTGCTTTTCCAGGGAGCGTTCCTGAATCTTCTGCTTGTTTTTCTTACCGCCGCTTTCCAGTTTGTTGAATTTATCTCTTTCTTTATCCTTATGGGCCAGCTTCTCTGCTTTCCTCTGAGTCGGCTTGGTCTCCAATTTCGGCTTATCCGACGGACGCTCGGTTCTAGGCCGGTCGTTTCTCTGACCTTGCGGTCTACCGTCCCTGTTTCCCTGAGGTCTTCCACCGTCTCTTGAGCCTTGACGCTGACCATCTCGGTTGTCTCTTCCGTCACGTCCGCCTTGGCGTTGACCATCGCGACCGTCCCGGTTTCCTTGCGGTCTGCCGTCTCTGCCTCCTTGCGGCCTTCCATCACGGCTATTCTGTCTGCCGTCGCGGCCACCCTGACGCTGGCCATCACGACCGTCACGATTTCCCTGTGGTCTACCGTCTCGGTCATTTCTATTTTCTCTACCGATTCTCTCGGTTCTCTCTGCTCTCTTCGGATTATCCTGCTGACTCCGGACAGGGGCTTTTGGCATTTCCTTAGCGAGAGCAGCTTCTGGCGCTACTTTTACCTCTTTTTCAACTGGTTCCTTCACAGCAGCAGGTCTTTCGGCTTCCTTCGTTCCTACAGACGCCTGGGATGGAGTTGGCGCTACTTTTACCTCCGCCTTCCTTTCTGCTTCTACCCTTACAGCCTCTGTATGTGAAGCTGCCGGCATTTCATCCTTTTCTTTGCCTCTTTCTGCAAACTCCTTTGGAACCACAGGCTTGCCCATTGGCGGTTTTGTCCTGCCTTCCAAGTCTCTATTTACAACAGGCTTACCCATTGGCGGCCTTTGGGCCGGACGCTCCTTTGCAGTTGTCTGTCCCTTTGCCTGTTTCTGTGCTGGTCTTGTCTGGGGTATTACAGCGGCTTTCACCGTTACCCGTGGCTGTTCGTCCTGCTGGCTCTCCGTCTTCTTTGGCGCGGCCTTCACTATTTTCGTTTCCTTCGCGTTACTATCTGTTGCCATTAGAACACCTCCTTCTCATTGGATTGCATATGATCAATCTGCTTTATGATTGCGTTAGCTAAATTTTCATCCAGGACTGCAAATATACCTTTATCCACATTTCCTGTACTTTTGGAAAGCTGCTCTATGGACCCATATATTTTGTAGGGTACTTGGTATTTCTGGGCAGCGGCCTCCATCTTTTTCAGAGAATTCTCTGCCAAATCTTCGGCCGTAAGCAACAGCTTTACCTTCTTTTTTTCCATCATATAGATACATGTATTGTAGCCAGTGGCTAATTTTCGTGCTTTCGCTGCAAAACCCATGTAGCTGTATATCTTTTTATTTTCCATGGGCCAGTTCCTCCAGCCGCATGAAAATTTCTTCCTTCATCTGTTCTGTGACAGGCATATGGAAACTCCGCTCCAAGGCCCGTCGCTTTTGGGCCTGCTGCCAACAGTCTGGATTATCCCTGCAGAGATAGACGCCTCTGCCTTTGGCTCTGCCGCTGACATCCACAGTCAACACGCCTTCATAACCGGCAATACGAATCAGCTGCTGCTTTTCTCTGGACTGCATACAACCGATACACCGTCTCATAGGAATCTTTTTTTCCTTCAAACTTACGCCTCCTCGCCAGGGGCAGTCTGTGGCTCTTCGCCCTCTTCCACAAATACGATTCCATCGTCTGCGTGGGCAACGGTTTCCTCTACTACTGGAGTTTCATTTTCTTCTCCATCATCGTACCCTTCGTACCCTTCTAAAGCTTCCTCTTGCTCCTCCAAGGACGCAGCCACGGCTTCATACTGGGTATGGCTCTTGATGTCGATTTTCCATCCGCTGACTTTCGCGGCCAGACGAACGTTCTGGCCTTCTTTACCGATAGCCAAGGACAGCTGATAATCCGGTACTACCACAATGGCAGCCTTTTCATTTTCATTTGGTACAATGACTCTCTCCACCTTGGCAGGAGAAAGAACGCTGGCAATCAGTTCCTCCGGATTTTCGCTCCATGTGATGATATCAATCTTTTCCCCATGAAGTTCATCGACGATGGCCTGCACACGTGCGCCTCTGGTACCTACACAAGCGCCCACTGGGTCTACGTTTTCGTACTCTGTGTAAACTGCCATCTTCGTTCTGGATCCGGCTTCTCTGGCAATACCCTTGATTTCCACTGTGCCGTCTTCGATTTCAGGCACTTCCAGTTCAAAGAGTCGTTTTACCAAGCCTGGATGGGACCTGGAAAGAAATACCTGAGGTCCTTTAGTTGTTTTTTTCACATCCATGATGTAAACCTTCAGCCTGTCGCCCATCTGATACCGCTCTCCTGGTACCTGTTCTGTGGCTGCCAAAATTCCTTCTGTTCTGCCGATACTGATGAACAAAGTATCATTGCTGACTCTCTGTACCTGTCCAGTCATGATTTCTCCTTGACGGGTGACAAAGCTATCGTAGACCATACCTCTTTCTGCCTCTCGGATTCTCTGAACCACTACCTGTTTTGCGGTCTGGGCTGCAATACGTCCAAAATCCCGAGGCGTTACCTGATACTCCACAGCATCGCCGATTTCATAGCGGTAATCGATTTCTCTGGCTTCTTCCAAGGAAATCTGAGTCAAGTCGTCCTCCACTTCCTCCACGATGTCCATACGCATAAGCACATCGATGTCGCCCGTTTCCCTGTCAATATTGACGCGCACATTTTGAGAAGTGCCATAATTCTTTTTATAGGCGGAAACCAGCGCCGACTCAATGGCATCTATCAGCACATCTTTGGAAATCTGTTTCTCCTTCTCCAGGTCTACAATAGCCTGAATAAATTCTTTGTTCATTTTTTGTATTACCTCCTTAGAAAACGACAGCCAGACGGGTCTTTACAACCTGCGCTCTGTCAAACTCCATTTCAATATTTTCCTCGTCTTTGATGACAATCTTATCATTTACAAGTCCGACCAATGTTCCCTGAAAATTTTTCTTTCCGTCTACCGCCTTATACAGGCTTATATCCACCAGCCGTCCTGCATATCTGACAAAATCCCTTTCCTTTAGCAATGGTCGATCCATGCCTGGGGAAGATACCTCAAGATAATAGTTTTGCTCGATGGGATCCAGTCTATCAAGCTCTCCGCTCAAGAAACGACTCACCTTTTCGCAGTCCTCGGTGGACACATATTCCTCTTCGTCTGCATCTTCATCAAACTGTTTATCGATATAGACCCGCAGGAACCAGTCCCTTCCTTCTTTCAGAAACTCCGTGTGATACAGTTCCAACCCGTTTTCTTTAAGAAAATCGGTTGTAATCTCTTCCACCAGATCTGTAATCTTTACCTTTGCCATAAATCAAATTCCTCCCTGACAAAACTGAAAGAGTGGGATATGCCCACTCTTTCATCTTGCCATCTAAACTTCGTGTAAATATACTATATCATAATATTGGCAGAAATGCAAGGGATTTCAAGAAAATATACCAAGCTCAGGAGGCATTTATTTGGGAGATACTGACCAGACTAGGTAAAACAACTAAATAGCCAGATGTAGCGAAGGTAGTAGCGATCCTGCTTTGCAAGCAGGTAAGTTGCACAACTTGGATCTAAGGATAATCATCCGAGCTGCATTATCCAAGCCAAAAGTTAGACACTTTAGGAAGTGTATATCTAATCCGGAGGAAGCTTTAGTATCTTTACACATACACTTTGACAATAACAGCGGTCGCATATGTTTTGTGGGAGAGAAAGGGTAAAAATAACCCTTGTTGACACATTCCTTGAAATCAGAAGATTTGGTCAAAAAATCCATACACATTTTACCATTTTAGATGTTTTTTCAAGGGTTGTACATGGAATCTTTGACACGACTCCCTTTGTTTTGCAAAATGAGTCAACGTTTTCAGCCAGTTTTGTTGACTCAGAGGGGCAAAATTTGAAAATGTGTCAAAACTGACCTGAAAAGCACTTTGCAACCATGGATTTTGCAAAGGGAGTAAGGCCAATTTGCTGACACAAAACCTTAAAAATGAGAAATGAGTCAAAGAAGGGGTGACATTTTCCCTCGATAGTCTACAATATAACATTATCACTTGATAATCACACAGCAATTGGTTTTCATTGACACTTAATGACTACGGCCGTGGATTTTACTGCACGGAGCACATAGAGCTTACCAAGGTGTGGACCTGCACAGAAAAGGCAGATTATCCGTTCCCATAGCAAAGCAGGGACGTGTATATGAAAGCGCTTAAAAAAATCATCCCCGCGTGAAACGCGGGGTTTTCCTATACAAAAATGGGAGAATGATTGTCGCCCACCATTCTCCTGTTTCTATTCATCTTTGAGGCATAAGCAATTTACTTTCCTTTTACCTCCTTGATAAGATTTTTCTCTAAGTTTGTAAACACAAAATTGTAACGTGTATATTCAAAATTTGAAAAAGAATTCTTTTCCACTTTTTCTCCAGCGTCTATATTTGAAAGCACTAAATCATTTACATATAGGCCATTTTTCTTTGTTGTAAACCGAGAATCATCAAATTGCCGTGATGGCATTTTGGGAATAGTCGTCCTGCTGATACTGTCGATCCGATAGTAAATATGAAAGTCCGCAACATATTTGTCTTTGTGAAAATATGAAGACAAATATGTATTTAACAAAACGCATTTATCTAAGAGTTCTGAACTATCAGATTGGTACGGCATATCAAAATTACTTATAGTAATTTTCACATTTTGCGGATATGTATCGCTGCTGGATGAAAGTCCATTATACCAGTTATTATATTTACTGTAGGAAATACTCTCCGAGTCAAATATTTTTTCAATAAAGTCAATGACCGCACCGTTTGAAACAGATTTTAAATATATAAATACCGTTCCAACAAATCTGTCTTTGTTTTGAATACCTTTTAAGTTCTTAAAGAGTCTGATTCCGGCAGCTGAATCATAGAAGTCCACATCATCGCACTCCTGCTCAGACTGCTCCAGCTTCTCTCTTGCTCGTATTTCATAATGATTTTGCACTCTGCGAATTTCAAACGAAATACCATTTGCTGTAAAGCAAGGGAAGCGGTCTGCTTTTTCATCATTTGTGAGGATATGACAGCAGACCAGATTGTGGTCAGCCGTTACACCTCCACGACTTTGAGGAAGAATGTGATCTACATTCCATCCAAATTCACTATTGCGATCATTATAAGCTCCTTTGGCTATCGTCCTGCCAGTGAAATCTTTCACCTTAGTTTCTCTACCAAAGTTCTTATTCCAGAGCCGCATAGCTGTTTCCCTATTCAGTTCCATAAATGTTCTTTCGATCTTTTCCATAATGATTACGGAAAGATGCCTTTGCCTCCGACAATGAAGTCAATTCAATAAAAGCATGTAACTGGCCATAGGGCGACCTATTGCTATAAACCTCAAAGGGTGATCCTCATAATAGCATTCCAGAAGATCAGTCAGTTAGTTTTCTGTGTCTACATAGAAAATTTTCAGTTTCATTGAATCGCAATTTCATTATATACCAATTTGCGTTTGTCTGTAAACTTTTTCTTTGTCTATGTAACGCATTTTCCGAACTGCTCGCCGTGGCAGCAACCCATGACATTGGCACAACGTTCTGGTCAGAACATCATTTAATATACAGGATTCAATCCCGCAATCCTTTTATTTCTTCTCCACCATCCAAAGGTTCAAATCCACCTTGCCTTCAATGCCGTCAACCCGTCCGTTGTCAGTGTATTGCCACATCACATGGCTGTATGGATAGCTGGTCACATCGGTATAATGGGCCAGCCAGATAGGCCACTGACCCAAGTAGTGGAGATTCAGGCTACCGGTGAGCCAGGTGGGATTACCGTAAACCATGGCCTCATATCCATTCTTTTCTATGATCTGGCAAAATGCATCGGCAATGGCTGTCCGCTCTTCCACGGTTAAGTTGTTAATCCGTTCCGCCTCTGGTATGGGCTCCATATCGAAAGCCACCGGCAAGGTCACGTCCTTACCGCGAATCTCCTTGAGCACATATTTTGCTTCGTCGATGGCTTCTTCCACAGAGACAGCTTGGGAAAAAAAGTACACACCTACATCCACGCCGGCTTTTGGGGCAGCCGTAATGTTTTGTTCATAATAAGCATCCATCTTGAGCATACCCTGCGTATACCCCCGATACCCTAGCCGTATCATGGCAAAATCCACGCCGTCGGCTTTCACCCGCTCCCAATCGATTTTCTTCTGATAGGAGGATACGTCAATGCCATGCCGTGACGTATAACGCTCATCTTCATAGGAAAGCAGTCCCTTCTCGTCTCGCTGCAAGGCCGACTCATAGTCGTAAGAGTGCTGCGGCAATGTAGGCGTCTCTTCACCTAACCCATCATAGCTATAAAAATAATTATGAATCTTTAGACCTACTATGAAAATCAAAAGAATCACCCCTACTATCAGAAACACCTTTGCTCTGGTTGACAGATTCTCATCAAGCCATATCAGCCACTGACTCTGGCTCCCTTTCTTTTTTCCACGTGTTCTCGCCCCTTTTTTTCTCGCTTTCCCTTTCATAACCCCTGTTTCCTTGATTGCTTCGATTGGTTGTTCGTTTAATTATGCGTTATATTGCATATTTATTTTATCGCTTTGAAATCTATTTTTTGAAATATCCAATCACTCCGTCAAATGGGCCTTTAACAATGCAAAGGTATTTTCCACCCCAAGGACATGACTTCTCTCATAGCCATGGGAAGCATAAACTCCCGGCCCGATGACGCTGTGCCGCAGATTGTGGCCGGCCTTTAAGGCCACGTCCACATCAGAGGTGTAATAAGGATACACATCTACTGTAAATTGCAGGTCATGGGCTTTCGCCAGCCTAATTAAGCGGCTGGTAAGCTGATAGTCGTAAGGGCCGCCGGAATCCTTGGCGCAGATGGAAACCATGGTTTCATCGCAGGTCAACCCTTTTCCCACGCAGCCCATGTCCACGGAAATCATTTCGCTCACATCATCTGGAATATCGGCAGCGCCGCCGTGGCCCACCTCTTCATAGGAAGTAAAGGACAGATATACTTTCCGATTCAGCACATCCTTCTTATCCTTAAAAAATCTGGCCAGACCCAGCAAAACGCTGCTGCACAGCTTATCATCCAGAAAACGGCTCTTGATAAAGCCCTTTTCCGTCACTATGGTTCGCGGCTCAAAGGATACGTAATCTCCGTTCATAATGCCAAGCTGCTTTACATCCTCTGGATTTTTCACCAGTTCATCCAAAACAAGTTCCACAGTATCAAAGGTTCTTAAAGTTTCATCGTACTTTCCATTGACATGGGTGGAGGCATCGATTAGCTGGACGGTTCCGCTGTATTTTCGGCCGTCCCTCGTATGAACCGTACAGTTTTCACACTCCACATTGTTGGCATTGAGACCGCCCAGTCTGGTCAGCATCAACCTGCCATCGCTTTTGATTTCCCGAACCATAGCCCCCAGAGTATCAAAGTGAGCTGCCAATAGCACTGCCCCCTCGCCGCTCTCTTTATCGCTTAAGTCATCATCGTTCAAACATACCACAAGGCCGTTTTTTCTCGTAACTTTCGGCTCATAGCCCATGGTCTCTAGCTCTGCCTTTACAAAGGCCGCTACCTCAGCCGTATATCCCGACGGGCTGGGAATAGCTAAAAGCTGTTTCGCCTTCTCTAAAATGTATTCCATATTGTTCATAGGTCCTTCCTCCTTTTCTTATCAAAACATACACAACTGGTCGGTCTCTGGCAAGCCTGCAAAGACGCCGTGGGCCCGAAGGCCCTCGGCGGCGGTTCTGTTGAGTTTGCCTCTCTGAATCGCTTCCTCTATGGTATCAAAGGTCTTTTCTTCATAGGCCGCGGCAAAGGATTTTGCGGCGGTCTCTCCGACCCCTTCCACTGCTACGAAAGGTAACAGCACCTTGCCGTCGTCTACCCAAAATTTAGTGGCAAAAGATTTTCCTAAGCGAGCCGGTGCAAACTCATAGCCTCTGGCATACATTTCATAGGCTACTTCCAACACCAAAATATCTTCCTTTTCCTTTGGAGTGGCGTTGGTTCCCATGGCTACTATGGCGTCCATCCGCTCTAGCACTGCTTCCGGCCCTTTTAAAATGGTCTCCGCATCGAAGTTGGCTACCACGCTGGTGAAGTGGGTGGCGTAAAACTCCCGCGGATAATAGACCTTATACCAGGCCATACGGAAGGACATCATCACATAGGCCACCGCATGGGCCCGAGGGAACATGTACTGAATCTTGATACAAGAATCGATATACCAATCTGGCACGCCGTGTTCCTTCATGACGGTGAGCTGCTCTTCCTTGAGGGGTCGGTTCTTTCGCACATCCTCCATAATCTTAAAGGACATTTTATTTTCAATGCCTTTTAGCATCAGATAGTTCATGATGTCGTCACGGGTAGAAATCACTTCTCGCATGGTAGCCACGCCGCTGCGGATATAGTCCTGGGCATTGTTAAGCCACACGTCGGTGCCATGGGAGAAACCGGAGATTCGCACCAGGTCTGCAAACTTATCCGGCTTGGTATCGTCCAGCATCTGTCTGGTAAAACTGGTGCCGAATTCAGGGATGGCATAAGTCCCATGTTTAAATCGATAGTTCTCTGGGTCAAGAATCTTCAGGGCTTCAATGCCGTTAAAGATGGACAGTACCGTTCTGTCGGTCAAGTCTACTGTCAGTGGGTCAATGCCGGTCATATCCTGAAGCTGGCGAATCATGGACGGTACGTTATGGCCCAAAATATCCAGCTTGAGCAGGTTTTGATCGATCTTATGATAATCAAAGTGGGTGGTAATGATGTCAGAATTCACGTCGTTAGCCGGATGCTGCACTGGACAAAACTCGTAAATTTCGTGGTCGTCAGGTACTATGATAATGCCGCCTGGATGTTGGCCTGTAGTACGTTTTACGCCGGTACAGTGTTGGGTCAGCCGGTCGGCTTCAAACTTGTTAATTGGCCTGTGGGTCTCCTCAAAAAACTTCATCACGTATCCATAGGCTGTCTTATCGGCTACTGTACCTACGGTTCCTGCCTTAAACACGTTTTTCTCACCAAAGATAACGCCCACATACTTATGGGCGATGGGTTGATACTCCCCTGCAAAATTAAGGTCGATATCTGGCTCTTTATCTCCATCGAATCCTAGGAAGGTTGCAAAAGGTATGGTGTAACCGTCCCGACGCATAGGCGTACCACATACCGGACAGTCCTTTTCCGGCATATCGATACCGCAGTCATAAAGATCCATATCGCCCCACTCTAAGTTTTTGCAGTTCGGACACACATAATGGGGTTCCAAAGGGTTTACCTCGGTAATGCCTGCCATGGTGGCAGCCAAGGAGGAGCCTACGGAACCTCGCGAACCTACCAGGTACCCGTCGGACAGGGATTTTTGCACCAACATCTGGGCCGATACATACATGACCGCATAGCCGTTATTGATGATGGAGGAAAGTTCCTTCTCCAACCGCTCGCCGATTCGGTCAGGAAGCGGGTCACCATACATCTCATGGGCCGTTTCCATACAGGTATCTCGCAAAGTTTTCTCCGCTCCTTCAATCTTAGGCGGATACTTTCCTTTGGGAACCGGTAAGACATCTTCAATCATGGAAGCGATCAGATTAGTGTTTTCGATGACCACCCTTTTGGCGGTCTCCTCTCCTAGATAAGAAAATTCCTCCAACATCTCGTCGGTGGTCCGAAGGAACAACCCCTGGCCGTTCTCTGCATCCTTATACCCCTGACCTGCCATAAGGATATTTCGATATATCGCCGATTCTGGGTCCTGATAGTGGGAGTCAGTGGTGGCTACTACTGGTTTTCCCAGCTTGTCCGCTAAAGCCACAATTCGCTGGTTATACGTCTTTAAGGTATCATAGCCATCCACCAGATTCTGTTCCACTAGGAAGCGATTGTTAATCAGCGGCTGGATTTCCAGATAATCGTACCGCTCTGCAATCGCTTCAATCCGCTCCTCGGGCTCTCCGTTTAATATGGCCCGATAAACCTCTCCTGCTTCACAGGCCGAGCCGATGATGAGGCCCTCTCGATGGGCCGACAGCACTGACCAAGGCAGGCGAGGCCGTTTATAGAAGTAGTCCAGATGGGACATGGATACCAGTTTGTAGATATTTTTCAGTCCCTCCTGGGTTCTTGCCAATAAAATGATGTGGTTGGTCGGCTTCTTTTTATAGTCGATGGTTCCATCCTCGTTCATGCAATCGGCATCGTCAAAGACATAGCCTTCCATACCATATATAATTTTGATTTCACGTCCCTTTTCTGCCTGCTTTTTAGCCTCCTTGGCTGCGTCTGGAAAGGCCTGTACCACGCCGTGGTCGGTAATGGCCACCGCTGGCTGTCCCCATTCTGCTGCCTGCCGTACCAGGTCCGACACCTCGTTGAGTCCATCCATGGCGCTCATCTTGGTATGGGCATGAAGTTCCACCCGCCTTCCCATTTCACAGGTGTCCTGACGGCCTGCCACACGCTCCTTCTTCTCAATATCCTTTATCATGATGGTGTTCATGTTTTCAAAGGTATCGAACTGAACTTCGCCTCGAATTTTCACCCCATCGCCTGGCTTCAAAAGCTCGTCGATTTCGTTCCATTTATTTTCCGAGGCAAAACATTTACAGCAAATGGTGGTGGTCTTTTCGTCGGTAATCAGCAGGGTAATCAAATAGTTGCCGCTGCGAATCACACGGAAAGACTTTTTAAACAAAATCCCTTCTACAATGACCATACCTTGAGACGGATCAATATCCATCAGAGATACATTGGCATCCCCCACAATGTTGTGGCCCATGATTCGGTTTCCTTCTGCAGGAAGTTCTTTCTCCTTTCGCTTCCAGCCCCCTTTTCCACCAGTCTGACCACCGTTTCCGCTCTGACTGCCCTGGCCGCCGCCAGAGCCAAAGCCAAAATTCCCTGTCTCCTGATTTGGGGAAGAAGGGCTGCTGCCCAGGGCCTGACGCTGTTTGGCTGCCGCCTCTGCCTGGCGCTTTGCCTCCTCCATATCCTTCTTTTCACCTTCCACCATTTCTTCAAAGGTCTTTTCATAAAGTTCTTCGTTATTATGGAAAATCACTTTGGTCTCTATGGAAAATGTGTCCCTCAATAGATTTTCAAAAAGTTTTGCTACCTGTTGATTCAGCTGTTCTGTACTGAATTTTCCCAAGGCATAGATATCCAGCCTTCCATCCTGATACTGAAAATTATCGGTCTGAATGGTTTTGGTGATGGCCGTATATTCACCGTTCACAATATCGATCATATGAGGAATAAATAATCTCACAATATCCATAGACCGCAAAATCACATTGTCATAATGAAAATGGAACTTTACACCATGGATTCCAGCCAGTTTGTGAATCAACTGGGCAGAAAGACGCTCCATATCCTGATAAGGCATAATAAAATCCAGTGTCATGTAAATGGATAGAATACCAGTCTCTTTCTGTATAGCTGCCCTATCGACTTCGTAATGAAAGGCGCTTTTTTCATAATCTCCTATGGTTTCCCATTGGATGCCACTTTCAATTAAGCTTTTCATCTATCTATGTAACCTCTCTACCAGCCCTTATCAATGTTCTTTTCTCATCACTTCGCCTGGCTTATACTCTTGATCGACAGCGCCCTCGCGAATGAGTTTCATCAAGGCAGATACAATGTCCTCTTCAAAAACTTTTCCCACAATTCGTCCCTTTGCAAAGAGCAAACCTCTTCCGTCTCCGCCGGCAACACCATAATCCGCTTCTTTGGCCTCGCCTGGGCCATTGACGCCACACCCCATGACTGCTACTGTAATGGCTGGTCTGCCTTCCTTCTCCCACTCGGCTTCCAATTCTACCAACTGCTCCTCGATTTCTGTGGCCAATTTAGGCAAATCGATGCCGATTCTGCCACAGGTTGGACAGGATACCAGATTGATTGAGGATTTTCTAAGTCCCAGTCCCCCGAGAATTTCCTTGGCAAAATATACCTCCTCCACTGGATCTGCTGTCAAGGACACCCGCATGGTATCGCCGATTCCCTCCAGAAGCAAAGCTCCAATGCCCATAGCTGATTTCACCTTCCCTCGGTTTACAGTTCCTGCTTCTGTAATGCCGATATGAATGGGATGGTTCGTATTTGCAGCCAAAATTTTATGAGCCTGATAATTCATCTGTAGGTTGGAAGATTTTAAGGAAACCACCAGATTATAGTAACCCATATCTTCAATCATCCTGAGGTTTTGCAGGGCGCTTTCCGCCATTCCCTCTGCAGAGACCTTTCCGTACTTCATGATGATATTCTGTTCCAAGGAGCCGGAATTAACCCCTACTCGAATGGGAATCTGATGTTCTTTTGCTGCCTTTACCACAGCCTTCACCTGCTCCCTATCCCCGATATTGCCCGGATTGATACGAATCTTGTCTGCACCGTTTTTAATTGCAGCAATGGCAAGACGATGATCGAAGTGAATATCCGCCACGATAGGAACCTTTGTAAACGGTTTAGACGGACTTACTCCCTTTATATTGCTGATTCCCTTCAGATGTCCTAAAATCTGTGCCGCCTCTCTATCCGGAACTGCCATCCGAATAATCTGGCATCCTGCATCCTCCAATCTAGCAATCTGTTCCCTGAGACCTTTTTCGTTTCTGGCGTCGACATTGGTCATGGACTGTATGGAAATAGGCGCGCCGCCTCCAATGGCCACATCACCGCAATAAACTCGTTTACTCATCTTTGGTTCTCCTTAAAAAAAGATTCTTGTTATATCATTAAAAGTCACATAGACCATCAAACACATGAGCAGCGCTAAACCAACGAAATGAATGGTTCCCTCCACTCTTTCACTGACCTTCTTTCCTGTAATCATGGTAAACAGCACGAATATGATTCGGCCTCCATCCAATGCTGGAAGAGGAAGCATATTGATTATGGCCAGATTGACACAGATTAGAGCTGTCAAAAATCCATAATACCAGAAACCGAGGGTCTGGGTTTCTCCCACCATCTTTACCATGCCTACTGGCCCTGTCAGTTCCTTGGGGCTGGCCTGCCCACTAAACAACATACCCAGAGATTCAAACATAAGCTTTACGATGTTCCATGTGGATTCACAGCCGCCGATGACCGCCTTCACTGGACTGTGAGAAATCTTAGAGGTAATGCCAATAACATACCGCTTCTCACCATCCACTTCCTGTATCTGTGGGCTTACCTGTATCTCTTTGTTTTCGCCATCTCTTTCTATCAGCAGATTGACTGATTCGTCTGTATCAGGCATGGCTGCTATCACATCGTTCCAGCTTTCCGTTTCTGTGCCGTCTACTGCTATAATCTCATCTCCCGCCATCAGTCCAGCAGCCTCTGCCGGCCCACCTGCTGCAATCTCTCCAATTCGATTGGTAGTAAATCCAGAAATCCCAAGGACTAACGACATGACCAGGATTGCACATAAGATATTCATAACGGAGCCAGCTGCAAGAACTACAATCCTCTGCCAAGGTTTCTTTTGGGAAAAGGCTCTAGGATCTACCGCCACTGGCCGGCCATCCGCCTCGTCCTCACTGCCATCTTCCCCTTCCATGGCGCAAAAACCTCCAATGGGAAACAGTCTGATGGAATACAGAGTCTCCCTCCCCTGCTTCTTCCATATGGTCGGCCCCATACCAAAGGCAAACTCATTGACCTTTACACCCATTTTTTTCGCTGCAATAAAATGACCCAGTTCATGAGGAAAGATCATAATGCAAAAAAGTAGAATTGCAAGTAACGCTGTTTTCATAAATCCCCTTTCTCAGTTCCGTGTTGCAGCAGCCATCAGATAAGTCATCTCTCTGATTTCCCGATCCACCTGCAGGACTTCTTCCAGACCTGGCTGGGAAATGGGCTGATGCCGCTCAAGAACCTTCTCTAAAATGTCTTGAATGTCTATAAATCTTATCTTCCCTTGTAAGAACAGTTCTACAAGGACTTCGTTGGCCCCATTCATGGCCGCCGGATAGCTGTCTCCTGCCAGAGAGGCCTGGTAGGCCAAATCTATACACCGAAACACCTTAGGATCAGGCCGTTCAAAGGTCAGATGGCTGGCTGCATCAAAGAAATCCAGGCCCGCCTGTTGTTCCTGTGCCGTCAGTCTATTTGGATAGGCTAAGGCCAATCCAATGGGAATCCCCATATCCGGCACGCCCAACTGTGCAATCACAGAAGTATCCATAAATTCCACCATGGAGTGTACGATGCTCTGGGGATGTACCAGAATTTCAATATCTGACACTGGCACATCAAAAAGCCACTTGGCTTCGATGACCTCAAGGCCTTTATTCATCATGGTGGCAGAATCGATGGTAATCTTTCGCCCCATGTTCCACTTAGGATGCTTTAGCGCCTGTTCCAAGGTTACCTGCTCCAACTGCTCCCTTGTAAAGCCGCGAAAGGGCCCCCCTGAAGCCGTCAGTAAAATCCGTTTTATGGGTCTATTTTGGTTTCCTTCCAAACATTGAAAAATGGCGCTGTGTTCGCTATCCACAGGCAAAATCTTTACGCCCTGTCTACGGGCCGCCTCCATGACCATATGTCCCCCTGTTACCAAGGTCTCCTTATTGGCCAAAGCGATATCCTTCCCCGCCTCAATGGCCGCCATGGTGGGTACCAATCCGCTGATGCCCATAAGTGCATTTAATATCATCTGACAATCGCTATGAATGGCTACAGTCTTAAGTCCCTCTTGCCCCCAGAGAATCTCCGTTTGGTTGCAGGCCTCCCTATCCATGGCTTTTACCATCTCTTTTAGTTCTGGAACATCCTCCTGTCTGCCGCATACTGCAATAACTGGGCGATAGGTTACAATCTGCTCTGCCAGCAGCTTAATATTTTTCCCGCATGAAAGAGCCGTCACCTGAAATTTCTCTGGATGTGCCTTTACAATGTCAAGAGTCTGGGCGCCAATGGAGCCGGTGCTTCCCAAAACAGCCAGTTTTTTCATAAGTCTTTCCTCCGCTCCATGGTCTAATAAAGTACAAACTGCATGGTATAGTAGATAAACGGCGCAGTGAATAACACGCTGTCAAACCGATCTAAAATGCCTCCGTGACCAGGAATCAGATTTCCATAATCCTTAATTCCCATCTGCCGTTTAATGGCCGAGGCTGACAAGTCTCCTAGCTGGGCTGCAATGCTGCCCGAAAGGCCGATGACCGCGCACTGCCATAACATACCGTCCACCAGGAAATAGCCAAAAAGACCGCAAAACACCATGCTGCTTATGGTTCCCCCCACTGCCCCTTCGATACTCTTCTTAGGACTTAGTTTCGGACAAAGCTTATGTTTTCCCAGCGCCATACCGGTAAAATAGGCCATGACGTCAGTGCCAAAGGCTGCCAAGAATACCAGCCATATGAGTATTCTATGTACAGACTGGTCGATCAATACGATGTGATAGGAAAAAAATACCACATACATAATTCCCAGCAAGGTTGATGTCATATCCTCAATTTTTCGCTCCTCTACATTGAAACCATAAAGGAGACATGCCATGACGCAAACTGCCATCCAAAAGAGCAAAAGGGTCTGATTTTCCGGCGCCAGAATGTGAATGGCATATAGTCCGGCAATCGATGCAAAGCCGATAGGTTTACATGGCTTTACACCTGTGGCTTCAAAGCCGTGATACAGTTCGTGAATTCCCATAGCCGCCACTAAAATCGCGGCTCCCATGAGCCAGTATCCGCCCAAGTAGACCAATATGAGCAAGGGCAGCATGACACATGCTGAAATGATTCTTGTTTTCATAGTATACCTCTTTTCCTCCCCGCAATCACCTGCGATGATCTAACGTCCACCAAACCGACGCTTTCTCCCTGCAAAGGCTCTGACGATGTGTTCAAACTCCTCTGGCGTAAAGTCGGGCCATAAACTGTCTGTAAAGGCCAGTTCGCTATATGCGCTCTGCCACAACAGAAAATTAGAAAGCCGCTCCTCACCGCTGGTTCTGATAATCAAATCTGGGTCAGGCAGGTTGTCGTTTTCTTCTCCTGTGTACAGGTACCTGCTGATGGTCTCCTCTGTAATGGTATCCACCTTTAACGTTCCAGCCGCTACCTGACTGCTGATCTCTTTGACTGCTTGAAGGATTTCCCTCCTACCTCCATAGTTGAGGGCAATATTAAACTGTAAGCCCTGATTATCCTTAGTGGTGTCAAGAGCTTTTTCAATGCTTTTCACCGCTGCATCAGGAATCTCTGTATAGTCGCCAAGGATTCGCACTTTCACCTGATTTTCATGAAGTTCTGCAAGTTCGCTGGCCACGTATTTCACTAAAAGATTGAAGATACCCCCTACCTCTTCTTTGGAGCGTTTCCAATTCTCCGTAGAAAAAGCATAGACTGTCAAATATTTGACGCCTATGATATCTGCTCTCTTGATAATTTCCTTCATGGCCAGCATACCTGCGTTATGACCTGCCAATTTAGGTATGCCCCGCTTTTCTGCCCAGCGTCCGTTTCCATCCATAATGACGGCCACATGACGGGGCATAGCTGGCAATGAGGTTACTGCCTGTGTCATATTGGTTCCTTCCTTTAACCCAAACAATGTGGCTGCCAAAGGAGCAGCCACATTTGATTCTACATTTTCATTCTGTTCGCCTCATTATTATTATAAGGCGTTTTTGTGATTTTACCCACAATACCTAGCCTTAAACCTCTAAAATTTCTTTTTCCTTGTTTGCCACAATATCGTCGATTTCCTTAGAGGTCTTATCTGTGGCCTTCTGTACGTCATCCAATGCTTTTTTCAGATCATCTTCCGTGATTTCATTGTTCTTTTCCAGTTTCTTTAAAGCATCGTTGGCGTCTCTTCTCAGGTTACGAATGGCTACCTTGCTTTCTTCTCCCATCTTCTTTACAGTCTTGGTCAACTCTTTTCTTCTATCCTCTGTGACCGGTGGAATGACCAGTCTGACACATTTGCCGTCATTAGATGGATTGATTCCAATGTTTGCAATGTTGATGGCTTTTTCAATCTCGCCGATGGACTTTGGGTCGAATGGTGAGATTAACAGCGTTCTTGGATCAGGTACAGAGATATTGGAAAGATTTTTCAGCGGAGTCGGCGTGCCGTAATACTCTACCACTACCTTATCCAACAGCGCTGGATTGGCCCGTCCCGCTCTCACGGTATTCAAATCTTCTTTCAATACGAAAATAGTTTTTTTACTTCTTTCTTCCAGATTCTTCTTGATGGTTTCCATCTTGATTTTCCTCCTGTTTTTTCATTTTCCTCAATTTACCCTCGACCCCCAAAAGCGCACACGCCTTGAGGCGGCTGTTTGCAGCGCTTTTATCGTTATCTTCGCCTTGCATACTCCAGCATGCGCGTCTCATCTGCCTCGAAATTCCCGCAAACATCACGCTGAAAGGTCAAGAAGTAAGGCGCAAACAGGCTGGCGTACTGGATGTACGGTAGTTTGTTTGAACGCATCAACCAGTGCGAATGTGTCGGTTCAAAACCGTGTGTGTCTTTGGGGGCCGAGGGTATTTTTACTGGCTTATATCTAATTCCTTATTCATGAATAATTGTGCCGATTTTTTCTCCTGCGATAGCCCGAAGTACGTTGCCGTCCTCTGCTATGGCAAATACATGGATACCGATGTGATTATCTTTGCACAGAGTTGCTGCTGTTAAATCCATCACTTTCAGGTCTTTCTCGATAACCTCCATAAAGGATAATTCATCAAAGCGCATTGCATCAGGATTGGTTGCCGGATCGCTGTCATAAACGCCGTCTACATTCTTGGCCAGAAGAATCACCTCTGCGTCGATTTCTGCCGCCCGAAGGGCAGCCGCTGTATCTGTGGAAAAGAATGGATTTCCGGTTCCTGCGCCGAAAATCACCACGTCTCCATGCTCTAAATGGCTAAGGGCCTTCCGTCTGGCATATGGCTCTGCAATCTCTCTCATCTCGATGGCCGTCTGTACCTTGGCGGATACTCCAATAGCTAAAAATGCATCTTGCAGCGCCAGAGTATTCATGACGGTAGCCAACATTCCCATATAGTCTGCTGTTGCTCTGTCCATATCCTTACTGGTTCTGCCTCTCCAGAAGTTTCCTCCGCCTACAACGATGGCCACTTCTACGCCAAGTTCATGAATCTGCTTGATTTCCTGGGCAACCTTTCTGGTCATTTCCTCGTTGATGCCGAATTTGTCGCTGCCCGCCAGCGCTTCTCCACTGATCTTTAGCAAAACCCGCTTGTATATTGGTTTCATCCTATATCCCCACCTTTTCTGTCTGTATATTATCTGTATATCAAAGGAGCGCATTGCCTTGTGTTCATTATACCATGACGAACCGAGTCATCACAGGTCATGATTCAATGAACGCTTCCTTGCGGCAACGCCGGCGCTCATATCGCTACGTCAAAAGAGCGCATCTCATTGCGTTCATTATACCATATTACCCCATACCGACGAAAGTCGTTTATCAACTTTTCATTAAAATATTTTTGGTATCTAAATCTAAAGAAAAATTTAACATTTCTTTAATCCCCTCTTTATATCTATCCACCATAATAGTTTACAACATTCTAACATTTTACGGAGGTAAGTCATGTTACAATTTCTCATACAATTTATCAAACATCCAAGAAAAATCGGCGCTATTGCTCCCAGCGGCGTGTCTTTGGCCCAAAAAATGATGGAGCCCATCGATTTTACCAAGGCCCGCTGCATTACAGAATATGGCCCAGGCACTGGTTCTTTTACCGACGAACTTATCAGAGAAAAAAGGCCGGAAACCTGTCTTCTTCTAATTGAGCAGAACCCAACCTTTTGCAAATTGCTCCGCGATAAATACCAGAGCCAGCCCAACGTTCATATCATTGAAGGTACTGCTGCAGATATAAACTTGTATTTATCCCTCCACGGGTTTTCCAATGCGGACTATATTGTCTCTGGCCTGCCCTTCACCTCTCTTCCTGAAAAAATATCCAGTTCTATTCTCTCTGCTACCAAACAGGCCATTGGAGAAGAAGGCGCCTTTATCACCTTCCAATATAGCCTGGTTAAAAAGCATTTTTTTGAAACTCATTTTACGATTGTCCATATGCTGCGGGAATTACATAACCTTCCACCAGCCTATGTGCTGGTTATGAAGTCTTGCGACCCCAGATAATTCTGTGATATACTGATGATACCCTTGCCCCCAAAGCACGCACCTTTGTCAATCGAGGGTAGAGGGAGGATTTCTCTATGCCAGACGAATATATTTTAATTGTAGACGATGATGCAGACATCCGCAATCTTTTAGGCATCTATTTAAAAAACGAAGGCTATCCCTTTATCAAGTGCGCCAGTGCTGAGGAGGCCTTGGAGATACTGGCTCATCATAATATCTCGCTGATTCTTTTGGACGTGATGCTTCCAGACATAAACGGTATCCAGGCCTGTCTGAAAATTCGCGAAACGAAAAAAATGCCGATCATCTTTATTTCTGCCAAAGTAGAAGATTTAGACATTGTGGAGGGGTTAATGGCTGGCGGCGACGATTATGTGACCAAACCCTTTCATCCTGTTCAGCTCATGTCTCGCATCAAAGCCCAACTTCGCCGCTATAGACAGTATAATGAAAACCAGCAGGAAGACAGCGCCTTAGAATATGATGGCTTATTGTTAAACCCTATCAGCAGAGAAGTGTGGGTCTGTGGGGATGTAAAGCAATATCTGACCATCAATCTGGTTGGCGGCATTATCATCGGTCTCATTGGGGCCTGGTTAATTCTTATGGAGGGTCGAATTCTTACCAATTACCTCTTCACTAACACCCCAACATACACACCACTTCTTTCTATTCTTTTTTTCCTTATGGCTGCGACAGTATTTATCTTTATTCTCAAATTCTTTCTCTCTCGCAAAACCAATAGACTTATGGTTTATACCTTTCTTTCTGTCATCATTGCCTTAGGCGTGGTATATCTGCTTCTTATGGCTGTTTGCGCTTTACTCTTTTACTGGATTGAGCCTGACCATATACAGACTTTTTTCAACTCAGAATTTGCTTCCAGCGGTATGGGAATTTTCTTGCAAAGCAACGGCCTTATTCTTTTTCTTTTATGTTTAGTGCTGTTGTTCTTTTTCGTATTTTCTTGGCTCATTCGAAACAAAGTAAAATATATTCTTCACATTACCAATGAAGTCAAGGATATGGAAAAGCAAGGTTTCGGCAAAACCATAAAGGTAGTCGGACGGGACGAATTGGCCGACCTGGCTGGCAGTATCAATCATATGTCCCTTGAACTTCACAAAAAAATTCTGTTGGAGAAAGAAATCGAAAATCAAAAGAATCAGTTAATCACCAATGTATCCCATGATTTGAGAAGTCCTTTGACCTCCGTAATGGGTTATGTGGATTTACTAAAGAAGGGTGACTATACCAGTCCCACAGAATATACAGAATATCTGTCTATTATTGATCGCAGGCTTCACGGACTAAACACTTTAATCAATGAACTTTTTGAGTTAACCAAACTACGTGAAATGGATAACGCATTAAAGAAAGCGCCAGGCGACTTAACGGCCCTTCTTCGTCACATCGATTTAGAAAATTCTGTTTTACTTAGACAAAAAGGCTTTTCCCTTCTATCTGATTTCCAGTCAGATACTCTGACCATGGAACTGGACAGCGAAAGGTTTGCCCGTGCAATCCAAAATCTCTTCGATAATGTGATAAAATATGGACGTCCCGATACAGAAGTACATTTTGCCGCTTAGCCTTCAGAAAATACCTTTCATATCTGTCTAACCAACATGCTACAAAAAGATAGGGCTATCGATGTAGACCATCTATTTGACCGCTTCTATAAGGAAGACACCGCCAGAAGCGACAGTCAGAGTTCTGGCTTAGGCCTTGCCATTGCCAAGCGAATCATCCAGCTTCACGACGGAACCATTGAGGTCATGCTATCCGGCGAAGAAATCACCTTTCACATCGCCCTCCCCTTGTCAGATTGTTCCTATCGTGATACAATGGCAGATGTCCGCCAATATTGACACATTTACGAATTCTGCCTTGGATTTCAGGCAGTCAAAAGGAGAAAACATGAAACAAATCAGCCAAGACGTATTACAAACCAAGATTGACCAAATCTATCCTCAAGTGGTGACCGCTCGTCGCCATATTCATCAGCATCCCGAATTGAGCGGCCATGAGGAAAAGACTTGCCAATATATTATAGAGCAATTATCTGCCATGGGAATCGAAGCAAACCCCATCGCGGGTACCGGCGTATTAGCCCTCATCCAAGGCCAAGGCGCTGGCTGTGATGCAGAAAAAAGAACTGTCGCTATCCGTGCAGACATCGATGCACTTCCAATTATGGAAAACACCGGCCTGCCCTTTTCCTCCCAAAACCCAGGTGTCATGCATGCCTGCGGTCACGACGTTCACGCCAGCATCCTGCTGGGAACTGCCGCACTGCTCCATTCCATGCGAGATGAATTCATTGGCGCTGTGAAGCTGTTCTTCCAGCCCAACGAAGAGGCGGAGGGCGGTGCAGCTCCCATGATTGCCGAAGGATGTATGGAAAATCCAAAAGTGGATGCTGTACTGGGCCTCCATGTAACGGAAGCTCTTCCCGTGGGCTCTATCGAACTGTGCCGCGGCACCATGAACGCCGCCACCTGTGAGCTAAAAATCAAAGTCATGGGTAAAAGCTGCCATGGCGCTCATCCAGAAGGCGGTGTGGACGCTATCATCATTGCAGCCAATGTCATCACAGCCCTCCAGACCATCATCACACGCAACCTAGCCCCTACTGATCCGCTTATCATTACCCTTGGCACCATCCATGGTGGCGCTAAGGAAAACGTAGTAGCTGGAGAGGTTATGCTGACAGGTACCTTGCGTAGTCTGACCCTGGCCCATAGAGATTTTGCCCAGAAACGGATACAGGAAATCTGTGAAGGCGTAGCAGCTGCCTATGGCGGCAGCTGTCAGGTGGAATTTATAAATGGCTATCCACCCCTGGACAACAATGATGACCTGGTGGATTTGCTGGCAGACCTGGGCAAACAATTTCTTGGCAGCGAAAACGTCCGCTACTTGCCTGCTCCAAGCCTAGGCGCGGACGACTTCGCCTACTTCTGCCAGGCGGCGCCTTCCGTCTACTTCAATATCGGCACCGCCGCCCCAACAGCTACTAACCCAGCCCCAATCCACAATGAGGCTTTCTGCCCAGATGAAGAAGCCATGAAGGTAGGCATCCTTATGGAAACCGCCGCCGCGCTGAAACTGCTGCAAGAGGGACTGTAGCAGAAAACAGAAAATAGAAGTTTATAGCTAAAATGAAATGTTGGCTAGTCTGATGTAAAATCATGATTTAGCCAACTTTTTTGTTCCAATCCCTTTGCAAACTCAGTGGTTTCAAGGGATTTAATCGGTGCATGTTGGCTTTTGGGCTGAAACTTTGAAAAAGAGCCAACGTTTTGAGCTAATTCTGTTGGCTCCTTTCAGAAAAAATAAAAAAATGTATCAACTTTATAATGCCTCACTGACCTCTTTTAACCGTTCTCTGATGGCGATGTGCTGCGGACAGGCTTCCTCACACTTTCCACAGCCGATACATTGGGACGCACCCTTAAATCCATGGCCGCCTACTAGCCATGTTTCCTGACCTTTTGCCATCTCCTTATCCCCATATAACGTCAGATAATTCATTGCGGTAAAGGAACCGGAAATACCGATACCTGCTGGGCACACCTTTGCACAGTAATTACAAGTAGTACACGGTATCAACGGAATCCGTTTCATCTCTGCGGAAGCCTCTGCCAAAGTCTTTTTCTGTGCCTCATTGAATCCATGAAAATCCTTCATAGCAGAAATGCTATCCTTCATCTGCTCCACATTACTTACGCCATTGAGGACAGTAATAATGCCTTCTAAATCAGCTGCAAACCGTATGGCCCAGGAAGCAACAGAAGATTCCGGTTCTGCCTCCTTAAAAATCTTTGCCACGGACTCCGGTGGATTGGCCAGCATCCCTCCTTTGACCGGTTCCATGATGATAACCGGTTTGCCGTGTTTTCTAGCCACTTCATAACATGCCTTTGACTGAACCGCTGGATTATCCCAGTCTCCATAGTTAATCTGTAGCTGAACGAATTCGGCCTCTGGATGAGCAGTTAAAATCTCATCCAATTCCTTTGCTGTAGAATGAAAAGAAAAGCCCACATGCTTAATCAGCCCTTCCGCCTTCTTCTCAAATGCCCAATTCCACATATCAAAGTCGTCAAAATAGTGGGTTCTTCCCTCACCCAGATTGTGAAGTAAATAAAAGTCAAAATAGCCTGCGCCAGTCTGTTTCAAAGAGGTCTCGAACTGACTATAGGCCTCCTCCTTGGTCTTACAGTTAATCCAGGCCGCATTTTTCGTGGCCAGCTGAAAATCCTCTCTCGGATACCGCTCCACCAACGCCTGCCTGATTGCATCCTCTGAACCTGCATAGGCCCAAGCCGTATCAAAATAGGTAAAGCCTGCCGCCATGAACAGATCCACCATTTCCTTTGTCTGCTCCACATCGATTGCCCCATCTTTTTGCGGCAGACGCATCAAACCAAAACCTAATTTTCCTATGTTCTCTCCCAAATATGCCATTTCCTAACCTCCTTATTTATTTCATGTATTTTCCTATCAAGTCTTCTAAACTTCCTCTGCAAAATTCTTCTGTCCGTCCTTTTAAGCTATAGCGTCCATCGCTCATAGCCCAGCAAAACATCTGCCCATAAAGAATATCCACCAAGGCCTGGGATAACCCCTTCACTGGGATTTCATCCTTTAGTAACCCCTGCTGTATCCCATGAGTCAATAGATTTTCAACAGACACCAGATCAAATTGGAGTTTTCCCTTATCATAGCTATCATCTGTTAAGGCTGGATTGACCACGTTCCTTGCCCATTCTTGAGCTAACTTCACACTGCCCTGTTCAATATATTCCGAAAAACAAACCATGTAATGTTCCAGCTTTTGCAGGAAACTCCCCTCAAAATTCTTAGCATTTTCTAAAATCTCACCGAACATGCCATAACTCAAAGCAAATACAATATCCTCTTTCCGCTTAAAATATGTGTAAAAGGTGCCTTTAGAAACTCCTGCCGCTTCAGTGATTTCCTCCACCGTCGTACTATCTAATCCCTTTTCACAGATAATCAGCCTCCCTGCACCCAGTATTTTTTCTTTGGTTTCAAGGGCAGCTAGCTGTCGTTTCGTCATCATGGTGTTTCACTCCTTTTTCTAAGCAAAATGTATTAGAAAGCGTTTTTCTCATTGTATCACATTTGTCGACTTTAAGTCAATGACTTTTAGTCAATATTATGGCAAAAAAACACCAATGATCCAGCGAACCATTGGTGTAAATATCAAATACGTTTTAACAGTAATAGGCTGTCAAAAGAGAGGCGGCCACAGGAATAGTCGCCAAAGACATAATGGTGGTCAACGTCACCCCTTCTGCAATCAACTTAGCGTTTCTGCCATGCTGCTCCGCCAAGGCCACAGGAATGACGGCCGACGGAAATACAGTAGAAAAGATGATGACAATCTTCACTTCATTGTACAGCGGCAGCAAATCGGTGAGACAGAAAGTCAGCAGCGGAATTCCAATCATGGTCATCAACGAAGCCAATATCAACTGCCGATTCTTCAAAATCGCCTTCATATTGCTCGGTCCAAGCTGCAATCCCACCACGATCATGGATAGAGGTACCGTCACATCCCCCAGAGAGCGAATCAGACTGTCCACCATTTCCGGCGGACGAATTCCAAAGGCCAACATGATAAGTCCCAGGGCCATGGCCATCAATACTGGGCTGATTAGGGAACGGAGGGCTTCTTTCAGTTTAAAGCCCCGCCCTGAATTCATCTGCATGACAGCAATGGAATAAAAGTAAATATTCATAAAGATATTGTGAATCACAAGGAGGTAAAGCACATCTCCGCCGAATATTTCCTTGGTAATGGGAAATCCCATAAAGCCGTTGTTGAGAGCAACCATCAGCACCACGAAACAGCCTCTGTCCTCCACCTTGGTACGAATCAGCTTGGCAAATAGAAAAGCCACAATGCTGGCAACCAGAATATATCCCATACACCCTATAAAAGCCTGAGCTGACGACACCATGGTTTCCCTTGTCAGTTCCTTTTCATATAGAGTGTATAGGGACAGACAAGGCGTCGTTACCGTAAGCAACAGGGTGGTTAAATCTTTGCGAGCCTGATCTCCCAGTTTGCCACTGCGATAAAGGAAAAATCCCACCGCTACCATGGCCAAAATGGAAAATACCTTTCCAATAATTACAATCATACTGCTTCTCCTACTTGATTAAACTCTGTGTTCTATAAAGCTGTGCATATCCTCCATCCAGCCCAATGAGCTCCTGATGGGTTCCCATCTCCTTAATCTCTCCCTCTTCAATGAGAACGATCCGGTCTGCATCTTTAATGGTGGCCAGCCTGTGGGCAATCATGATGGTGGTTCGTCCCACTGCCAGTTCACTAAAGGATTTTCTGATTTCCTCTTCCGTAACGCTGTCCAGGGCAGAGGTGGCTTCGTCCAAAATCAACACCGGAGGATTTTTGAGAAAAATCCGGGCAATGGAGATTCGCTGCTTCTGTCCGCCGGAAAGCAGGGTTCCCCGCTCTCCAACCCAGGTCTCAAACCCGTCGGGCATCTCCATGATGTCATCATATATCTTTGCTCGTTTCGCAGCAATGACCACCTCTTCATAAGAGGCATTCGGCCTTCCATAGCGAATATTTTCATAGATGGTATCGGCAAAGAGGAATACATCCTGCTGCACGATGCCGATGCTTTTTCGCAAAGCATGTTTAGATAGCCTCCGAATATCCACTCCATCCAGAGAGATGGCCCCCTCATCCACATCATAAAACCGCGGAATCAACTGGCACAGGGTACTTTTGCCACCGCCGGAATGACCCACCACTGCGATACATTCCCCTGCTGGAATATCCAAAGAAATATTCTTTAACACATCTATCCCCTCTTTGTAGGAAAAGCTGATGTGATCCAGGCAGATATGGCCTTCTACCTTTTCCGGCGCCACTGGATGTTCTGCTTCTTTAATGCTTGGCTCCACTCGCATGATTTCCACAAATCTACGCAGCCCCGCAAATCCATTGGCAAAAACTTCAGCAAAGGCCGCCAGCTTTCTAACCGGCGTCACGAAGGAGGTAATATATAAGGTAAAGGTAATCAAATCGATATAGTTCATGCTGCCTTCCATGATGAGGTATCCACCATAGGTAATGACCGCCACCTGCAGGAAACAGATAAAAAACTCCATGGCCGCGTTAAATCTGCCCATAGCCTTATAGTAATCCGACTTGGAACCTTTAAAACGCTCATTGGAACGGTCAAACCGCTGGTAATCCTCCTGCCAGTTGTCAAAAGCCTTAGACGTTTTCATGCCTGATAAGGTCGATTCGATATCTGCGTTAATATCCGCCATCTTCCTCTTTACCTCTACCGAAGCCTCCATCATATGCCGGCGGCAGGACATGACCACCAGAATAAAACATGGCATAATCAGCATCACCATCAGGCCCAAACGCCATTCTACGGAAAACATGACCACCAAGGCCCCCATGATAGTCACTGCGGAAATCAAAAGGTCCTCCGGTCCATGGTGGGCCAATTCGGTGATTTCAAACAGGTCTCCGGTCAAACGATTCATCAGTTTACCTGTCCGGTTTCTATCGAAGAAATCAAACTCTAACTCCTGGAAATGGCGATACAGGTCGTTTCTGATGTCCGCCTCTACCAAAACGCCGAAGGTGTGTCCTAAATAGGTAATGATATAGTGAAACAGGGACCGAAGCATAAACACTGCAGCCACAATGGCCATGATGACAAAAAAAGTCACAAAGAGCTTGTCAGGCAGCAGTTCATACATCACATATCGGCTCACCAGCGGAAAGCCGATATCAATGGCTGATACCAAAAAAGCACAAAACATGTCCAAAAGGAACAGTCCTTTATGGGCTTTAAAATAGGATAAAAAAATGGAAATCAGAGATTGATTGTAATCTCGTTTTATTTCGTTTCTTGATAAATCTTTTTCTAAATTTTTCCCCATCTTGTAAAATCGGTACTCCTTTCAAACTATCGCCCGCCATTTCAGGCGGGCGATGCAGCGATTTATTCAGCTAAGTAGGCGATGGCCTCGATTTCAATCAGACCGCCCTTTGGCAGCTTTGCCACCTCTACTGCAGAACGGGAAGGAAAAGCGCCGTCAAAATATCCGGCGTATACCTGATTCATGGCTGCAAAATCATCCATGGACTGGAGGAAGCAAGTGGTCTTGACGATGCGGTCAAGGCTGCTGCCCGCCTCTTCCAATACTGCTTTTAGATTGGCAAAGACCTGGTGGGTTTGGGTTACGACGTCGTCTCCTGCAAACGCACCTGTCTCTGGGACAAAGCCCAACTGTCCTGATGTAATCACCAGATTTCCAATGATGTTAGCCTGTGCATAAGGGCCAATGGCCGCAGGAGCTTTCTCGGTATTTACAATCTTTCTCATGTTATTTTCCTCCATTTATCTTATTTTAATTTTAAGCCGCATGTTTTTGCTGGGACCACAGATCCAGCCACTGGTCTCCGCGGATACGCCACATACAGATGGCCGCTCGTACCATCCAATCCACTGCCATCGGAATCCAGATTCCTGACAGACCCAAATCAAAGACCTTAATCAAAATCACCGCTGCTGACAGACGAACCACCCACATGCCGATAATGGACACATAGAACGGCCACTTGGTATCCCCCGCGCCTCTTAAAATACCGGAAGCCACGTTGGCCACAGCCACAAAAGGCTCTGCAAAAGCCTCAATCCTAAGCATGGAAGCGCCCAAAGCAATAACCGCACTGTCTTTAATGAAAAGCCAAATCATCTGCGGCGCAAAGGCAAACATCAGCACTGCGCTCAGTACCATGATAGCGATTCCATATCGAATACAAGCAGAGGCATACTCCTTAGCCATGGTCTTTTCCTCCGCTCCAAGGGATTGAGCCACCAGAGTGGTACTGGCCACATTGAAGCCGTACACCGGCATATAGCAGATGGATTCTGCTGTAGTAGCCAGCTGATGAGCTGCCAAAATGGTACTGCCCATGCCAGTTACCAATGCGGTAATAACCATCTGTCCGCTGGAAAGAGTCACCCTTTCAAAAGCTGCCGGAAGTCCCAGCCGAATAATCTGACGCAGTACAGCTCCATCGGGTTTAAAGGAATCCTTGATGGAAACAGCGATGACATATTTTTTGCTAAACAGGTGGCGCAAGGTCAAAACGCCCGATATGGTGGCAGCGATGGCTGTTCCTAGGGCTGCGCCGCCCACTCCCATATCTGCACCCCAAACGGACAGTTCCAAGCCAAAGATGGAAATGGTCCGAGACGGATAGATAAACATGAAGTTGCCTATGACGTTGATAATGTTATTCAAAATATTGTAGACCATGGGCGATTTGGTATCTCCGGTTCCGCGAATGATAGCGCCGCCTACAGCAAGAAATACTTGAAATAGGAAGGCTGCGCTGACGATGCGCATATACTGTTCCGCTGGCCCAAGGAGCACGTCTTCTGCATGCATCCATCGAGGCAGATGATAGGCCAAAACCGCCTGCCCCACCACGGTGATGAATATGCCCAAAGCTACCATGGCGATGATGGACTGACGGAGAATGATTTGGGCCTGGTCGATCTTGTTCTCTCCGATTTTTTTAGCAACCAGAACCGAAGCGCCTACGCCAAGTCCTGCCATAAGGCCGTTCATCAGCCAGATAACAGAAGTATTTACCGCAATAGCCGCCGTAGCGTTAACTCCTACGCTGCCCACCATGGCTGCATCCACATAGGTCACTACTGTGAGCAGCAGCTGCTCCACAATGGTGGGCCATGCCAACATCCACACCTTTCGTCTTGAGGATATGGACTTATCCAATAGATCCAATTCTCTCTTCATTTTACCCTTTACACCCTAACTTTCTACTCCACAACACTTACTCTCTATTTATTTGCTACCCCACCGGTGGGCAATCATGCGCCCATTCATCTGCTCTGCCACTTCCTCCCTCATGTAAGGAATCAGTACCGCTTTGTTTAAAAGATGAATGGAGCCGCACACCACATGATGACGCCGCATCAGCGGATGCATCTTAAGTTCTACATTTTGCATCCTGCTGTAATTGCACAGATGGATTCTCTTTTGAAAGATACCGCTGGCCAAAATAGCCCGCTCCTCTTCAAATATATAACCTGCCGTCTTATAGGACAGTAGATACATGATCGCAATCAAAAGCATACACAGTCCCCAACCCAGCGGCAGCCATTTGGTCGCTAGAACAGGAATCTCTGGAAAATCCATATATTTTCCCGCAATAAGGCAGCAAGCGCCCAATAAAATTCCCCACTTTATCAGTTTTGCCCCCTTGACCAGCAAAGCCTTTGAGTCCTGTGATTCCAATCCCTCCAATGGATTTTCCTCAGCGTATTCCGGCAGCAATACCGAAAGCTGCTCCAAAAATTTAGCCTTTGGCAAGGCCATGGTCAGATTGGCCGACTCCTCATTTTCATTTCCAATTCCCACTGTAATCACCTTTGCCTGATAACGACCAAAAAATCTGCTAAACACAGGCTGATAGATTTCCAGACAGGTAATTTTATCCACTGGGATGGTATAGCTACGTAGTTTCAGCAGTCCATACCGAAGGTGTAAATCTGTGCTTTCCCGATACACCGTAAAATCATAATAAGTGATAAACCGCTTTATGAGGTCCCACGCTGCACCTAGCACCATGAGAACCAGCACCAGCATACCGCCCAGCCACTCCCTGATGAAAGTCATCAATCCGAAGTTGGACACATACCAACTAAAACCACCGATCCCAAGTATGACGATAAGCAGATTAAATAGGGACATGGAAAAGAAGCAATGGGCCAGCATGTTGGATACGCCATAGTGAAATACCTGAGCGCCACCCTTTCTCTTTTCCTCTATTACCTGGTCAGGCCGTTTCTCCTCAGAAAGAATCTCTTCCCTTGCAAAGCCTTTCAACTCTCCCATCTTCTCTAAAACTGCCTTACGGAATGCAATGGCTCTATCCTCTGCAAAGACGATGGAAATATCTGTGGTGTTGGCCGTTGCGGAACTGTTGGTATCCATCTTGATTCGGTAAGTACCCACAATCCGCTCAAACAGGTTTTGCTCCATATTGACGGTGGAAAGATTTTCAATGGCAATGGTATTTTTTACCTTGCGAAGGGTATTTCTCTCTACAATGATTAGGTTGCCATCCAGGGTAATCCAGGTTTTTCTCCAGCGAAGGAACTGAATTCCTAAAATAATCAGCAGTACAATCACGAGGCCCAAAAGTCCCCACAGACCGCCGGAAGCCAAGGCGGCCTCAATACCTGCGGTTCCCACTTCTTTTACCAAATCCACAATGGTATCGATCTGTTGAATGGCAATCAACACAATAACAGCGATGAACTGCCACAGGCTTTCAAAGATAATTGAAATATGACACCGCATCCTCATGAGTTAGCCCTCTCTTCCGATGCCATCTGATTGATAACAGTCTTTAAGTGTTCGGCGATTTCGTTTGCCACTTCTTCTTTTAAAAATTTGATGCTTACCTGACCGCCGGCTGTGGTCACCGTCACCGTATAGAGGCCGAACATCCTTGCCAGAGGCCCCTGTGAAAGTTCAATTTTATGTAATCTCTCGATGGGTACGATGCTGTAGTTAATCCACAGAAAGCCTTCCCGCACCCGTATGGATTCTTCGTCAATCCGATACCGATATCTGGCATAACGCACCTTAGGCGCGCCGATCAGATATGCGGTTAAAAGTATGGCGATGACGCCCAGCGCAATCCAAAGCCATCCTGGCGCTCCTCCAATATTAGCGATGAACAAAACGATAAGCTCCAATATAAAGAAAAATCCGCAGCCCATCAATGTGGATAGCCGCATACATTTTTTTGCATCCTTATGGAGCCTTTGGTAGTCTTGATTCTCTGTGGTTTGATTTTCCATGATGTTCCTCCCTTTTGTCCTGTCTCTCAAACTGCTTTTATCTCAAATTTTTATCTGCTTTATTTGCGAAAAATGCTTCTACCTGTTCCATCACTCGTCTGGCCGTTGCCGCCAGTTCACCTTTTGATTCAATGGTGATATCGGCATATTGCTCATATAAGGGTTGCCGCTCTGCATATAGGTCGGCCACAGTCTGTCCTGCCTCCAGCGTTACTCCCCTGGTAGCCAGATTGGAAAGCCTTCCCTCTATCTCCTCTAGGGAAACGTGGAGGTAGACTACAATACCTTTTTCTTTAAATTTCTCGATGACTGCTGGATAATAGATGGCGCTGCCGCCTGGCGCAATCACCGAATTCTCGCAGTCAATCTCCATCAGTATCTCTTCTTCAATTCGGCGGAACTCCTGGTTTCCAAACTCATCTATAATATGCTGAAGTCCCTTGCCTGTTTCCTTTTGTATGAGCAAATCCCCATCGACAAAATCCTTCTGCATCATCTTGGCCACTACCACGCCTACGGTACTTTTTCCCGCGCCAGCCATGCCAATCAATATGATGTTGCTCTTTTCTTTTGTGTTCACTGCTGTATTCCCTTCGACCTTCTACCTTTGTTCTTTTATCCTATTTCCACCATTCCCAGATATTCTATCATGAAACGTGCGGAAAGAAAAGAGGAACATTCACAATGATAAGAGGAGATTTTAGTTCTATGGTTTCTACTATCGATGTCATCCGAAAATCAGAAATTCTTGATTTTATGTACAATGGAAACTCAAAATTTCATCCGAAATCAGAAAAATTTTCTAAACATGTAGAACTTTTTTCTATTTTTATGAAAAATCACCGATAATTCTTCTGATTTTCGGTGATTTAGCGCTATTTTCCTATTAAATCCTGTAAAATATGGCTGTACAGTATACATTTTTGAGGAAAAATCGTGATTTCGGATGAGTTTGACCTTGCAACGGGTTTCAATCATAAGGTTTTACACCTTTTCGTTGCCAGTAAAAGCTTGTTCACGAAAAATCCTGGAATAAAAAAATTTCGTCCCACATCGCCAGGAATCTGCAAGAATCCAAACGAAAATAGGACGAAATCTATCATCCTGCCAAGCTAACCCATAATAAACTCGCGAACAACCGCAAGTTCTACCGCCGAGTGAGCCACATAGCGCACCGTGCTTTCATCCAGTTGTTTCACATCAGGATTGGCCAGGGCTGCCCGCACCGCCTGATGGTGTTTCAGATTGATGTCCATCACCAACTCCTCTGGCAGGACGGGAACAGATACCTGTTTTTCAAGGGCTTTGGCTACTGCAACTTTAATCTGGTCGCAGGCATCCTCTGGATGGAGATTAAAGGTAGAATTTCCCCGGCAATCCTTCACCGCCACCGTGGTAATTGCTGGAACTTCTTCCTCTGCAAGTTCACAGATACACCTATCGCCGCTGAGAAAAATCGGCGCAACGCCTTTCTCGGCTGCATAAAGGGTATTGAGGGTAAATTCAGAGGCCAGTCTGCCGTTGACCTTAATCCAGTTAATAGAATCTGGATTCACCGTATGGGCAAGGGGACTGCCGTCAGTACCTGCCGGCGCATGATAACCAATATACAGAACGCCCGCGTATTCGCTACCTACTCCTGACATCATAGATGCCGGATCGCTGGCCCAACCTCGCATGAGCATGACGCCCTTTGGCAGCATGGAATGAATTAGATTCATAGCGTTGTTATGGCCATCTCGAACCACTACCCGATGACCTGCATCTAAGATAGCCTGACAAGCTGCCGCCACCTCTAAGGTCATCTGTTTCCGCGCCTCCTCGTATCCGAAGCCGCCTGGCTCCGTTTCGTTCCATGCTGTTACATCGGTAATTCCCTCAATGTCTGCACTGATAAAGTATGTCTTTTTTTCCTGCTTTCTTTCCATCTCTCTTATTTCTCGTACTTTTCCATAAATTCCTGAAGCCCCATATACATATTTCCACGCACGCCTGTCATGGTCTTAGCGTGGTACATGGAACTGATGATAGCTTCTTCCACTGCCTCTACAGATGCTTCAAATACCCAGTCGATATTTTCATCATAGAACATTTTAGTCTCCAAAATGTTCTTTTCACTGTAATGGGAAAGCCGGTTTGCCGTTGTAAATGCCACTGCAATATCGCCGCTGCCGTTACCGCAATAAGAACCTACTCTGCCCAGAGAAACAGTAGCCCTCTTGGCTACTCTCTTTAGCTGCCGCTCGTTTAGCGGAATGTCGGTGGCAATAATCATGATAATGGAGCCCTTGTCTCCTTGTGGCTTCTTATACTTAGCCGTATCGTAATGTCTACCGCCAATAACCAAGTTACCAGCAGCACCAAAGTTTGACATAACCAAAGCGCCGATGGTATAATCCTGACCGTCGATTTTTACAACTTTAGAAGCAGAGCCAATACCGCCCTTTAACCCCAGGCATACCATGCCGGTTCCGCCGCCCACTGCGCCTTCCTCAAAGGTATCGTCAGCGTTTTTAAGGGCCTGAAATACATCTTCTTCCTTTACATGCAGGCCACGAATATCATTGAGTCTGCCGTCGTTACACTCGGTAATCAGACAGTTAACGGTTCCTGTCTTTACGCCGATATCCTCATTCTGCTCCAGCATGTATTTGGTCAAAGCTGTACAGGCTGTGCCGGTACTTAAGGTATTGGTCAGAATAATGGGCGTTTCAATGGTTCCCAACTCCTCCACCTGTACCAGTCCGATGCTCTTTCCAAAGCCATTGATAATAGAAGCCGACGCCATCACCTTATCCTGAAACATATTTCCGGTATGAGGCAGGATGGCGGTCACACCTGTATGAATCTCTTTTTCATCATCTTCAATGGTAACATGACCCACCTTTACGCCAGGAACATCGGTAATCAAATTCCGACTGCCCTGGGGCCATTTGGCATGTAACGTAAGTCCACAATTTTCCGGTAATCCCATAATAGTTTTCTCCTTTAATTTCTCTTCTCAAAAAGGGTCTTCTACACGTTCTTTAAAACGTTCTTAATATGTTGCAAAATCTATGCCACCATCTATACCCTTCATTGACAGAAACACACACGGTTTTTAACTGGATTGCCCCCTTTATTCCGGTGGCAATCCTTAATAATTTCATTTCTTCATCTCATTAAATCCTATTTATACCCTTTACAGCGGTATCAACCCATGACATCTCCGATGATGCGAAGGGCGTTTTCATGGGTAATCTTATCGATCTGATCCATGGTGAATACTTTGTTCAATCTATCGATAAGCATTGGATAATTGCCATAGTCCACCATCTCGCCGGTGTTATCGATACCGTCAAAATCAGAACCCAAAGCCAGTGCCTCAATGCCTGCTTTATCAACGATATGTACGCAATGTTCCACCGCACGATCAAAGGTAAAGGCCGAACCATCATGATTTAAGAAAGTTTCTTCAAAGTTTAGGCCCACGATACCGCCCTTTTCTCCTAAGATGGCCAACTGCTTGTCGGTCAGATTTCTTCTGTGACCGGCAAGGGCCCTGGCACATGAATGGGAAGCCAAAAACGGCGCTTTGCTCACCCGAGCCACATCGTGGAACACGCCTTCAGAGGAATGGGATAAATCCACCAGCATCCCCAGTCTGTTCATCTCCTCTACCACCTGAAAACCAAAAGGCTTTAGTCCACGGCTGTGTTCCTGGGCGTCGTCTCTGCATGGAAAACCGATTTCATTCTCAAAGTTCCACAGAAGGGTAATGAGCCGCACGCCTCTATCATAAAATTCCTGTACCCGCTCGATGCGGCCTTCCAGACAGACGCCGTCCTCAATGGCCAATACGCCGGACAGCTTTCCTTCCGCCTTGTTTCTCAAAATATCCTCTTTGGTATAAGCTGGCAGAATCAAGTCCGAGTTGGCTGCCATTTCTGCATCATAACAATCTGCCATCTGGCAAAACATATCATAAGGGCTCATGTATTCCATTTCTTTTCTGGATATGTACGCCGCGAAAAACTGACACATGCCATGACCCTTTATCATCTTTTCCAAACTCAGATGTCCGTCATTACTCCGCAGCTTTCTGTTTTTATCCCGCCATAAAAGCATTACCGTATCGCAGTGCAAATCCACAATCTGCATGTTTTGAACATCTGATTTTACTGTCTCCATTTCCTTCTTTTCCTCTCTTTCATTTTGCATCCCAATCTCCTCCATTCTCTTTATATAAATCTAGTGCAACCTGCCGAATAAAACGCTCTGTCTCCGGTACATCGGTTTTGTTTGCACATATAACCAGTATAAACGGCTTTTTCGCGAATACGATGGCCGCATCGTTGGTGGTTCCATCCTCTTCACCCGTCTTGTTGGCAATCTTCTTATCCATGCCGATATAGCCAGGGATCTTATGGCGTACCTGCTGCTCAAGCAAGGTCCTTTCAATCCTCTCGCTGATTGCTGCGCTGGCGAACGTCCTATCATAGACCTGTTTCAGCAGCATACCGATTTCAGCAGGGCAAACATAATTTTGCAGACCCTTGGACGCTGCTTCCATATCGCACAGTTTTCTGGCTATCACCGCCTGTTCCAATCCCATGTCTCTGAACCCTGCCTTTAAAATTTCCAAACCGACCCGCTCAATCACCATATTAGTAGCCGTATTATCGCTGATGGTAATCATCAGATTGCAGAGACCTTCCATGGTAATCTTCACATTGCCGTCAAAACTCTTCAGGGCGCCGCAGCCTCTACATTTGTCCTCATCATGGACAATCAATTCTTCTGTCAAGGACAATTTCCCCTCAGATACCAGCTTCATTACATACATAAAAATCGGCAGCTTGATGACGCTGGCCGCCCGATATGCTTCATGGCCGTCATAGCTAATCACCTCTCCTGTAACCAGATTTTCATAATAAAATCCGATGTTTCCCGTAAGCCCTTCTATCCTGTTTTTTATTTCCTCTCTTTCCACTGATGATACCTCCACTAAAACTTCAAGCAAAAATCATGCCATCTGCTATATTCATACCATATCCTTGGCACAAATCTGGGTAATATCCCGCATGATGATTTCCGCCTCCCGAATATCCATCTTTGCTGCCGCCATGGCCAAGATGAAGGGCTTTTTGGTATAGACAATGCCGCCGTCTGCCAGGGCATATTCATCAAAACCTGTCTGGTGTGAAACCTGTACTGCCTCTGTAAACACATAGGGAATCATGCTGGTTCTCTGGTGCTGTGTCATGAGGGCAAGCATATCCCTACTGGCTTTCTCGGAAATCAGCTGTCCTTTATACATTCTCTCAAAGATCATGGCAATCTCTTTCACCGATATGGTGTTCTCAACACCAGCTTCCATCTTTTCATTATCAAAGAGTTTCCTCTTAAGTTCCATGTGATGATAGCCCAAAAGCTGAAAGGTTTCATTGATTCGCTCCATGCCTAAGATGTCAACCAGCAGATTAAAGGCCAGATTATCGCTGACTGTAATCATCAGGTTGCATAGATCGAAAACCGTCAGCCTGATACCTTCGTGAAGGAAATGAAGGGCGCCGTAAGGTCTGCCCTCAAACATGGCTCTATCCTGATTGCGAATGGTATACAGTTTATTCGGATTGAGCTTTCCCTCTTCTATCTGCCGATAGCATTCCACTAGGGCCATAAGTTTTACCATTCCGGAAGCTGGAAACACCTGACAATTGCCGCAAAAAAGATGCTTATCTTCCGTAAGATCCACATAACATACGCCAAAATCTCCTTTCACATTGGCAAGTCTATCTGTAATCATTGTCATCATCATGTGATACATCCTCTCTTTCGGCCATTTCTATCTGGTACTTTTTCATCTTTTCAAACAAACTAGTCTTGCCAATAGCAAGCTGCCTGGCAGTCTCTATCCGCGATCCCTTGTTTTGCCGCAAAGTCTTTATAATCACTTTCTTTTCAAATTCTTCCTTCTGTTCTTTCAGGGTAAGCCGGGGCTTCTCCGTTTCCATATCCTTTAGTTCCAATTCCACATCCTCTGGCAAAATCATTTTGCCGTCAGACAGAATACAGGCCTTTTCCAATACGTTTTCCAGTTCTCTAATATTCCCTGGCCAATGATATCGTTTCATCTTCTCCAGAGCCTCCATACCGACCACCTGCTGACCCACGTCCAAACGCAGACAAATCTCAGGCAGCAAATCAGCAATAATGGAAAACAGGGATGAAAGCCGCTGGCGAAGAGGCGGTATCTCAATAGGAAATACATTGATACGATAAAACAAATCCTCACGAAAACGATGGGCCTCTACCATCCCAGCTAAATTCTTATTGGTAGCGACGATCAAGCGGACATCAGTCCGTTGTTTCTTTTCACCGCCAATACGGAAATAAGTCTTGTTTTGGAGTACCTCCAATAATTTTCCCTGCAAGGATAACGGCATTTCTGTAATCTCATCTAAAAACAAGGTTCCACCCTCTGCAATTTCAAAATAGCCGGCCTTACCACCTCTCTTAGCGCCGGTAAAGGCTCCCTCCTCATAGCCGAAGAGTTCACTCTCAATCAGATTATAAGGAATCGCCGCACAGTTGACATGAACAAAGGCCCTATCTGACCGTTTGCTGTGCTTGTGTATCTCTTTGGCCAAAAAAGTTTTACCAGTACCGCTTTCTCCTGTGAGAAGAATGGTGGTATTGGTCACCGCCGACTTTTGCAGCAAATAGCGGATTCTCCGTATGGTTTCGTCATTGCCGTGAAGTCCGAAGGTATATTCCACCATAAAATCCTGTTCAGAAGCTCTCTGCATAGCTTCATAGCCCCGAGAGTATCTTCCCAGGACTTCCGTCATATCATCCTCGGAAAAGAATTGCCATCCTTTTATGGAATTTCCCTCTTCACTGTAAAAAATCTGTTGTACCGCCAATTTGTGACCATCCACATCTACAATATGCATTTCTTCGTCATTTTTGCTGGCTCCCATGGCTGCGTCCATGGCAAACAATGGACGATAAACCTCTGGTCTAAGAAGTCGTTCCATGGTCCAACCCTCGGTTTTCATTCTGTTTCCATCCCAAAACCACGGGAACTCCTCTCCCTCCAAAATGCTCTCCACAGGTATCTTTGCCGTCTTAGGATCATCGGTACAGAAATATTTCATCCCGTTTTCATTAAAAATCACCATTGGCGTGTTCAGGGTAAACTTGTCATGATCGATTGTAGAAACCACAGTCTGTCCGTCCACCGTTATGGTAATTACGTCTTCCCATTCCATGGTCACCTGAACCTGATAGCCTGCAAACACTGTATCCAGCAGAAGGGTACTTTTCGCATCTTGTCCATCCCCTCTTATACCATCAAAAGCCTTGACCAGAGGTTTTACCGCCTGTCCCTGTTTTGGAAAAACACCTAATATCACATAGCTACCATTATCATCCTGCATATCTGCGTCGTAAACTTCTTTCAGGACTTGCCGTAGCTTGCACCCTGCCTGCACCATATCCGGTATGATGATTACAAAAGCATCGCCTTCCATAATCCGCCCTCTGGCATATCCCAGAGGATATGTCATCTCTCTCTTGGAAACCAATTCTAAAGTATCTTCTCCTAAATGGATGAGACCATTTTTCTGATCTGTCACGATGGTATTTCTCAATATCACTGTCTTGCTCCTTTGGGTCTGTTTGGTGTTTCATAGACCATAATTCTATTATCCACTTTTTGTCCTGGTGATGCAAGCAGAATCGTTAAATTTCTTCAAAATTTTTGTTTTGTAGTTCGAAATTTCGAACCATAAAACGTTTTTTCGAATCCATGTGAATGTTTCATGAAGCTAAATCCTCCAAAAACTCCACATTTTGTATAGAATTTGTGATGGCACAGATTTTGCTTTCTCATATACTGTCATTATATCTTGTACTACATATGATGTATAAAAAGAAAGGAGTGTTTCTCATGGGAGAAAACAAACACAATGGCCATTTTAAGAAAGTAATTGGCCTTTTCGGCGGCATCAGTCTGGTGGCAGGCATGACCATCGGCTCCGGTGTCTATTATCTGGGCAGCTATGTACTGGAACGTACTGATTTCAGCTTTGGTCTTGCCCTGCTCTGCTGGATTATTGGCGGCGTGGTCTCCATTCTCGGCGGCCTATGCTTTGCAGAACTTGGCGCTTCCCGTCCGGTTGCGGGCGGTATGACCGTATATTTAAGTGAAGCCTATCATCCAGCTCTTGGCTTTATCAACGGTTTTTCTGGTTTTATCCTGACCGCTTCCGGTTCCATCGCCTCTCTTGCTATGGCGGCAGTTACCGGTTTTAAAGGTACCTTTGGTCTTTCCGATCTGGCAGTAAAACTGATTGCCATTCTCATTATCGTATTTTTTACAGCAATCAACCTCCGTGGCGCTAAGGTAGGCGTTGCCTTCCAGAACTTCACCATGGTTGCAAGAGTGGTTCCTCTGGTGCTGATTATCATCATTGGTATCTTTATGGGAGATCAATCGGTAGACATGAGCATCTCCATGGAAGGTACCAGCGCAGAAGGCGGTGGTATCAGCGGCGCCATTTCTCTCATCGGTTTCGCAACCTTCGCTTCTCTGTGGGCTTATGAAGGCTGGACCAATCTGAATACAGTAGGCGAAGAGATGAAAAATCCAAAGAGAGATTTGCCTCTAGCCATCATCATCTCTCTTGGCTTTATCACTTTAATCTATACCCTGTTCCAGTTCGCTATCTATAGAGTCATTCCGGCAGATCAAGCCATCTCCATGATTCAAGACGGCGATATCTATCTTGGAAACGCAGTTGCCAATAAGCTGATGGGAGGCTTTGGTCAAGGTTTGATTCTAGCAGGTATGACCATCGGTATCCTGGGTACTGTTAACGGCGACATACTGGTATTCCCAAGAACCTACTATGCAATGGCCAAGGAAGGCTACTTCCCTAAAAAGTTTGCAGAAATTGACGAAAAGAGCGGTGTACCTATGACTGCTACACTGGCTTCCTCTGCAGTTGCCATCATTCTGGTTATCTTTAACAGCTTGCAGAGCCTGACCGACCTGCTAGTTACCCTGTCTGCACTGTTGAATGTAATGTGTGTAGGCGGAGTTCTCATCTATAGAAAGAAGTATCCGAATCTGGAACGTCCATATAAAGTATGGGGCGGCGTATTCACAGTTATTGTCACCATCATCCTCTTCGGCGTTCTGCTAGTAAACAACTTTATCGAAGACCCGAAGGCAGCTCTCATCAGCCTTGCAATTCCTGCCATTGGTCTTGTTGTTTATGCTTACTTCCGTAAGAAGAACGGTGTCGATTACAAGAGCGAGGGCATTGAATAATGGCTAACACTCTGTTAATTCAAAACGGACGCGTTGTAGACCCTATTCAGGGTCTCGACGCGGTTTGCAATGTATATATAGAAGACGGAAAAATTTCGGCTATTACTGCAGAAACCCCCAATGCCGACGTTGTCATAGACGCCGCAGGAAAAATCGTTTCCCCCGGTTTCATTGACATTCACATGCATGAAGACCTTTATGACGAGAAGAACGACAGGATTTTGACCAGCATGTCCACTTCCGCCCTGAAAATGGGAGTCACTCTGGACATTGCAGGAAACTGCGGAGATAACTTCTATGACCCTTCCCTGTTCCTTGATATTACCGATCGGGACGGCGCGCCGGTTAACATTGGTCTTTTGGTAGGTCACACTTGGCTTCGGAATCTGGGACAGCGTCATGACAAGTATAAGCCTATCGACCAGGCTGCCATCGAGCAGATGGCAAAAGTTTGTCAGACCCATCTGGACAACGGCTGTCTGGGTGTTTCCTTCGGTGTAAAATATATTCCGGGCACTACCTGGGAGGAGATTACGGCTTTAAGCAAGCTATGTCGTCCCAAGGATAAGCTGGTGGCCTCTCATGTGAGGGCTGATGTGGATGGGGTTTTTGATGCCTGCCAGGAGTTAGCTCGTATGGGCCGTGAAGCTCATGTGAAGGTGGAATTTTCTCATATTGGCAGCATGGGTGGTTATGGTCAAATGGAAAAACTCCTTGAACAGATTGACGGTTACCGTCGGGAAGGCATCCAGATGACCTGTGACTGCTACCCTTACAATGCCTTTAGTACTGGCATCGGAGAGACCACCTATGACGATGGGTTTCTGGAGAGTTACCAATCTGACTATGACAGCATCTTAATTGTCAACGGCAAGTATGCTGGACAGCGGTGTACAAAAGCCATTTTCGATGAGCTTCGCCGTGAAGCCCCTGATACTGGTACAGTGGGATACTTCATGAAAGCCGAGGATGTAGCTATGGCTCTGACTAGAGATTTTGTCATGATCGGCAGCGATGGTGTCAGAAACGACGGTATGGGTCATCCCCGTGCTTCTGGTTCCTTTGCTCGCTTTATCTCGGACTATATTCGTACCAGCAAGGTCAGCTTGTCGGAAGGCGTTCGCAAGATGAGTACCATGGCTGCCCAGCTTCTCAATCTGCCTTATAAAGGCAATCTGCTTGTGGGCAGCGACGCTGACATTACCATCTTCACTTTAGATGAGGTGGAGGATTTAGCTACTTATGAAAACGGCCAGATTCCGCCAAAAGGCTTTGATTATGTTCTCATCGGCGGAGAAATCGCTTTAAAAGACGGTCAGGTGGTCAACGGACATCTGGGCCGCAGTGTAAGACGTTAAAACAGGAGGAACCTATGGAAACAACTAAGGGAACCATGTTACCCGAAACCCTTCGGGAATCCATTCTCAAAAAATTATCCCAGCAGACTGGCCATGTAGGCTTTTATTTCAAAAACCTGGTCACTGGTGAGGAACTGGGCTACCAGGAAAAGGACGCATTTCTGGCAGCCAGCGTCATCAAGCTGCCCATGTTTATGGCCATCTCCAAGTGGGATGCAGAAGGCGCCGCCTCCATGGGAGAAACTCTAAAAGTCCGCGAAGAGGACAAGATGCCTATCTGCGGCGCCCTGCCCCTCTTCACCGGCGAACCTGTGGTGGATATTCGCACCCTGTGCAACCTGATGATTTCCCTCAGCGATAATACGGCCACCAATCTGCTTATCAACCGCTATGGAATTCCTGCCTATACAGAAGAATTTCAAAAGATGGGCTTAGTAGATACCAAGCTAAACCGTCTGCTTTTCGATGCAGAAGCCTCTGCTAAAGGTATCAACAACTATATCGTACCAAAGGAAATGGGCGCTCTTTTAGAGCAGGTTGCTCGCGGCGCTTTCGTAAGTCCAGAAGTCTCCAAAACCATCAATGATACCCTGCTCCTTCAGCAGATCAATCACAAGATGGGCGGTATCCTGGGTGAAAATGTGCCAATCGCCCACAAAACCGGTGAAGACGACGACCTGACCAACGACGTGGGCATCGTCTATGCAAAACAGCCGTTTATTGCCTGCTTTGCTGGCCACGACACCAACGTGCCGCAGTTTGAGGACTTCATTCGCCACACTACAGCAGAGCTGTATGAGATGTGTCAACAATAAAACAAGCCATTAAAAGCTATCAAAAAAATGTGCAGACAACGCATAACCGCATTGGATGCACATTTTTTCGTACTTATCAGTTCAAAACTATCAAGTTTTAGGGAGTTTTGGACATAGGTATCGTAATCTTTTCCACAGACACCTCTTTACCATCCACCGTTAAAATGGCGAAGGTAATCTCCTGGTTAAACCGCCGTTTTCCGCAGCTTCCAGGATTCAGCCAAAGTCTGCCGCTGGTGGTATCTTCCATATATTTGTGGGAATGACCAAAGATCACCACATCAATTCCATCCAGATCCTTAGGCACAAATTTCTTATTATGGATTACAAAAAAGCGGCAATCCTCAACCTGAAAAGTCAGAGTCTGGGGAATCTCTTCTGCCCATTCTTTATCATTGTTGCCACGGACCACATAGACTGGCCCAAACGCCTTTAACTCCTCTATGATTTCTGGTTTGTTAATATCGCCGCCGTGAATAATCAAATCACAGCCGCCAATTCCGTCGACCACCTCTGGTCGCAGCAAACCATGGGTATCGGATATGACAGCGATTCGTGTAGACATGGACGCTTCCTACTTATATTCCTTCCCTGCGAACTCAATGAGCTTTTTCGCCAGGGTTGCCATTGGGTCGATGTACCAATCGTCAAGTCCTTCGTCGGCTTTGATGACCGAAAGTTCTGTACAGGCCAGAAGCACGCTCTGACACCCCGCCTCTTTATAGCAGGTCTCAATTTTTTTCCAGCTTTCCGGGTCATAGGCCTGACCGTTCTTAATGCGGCCATAAATCTGATACATGACTTCCTTCTGAATGTCCTCTGGCGGTGCAAAAGGAATTAGCCCCTGCTGGGTCAGCGCCTTCTGATAAAGGCCGGTTTGCACAGTTCCGTCGGTAGCCATGATGCCCACCACGCCGCCAGGACAAACCGATGCGGCTGTAGCTGCTGTTTCCTGAATCATATGGATGATTGGAATCTCGATTTTATCCTTAATCATGTCTGCAAAGAAGTGGGCTGTGTTGCAGGTGATGGCGATGGCCTTGCATCCGCACTGCTCAAGGATCTTGGCATCTTCCAACATCTGATTGTACGGCCCGTCATATTCCTTGCTTAAGATAGCCGACGTTCTATCTGGCATGGAAGCGTCGCTTAAAATCACCAGATTGATATGATCCTGATCTTTCTCCGCCACCGTATGCTCCGTCACCATTTTATAAAAAAGCTGCGAGGCCATGGGCCCCATTCCGCCCATAATTCCAATGGGATTCTTCATTTCTCTATCTCCTTTTTCATTTCCAGTTCCTTGGTTTCATACTGATTTAATATCTCTCCAATATGGTAGAAAAGACCACATGGGTTTCCGTTTTTCCAAAAGCCTGTAGTTTTCCTAAGAACTCATCTAAAAGTACCGTGGATGCAAAAGCTACCTTAAGTATCATAGAGTAATTTCCAGTGATATGATTACACTCCAATATACACTTCTGCTCCCGTACAAATTCATAAAACTTCTTTCCCTCTTCCGGTTTCACTGTCATCAAGATAAACGCCTTAATCCCATATCCCATCTTTTCCAGGTCAACCTCTGCATGAAAGCCTCGAATATACCCTTCCTTCTCCAATTTCTCCATACGCGCTGCAACTGCAGGCGTGGTTAAAAACACTTCCGCCGATAAATCCTTTACCGAAATCCGTCCATTCTGTCTCAATCGGTTGAGGATTTTCATGTCTATTGCATCCAGACTTCTCATTTACATCTCCCGTTTTTTGATCACACTAACTCATGTCATGGCCTGTCCATACACAGGCTAATCCGTAATTACTATATCACAAAACAGAAATTTTGTCAGCAGAAAAACCACCTTCCGCACAGAAAAAGAACACTTTGTGCAGAAAAACAGCATGCCGCACAAGACAATGCCGGTGCGGCCTACCGTTTGGATAGAGTGTTTTATAAGTCTAGCCTAATGTGCTAAAGTCGATTGCTTCTTTAATCTTGGCAGGCATCTTTCTGCACTCTTCGATGGTATTAGATGCCACGGATACTCTGACGCCTGGGCCCAGAGGAATACAGAAAATGTTGAATTCCTGCAGCTTTTCCCCTACGGCTTCTGGCTTTTCACAAGGAATGGTTACGAAGAAACCAGAATCATAAGGGCAAGCCTTTAGACCCACCTTTTCTGCCTCTTCCATAAAGGCCTTTCCTCTCTCTCTTAAAATATTCAGATAATGGGCTCTTTCGTCCTCTACGCTCTTTTTCAGCCCCTCGTCAGCCTGAATTCCCGCAAGGACGGTCATGGCGGCACGGTTGCCATTGGACCAAGATGCTCTGCACTCTACACTCATTACATCCTTAAATTCCTTGGCGATTTCCGCAGTCGGCGCCATACACAGAAGAGCGCCGCAACGCATACCGTACATGGTATATCCCTTGGATGCGCTGAATGCAACCAGCGGCAGGATATTTTGCGGTAGACCTACCAGCTTTTTAAAGAACCTGCGATATTCCTTAGCGTCACCGGAGAAATCCAGGTAGGCGATATCTACCAGCAAAGCGATGTTTTTATCGGTATAGCTGGTCACAACTTCCAGCAGTTCATCCCAATCCTGATCCGTAAAGGTATAACCAGTCGGATTGTGGGCAGGCGTATTGACAATAATCAGAGTCTGATCCTGCTCCTTCAGAATTTCAGCCAGTTTCTCTGCAAAAGAAGCCTGATTGAAACGATTCTCCTCACTGAATAATGTATAAGTTACAACCTCTCTGCCCAACTCCTTGGCAACCAAATTGTACGGATTCCAATGCCAGTCAGAGGTTAAAATCTGATCGCCTGGCTTGGTGTAAGCGGATACACCGTTACGAATTGCACCAGTACCGCCTGGCGTATAGCAAGCCTCAACAAAAGTATTTTCCGGCATCTCATCTAAAAATACTGCCTTCTTTACGCCTTCCAGATAAGCAGGAAGGCCCAGAATCGGTGCATAAGCCGCATAATCCTCTGGGGACAGGTTATGAATACATTTCATGACAGAATCCAGCACCACCAGTTTCCCGTCGTCATTTAGCAATACGCCGATGGTAGAATCGATCACATTCTCCTTACCGATTTCCGCAATTCTAGCCTTAGCCTTAGAGGATACGCCGAAAAGCTTATCCGGTGCGCCGATGGTCGTTCTGCCGTTTTGTTGTGCAATAATCATGATACTTTTTCCTTTCTCTTTCTATTTACTATGCAGGATACGCCTTGTTTTTCAGGTCGTATGCCGCAGGGTCTACCTTATGATTTAACGCGTCTCTGTGTTTAAAGAAATCTACCGATACCTCTGGGAACAGGGCGTAAGAAAGTACGTCTTCCTCTTGCTCCGCATAAGCTGCGATTTCTCCTTTTAATTTATCCAGTTCCGGCTTGAGCAAATCTGCCGGCCTACAGGTAATCGGCTTATCGTCGCCAATGGCCTTCTTCTGTACCTCTGGATTAAAAGGCTTCATGGTCTTGCCATAATCGCCTCTTAGAATAGCCTTGGTCTGGGCCGACATCACCTTATACCGCTCGCCCCACAGCACATTGAGTACCGCCTGGGTTCCCACGATTTGAGACGAAGGAGTTACCAAAGGCGGCTGTCCCAAATCCTCTCTTACCCTTGGAATCTCTGCCAGCACATCATAAAACTTATCCATGGCGTTTTGCTCTTTCAACTGGGAAACCAGATTGGAAAGCATACCGCCCGGTACCTGGTACAGCAATGTCTTAATGTCCACTCCAAGCATCTTCGGGTCCAGGGTACCTGCTTCAATATACCGATCTCGAATCGGTCTAAAGTAGTCGGCGATTTCTGCCAGCAGGTTTTGGTCAAGGCCCGTATCATAGGCCGTCCCTTTAAAGGTTTCCACCATCACTTCAGTAGC
>JAAWDM010000056.1 GCA_022793795.1 Bacillota bacterium
GTTCATGTCCGGCGAAAGGTGCCGAACACTCTTTATATTATCACTTTTACATGATAATGTCAAGGTTCTTTTTGCCGCTTTTGGAAGTTTTTTATCTCCATCCGGCCCTGCCCTTTCGGACAGCTTTTGTATATTACCATGCCCTTCCTCTTCCGTCAAGCCCCTTTTTGCCTTTTTTTCTACTTTTTTCTACTTTTTTTAACGTCCTGAATTTGTGTTGTGTTCTCTTACCAATTCCAAATTCTTTTCTTCTTATTTTTTTGTGTCTGTTCACTGTCTTTCTGCTGACATATTTGCAGTCATATGGTATACTTTTTCTATCTCCATCCAAAACAGATAAATATGAAGGAAATCATTATGAATAACATCATCATCAGAGACGCTCTTATAGAAGATGCTCCCCAAATTTTAGAAATTTACTCCTATTATGTGGAAAATACCGCCATTACCTTTGAATACGACGTCCCCACTCTTTCTGAATTCCAAAACCGCATCAGAAAGACCACGGAGCGTTATCCTTATTTCGTGATTGAGCAGGATGGTATCATCCAAGGATATGCATATGCCGGCCCCTTTGTAGGACGAACCGCATACGATTGGTCATGTGAACTGACCATATATCTGAATCATGCTGCAAAAAAATGCGGCCTGGGCAGGAAACTCTATGAAGCCCTGGAGGATAGACTAAAAGAAATGGGGATTTTAAATTTGTACGCTTGTATCGCTTTTCCCATGGCGGAAGACGAATATCTGGACAAAAACAGCGCCGACTTCCATAGCCACTTGGGATTTAAGAAAGTCGGCGAATTTCACAAATGCGGCTATAAATTCGGTCGCTGGTACCATATGATTTGGATGGAAAAGGTCATCGGCCGCCACCAAGACGCCCAGCCTCCCGTCAAATTCCCAAAATTCCCCAAATAACCCAGGAGGTGAAAATATTTTGCTCATTCGACCTATTACCCCAAAAGACGATCCCCTTGCAATCAGCCGTATTTATGAAGAGAGTTGGAAGTTTGCATATAAAGGTATCATTCCCCAAGCCTATCTGGATAAAATCCCCGCTGGCCATTGGGCTGCCCATATCAATGACCCTCATATGAACAGTGCGGTCATGGAGAAGGATAACACCCTCATTGGCTCCTCCAGCTATTGCGCCAGCCGCTATCCTGCCTTCCAAGGCTTCGGTGAAATTGTATCCATCTATTTGCTTCCCGAATATATAGGGAAGGGCTATGGCAAAAAACTCCTGGACTTCGTTATGATGCAGCTCACCCAACAAGGGTATTCCAGTATCTTTCTCTGGGTTCTGGAAGAAAATAAAAAAGCCAGAACCTTTTATGAAAGCTCTGGCTTAATACTCGGCGATATTTCTACGACCACCGTAATCGAAGGCAAAGAACTGCGCGAGGTGCCTTATCTATACCTACCCGACCGATCCGGCCCAAAATAGGCCAAGGCCAGTCGCCCTCAAAGGCATATCACTCCGCCGTATTGTCTCTCTTTCCGGCTTTGATATGATATAGAAGGGCAAAGAACATCTCCTGCACCCGATCCAACTCCGGCAAACTCCTTGTGACCTCAATGGGGATTTGCATTTTACTGCAAAACATGGATAGCAGCCTATAAGTTCGCTGGTCCCGCGCCCATATTTGGGCCGGACAAATGCCCTCCTCTAAAAAGGCATCGATGAATCCATTCAAAAGCAGCACCGGCTCCTTTTCATAATTTCTCACCAGCTTGGTCTGAACCAGATATTCCCTTTGAGAATCCACCGCCATCATCATCCCTGGATAATAAGGCGTGTCCTCCGGCTCTTGCCTCACTGGCTCTGGAAAACGCACAAGCTCACACTGCCAAACACCCTCCCGGGACATTCTAAACAGTCTTGCAGCGCCCACCTCGTTAAAATGTTCTGGCATGAACCTTTCCCTTCCTACGGTTTTCTTTCCTACTATAATACTACTTTAGAAACCTTTTGTCCATCCATTCCAGGCCCGCAAGGGTATGGTTATGCCATTGGAAAATATTATCTCTGTACTCTGCCCGAGCCGTCTCCCTCCGCCAGCTTTTTCACTTCCTCCAAGGAAACCATGTTAAAATCTCCTTCTACAGTATGTTTTAAGCAAGAGGCTGCTGCTGCAAATTCTATGGCCTGTTGGGGTTCATATCCGCTAACCGACCCAAAGATTAAACCAGCTCCAAAGGAGTCGCCGCCTCCAACTCGGTCTACGATATGCACCTTGTATTTTTTGCTAAAATAGCACTGTCCTCCTTCATAGAGCATGGCCGACCAGCCGTTATCACTGGCCGAAATGGACTCTCGCAAGGTAATGGCAACCTTCTCAAATCCAAACCGTTCCGTCAGCTGCCGTGCCACCGACTCATATCCTCTATGGTTCACCGTTCCTGTGGTCACATCCGTATCCGCTGCTTTGATACCGAACACATCTGCTGCATCCTCTTCATTGGCGATGCACACGTCCACGTACTGACAAAGCTGGTCCATGGTGGCTCTGGCCTCCTCCTTTGTCCACAGCTTCTTTCTATAGTTTAAATCGCAGGAGATGGTGAGCCCAACCTCCTTAGCCGCTTTGCAAGCCTGTATGCAAATCTCTGCCACATCCGGCGAAAGAGCCGGCGTAATGCCTGTAAAGTGAAACCAATCTGCTCCTGCAAAGATTTCCTGCCAGTTAAAATCCGCTGCCTGAGCCGTAGCAATGGAAGAACCTGCCCTGTCATAGATTACCTTTGATGGTCTCTGAGAAGCGCCTTTTTCCAGGAAGTAGATGCCTACCCGTTCTCCGCCTCTGACGATGGCTGAAACGTCCACACCATATCTTCGCAGAGCGTTTACGGCTGCCTGGCCGATTTCGTGTTTTGGCAGTTTGGTCACATATTTACTGTCCAGCCCAAAATTGGCCAAAGAAACAGCCACGTTAGCCTCTCCGCCGCCGTACTCCACTCCAAACTTATCTGCCTGAACGAGCCGCAGGTATCCCTCCGGCGCCAGTCTAAGCATAATCTCACCAAAAGTCACAATCTTCTTGGCCATATCTCTTCCTCCATTCTTTCTCCACTCTTTATTTTCTAATCTCCTTCACCAGTCTTACCGCCTCTCTGGTAAGCTGGGTGATCTTTGCAAAATCTCCTGCCTCGATGAGCTCTCTCTTTACCATCCAGGTACCGCCGCAGGCTAAGATTTTATCGCTTTGCAGATACTCCTCCAGATTCTTTAAATTTACGCCGCCGGTAGGCATAAATTTTACAGCTGGGAAAGGGCCTGCCAACGCTTTCATGGTTCCAAGACCTCCGTATTGTTCCGCAGGGAAAAACTTTATCACATCAAGACCCCGCTTCACCGCCTGCATGATTTCAGAAGGGGTTACGCAGCCAGGGAATACAGGAATTTCATTTTCCATGCAATAGTCCACCACTTCAGCATCGAATCCCGGACAGACGATGAATCTGGCCCCTGCCGCCACCGCTCTTTTTACCTGCTCTACCGTCAGCACTGTTCCAGCTCCCACCAGCATATGGGGGTAGGTTTGGGAAATCTGCCTAATGGACCCCTCTGCTGCATCTGTACGGAAAGTAACCTCTGCACAGGGAAGTCCACCGTCTATTAAGGCCTTTGCCAGCGGCAACGCCTCCTCTTCACTTTTCAAAACCACCACCGGCACCACCGCCATGGCTCCAATTTTCTCTTTCATCTGACCTAGCTGTTCCATCCGGTTCATAGTCACCTCCTGAAATCGTCTTTAAAAAGTCCTTGTGTTTCATATTATGAAATGATATACTATATTATGAAACAACTTATATTTGCATTATATCCTTTCCATCAAATTTGTCAACAGGAGAATCATCATATGGAAGAAAAAAATCCCATTCAGGTGGCAGACCGGCTCTTTCAGGTGCTGGAAACCCTGGCAAAAAACGACCCTCTCACTCTGGGAGAATTGCAGCAAATCATTCCCCTAAATAAGACCACCCTTCATCGCCTTTTAGCTTCTCTGGCTTATATGGGCTATGTCAAACAGGATGGCGTCACAGGAAAATATGCTCCCTCACTCAAGCTGGCAACTCTGGCTAACCACATGATCCAGCATATAGACATCCTGGAGCTGATACGCCCTCATATGAAAAGACTTTGCGAAGAAACCGGCGAAACCGTCCATTTCGTCCAGCTGGAAGGTTGGGAAGCAGTCTACATCGCCAAGGAAGAGTCCTTGCGTAACACGGTGCGTATGGTTTCCCGTATCGGCAGCCGTATCCCTCTCTATTGTTCTGCCGTTGGCAAAGCGCTGCTGGCTCATATGGAGCCCAGCCAGGTGGAAATCCTATGGCAGCAAAGCGAAGTTCGCCCTCTGACCCCTCACACCATCACAGATTACGCCCTCTTATGCCAGACCTTAAACCAGGTAAGAAAACAAGGGTACGCCGTAGATAACGAGGAAAACGAACTGGGCGTCCGGTGCGTGGCCGTTTCTTTACAAATGGCTCAAACCCTTGATACTCCTGCTTCTGCTGCTCTTGCAAATCCTCTTTCCCAATACGCCATCAGCGTTTCCGGCCCTGTGAGTAGAATGACAGAAGAACGAACGAGTCACATCGCTTCTCTACTCCTAAATATGAAAAAACAATTTCGGCAGCAAAATGCGTAATGCCACTTGAATACCTACGGTTTTCTTGAATCCCAATTAAAAATATGATATGATACAAAAAAGACGTCCTAAACCGACGTCTCTAATCATATGAAAAGCGAGGTAACCCATATGAAAATCTCCACCAAGGGACGCTATGCTCTGCGTATGCTCATCGATTTGGCCGAGCATCAAAGTCAGGGTTATATCCCCCTAAAAGACATAGCGCTCCGCCAAAACATATCGAAAAAGTATCTGGAACAGATTGTACCCATCCTGACTCGCTCCGATGTTTTAAAGGCCAATCGAGGCGCTCAGGGAGGCTATCAGCTGTCCAAAGGACCAAGTCAGTATACAGTAGGGCAGATTCTCCGTCTCACAGAGGGAAACCTAGCGCCAGTGGCTTGCCTGGAACAAGACCCTATGGAATGTGACCGCTGCCATGAATGTACCACTCTGCCGGTCTGGAGGGGGCTCTACCAGGCCATTGACACCTATTTGGATAGTATTACCCTTCAAGACATTTTGGAACAGTCCCAAGGAAAAAATACAGGGGATTACAGTGTATAAGGATCCTTACAATATTTATCAAGCATCCGATAGAATGTGGCTCTGGACATCTGAAGAAGGTCTGCAGCCACACTTTTATTGCCTCCGGCTATGTGCAGCGCTTCACTTAACAGGTTGGCATAAGAAGCCTTTACGTCTAACCGACACCGCCGCAGTCTAGCCTCGTCAGACTCCTGGCGTACCTGCTGACTTTCAGAAAGCCTGTTGCCTTTAGAATAAATAGCGGTCTCTACATTTTCTCCCGTAATCATATCTTCCTTGACCGATAGGATAATTCGATGCATGATATTGCGAAGCTCACGCACGTTCCCTGGCCAATCGTATTTCATCAGAGCCCTGCGGGCGCTTAAATCCAAGGTTTTTACCCGCTCCTCATGGCTTCTTGCGCTTTGGCGAAGGAGTTCGTCAGCCAGCAGCACAATATCCTCTCTCCGCTCTCGCAGCGGCGGAATCTCCACATTCAGCACCTGTAGTCTATAGTACAAGTCATTGCGGAAGGAGCCCTCCTCCACCATGGCCTTCAAATCTCGATTGGTGGCGGTAATGACCCTCACATCTACTTTTCGCTCTATGGTATCGCCGATGCGCCTGATCTTTCCGGTTTCCAAAACCCGCAGAAACTTTGATTGAAGATGATAAGGCAGTTCTCCCACTTCGTCCAGAAAGAGAGTTCCACCGCTGGCCAGTTCAAATTTTCCTACCTGTCCCTTTTTAGACGCTCCCGTGAAAGCGCCGCCCACATAGCCGAACAATTCGCTTTCAATGAGATTTTCTGAAAAATTGGCGCAGTTGAGAGCGATGAAGGCGTCCCCGTTTCTATCGCTGTAATTATGCATGGCCTGGGCAAAAAGTTCCTTTCCCACGCCGCTTTCTCCGGTGATTAACACGTTAAAGTCAGAATCCGCATACTCCTTGGCTTGGGCTATCTTGGCCTTAATCTCTGGGCTGGCTCCAATAATGTCCCGGAAACTGTATTCCGCCGGCGCGGTAATCATCTTGCTGACCTTATTCAGGTCTACCCGATTGTGGTGCATGATTTCTATTACCCCTTCTACGCTGCCGTCTTTGGCTTTAATGGGATAGATGTTGTTGGAAACTAGCGGCATATCGCTGGACACATTTTGAGTCTCAATTCTGATTTCCCAGTCCAAAGCCTTTTCGCCGCTTTTCAGTACATCATACATCTTATATTTGTCAGACACCGGTTTCTTTGCATGAATCTCCGTTCCGGATTTTTCAAATATGTCGTTGACATTCATCCCCAGAGCCATTTCCTTATTCTCAATGTGCATCATCTTGCAATAGCTAACGTTTCCGTACAAAAAAGCCGGCTCTGCGTCAAAAACACAGAGGGGGTTATCCATAGAATCCAAACATTTCAAGATATACTGGGATTCGCTTTCATGAAGGTCAAATATGGCAATCAGCTTTTCCAATTCCTCCGCCATGCGCTGACCTTCTTCCCGACCTTGTCCACCAAGCTCCTCAAAGAGAAGATAGTCCTCCATCACCCTGTGGAAAGGCGTTTCATGGGTAAGACGCTTCAGCAACTGCTTGGGTAAAACCAGACCCACGAGTTCTCCTTTCACACCGTCCTTAAAGCCATAGAGTACCAGTCCGTCCTTGGTAGTCAGCAAGACGGTTTTTTCTCCATATATCTCCTTCTCCTGTCGCTTCTGTTCTATCAAAAAGGCGGACAGGTTTCCGATTAAAGCGTTTCTGCCCGTTATTTTCTCTCTTCTATGGGATTTTTCATTGATTTCCAATGTTTCCAACACTCGGTTTAAATCGGCCATTCCACTCCGCCTTTCTATATTTTATAAAATATTATATCCTTTTATATTTTATCATATCAGCTGTTTTGCTGTATAGTATCAATATAGTTAAAATACTAAAGTTCTCCTTTACACTTCTTTACTGTGGCGATAATGGAGGCCATCATCGGTCTTGCAATTCCGCCTTCCTCCTCCAATACCTTTAGGCCCTCGATGGTATTTCCTGCAGGCGATGTCATTTCCTCCACCTTGACTGTAGGCGACGTATCGGTCTGCTCCATGACCATGGCCACTCCCAGCATATTTTTAATCACCATATCTCTGGACATTTTCCGGGAAAATCCCACATATACCCCAGCGTCGATGAGGGCTTCCATTACCTTATAAAGCCACAGAGGCCCGGTACAGCAATAGGCAGTAAATGGGTCAAAATCCTCTTCTTTAAGTTCCATTACCTGCCCTAGCTGCAAAAGGAGTTCTTCTACCTGCTTCTTATCCTCTTCCTGAACATTTCCGTTGTATGCTACTGCACTGTACCCGTTTCTTGAAGAGATTAACGTGTTGGGCATGATTCTCACAATCCTTTTATCAGAGCCAAAAAGGGCCTCATATGTGGCTAAGGTCACGCCGCTGGCCACTGACATGATAATCTGGCTTTCATGAATGACATCTTTGACTGCCTCTGCCACCTCTGAAATTTGAGACGGATTGACTGCAAGGATTATGGCCTGACTGTCCTCTACCAGACGTCTACAGTCATCATAAGCCATAAAGCCGATTTTTTCCGCATTTCTCTTCAGTTTTTCCTGATTAGGCGCATAGGCGAACACCTTTTTCGACCGGCCCCACTCTGATTTTACCAGACCTTTCACCATGGCACAGGCCATATTCCCCATTCCAATAAATCCAATATTTTCTATACCTTTCATAGTTTCCATATTTGTTTCCTCTCTTCTCATCATTGGACCGCTAATAGGACCTTTAAATAATCATCCCGCCGTTAATGGATATGACTTCTGAAGTCATAAAGGCCGCCCTTTCGTCTGAGGCAAAGAGAATGGCCTCTGCCACCTCCTCCGGCGTTCCCAAACGTCCGATGGGCTGTCTGCTAAAAAACTCTGCCTTCTGTGCAGCCGGATCAGGCGCCTTATCAATCCTCTCCTGCAGGGATGGGGTCAAAATGGTGCCAGGGCATACTACATTACAACGAATCCCCTGGTCCACATATTCCGCAGCCACAGCATGACTCATGGAAAGGACAGCCCCTTTGCTGGCCGAATAGGCAAATCGATTTTTTAGTCCCTTTTGTGCTGCCACAGAAGAAACGTTTACAATGGTTCCCTGGTGTTTTTCCAGCATGATGGGCAGGGTCTGACGAATCATAAAGAAGGCGCCCTTTACGTTAACCTCCATGGTTCTATCCCAATCCTCTTCAGTGGTATCGTGAGGGTGTCCGCCCAAAACGATACCTGCATTATTGACCAATATGTCAATGGTTCCAAATGCTTCAAGACTTCGTTCTACAATCCCCTTTACATCCTCTAAGCGGGATATATCCCCTTGCACATAGATAGCCCTGCCCCCTTCTGCTGCAATCTGTCTTTGTACAGCGCTGCCGGTCTCTTCTCTCACCGAATTGACTACCACATTGGCCCCCTCTCTACTAAAAGCCAAGGCTGCCGCACGTCCGATGCCTGCTCCTGAACCAGTGACAATTACCGTCTTTCCCTGAAATCTCATTGCTTTCTCCTTTACTTTCCCATAAAGTAAGCAGAAGGAAAGATGCTGAACGTGATACCATCATATCCAAATCTTTCCTTCTATATGTCGCTCTATTCCATATGTTATCTTATCATCTTTCTAATTCTTACCGGATTTCCCCGCTTTTACTGCCTTGGCACAGTAAAATCCAAACAGACCCCAGCTGGTAGCCAGAGCAAAAATTAACATTGCAACCCACATAATATGCCTCCTATCTTACTTCTCATTGCTGATTTCTTCAGAGAGTTCTTCAAAGGATTCACCATTGTAGTATCTCTTCTTAATGCTGCGGGCAATCTTCTTATTAAATACAAATACGAAGATAAATACCACTGCCCACTGATAAAACATGGTGCCAAAGCTGCTGGTAGAGAACAGACTCCACCACTGTGGATCCCAACCGATGGACTGAATTGTCCAGGCCAGGATAATCACGCCGAAGATAAACGGTGCAATCCGAATCAAAATATCAAAGGATTTTCCGATCTTAATATCGCTTACCGGATTGATGAATTTCTCACGGAGTTTTTCAGGTCCGATGACGTTTCCTGCAATGGAAATGAACAGGCCGCCAAAGAATAGGCCGATGCCCCATACGTTGTCCTGATTGGTCAGGAAATCTTGGCTAAGTACCGATGGAATACCGATAATTAAAAGACCCAGTGTCGCCAGAGTATTGGCTTTCTTTCTGGTCATACCCGTATCGATCAGATGGTTGGTAAATGGTGTAATCATAACGATTGCAGAAGAGAATGCTGCCACAAACAAGGCAATAAAGAATAAGGTTCCAACCACTCTTCCTGCGCCTCCTAAAGTCTCAAACAGGCCGGTCAATGCGATAAAAGTCAGACCGTTATTACCAGAAGCACATGCTTCGATTGCCGCCTCATTGGAAGGGGATAACGCAAATACGCAAGGCAGTATCATCATAGCCCCCAGCACTGCAAAGGACATATCCCCATAACACTGCAAATGTGTATTGAGTGCAATATCCTCGTTCTTTGCGGTGTACTTAGACGATGCGATAATGATATATGTACCAGGGCCCATAGACCAAATCGCCTGAGTAATGGCATCCAGCCAGATAGACGGATTGGTAAAGTCAGATACCTTCATAGAAAAACTGTATTTCAGGCCTTCTACCGAACCCTCCCGAGTTAGGGCATAAACCATCAAGGCGATCAAGATGACTGCTAAGGAAGGCACCATGATCTTGGTTGCAGCCTCAAGAGTGCTTTGCTTGGTAACACAAAAATACAAAAGAACCAGACAGATCAGCCAACAGATAATCATACCTACGCTTCCGTTTGACTCTATATTGAATAGTTCCGCCTTATCGACTCCATAATATCCGCCTGTGACGGAAAGTACGGCATAGCGGAGCGTCCATCCGCAAACTACCATATAGTAGCAAAGCATTAAAAAATATACAACCATATTAAAAGATCCCAGCCAGGTAAACTTTTCACCCAGCATATCGCGAAATGCGCCAGGCGCTCCATGTCTGGATGCTCTTCCCATGACGTTTTCCACATAACCCAGCGGAATCATCAGAATAATGGTAAAGATCATCATAATAACGATAAACGCGCCGCCATAAGATGCAACTAATCGTGGAAATCTCCAAATGTTTCCGGTTCCCACAGATGCGGCAATCAGAACACAAATCAAGCCGAAACGTGAACTGTATCCACTCTTGCTAGTTTCATTCTGCATAACAATATCCTCCAAACTTTTTTCATATTGAATCAAACAAATCATGAAGTTTCTCTTCTTTTCTGTTTCTTTCTATCGCCTCCTTTTCCCCAACTCAAAATGTTGTTCTTCTTTATGAATTATTTTGTACGAATAAAAGTGCAAATTTTGTGCCATGAAGGATGGGAAGAAAAAAATAGGTTTTTACCGATTTTTCTTCCCTTTTCTCCTCAATCTATTTCTGATTAGGCATAAATCTCAGTTTCATCCTGGCCTGCGCCGGTTGTTTTCTCTCCCATTCATCAAATTGGAGGCTTTTATCTCAAAATTAAAACACTTGCTATTTTTATGTTCTCTGGTTTAACATATCAATTCACCACCATTTTATGATGTCTACGTGACCTTTCCTTTCTATAAAATATATTGTCTCGAAATTTATACATCCTATCCCAAAAAAGTGTATAAAAAATGATACATACCCAAATGTTCTAAGTAAAATAACAGCTAAACCATGAAAAATAAGCTTGATATCAACGGCTAAAATCATTATACTGAAATCAATAGGAGGAGAAGTTTTCATGAATTTATTAGATCAATGCCAAGCCTGGCACGAAGGCGGCCAATATCAGCAAATTGTCGATGCCCTTGAAGCCATCCCAGAGGATAACCGTACCCCAGAGATGGACAGCGAGTTGGCTCGTGCTTATAACAATCTGGCCGATGTAGATGATACCGCTTTATTTGAAAAGGCTATCGCCCTCTTAAAACGTCATGAGGAATACTTTCAAGGCGATCACTACTGGAACTTTCGCATGGCCTATGCCTATTACTTTCTCAATCAGGTAGAAGATTCTTTAAAACATTTTGAAGAAGCCCTTAAGGCTCGTCCCGGTGATGAAGATACGATGGCCTTTATTGATGCTTGTCGCAACCGCCTCACTCCCCTTCAGCAGGAAAAACACCTTCGCAGACCAGCTGCACGAGCTTGGTCCCACTGGATCAAAAACGGAAGAATGTAAATATTATAGAAAAATCAAAGCTGCCCTGCAGCAGACCGGTACAATGCAGTCTAGCGACAGGACAGCTTTTTCTAATTCCTTTTATTATCTATATCTTTCCCAATATCTGATCAGCGCCTTGGCAAGCGCCTCTCCGTATTCCTTACATTTCTTATCTGTGTCAAATCCTTCTCTATCCGTCTTATTATCTACAAATCCAAACTCTACTAACACAGGAACGCCTATATTCGCATTGATCCAATACAAATCTCTCGTGGTTTTAATGCCTCTACTATTTTGCTTTACATCTTTCAGTTCCTGCAAAATATATTTTGCTAACACCTTCCCCAGACGGCTTTTAGTTCCAATACCCCTTTTCACCCATACCTCGGCTCCATCTCCACCACCGGCATTAAGATGACCGTCAACGCTTACCACCCGATATCCCTTTTTTCGATACCGTTTTACATCTGCTGCATGTTCCCACAAATGCCGGCCTTTTCCATCTCTCTCCGGAAACGCCACCTTGTAGGTTCTCCCCTGATGCTTAAGCAGATACTTATAGCAGGCGGTCATCATCTTCTCGGCGATGTCCCGCTCTACAAACTCTCCTGATACAGTTCCTGGGTCTCCCTTTGGATTGCTGCTTGTTCTACTCTGACCATGGCCAAAGGACAAGTAAAATAGAATTGGTCTCTTACCCATGTGATTTTCTTCCTTTCATGAAACTTTTTGATCAAATTATCCCTTCACTGGGAGAAAAGCACATGGGTTCCTCTGTTTCCTTGTAGCATCGCCACAGTCTTATAATAGTTTATGACAACATGGATTTTTTGACACTCTCCATACGGACTTCCATCCAAAATGGTTTTGCATTACTTTGTTGCAAATTTTTTCATAAAAAAGTCAGTAAAAGCTGCCAACTCTTCATCTTGGGACACATAAACATACAGCTTTTCATCCTCCAGCCAGTCATAAGCATTGATACCAATATAGCCCTTCTTGTCTGGATAAATAATAAAGGCCTCGGTAGGGTATTTGTTCCGATAGGCTTTTAGAATTTCTGAACGCCGGTAGTAGGTCGGCTCGCCGCAGCCGGAAAGTTCAGGAACGGTAGGAACGACCACTATGGTTTGGCTTTCTTCATTCCAGCCTACAATTAAATTTCCAATCTTTGTTTTACTTCCATGGACAAAGCCATAATTGAAACGACTCACATCCTCAGTGTATCCAAAGATTAACCGATAGTCGTCTCCATCATCTACAACCTGATTAAACAACACTCGCATTTTTTTCGCATTTATATTGCTCTTTTCCATGTCAATTTCTGGTCCCTTAAACAGCTTATTGAATAATCCCATGTCTTCTACCTCCGTAATTTCATTGTTTTCTTTTTTAATCGTTCACAAATAAGAATAATTTTTATATTTTGTCTTTATTAGTGATGAAAAAAATCCGCCTGAATATGAAGCCGAAACACAATATTCGGACGGACATAAAATTTCAAATCAGTTGGAGCATGGCTTCTGCCTTTTCAGTATCTCCAGAGCATCTACAATGGCATTGATCTGAAATTCAATGGTTTTATCAGCAGCTTCTGGAACAAACAGAGGCAGAATATCTGGGATTGCTCTGCGTACAACTATGACTGTTAGACTTAAATTGGTAAACAGGTTGACAGTGTCCATATCGGCCTTTATTCCAAAAAGTTCTAGAATCTGACCAAAAAGGCGGGCCTGTTTTTCCCGAAACGCCTGATAACTTTTCTTTGACAACCGCTTGAAAATCAGCTGCTGTTCTTCAATTGTCAAAACAGCAATACCATGCTTTTCACCATAGCAGCAAGAATAAAGAAACTGCTTAACAGCATCCCGCCAGCTTAAAGAGGAATCAGCCATCAATCTCCGTCCATACTCAATCAGTCTTGGTTGCTGCAAGTACAGGATCTCAACGATCAGGTCCTCCTTCGTTGGAAAAAAGGAATAGAAAAAGGTCCGTGAAATGCCCACCTTTTTATAGATCTGCTCCACCGTTGTATGTTGTATGCCCTGTTTTGCCATTAGTTCCAGTCCAACGATAATAAGAGCAGTTCTGATATGTTCCCGTTCCTCCTGCGAATAAGCTACCTTTGGCATCCTATCTCCTTTAAAATAAAAACAAATTTAAAAAATCAACTTTATTTTAGCACATATAAAACCATAATACAACCAGGAAATATCAAGAAAACATGAGTCATGGAATTCGGGATGGATCGCTTCAGTTAAAACAAAATAAATATGGTTCTAATGGTAATTCATTCATGACTGCTAAGTGGATTCCATCACGAATGAGCAATCCGCCGGCAGCTATCCTTTTACTATTAAAATATAGTCTGGTCCCAGTTTTATACATCATCTCTTGGTTCATAATTATCTTTCCATTCTATTTTGACAGGATCACAATTTTTATACGTAGTACTGTGTATCAAAAGTTCTGGTTCATTTCCCCTTAAAAACGGATCATTATATTTATGTCCTACATATAATTGCTTTTCTATTTCTAAATCCTCCTGGTAAATGGATAAAAGAATACTTTTATGTCTCGATTCCTGGAATTGGAGGAAATCACAGACGGACATTTCCCAACCGCTATAGTTCTTGCTGACCTTTACTGTGTATACGCTGAAACTATTTTTTCCAACCATCATCTGATAATCATCAGGATCCGTTTATCTCACGCCCTTATCTTTTACTCAATTATGAGGCGTCCAATAAAAAACGACAAGCTAAAACCTGTCGTTTTCTTGGTGGACCCGAAGGGGTTCGAACCCTCGACCTCTGCGATGCGACCGCAGCGCTCTCCCAGCTGAGCCACGGGCCCGTGGTAAAAGAAGTCTAAGCAAAAGGACA
>JAAWDM010000057.1 GCA_022793795.1 Bacillota bacterium
CCCAGACAGCCCAGACTACACCTACTATGAGGTAACGGATATCGTGGTCAATGGAGAGAGCGTAGGCAGCGATGCAGATAAGCTGAACTTCAAGGAAATATCGGAAGACACGACGGTAGTGGTCAAGGTAGAGCCAAAGATGCATGATGTAGACCTGTATAAGTATGGACAGGGAAGCATCTCTGCATCCAAGAAGATATGGCATCTGCAAAACTACAATAACATCACGGCAATACCAGCGCCAGGGTATAAGATTGCCAGGATTGAAGTAGATGGCATAACACTGCTGGATACCAGAGAGGTTATAGCAGAAGTATCGGCAACACCAGAGCAACCGGAACAGGCTGCGGCTGTATATATCATAGAAAAGAATCAGAGCGGAATTGATGCCATTGAAGCCAGAACGGATATTGGGCTCGGCCAAGTATCAGAGGACGGCTTTAAGATGGGCGTTACCGGAGCAGTAGAAGACTATCAGGTACAGGTATACTTTGCCAAGGCAACACAGACCACTATACAAGACCCAGAAAATCCGGATGGACCTCCGATTACCGTGGATGTTGTAGACCCAGTACCGACGCCAGACCAGCTGGCCAGAGTCAGTGTCAAAGGGGAAGGCGGTCCGTTAGAAATCGGAGATGTAAACGGCGATGACAGCTACATGGGCTACTATGATAAAGGCGTCGACGGCAGCGTGACCTGGAAAGTACCGACAGGCTACACAGTAGAGAGCGTAACTGTCAATGGACAGCCAGTGGACGCAGAAGGCGATCAATGGAGCTTTACAGCCATTGAAGAAGATAAGATGGTCGTCGTAACGCTGAAAAAGGAGGGCGCGACCAATATGCCGCAGAAACCGACTTTCAAGATCAGAACCTATCATATTGATACAGAAATTAGAGGGGGAGGCGGAACCATTAGCGGTGGCAGTGAAGTGAGCGAAGGCGACTGTGCAGTGGTAGCATGGGCTGTGACCGATAGGGAAAACTACGAGGTAAAATATGTACTGGTAGACGGAACGGCAATGCCAGAGTTAAAAACCCTTAGCGAAGTCATGCTGCCGGCAGATAGGGATCATAAGGTAGTAGTTGTCATCGACCAGAAGGGGACGCCAGTGGAGCCTGATCCAGAGATACCGGTACAGGGAGAGATTGAGATTGGCGATGCCGTTGGAAAACCGGGAACGATCATTGAAGTGCCGGTCATCATCACCTCAAATCAGGGGATTGCGTCATTGAAGCTGGATCTCAGCTATGACAAAACCGCTTTGCAGCTAATAGGCGTCATGGATGGAGAGGATTTCGACAACAATTTTTTCCAGAGAATCTCCCAAAATACCAGCGACAAACTGGTGTGGAAGACAGAGCATGTAGCGGCAAACGTGACTGATACCGGAGTTTTAGCGATTTTGCAGTTCCAGGTTTTAGACACGGCACCTTTAGCGGATTATACGCTGAAAATGACCTGTGACTCCGATAACACTTTGCTTGCCACTGGCGAGGAGAGAACTTTTAACTGCAAAGAGGCGGTCATTACCGTGATGGATTTCATCTACGGGGATGTCAACGATTCGTCGGATGTTAATATTAACGACGCTGACCTTGTGGCAAAATATGTGGCCGGTTGGGCAGCCTATCAGTCTATCAACCGAGCTGCGGCCGATGTGGATTTAAACGGCAAGGTAACCCTTAGAGATGCAGCCATTATTGCAAGGCATATTGCTGGCTGGGTTGGCTATGAGACCATGCCGAATACCAGCAGACCGTTGCCACTACCATAACAGGAGGTTTCATAAGCTATGAAAAGGATAGAGAGATGTAGAAGATGCTGTGCTGTTTTGCTGGTTGTGATGATGGTTATGGTCTTAACCGCCAGTCCTGCCGTAGCCCAGGAAACCAATCCAACACCAGATAAGAGCAGCTATACGAAAACTACCTACCGCATCGATACAGAGATTCGAGGCGCAGCGGGAACCATTACAGGTGCAAGAGAAGTTGTGGAAGGAGATACGGCAGTAGTGACATGGGCCGTCGCCGATCCGGAACGCTACGAAGTAAAATATGTGCTGGTAGATGGAGAGGTGATGCCGGAGTTAAGAACCCTTAGCGAAGTGACGTTGTTGGCGGATAAAGACCATAAGGTAACGGTCATCATCGATCAAAAATCAGGGACGACCGTGCCGACCAATCCGATCGTACCGCCGACCAATCCAACTGACCCGACGGATCCGGAGATACCAGTTCAGGGACAGGTTACATTAAAGGATGGAATCGTTAAAACAGGAAATACCATTCAGATACCAATCGTTATCACAGAGAATCAGGGAATCGCTTCCCTGAAATTGAATCTGGAATACGATAAAACCGCATTACAGCTGGTAAATACCATTGCAGGCGATGGTTTTGATGGGGAAGTATTCAAAAGAATTTCTCAGGATGCCAGCGATATATTGGTGTGGCAGACGGAAAAATTAGGGACTAACGTCAATGGAACCGGAACTCTGGCAATTTTAGAGTTTCAGGCGCCAGAGGATGCACAGACTGGAGATTACACCATCAAGATAACCTGCGATTCCGACAATACTCTGACAGCCGACGGCGAGGAAAAAACTTTCACTTGCACCGACGGAGTTGTTACGGTGGTAGATTTTATCTATGGCGATGTCAACGATTCGTCGGATGTCAATATTAACGACGCTGACCTTGTGGCAAAATATGTTGCCGGTTGGGCGGCTTATCAGAATATCAATTTGGATGCAGCCGATGTGGACTTAAACGGAAAAGTAACCCTTAGAGATGCAGCCATTATCTCAAGACATGTTGCCGGCTGGGAAGGTTATGAAAACATGCCGAACACTGCCGACCCACTGCCGCTGCCGGGGAATTAGAGGCAGGACAGCAAAGCGGCAACCAGGTTGCAGCCCTGAAGCTGCAATGGAAGGATTATGGAAAGGAAAAGTGGGAACATGAAGCGGAAAGTAATCAGTATTGTAATCTGCATCGCCATGCTGGCAGTCATGATGCCGACCAGCGCATTTGGGGCTAGCAAAGGCGATTATGTCACAGGTGTATGCGGCCCAGAGGCCACCTATATCTTTAACGAACAGACCAGAGAGCTGCAGATTAACGGCAGCGGTGAAGTAACGGTGGCTCCATGGATGAGTGATGGAACGGCAAACAAAATTCGGACGCTGAGAATAGGGCGCGGGATTACCAATGTGACGGGATCTGGGGTTTGGTTTCTGGCTGCTCTCCCTCAACTGAATGATATTCAGGTAGAGACAGGGAACCAACGTTACACTTCGGTAAGCGGTGTTCTGTTCAGCCGTGATATGACCCAATTATTGCAGTTCCCACGCAGCAAATATGTGGGTTCCTATGAGATCCCTGGGACCGTAACAACTTTGGGAGGCAGCGGTGATTATGGATGTTTTACGGCATTTGAGAATTGTGGACAGGTTTATGACATTACAATACCTGGAAGTTTGCTCAACGGTGTTAATTATATAAATTTGAGCGCCAAAAGCGTTAGCTGGTTTACTGTGGATTCAGAGAATCCTTTATATACTTCGGTGAATGGCATCATCTTTAGTAAAGACGGGAGAACATTGCAGCAGTTTCCGAGAAATAAAGGAGGCAGCTATACTGTACCGGATACCGTTGGGATTATCGGTTGTGGCGCCTTTAATAATTGCCGTTTAACCAGCGTAACATTTGCAAATCCAGCAGGAATTGAAGAAATTCAAGGCAGTGCCTTTTTGGGATGTTTTAATTTGAAAAGCATCGAAATACCATCGGGAATCATAAAGCTGGAAGACAGCGCTTTTAGCGGATGCTATTCTTTGCAGAACGTTGCATTTAGCGGGACGAAATTAAAAGAGATTGCGAATGGTACATTTTTTAATTGTAATTCCTTAGCGGAAATCACCCTTCCTACAGGTGTGACAAAGCTGGGTTCAAATGCCTTTGCATCTTGTGAAAAACTTGAAAAGGTTGTTTTGCCGGACACCATTACTGACATGGGAAGCGGTGTTTTTAGGGGATGCAATGCCTTAACAACCGTAAATATTCCTGGAGGAATTAGTTCCATACCGCAATACATGTTTGCTAATTGCTATCTTCTGGAAGAAATCAGAATTCCTTCTAATATTACATATATAGACTGTTGGGCCTTTGAAAACTGCGATGGACTGGAATCTATTGAACTTCCGGCCAATATTAGAATCGGCGACTGTGCATTTCAAGGGTGCAGGAAACTGGAATCCATCATCATGTACAATGGAGGCGGCATTCAGGTAGGCGGAAGTTCCTTTAAAGGTTGTACTTCACTGAAGGCTGTTACGTTAAGTTCAGGCATGACTACCATAGTCGATTCAGCCTTTGCAGGCTGTACAGCTCTGGAAACGGTCAACATTCCCAACACAGTTACAAAGATTTCAGATAATGCTTTTAATGGATGCACATCTCTTACTGCAATGGATATTCCTAATTCAGTGAAAGAAATTGGAAGCTATGCATTTGATGGGTGTACTTCACTGATGGATGTTACCTTGGGAAACGGTGTAGAGACTATCGGATATGGGGCATTTAGAGATTGCAGATATCTGGACACCATTCAGATTCCAGGAACAGTAAGCCACATTGGAGGACAGGCGTTTTATAATTGTACTTCCCTGGAAGATATTACCCTGGGAAATGGAATATTGGGAATTGGAAGCGGTGCATTTGAAGGCTGCAAATCCCTTGTCACAGTGGCGCTTCCATCTTCCATAACAAGTATTGGATACAATGCCTTTAGAGACTGTAGTTCTCTCACATCGGTGAATATTCCAAGCAGAATTACAGTGATTGCCAACGGTACATTTGCAGGTTGTAGCTCTTTAAAAACCATTACGATTCCATCCTCTGTAACCGCTATTGGTGGCTATGCTTTTGAGAATTGCAGTTCGCTGAAAAGCATCAATCTGCCTGCAGGAATTACCGCTATCAACTATGGCGTTTTTAGAGGGTGTTCGTCGCTGACCTCTGTGAATCTGCCAGGTAGCGTTACCTATATCGGAACAAGGGCCTTTGAAGGATGCGCGTCTTTAAAGTCCATCTATATTCCGGCCAGCGTTACGAGGATTAAAAGCTATAGTTTTGTCAATTCTGGACTGACATCGGTAACCGGCATGACCAGTGTGGCAGATATAGAACATGGGGCATTTATGGGATGCAGCGAGCTGACATCCTTCACATTGCCAGACACCCTGAAAAATTTTGGGAACAGCGCTTTTGAGAATTGCGAAAAGCTGGAGAGCGTAATCATTCCGTCCAATGTAACCCGCATTCCGTGGAAGGGCTTTGCAGGCTGCAGCAGCTTGAAAACCGTAACTTTGCGTCAGGGACTGACGGAAATCGTCTCCCATGCATTTAATGGATGTGCTGCCTTGGAAAGCATCAATCTTCCATCCAGTGTAAAATCCATCGGAAGATATACCTTTGCTAATTGTACAAATTTAAAGAGCATAAATTTCCCGTCTGGTCTTACTGCCATAAAGATGGGAGCCTTTGAAAACTGTGTGAACTTGAAGACAGCCGTTCTTCCTGCTTCCTTGACCAATCTGGGCACAGGGGCTTTTAAAAATTCCGGTTTGCAACAGGTCAACGTACCTTCAACGATTCTGAGAATCAGAAAGGAAACCTTTAAGGGTACCCAGTTGACTTCAGTGACGGTACCGGCTACTGTTCGTGAAATGGGATACGCAGCATTTGCAGATTGTGTGAACCTAACCAATGTGACGGTTTCGCCGAGCGTGGAGAGAATTTCCACATACACATTTGCAAACTGCTCGAATTTGACCAGCGTAACGCTGCCACAGAATTTACGCAGCATAGGACGCTCTGCATTCTATAATTGTACGGCTTTAAATACTTTAACACTGCCGACAACCTTACAGACATTGGGCAATTATGCCTTTATGGATTGCAGCGCATTGGATGGGATTACACTTCCGCAGAATTTAGTCAGCATGGGACATGGCGTATTTAACGGATGCAGTTCTTTAAGCGCCATGGCAGTGCCAGAAAAGATTAAAATCCTTCCGTGGGGAACCTTTGCAGGCTGCTCGAATTTAGCCAGCGTAACGCTGCCGCAGAGATTGACGGAAGTAGAAGGAAGCGCATTTTCAGGCTGCACGGCCTTAAATCACATCACGCTTCCTCAAACCGTATCGAAAATTGGGTATAGCGCCTTTGCAGGCAGCGGACTGCATGAAATTACCATTCCAAACAGGGTAGAGTGGATTCAGGATGGCGCCTTTGCAGATTGTGCGAACCTGACCAGCGTTACTTTACCGGAGGGTATAATAGGGATTGGCTGGAGCGCCTTTAATGGATGTACGGCTTTGAGCGCCATCGTATTGCCGCAGACTGTTTCCTACATAGGCAGATATGCTTTTGCAAACTGCACAGCTTTAACCAATATTACGCTGCCTCAAGGCATGGAGACCATAGATAAACGTGCCTTTGAAAATTGTACAGGGCTTACCAGTATCAATCTGCCCGCTAACCTGACCAAACTGGGAGGAGCAGCCTTCAGCGGCTCCGGCTTACAGCAGATTGAGATACCGCAAGGGCTTTACGAAATTAAACCGGAGACCTTTGCGGGCACGAAACTGACAGCGGTCAGCTTACCGGACACCATAAGAGAAATAGGCTACAGCGCCTTCCGTGGTTGTGAAAATTTGCAGAGCGTTCAGCTTTCTGCAGGTATCGGTGCAGGAGCATTTGCAGACTGTCCGAATTTAGAGGATGTCCATATTACAATCGGCGAATTGCAGATGGGCTATAACATCCAGGCGAGAGCTTTTGAAAACTGTACTTCCTTTAAGGCCATCACCATACCGCAGTCACAGACCTATTCCTATGTTTATCTGAACCGAGATGCTTTTGCAGGGGTTTCTGATTTGCAGGTTACGTTAGAAGCTGTGAACAAGCTATGGATCAGCGATGGAGCATTTGATTCCAGCGCAAAAATCAAAATGAAGTGCAATGTGGAAAATCAGGATATGCGAGATTCTCTCATGGCAAAATACGACGTATTTTTGGATCATCAATTTGTAAATGGAACCTGCATCTATTGTCATGCTGTGGAGGGGGCCATTGAGTCATCAAAATATGGGGATCAGGTTATCCGTTATCCATTAGGCCAGGAAAGGTACCTGCTCTTCAACAAATCCACGGGCCAGATTACCGGTCTGTCCTGGTTTGACACGCCGATTACCGAGGCTCACATTCCTGCATCCATAGACAATATTCCTGTCACAGGCATTGCAGCAAACGCCTTTAGAAACGAAAAGGATTTGCGGGCAGTTACCATGGGAGCAGGCATTACCACCATCGGCGCGGGAGCCTTTGCAGGCAGCGGCATCCAGTCCATCACCATTCCGGACGGTGTTACGGTGATTCCTGGAAATGCTTTCAATAACACACCGCTGACCTCCATAACTTTGCCGATTTCAGCAGAGTTTACAGCAGGATTTAATAACGTACCGACCCTTACCAGCTTTACCTTTACCGGCGGAGACGGTGAGGCCGTAGACTATGACTCGACCACATACAAATATACGCCGTGGTACAAAAACAGGGCGAAAAATATAACCGTTACCCTAAAGGCTGGCATTACCCGCATCGGCGACTACATGTTTGCCGGACAGCAGGTAACCAGCTACACCCTGCCAGCCTCCATAGAGGAGATCGGAGACAATGCATTTTACAGAAACAAGAAGCTGACCAGAGTGACCATGCAGGAGGGTGTGAAGAGAATCGGCTATGAAGCCTTTGCAGGCTGCGAGGCTCTGAAGACCATAACCCTTCCAACCACTTTGCAAAACATGAAGCACGACTCCTTTGAGGGCGCTGAGGAGTTGGTGGCCACGGTGTATGCCAATACCTATGCCAAGACTGCCGCAGCAAAATATGGGGTAGCCTATCGGGTGAACATCAATGGGCCTGTGGTGCAGCCAGAGGAAAATCCAGACGTCAGCGGCCAGGGCGAAGTGGAGCTGAAAAACGTCTATGGGAAAAAGGGCAAGACCATCGAAGTGCCAATAGTCGTGACTGTTAACCCAGGGGTTGCATCCCTGAAGCTGGACTTGAACTACGACAGAACAACCCTGGAGCTGGTAAATACCATTGACGGAGATGACTTTGACGTTAGCCGTTTTGCAAGGATTTCCCAAGATACCAGCAATAAACTGGTGTGGAAGACGGAAAACATGGCAACAAACGTGACCAGCACCGGAACTCTGGCAATTCTGGAATTTAAGATAAAGGAAACCACAGCCACAGGGGATTACACCATTCAGATGACCTGCGACAGCGCCAATACATTGGTGGCTTCCGGCCAGAGGCGAGTATTTAACTGCCAAAGCGCCGCTATTTCTGTAGTGGACTTTATCTACGGCGATGTCAACGATTCGTCGGATGTAAATATCAACGATGCCGATTACCTGGCAAAATATATAGCCGGCTGGGTTGCTTATCAGGCCATCAATATGAAGGCTGCCGATGTGGATTTAGACAACAGTGCAACCTTAAGAGACGCGGCTATCATCGCACGACACGTGGCAGGCTGGGATGGCTATGAGGTTATGCCAAACACCGCCGACCCGCTGCCTCTGCCGGGGAAATAAGAGGATCATATTGCTATTTGTTGGTGAGAAGAAAAGGGGATGCCCTATGAAGAGTCAAAAGGAAAAGAACTCAAAAGAAATTAAAAAAAAGTTGCGTTTCGTAACTGCCTATATTTTGTCGATTTTTATTGTTGTAAGTAGTTTTCTGCCGGCCCTCGGACTGGCAGAGGCTGCTTATGGCAGCGTGGATTGCCAGCTTACTGGGAGTATTGTGCAGAGCGAAAATCAGATACAGCTGACCATTTCTTTGCAAAACACCGGCGATTATCTGGATGGTCTTCAATTCAATGTGGGCTATGATCGAAATGCGTTTACACTGAGCGCAGTGGAGGACAAAGGACTGATTGGAACCAATTCCCAGTTTAGCGCAACTAAAGAAATCAACCCATATTTTTGTTCCTGGTATGTGGGAAGCGGTCCACAGCCTGCAGAAACGCAGGGTGATTTAGTAACTTTGATTTTTTCAGTGAAAGCTGGAGCAGAAAAGAAAGTCTATTCCTTTACTGTTCGAGAAGCAACAGGCTATCGCAATATTGTTCAAACCGTAGGCGGAAAACAGCAGGTAGTCGAGAGCAAAGTACGGCTAAACGGGATTGATGTGAATTATGAGTTGGAAGGCAGTAATTCAATCATCGAATATACAGATGGCGTGACTGGCGGAGCTATCTATTTTGATACAAATACAGGAACGATTGTTGACTGCGATGAAGAGGTAACCAATGTAGTTTTGCCGAAAGAGATAGCAGGAGTAGCAGTACAGTCAATTGGACAGGAAGCGTTTATGTGGTGTAATTTGTCCAGTATTGAGATTCCCAATAGTGTAACCAGTATTGGAGAATGTGCGTTTTGGGAATGCATCGATTTGGCTAGAGTAAAGATTCCAGATAGTGTGACGGAAATAAGTGCAGGTGCATTCGGAGATTGTTGGAACTTGGATAACGTTAAACTTCCTGCTAATACCACGAAGATAGAAGAGCAGGCATTCACAGGATGCAGAAACCTAACTAGTATTACAATACCTGGAAAAGTAGCATATATAGGGGAGGATGCGTTTCGAGGCTGTCACGGATTAAAGAAGGTTACGATCCAGCAAGGGGTAGATACCATTGGGGATGGAGCATTTGCCGGCTGCAGAAGTTTGGATAGTGTGACAATTCCTAATAGCGTTACAAATATTGAGGCTAATGCATTTTGGGGATGTGGCAGTCTAACTGACATTACAATTTCAGAAAATGTAACTGCAATTGGTAGTAACGCATTTGGCCAATGCGATAATCTGACGATCAGTGGGAAAAAGGGTTCTTTTGTAGAAAATTACGCACATGAAAATGCAATTTCGTTTAAGGAAGGACTTATGGGAAAACCAGGAGATGTCAATGGAGATGGGAAAGTCAATGTAACAGACATCAATATTATTAGACTTAATATTTTGGGACGTAGAGAGCTTACTCCTTTGCAGAGGGAAGTTGCAGATGTAAATCATGACGGAAAAATAAATGTTACCGATATTAACCTTATTAGACTTAATATTTTAGGACGCAGAGAGCTTGTATAAATCATTTCAGAAACAGGAGAAAGTAGAAGATGAAAAAATATCAGGTTTTTGTCAGTTCGACATATGATGACTTAAAGCAGGAAAGAAAAGCAGTTTTAGAAAAAATCAGTGAGTTAGGACAGATTCCAATGGGAATGGAATATTTTTCGGCAAGTAATTCGGCCCAATGGGATTTAATTGAGAAGCAAATAAAGTGTTCAGATTATATGGTTATTATTTTGGGTGGACGATATGGAAGCTATCTGACAAACGATTTAGAAAAAAAGAGTTATTGCCGAAGAGAATATGATTTGGCAATAAAAGAGGGAATCCCAGTATTGGCATTTTTTAAGTCAGATCTCAAAGAGCAAATTGAGGATAATCCTCTTCTAAAAGAATTTTATGAGGACATTAAAATTGGAAATGGAAATGGGAGAGAATGTGCATTTTGGAAAAATAAAAAAGAATTGTGTGAGGAGGTAATAAAAGCGCTGGCGATTGCCTTTATAGATACTCCTAGAAAGGGTTGGAAACATACAGAAAATAATATCTACATGCGTTCAAGAAAAGAGTTGCAGTCCGATTTAGCAATTGGAGAACGATTAGGCATGTATGATAAACGTTATAAAGCCATCAGAAAGATAAAAATTATGAATCTGGCAGGTAATTTGATGGTAAATCCAAATATTGCGGATTATGGACATTTAACTGATATGGGAAAAATTAAACTGGCAGATGCAATGAAAAAGATATTGGAAGAAACGCCGGCAATTGTTCATTTGATTTTAGCTGAGCCAAACGAACACAATATTTATGACCTGCCGTTTAAAATTTTTAATAGTAGACCGCAAACTCCAGAAATGTGTTTGTTTAGTGCGTTGGAAGTAATGCAGGAGATGTTAACAAATGGTAGTATATATCAGAAAGCATGGGAAAAAAGTGCAGATATTCAAAGTCAATTTGAATTTGGTGTTGCAAAATTTGTAATTCCATACGCAATTTTTAATGTAGAATTTACAGACAAGTATAAATACTATAATCATGTGAAGGTAGACTTATACTGTCCGGCATTGGGAGATGAAGATGAACGACGTAGTTTTATCATCTATCAGAGAGAGGATCCGGAAAATTATAAGTTCTTTGTAGACAACTTTGATCGTATTGCTAAGAACCAAAGACTATGCAAAAAAGTGATTCCAGGTGATTTTAACACATGGAAAGCGAAAAAACTTTTACCATGAAAAGATTGGAAGGAATTAAAATGCTGGAAAGAATACGCCGAGGATTGATATTGATACTTGTATGTGCATTTGTGGTTACTAGTGCGCAATCGAGTTTGGAGGCCTATGCAACAGAGAATACGGTTATTGCCTATACTGAAGGAGTAGAAGGCGGCGCTATTTATTTTGATACAGCGACAGGGACGGTTACAGGTTGCGATGAAAGTGTAATCAGTGTGGTTTTGCCTGAAAAAATAAATGGAGTGAATATAGTATATATAGGGAAAAATGCATTTCGACATTGTGTTAAATTAAAAAAAATAACAATTTCTACAGGAATTACATCAATAGGAGATGCGGCTTTCGTCAATTGTACTCGTTTACGGGAAATAATAATTCCAGAAGGGGTTACATCAATAGGAGATGCGGCCTTTAATTGTTGTATAAGTTTGAATAAAATAACAATTCCTAAAGGAGTGACCTTTATAGGAGATGGGGCTTTTTCTGACTGTTGGGTTTTGCAAAATATAACAATTCCAGAGGGAGTAACATCCATAGGAGACACAACTTTTGAAAATTGTCAGCTTTTAGAAGACATATCAATTCCTGAAAGTATAACATATATAGGTTATGATGCATTCAGGGGATGCAGCCGCTTGAAGAGGATATCGATTCCCAATAATGTAACATATATAGGAAGTGGAGCTTTTGAGGATTGTAGAAATTTGATTGATGTAGCAATTTCTGCAAGGATAACCTCCATAGAAAAGGGTACTTTTAAGAATTGTTCCAGTTTAAAAGAAATAGTAATTCCAAAAGAGGTTACATCGATAGGTTCAGAAGCCTTTTATTGCTGTACAAACTTAAGCAGAGTAAAAATTCCTGATGAAATGGCGGTCATAGGATATGAGTCGTTTTATAAATGTTGTAATTTGGAAGAAATAATAATCCCAAGGGGAGTGGAATATATATCAAGTTCGTCTTTCCGCAGATGTGATAGTTTACAAAAAGTAGTAATTCTGGGGATAATGGTGACTATAAACGGTGGTGCATTTGCTGAATGCAATACTTTAGATAGTATATGGGGATATCCAGGTTTTAGTGTAGAGACATATGCACAAGAAAACAACATTCCCTTCAAACCAATCAACCTATCCACATCTGTCCCTAATGGAAAATATGGTATCTTTGTAACAGACAGCAGTGGAAAACCGATTAAAGGTGCAAAGGTCAGCTGTGAATCATATAATCTGACAACGGATAGTAAAGGCAGAGTATTGCTTCCTTTATATGGCTTTAGTGACCGGTCAGTCATTACTGTGTCTCACACAGGCTATGGTACATATACTAACCGTAATACCAACTATGAAAAAAATGAACAGGGATACGATATTGTAGTATTGTATCGCAGCGATGAGCAGCATCTTAGGCTGAAAGGAGTGCTATATAACAACTCACAGGATTTGATGGTTAAGACGAAAAGGATTACTTTACAAAATGATGTGACAGGGATTCCTTTCTATACGAAGTTCTCCTTAAAATGTCTGCCAATAGAATCTGGAAAGATTGCCAAATATGAACTCTGGCAGGGAAACAATAAGATAAGTACAACAACGAATGGAATCTTTAGTTTAATAGAGACACAATTTAGCAAAGGTAAGGGGATTGTCGTTCGCACTTATGATACTTCTGGAAAAAGAATGGATACCCATATTAACTTGGAATTTGTGAAAAGTAACAGCAGTAAAAATTCCATTGAAATTGGGGAAAAACTAAAAATCACAATTTCTGATGACATACCGATTCTAGGCGGACAAAGTATTGATATTGACTTATTAAAGGCTCTGCCTTTAGAAATGAAAATATCTGATGACTCCGTGTATTTTGGATTGAATGTGAACAAATTTCAATCTCAGAGCGACAAAGATATCAAAAAGTCCATGAATTTACTGAAGGAGGGGGCCATCAGTGTAAATTCAAAAAACAAGAAGAATATTGAAAATCTAATCAAGCGGTATGGAGCTTCAGATACCAATAAGAAGTTTAAGGTATCGCTAATTGGTTATGGAGAAGCGAAACTTAATAAGAGCGGATATGTGGATTCCCAGGCAACTATATATTTAGGAATGAAGATAGAAGCGAAAATTTCTGGAGAGTGGAATTGTGTTATTTATGTGGTTCCCGTTACAGCCCAGATAGATGGGAAACTTTCAGGGGAGTTTGGTGGAAAATTAGTAATCAATCCAGCATCAGGAAAGGTTGATGCAGATTTAGTGATAAAACCAAAAGCCTCGGCAAGTCTTTATTTGGGTGTAGGAATTGGAAAGGCTCTTAGCGCCGGAGGATACGGAAGCGTAGAGGGCTCTATGGAATGGATACCGTTCGGAAGTAATAGCGGAGTACAGACAGTGGATGCAACCTTAGAAGCGGGAATTAAGGCTTATGTAGCATATTTTGAGTGGAAAAAGGGTTGCATAAAGAAAACTTGGAATCTGTACACCAGAACCAAAGGCGCTAAAATGCAAAGTGTTTTAGCCTTCGCAGAAAATGATTCTCAAATGTTTAATGGTGAGGCTTACCATTTACAAGAGACAGGATATCTTGCAAATGAATCTGAATGGTTAGGTGCAGCAAGTGGCTCCAAGAAAAAACTTATGAAGAAGGCTGCAAGTGGAGAAGGCGAAGGGATTCAGTTCATGGATCTTTTGCAGGGTACATACGAAAATTCGATGCCATCTATTGCATCAAATGGTGAAAAAATGGTAATGGCGTATTTAGCGGCCGATCCGATGAGCGACGTTCAGAATATGACCAGGGTAATGTATTCCGTCTTTGATGAATCAACAGGCTCCTGGAAACAGCCTGTTGCATTGTACGCAAATGGAACCGGCGATTATGCGCCGAAACTATATTCCGATGGAAAAGATATTTATATAATTTATCAAGATACTGATAAGGTTTTAAGTGAAGAGGAGACTTCCATCTCTGATTATGCGAAATCGCAGACGATTGTTGCTGCCTGGTTTGATAATGAATCAGAGAGTTTCATGGAAATACAAACTCTATCTGACGAGACAGATAAGTATTTGACAGATGCTGTGATGGGTTTTGTTGATAATAGAGCAGTTGCAGTATGGGTTTCTAATCCAAATACAGAGGATGTTTTCTGTCAAAATAGTACGAATGAAATTCATATGAGGCCAATGTGGGGCGAAGAGACAACGGTACTGGCAAGAGATTTAAATTGTATTACAGCGTTAGTAGTGAGTAATGAAGGAATTGTTTATGCAACGGATACTGACAATGACTTATCAACTTGCGATGATCAAAAAATGTACTTAATGGATTTTGAAGGACATACCACGTTGATAGACGAAGGAATGATATCTTCTGTAAGACTGTGTAAATTGCCTAATTCAGCAGAAGATACATTAGTATGGCTAAAAGATGGTGTATTGACAAAGTTGGAAAATAATCATCCTGCGGTGATATTTGATGATGTATCAGTGAATGGGGATTTCTATGTTGAAGGAGATAGTCTGTATTATGTAGCGATGGAGGAAACCGGTTCTAATTTTTATTCCAGAACCTATGACTCTAGTGAGAACAGATGGATTGAACCAGTGAAGCTTACAGACAGTAAAAAACTTATAGAATTTCCTACCGTAATAAGTCATAACGGAAGGATTTATACTTGCTTTGTTAATACTCAGATGGCAATCACTGATGAAAATGTGACTCGAACCTGTAATTTGTGCTTAGGTACATTGAATGAAGTAACGGATTTGGTACTAACAGATGTCGAGTATAATCCGGCGGATGCAGTAGACGGATTGTTCCCTATAAAAATTACTTTTAAAAATTGTGGTACAAAGACCGTAGAAAGATCGATAGCCTGCATAAAGGATAAAGATGATGAAACCCAGTATCTGGAAGAAATGGAGATCGTTGAAACACTCCTTCCCGGACAGGAGACACAGGCCAGTTTTTATTTTAATACCAGAGATATAAAAGAAGGGAGAATTTTGGAAGTTGATATCCATTCTGCAGAAGGAAGCGATCAAACACCGGATAATAATGTAGAACATATCAAAATGGATTATGCAGATTTGGCGGTGAACTCTGAACTGATACAAGTTGGAGACATTCAATATCTATATGTCACGGCAATAAATAAAGGAGAATTTTCAACCTCAGGAATGATGGATATCTCCTGTAAAGATAAGATGACTTACTTATCCCATATTCCAGAACTTGAACCTGGTGAAAAGGCCACTAACGTGATCAATCTATCTGAGAATGGCGTTTCAAATAATGTCAGTGATGTTATAAATATCAATATAACTGCTGATAAAGAAGAGATGGAACTATATGATAACAGAATGTCCATGTATCTGGATTTGGAATATGACATCATATATGATGCTAATGGTGGCGCTGGAACGCCTGAAATTGGAAAGAAGATCTACGACATAGATTACCAGATTCCAAGTGAGCAGCCAGTCCGAGATGGATATACCTTCGTAGGGTGGTCAACGGATGAAAGTGGAACTGCAGCGGAATATACTTCTGGGGATATGATAAAAAACAACCGTAGTATGGTTCTATATGCAGTATGGAGAAATGGAGACAGTGGGTTCAAACTCGGCGATGTAAATGGAGATGGAAAAATAAACGTCACAGACATCAATCTTGTGCGGCTACATATTCTGGGACGAAAGAAACTTACGGAGGAACAAGAGAGAGCCGCAGATATCAATTACGATTCCAAAATAAATGTTACAGATATAAATCTTATCAGGCTTCATATTTTGGGAAGAAAAAATATTTCATAAGGAGGAAACATGGAGATGAAAAACAAATTTATCTCAAGCCTGCTTTGCGTGGCAATGGTTCTGACGCTGATATTTTCAAATAGCGTCTTTGCATTTGCTGCAGATAAAGTAGGATTTCACACTGAAATTGAAAAAGCTTCAGTGAAAAATGACGGTGTTGACACATTCACTGTGGATATCTATTTAGATAGCCCGGTGAAGGCAGCAGGTGTAGAAATACATCTTGCATTTGATACCGACAAGTTGGAAATGAAGAGTGCAACAAAAGTTAGCAGCCAAGCATTCACTGCGACCACACCTGCAGATGCAAATGCCGGAGGAGGAAGCGCCGGTGTAGTAAAACTGCTTTTTGAAGATGCGAATATGCAAGGTGCAAATTTTACCGCTGGTAAATTATACTCCATTACATTTGCAACAAAAGCTGATGCAGAAGTGGGAACCATTACCCCGACTCTGTCTGTGGAAGGACTCAATGATGAAGAAGCAAATCCAATCGACCAAGAAGTGACCGCAAGTGATTCTATTGAAATCTTCCATCAGGTGAATACTGCCCAGGCCGTTTCCATCACCGCACCGGTGAAGGGACAGACTCCGCAGGCGACCATCGCAGCAGCAGACGGATATACCGGAACCATCGCATGGACACCTGCTGATGCAACCTTTGGCGCAGGAAAGGTGTACAAGGCTAACGTAACCCTGACAGCCAAAGATGGCTATCAGTTTGGAAGCGCTGCGACTGTAACTGTAGAAGGCGGTACGGTTTCCGGCAAGCAGATTACCGAAGGCGGCAAGAAACTGACCTGCACGGTAGCCTTCCCGGCTACCGCGACTAAGTCTGTCACCGCTCTGACTATTACCACACCGCCGACTAAGACCAGCTATGTGGAAGGCCAGAATTTTGACAAGACCGGTATGGTCGTTCATGCTACCTATGACGATAGCAGCGAGGAAGACGTAACCAATTATGTGGTAAAGGATGGAAATAACCTGACAGTTGGCAAGAGCACCGTTACCATCGAGTTCGGTGGAAAATCTGCAACCCAGAACATTACGGTTATCGCCAAGGCCATCGAGTCCATCGAAGTGACCAAGGCGCCGACCAAGACCACCTATGTTATCGGCGATACCGAGCTGGACAAGACCGGTATGGAGGTTACCGCTACCTACAATGATGGCAGCACCAAGGCTCTTACCGATGCAGAGTACACTGTAAGCGGATTTGATGGAACTGCATTTGCAGAAGAGCAGGAAATCACCATCACTGCAGGCGGCAAGACCGACACATTCAACATTAAGGTTGACAAAAAGACTTTGACCAAGGATGATTTTACCGTGACAGGTTTAACACCGACCTATGACGGCGCTGCAAAAGAAGTGACAGTGACTGCCAAAGACAACACAGCCGGAACCGTTACGGTAAAATATGACGGAAAAGAAGAAGCGCCGACTGATGCCGGCACCTATGCTGTGACCTTCGACGTTGCAGAAAGCGACGTATATAAGGCAGCAGAAGGACTGGAAGCAGGAAATCTGGTCATCGCCAAGAAGGCCATTACCATTACAGACGCTACCGTTACCAAGAGGGCTTACAACGGAACCACTGCAGTAGAGGTAACCGCTGTAGAATTCGACGGCGCAACCTTGGAAAACGGAGAAGATAAAGATTACACGGTAAAGGGCGCACTGAAGGATGCTAACGCTGGTACTGGAAAAGACGTAACAGTAACCGTAACCTTAAAGAATCCAAACTACAGCCTGGAAACCTATGTTTTCACAGGAAGCGTAGACATTGATAAGAAGGCCGCACCGACAGTAGCTGCTACCGAAGCGACCGCTAAAGCAGGCGCTGCTACAGAGCTTCAGGTAAAACTGGCAGGTATTCCGGCTGATGCAGGTACTGCTACCTATGCGGTAGGAACTGCAACAGGGACAGATACTATCTTAGCAGAAGCTGCAACCGTGGCAGACGGCGTGGTAACCATTAAGTTAAACAACACTGGAGCGGCAGACGATACTGTAACCATTCCGGTAACCGTAACTACCACAAACTATGAAAACATTGCGGCAAACGTAGTGGTAACCTTAACCGACAAGGACGTTCCAGCAGTAACTGCAAAAGACATCACAGTTACTTACACAGGAGAAGCAGTAGACGTTAAGAAAGCAGAAGGAAAAGCAACTGTAACTGTTGTGGAAGATGAAGAAAGTGTAGAAAAGGAAGTTGCAGGAACTTGGGCCTTTGATGGCGACGCACCGGTAGACGTAGCTGATAGCGGTACATTGACCATCGTATTCACACCAGAGGATGAAGAAAAGTATGCAGCTGTAAAGACTACTATCACAGTCACCATCGAGAAGGCAACAACCACTGCGACAGCAGAGTTTACAGAAATCACTGGCGCTGGTAAGACGCTGGCAGACGCAGCCCTCAACGTAACCAGCCCGGTAGAAGGAACCTTTGCATGGGACGATATCGAAACCACTGCAGTAGAGCAGGGCAGGGCTTACGGATGGACCTTCACACCAAACAGCGGAAACTATGAGCCTGTAGAAGGCACCGTAACCCCATGGAAGGCAGCAACACCGAGCGGCGGCGGAAGCTACGTACCAGTAGTCGTAAAGCCGACTGTAACCGTAAATGGCGAAGGCGGTAAGACCAGCCTTTCTGCTGATGGCAAGACTCTGACCATCACGCCGGATGAAGGTTATGTGGTTGCTTCTGTAACCTTAAACGGTAAGGACATGGGAGCTGTAACAGAGTTGAAAGACCTGAAAGCTACCGACAAAGTAACCGTAACCTTTGCAAAGAAGGAAGAAGTCACCAGCGAAGAGCTGATTGCCCAGGTAAAAGCCGTAAAGATCAAGGCAACCTCCAAGATCGTAAAGATCAATGGCAAGAAGGCTGTGAAGATTACCTGGAAGGCTCCAGAAGCATCTGAACTTGATTTCGACGGATTTGATGTATTCCGCTCCACTAAGCGTTACAGCGGATATGGCAAGAAGCCGATCTTTACCACCAAGAATACCAAGTATTACAACACCGCGGTAAAGAAGGGCGCTAAGTATTACTATAAAGTACGTGCTTATAAGATTGTAGATGGCAAGAAGGTTTACACCGACTGGTCCACTAAAGCATGGAGAACTGTAAAATAAAATAATACAGTGATGAAACACCGCGTCGGCAGGTTTACTACTTGCTTGATGCGGTGTTTTTACTGTGTGGGATTTATGCCCCTAGGGTAGAAGGTAAGCCCTGTTGACACATTTCTTAAAATATATAGTTTTGGTCAAAATTTCAATACATATTTTTACATTTCTAGGCGGATTTTGTATGTCGATCCCGCTAATATTGTCACGACTCCCTTTGTTTTGCAAACTGAGTCAACAATTTTATGGGATTTTGTTGACTCAGCGTTGGAAAATCTTTATTTGAGTCAAAAATTTACAAAATATGGGAGAAAAAAGACGGCTGAGCGGGTAGAAACATCAAAAATTTTGACACGCCTACTTGATTTTGAAAAATGTGTCAACAGCGATTGCGGGCCAAGGATCAAAGAATTGATGGTCAGATCAAGGGAGGGCAAGGGGTCAAGGAGGCAAGGCCATATTTATACCGTTTTTTGGAATTATATAGACAGAAGTCCTTAAAAATATTATAATAATTGTAAGATTTTCAAAGTCCGTTGAGGCACAATACTGTTAAAGGAAAAGAAAAGGAGCCGTATGAAGTGAATGCAGCAGGAATGACGCCACTGCACTACTTATTTATGATGATAGGGATTTTGCTGTTGGTATGGATATGCCTAACAGCAATCATTGTGACTGTCCGCATGGCCCGAAGAGATCGGGCAAGCAGGCAGTATTTTGCGTATGAAAAACAGTTTTTCCGAGCAATGAGCAATGAGGAGGATACAATCTACATGCTCCTTAGAAAGACGGATAAGCAGGTTCTGTATCTCAGCGAAAATACGAAGAAACTTTGGGATATTGAAGAAAAGCGCATCAAACAGGATGTGGAGGTTTTGGAAAACATTACTGCGCCGTCTTTTCGTAGGGACTTTATAGAGAAATGGAAGGAATGGAATCTACAGGGCTGCCCAGGACAGCTATTGGAGAGTTTCAGCCATATGACCAAGGATGGACAGACGGTTTGGTATGAGCTAAATGTGTGTTGTACAGAGGACGGAACTGCCTACTTGTTTCGATTTCGGGAAAATACTAGGGAGCAGGTAGAACTTGCAGATTTACAGCAACAGATCACCAAAGCAGCCATGGAGGCCAGATACAAGACGGATTTTCTTTCCAACATGTCCCATGAGATTCGTACGCCGATGAACGGCATTTTGGGTATGCTGGCTTTAACCAAGAGGGCGGCGGACAGAATGGATGAGGCCAGTAAAGAGAGCAAAGAATATCAGGCTATCGTAGAGTATTTGGATCGGGCGGAGAGTTTGTCACAGCTGCTTCTTGGACTGATTAACGATATTTTGGATATGTCCAGAATCGAAAGCGGCAAGTTGGAACTGGCAGAGGAAACCTTCGACCTCTTTGATTTTGCAGAGAAGCTGAGAACCATGTTTCAAAAGACCATTGAGGAAAAGGGCGCCGCCTTCAAACTGGAGATGCTGGATTTTGATGTACATAAGGTAATTGGTGACGAACTGAGATTATCCCAGGTGGTAGTCAATTTCCTGTCCAACGCTGTAAAATTTACACCGCCTGGAGGACAGATTACCCTAACCTTTCGACAGATGAATCGGATGGAGGGCAAAGTTCATTTCATGGTTCGCGTCAGAGATACAGGTCCGGGAATCTCTCCTGAATTTTTAAAGCGGATTTTTAAGCCTTTCGAGCAGGAGACTGCTACCATCGCCAAAAGTCACGGTGGCAGCGGATTAGGTATGGCCATTGCAGATAATATGGTCAGACTAATGAATGGGCAGATTGTTGTGGACAGTGAGTTGGGAAAGGGAAGCGATTTTAACGTATATCTAGCCCTTCCAATCGACGAAGCTGCGGAAGAGACTATGGAAACTATGGAGCCAGTAAAAGCGCCAGAAGCTATAGCCATAGGGGATGTGGCAGAGAGTAAAACCATTGAAGGGATGCGTCTGCTTATGGCAGAGGACAATGAAATCAATGCAGAGATTGCAATCAGCCTTTTGGAGGAGATGGGAGCATGTGTAGAGCGGGCTGAAAATGGAAAAGCGGCTTTAGAGATGTTTCAGAGGAGCCAGATTGGATATTACGATACGATTTTGATGGATATTCAAATGCCGGAGATGAACGGCTGGGAGGCAACCACAGCCATTCGGCAGCTTGAAAGACAGGATGCCCAGTCCATTCCTATCTATGCCTTATCAGCTGATGCTTTTGTGGAGGATAAGCGGCGTTCCGTCTCGATTGGCATGACTGGTCATATTTCCAAGCCCATAGATTTTGATGAATTAGTTGAGACCATAGGAAGGAGACAATCATGATAGAGCAGCTACGGAAGTTAAGTAGAACCTTTCATGTCAGCGGAACAGTGGTGATTTCTGTCATAGTTGTGGCTGCCATGTTGATTGTTACAGTTTCCGGCGGCGTAGGACAGGACTTTTTATTTGAGCCAGAGGATAATATGGTGGCTCTCTCTTATGGTGTGCCAGAGGCAGACGGCGCTGCCTATGATCTGTCGGAGGAGGATGAATCAGGGAAAAATATAGATAAGGATTCAGACAGACAGAAGGAACAGGAGCCGGAAGAGGATACTCTGGGCAGTGTAGAGGAAGATGTGATTTTACCAGAAACAATGGTAGATGATGATGGGGACCATAAGACGGTGGATGCGCCAATCAGCGATTCCGAGGGACCAAGCGGCAAGCCTGGATATGATCCGCAGAATCCGTCCCCAAATCAGGGAAATGAGGAAAATCCCGATGATAAACCGTCTCCTATGCCTGGAGACGACCAGCAGCAGGAACCAAAGCCCGGCGTGGACCCAACGCCTGTGCCAAACTATCCAACCGGTCCGTCGGAAGATAGCGGTAATAAACCGGATGGCGGCAAGGTCATTGTAGGCGGCAAGGAATATGATTCCATAGAGGATGCCATGATCGATATAGCGGACAATCAGGATAAGGACAAAAACGACCAAGGCCAATATTTTGAAGGATTTAAGAAGGACGAAAACGGTAACTACATCAGAGATGAGCAGGGAAATTTGATTCCCAGCTATTCGGATAAGTTCGATATCGGGTCCGGCGATGTGGCTATGGATTACACGGGCGAGAGCGGCATCTATATTGTTCCATCCAGCGCGACGACTTTTGAGATGGCTACCATCGGAGGTAGCGGTGAAGATAAGCCACAGATTCACACCATCGTCATTCCAAAACAGGTGACCAAGGTGGTGCTGCCCCAATTTGGCATTGGAAAGGATATTCCGCTGACAACCATTATCGTGTCTAAGGATAATCCTTACTACTACAGCGAAGACGGCGTTTTATATGATAAGGAAGGGCAGACGCTTTTGTATTGTCCGCAGGCTAAGGAGAAAATTGTAAAATGGCCAGAGAGTTTAAAGGCTATCGGAAGCAGTGGATTTTCTCAGTCTCATGTGAAGGAATTGAACTTGCCGAATACAGTGGTTTATATTGACGATAACGCTTTCAACGAAGCGTATTGCCAGGAAATTGTGATTCCGGAAAGCGTGGAATATATAGGCGATTTTGCGTTCATGGTCCCATCGCTGAAGGAAGGACAGGAGAGCCTTTCGCGGACGATTATCCTGAAAGGCAAGACTCCGCCAACGGTAAGGGGAAATACATTCTTATACATTTCCGACGATGAGGTTGAGACCAAGATTTTAATCGATGCTAGTGATGCTGATGGAGCCGGTCATATCAGTGAAAAATATGTCTATGAGCGATATTTAATGACCTGGGGTATGATGATTACAAGCAATCGGAACGCTGATGGAGAAACAGCCCTTGGGTTGCTGCAGACAAAAAGCGGCTTGCAGGAAAACTATACATATGATGAGGAGCAAAAGGGCTTTGTAGAGAAATCCACAGATAGACTGGTTTGCTGGTCTGATGAAAACGGCATTTATCGAAGAAATAAGGCGGGAGATACAGTCCTGGTAAAATGGATTGGAACCGGCGGATTTGTGGACCTAAAAGAGACCATGGAGGTGGAGGAAGGCGCCTTCAGAGACAGCAGTATGATGGCAATTCGTATAGGGACATCGGTTACCTGGATGGGAGATAGGCCTTTTGCCTATTGCGACAATTTGAGAGTGGTAATCGCCTATGGGGAGGAACCGTTTTCAGAGGAACTGGGCGCACCGGAGATCTGTAGCCTATTCGTCAAGCCTGATACAGCGGCGTCCTATCAAAGAGCATGGGGACAGCAGGTAAGAAAAATTTATGCCACATCGGATGCCTACAGCGTTACCCTGAAAGGTTTGGTCTTTGATAGCTTCCAAGGAGAATACAGGCTGTTAGATGTGCCGATGGACATCACAGAATTGAACATTCCATCCTATGTAAAATATATCTATGACGGTGCAGTGAAAGAACGGACCGAGTTGGTATCGGTTACAGGCGGTACTAAAGTACAAGTCATCGGAGAGGAAGCCTTTGCAGGCTGCACCAGCCTGAGTTCCATTAATCTTTCCTCTACCATTACGGAAATCGGAGACAGAGCATTTCAGGGATGCAAATCTTTAGTTTCAGCTTCCACCAGTCCTGTTTATCAGTATCTGTGGCTGCAAAACAATGTGTCTAAGATTGGTACAGGGGCTTTCCAGGATTGTACCAGCTTGACCATGGTATACTGGTATGCTGAGACGGACACCATACCAGACTCCTGTTTTGAGGGCTGTACTTCTCTTGCCTCATGGAATTGGAGAGATGGAGCCATCAGAAAGATAGGCTGGATTGGAGATAGGGCCTTCTATGGATGCAGCAAAGTAGGAAACGTGCTGCCTAACTATATGAACCCAGCTTATTATGTAGATTTCGTTGGTATAGGCGTTGAGACATTTTATGGCTGCACTTCCATGAATGAGGTTTATTTGTCATCCACTGTGACCACCATAGGCGATCACAGTTTTTCTGGCAGAGGCGGCATGCCGCTGACTCTGACCATAGATGCAACCATTCCACCTGCCATGGGGGCCATCGATACTATAGAGAACTTGACCATTTATGTACCGGATTCAGAAGGAGACAGTGTATATCACACCTATCTGCAGACATGGAAAGACTGGTTGGGAGAAGAGCCCCAGCAGATTTTAAAGATAGCCGGCAAGACGGTTTCCGCTGCCATAGAAAACGGTACCTATGGTGTAAGCGAAGATAAGGCCAATGACAGCCGTGAAAGTGATAGGGATGACGGAACGAGAAAAATGGATATGAATGTAAGCGAGAGTGTTTTGCCAAAAGAAGAGGAAAATAACGGAGAGATAGTATGATTATTGAACAGTCAGAACAGATTTTGCGGGAAGTAGGCAAAGTATTGATGGGAAAACAGGAGGTCATCGAAAAGGTTTTGATGGCCATCTACGCAGGCGGTCACATTTTGCTGGAAGATACCCCTGGCGTGGGAAAGACTACTCTAGCCCTTGGGTTTTCCAAAGTGCTGGGGATGGATTATAAGCGTATTCAGTTTACGCCTGATACCATGCCTTCCGATATCGTAGGTTATACGGTGCTGGTCCAGTCAAAAGGTACGACAGAGTATCGGCCGGGAGCAGTGGATACCAACTTGTTTCTGGGAGATGAGATTAACAGAACTTCCCCTAAAACCCAGGCTGCATTACTGGAAGCCATGGAGGAGGGCAGCGTGACGGTTGATGGCGTTACCTATCCATTGCCAAAGCCATTTATCTGTATCGCTACCCAAAACCCCGTGGGCATGTCAGGCACTCAGCCCCTTCCGGAATCACAGCTGGACCGATTCATGATTAAACTGTCCATCGGCTATCCGGACACGGAGAGTCAGATTCGGATTTTGGCAGAGAAGAATTATCAGAATTCTATGGATGGAGTACGGCCTGTTGTGACCAGAGACATCGTTTTGGAAATTCAAAATTATTTATCTACCATTCGTATGACCCATGATGTCATGCGATATATCACCATACTCTGCGAAAAAACTAGAGAAGATGAAAATGTGGAGTTAGGGGTCAGTCCAAGAGGTATCATCGCATTGGCTCGTATGGCCAGAGCAAAGGCACTGCTTTCAGAGCGGGATTATGTGATTCCGGAAGATGTGAGAGCTATATTTTTAGATATCTGCGCCCATCGTATCATATTGCGCCCCCAAGCTAGGATGAAAGGATTGACATCAGAGAGTATTTTGAAAGAAATTATGGCAAAGACCGATGTACCAGCTATGCCGGGAAAGCGTTGATCTATGATGAAAGGATATCGAGCATTGTATTTGGCAGCCATGGTTGTCACGGGTCTATGTGGGATTTGGGGCGGAAAGTATTTGGCATTAGTATTTCTGTTGGCCCTCGTGCTGGTTGCGGTCGTATCTTATTTACAGATGAAGATTTCAGCAAAGGAATTGACTGTGGAGATTACTGGAAAAGGAAGCTGCCGCAGCGGACAAGACATGGAACTGAGGCTGGAACTGCATTATGGTCAGCATCGACCAGCAGGGAGAATTGCAGGGGATTTACTTTTTGAAAATCACCTCTTTGGCGCCAGCCGTAGCTATCCTCTTATGTTAGAGTCGAGACATCAAAAAAGGGTTGTTTATGAAATACCCTTTGATGATGGAAACTGTGGGCTTCGGAGGATTTCCCTGGAAAAGATGACATGCTATGATAGGCTGGGACTTTTTAGCTGCCAGGTGGAGCCAGGAGAACCTTTTGTTTGTACGGTGTATCCCTTTGAAGCGCAGATACATACGGACTTTCGCCAGCACATCGATAGGGAACAGTCGGGAGAAATTTACGACAGTCGCAGGAGCGGAACGGATGTCAGTGAGGTCTTTGGGTTGCGGGAGTACCAGGAGGGAGATTCTTTGCAGAGTATCCACTGGAAACTGTCCAGTAAGCTGAATCAGTTGATTGTCCGTGAGTTCGGCAGACCTATCAATTATCATACCTTGCTGTTTTTAGACCCTGCCTTATATTTTAAAGAACAACCGGTGTCTGAGAAGGCGCTCAATGGTATCTTCGATTTAACCGTATCTGTTAGTCGGGGGCTTTTAGAACAAAATATCGCTCATTTTGTAGGATATTTGCAGGGCGGGCAGTTTCAGTGCCTGCCAGTGGAGTCGGAAAGCAGCTATCAGGACATGGTTAGGAATCTGATGAATGACAAGATTCCTAAGGAGAATGAAGGAACCTTATTTACTCTTTTAGATATGCAGCTCCATCAGCGGTTTACCAAGATGATTTATGTAGCTGGAGGCATTTATGAGGATATGGCCCATCATATTTCAAATCTGATGAATCTAACGGTATTGCAGCCGGTAGAAGGCGACTCCGATTATTACTGCGGAGCTGGTTATGAAGTGATTTCTGTCTCTACGGAAGAAATCCGAGGACAGCATATTATTTCCATTTAAGTTAGAGGTACATATGAAAAAGCAGCAGAAATTGTATTTCCTGAAGGAAAGGCAGGATAGCGGCAACCATGTATATGTTTCTTTGCTGGCAAAAATCCTGGCGGGCATTTTCATAACGTTAGGCGCGGTGGGAACCATCTTTTCTCTGGGAGGTTTCCCTGTTTTTGCAGCGCCCATGGTGATTTCGGCTGTGGCCGTGAGTTTCGTCATTGGACTTTGGCAGCTTACCCATGGAAAAAACTATGGAATGGTTTTGTCTATTGGCGCCGCCGGAATACTATTTTTTCTTTCATCTACCAGGGTGGTAGGCGGCGTCTATCTGTGGCTCGATCAGCTGCAAACAGGTATCAATGCCATGTTTGGGACTTTTCTGGAAGGATTTCTGCTTCAAGGTGCGGGGACGGGAGATGTGCTGTCGGCAGGACTGGTTGTGGGCCTGATTATGGCTGCCATTGTCGGAACCCTTGTGTGCAACAAAAACACTGTTGTTTTGACGATTTTAACCTTTTCACTGCTGGGGGCTAATCTGCTTCTTGGAGCTCCAATGCCGGTTTGGGTGGGGGCGGTTTTGTTTGTCGGATGGCTTTTGGCTTGGGTAAGTTGCTTTGCAGGATTTCGGCTGGGACATATTGGCGAAGCCTTGGGAGTATTGGCAGCAGTATGTTTGTTTGCTATGGTAATGTCTCAAAGCAGTCAGTCCTGGGTAGATGTCAGTCAGAAACTAAAGCTGACGGTTATGGATGAAATTCAGATCATAAGATATGGACAGGACAGCTTGCCGGAAGGCAATCTGCGAAAAGCCAGCGGATTGTTATCCGGTGATACGCCTAGGTTAGAGGTAGAGATGAGTCAGCCTGGGAACCTGTATCTGCGAGGTTATGTGGGCGCTAGATATGAAAATGCATCGTGGCAGCCTTTGGAACCATCGGCTTTCCGCCAGACGTATAAGGGGATGCTCACATGGCTAAGAGAGCGAGATTTTGAGCCAGGGCTTCAATATGCAGCCTATCAGCATGCGGACGACTATGAGGAGGATGGAAAAGATAACAGTGTTGAGGCGATTTCTGTCTCTGTAAAGAATGTAGGCGCCAGCAGGAAGTACCTTTATTTGCCGGAGGCGGCCACCCAGGTGGAAGGCAGTGGAACCTGGATACAGGATTGGTATCTGGAAGCGGACGGATTTTTTGGGCAGAAAAAATATGGGTTTGTTTATGAGCCTTCAGCGGGTTCCATGGATATGGTTAAGCCGGCAGCCTGGGTCTACCAGGATGGAACTGATGGGCAGAAGGCATTTTTACAGGCGGAGAATGTATATAGAGCCTTTGTCCGGGACCAGTATTTAGAGTTATCGGCAGAGGAAGGTGATTTAATCCATCAGGCTTTTTTTAACGGCGATGGGTGGGAGGATACGGATCAGATCTATACGATTACGTCCAGAATTCGAACGGTTCTTCGAATTCTGGCGTCCTATACGGATACACCGAAAACCGTACCAGCAGGACAGGACTTTTTGAAATGGTTTATGCAGGAAGGGCATGAGGGTAACAGCGCGTATTTTGCCACGGCGGCGGTCCTTGCATATCGTGGGGCGGGAATTCCGGCTCGTTATGTGGAGGGCTATTTGCTGACAGAGGAAAAGGCGAAAGCCATGGAGGAGCAGGATGGAAACACAGCAGTCACGCTGACTGGACAGGATTCTCATGCATGGGTGGAAATCTATGTGGATGGCATGGGCTGGAAAAGCGTGGAAGTGACGCCTGGATTCTATAATGGACCTCACAAAGCCGATATTTTGGTAGCGGTACCTAACGAGGCCTTGGAGGGTTCTAACGGTCAGATGGCCGGTATTCCTTCATCAGAGGATTATGAGATGCCGGATATAGAAGAAGATTTACATGCAGAGGAGGCGGGAGGAAACAGACCATTGACTGTAGTAACCGCCCTTTTGTTAATCCTGGTTGGTTTGCTTCTGTTCCTGGAAAACTGTCGGCTTTTGCAGACGCTAATCATGATGAGTAAATATAAAAAGATGTCCTATCGTCAGCAATTTTTCCATCAATATGATGGGATTTTAGCGTGTATGGTCATCATGATACCGGAGTTTCATGATACACAGCCTTTGGATATTATCAATAAAGCAGAGGCGATTGCCGATTTTGATGTGGATTTATATGTGCGAACTGTGGAACGACTGGAACGATGCATTTATGGCGAACTGGAACCAGGGAAACAAGAAGTGACAACAGCGGAGGCGCTAAATCACAATTTAAAAACCTTGTGCAAGAGAAAACAACCGTGGTATATAAGGGTAATCGGGCGGTATAAAAAAATAGGGTGTTTTCAGTTTTTGACACATTTCATTAAATAGATAGAATGAGTCAATAAGTGCTCCTCATATTATACTAGTTTTGGGAAATTTAGTATGAAAGAAAGTGAAATTTTGACACGACTCCCTTTGTTTTGCCTAATGAGTCAACAAAATCGGGCTAAAATGTTGACTCAGTTTCCTAAACAAAGGGAGTAATGACAATATTTTTCCATTTCGAACCTAAAAACGCCTCATAATTGGAAAAATATGTATAAATTTTTGACCAAAACCTCTCATCCAAAGAAATGTGTCAACAAGGTAATGCGCAGAGGCGTGGAAGCAAAAAATGTTACATTGCAGTGGAAAATCCTAAAAAAGCTCTTGCATTTTTGATATTTTTCTGTATAATAGTAAATAGATATGGCTCTATGGTCAAGCGGTTAAGACTCCGCCCTCTCACGGCGGCTACTCGGGTTCGAATCCCGATAGAGTCACCAGACATAGTGCAGCTTGGATTAGCGTCTAAGCTGCGTTTTTTTATGACCTAACCCAATTTGCGAAGCAAATTGATGGTAGGAACTGAAGAATTACAAGCCAGCTAAAGCTGGGCAATTCTTGTATGGCACCTTCCAACGATTGGCTGTACCAATCGGGATAGGTGCGCAAAACGGGAGGAAGCCCCAAGAGACGGAGCAGAAGGCGAGAGATGATTGGAAGGCTTCTCCACATTGCATGTTTTTAGGGAGCATATATCGACAAGCTAAATAAAAATTCTCCCATATTCAGCTATTTTTTATAGTATGTGTCGACATTTTGGAAGAAGAACCGTCTATCAGGCCTTGTTATATTGAAAAAATAGCAAAATATAGGGATTCACTGTTAATTTTATCGATACATTGTCTAAATTTTAATGCAATATATGAGAAAATCTATAGACTCTATCGATACATCCTATGAAGATATGGACGCTATGTGAGAATTTTATTATGCATGGATGTGGAGACAGCCTTACGTGATTTGATAGACGATTATAAACATAATAATAAAATGTGACCTGACCCAATTTTCACAGAATCGAAAGGAGAAGCAGAAGATGGTAAAACATATCATATTATGGAAATTAAAAGAGATGAGCGATGAGGCCCTGGAACAGCAAAAGAAATTGGTCAAGGAAGGATTGGAGGGATTGGCAGGAAGGATTCCAGGCATGATCCATATTCATGTGAGATTGGAGAAGCTGCCTACTTCCAATGCAGATATGATGCTGGACAGCACTTTTGAGGATGTAGAAGCCTTAAACGGATATACGATTCATCCAGAACATGTTCACGTGGCAGAGACCTATATCAGACCATATGTAGCCACACGGCTTTGCATGGATTTTGAAATGGATGGGGAGGTCAAAGGATGAACCGGCTGCTGAAGCTGGAAAATCTGTTGCTGGCAGTCATCGACCAGCAGCAGGAGACGGGACAGGACGGCCTTGGAAGAGACGAAACCCTGAACTGGGAGCGAATCCATATGGCATCTTCCGCTAGATTAGCATGGGAAATGGCATTGGAAAGAGGCGTTGAGCCGGAACTTGCAGCCTGCGCTGCTGCGGTACACGATTATGGCAGAATCCTTACAGGCAAGCAAAAAGGCCATGCAGAAGCTGGTTATGAACCAGTCAAGGCTTTTTTAGCAGATAGTGGCCTGTTTACAGAAGGGGAGGTAGAGACCATTGCCCTGGCCGTAAAAAACCATAGCAGCAAGACAGTGGTTGGAACACCCATTGAGGAAATCGTCAAAGATGCCGATGTGGTAGATTGCTATCAGTATGGGTATCCCTTTGACAGACCCGAAAAGGAGGAACGCTACCAGAAGTGGCTGGCAGCGCAAGGGCTTACCATGTAATTGGCCATTGATTCCAAGTTACCTTAGGTATTACTGTGGTCATTACCATGGACATTATCGTGGGCAGGAGACTTCCTCCATGAAACGGCAGAGAAGCGCCTTTGCAAACATGTTGACTTCCAGGAAATTAGTTTTGCCGTTTTCCGACAGAATGAAAAAGCCGTTAACATATCCTGGATATTTGGATAGGGTGGCCGCTGATGCGGGAAGAACCGTCCGGAGATTGAGATAGTGACTGTTTTTATGACGGTCAGTGGGCAATAAGAAACGGAACTCACCCTCTATGGAGAAATGACAGGAATAGGGTGAGGTACCGTCGTCATAAGAAATATATGAAAATCCAGGGCCATCATAATTTCCCATTATGGTGAGTCCAGTATAATCGATTCGAATCTTTCCGATATTCAACTGAGGCCAGCCATGAGCCCCCGCTACAGGAAATCCCAGATAACTCATGGCCCGATGCAGGTCCGCCTTTAAGATAACTGGTAAAATACGATAAAGCTGTATCAAGTCATCGTGGTTATGGAGCAGAATTTTCCGTTCTAGTTCCTCTTTTTTTGCAGGATCCTCTGTCTTTAAATAGGTTTCATAGAGCTTGATACTATCCGCACCAGAAATTTGGTCTTTTCTGTCCGTGTGAAATCCCATATAGTCCTCCACCGTTTTTTGACGAAGATTGGTAAGTTGGGCTTTTAAGTTGCTGTGACCATGAAGAACCAGGTACAAATCCAGGTTATAGCAGCCAAAGGAAAAATCAGAAAGACCTTTCATGACCGCTCGCTTTGTAGTAAAGGGCAGGTCAAAGTGTTTTCCATTATAGGTTAAAATATAGTCGTAGTTTTTTAGTTCCTCTTGAACCGCCAAAAGAACGTTTCGCTCTTCCAATTTGTTTTCTGCAAAATATTGAACCGCCTGGCAATTTCCGTCCTCACTGATGGCAAGAAATCCAGCCAAAATAACTTCTGATGCAGCAGGATTGAGACCCAAGGTCTCTATATCGAAAATACCCAGACGCAGGCCTTTAAAATATCGGTCCACCATGTTAGATGAGAAGATAGGGAGATTATGGGTATAACGCAATGTTTTCATGTTGTATGTATCCTTTCTTTGCTTTAAAAAGCAGGCTTTCGCCCCTGTAAAACAAAATAGCCTGCAGGGGAGCAGGCTACTTTGTTCAAAAGGGGTATTTTGGATTTGAGATTATGAGGTTATCAGGGGGGATAACCACAACCCTATTCTAACAAATAAAATGAGGAAATGCAAGTGGTTTCGTGAAAAGAATGTGAAAAAAGTCGATTTTTTTCACATTTTGTTGAAACTTTTTTTCCTTTTTGCTAATTATTTCCTATATACTATAGGTGAGAGCGGAACGTAAAGCGTTTCAGTTGTGTATTTCAATTCAATCAACCAGAGTTGATAATAGGAGGAAAAATAATGGAAATTTTAAAAGTATCAGCTAAATCAAACCCCAATTCGGTGGCAGGAGCCCTGGCAGGTGTACTTAGAGAAAAAGGCGGAGCAGAGATTCAAGCTATCGGTGCAGGAGCGCTTAATCAAGCGGTAAAATCTGTAGCCATTGCAAGAGGTTTCGTTGCGCCTAGCGGAATCGACCTTGTCTGCGTGCCGGCTTTCGCAGATATTCAAATCGACGGTGAAGAGCGAACCGCTATCAAACTGATCGTAGAGCCCAGATAGGTAGAGCGATAGAAAGAATATGTAAAATTATGTGCCCAGGAACTGCCTGGGCATTTTTTATGTAGCTATGAAGGATTAGAAATGATATACTATATTCCAAGAAAAAAGGGAGGTTATAAAATGACATTTGAAGAAAAGACCATAGATAGCGAAAGACTTTATGAAGGAGCCATTATCAATCTCAGGCGAGATAAGGTAACGGTACAGAACGGAACATCTTATCGAGAGATTGTAGAACACAACGGCGGGGCAGTCCTGGCCGCTATCACACCAGAAAGAAAAATGGTTATGGTTCGTCAATTTCGTAAGCCGGCAGAGCGAGTCATATTAGAAGCGCCGGCTGGAAAAATCGACCCAGGCGAGGAATCCCTCCATGCGGCAATACGAGAATTGAAAGAGGAGACTGGCTATACGGCTAAAAACGTTACCCTTCTAACTCGCTTTTATCCATCGGTAGGTTATTCAGAGGAAAAACTGGATCTCTATCTGTGTACGGAACTTACGGCAGGAGAAACCTGCTTTGATGAAAACGAAGCCATCGATATTGAAGAAATGGAGATAGAAACCCTTTATCAGATGGTAATGGCAGGAGAGATTCAAGACGCCAAAACCATCATAGCCATCCTTATGGTCAGGTCGCAAGTCCAAGAAGGAATACTTTGAGAATACAGATGAGAATCAAAAGAAGAAGTCCAATTCCATAGAATTTCATATATTGACCTGCAAATAGCTGAAGAGCATTTCTGTTTTTTCGGCCCCGAGCCCGATTCCTATGCCATAAAGCGCCGAAAACCTGCAAACCTTCTTGAATGGAAATCATCAATAGGAACGAAAAAAGAAATACCTGTAGCAGCCCGGACGGCAGCAGGGTGAGAAAAATATAATAGAGCCCCTCTAGGCCCATGGTTTCAATTAGCATGGTAGCAGAGAATCCCATAGACAGTCCCATTAAAATCAGATAGAGGACAGCGAAAGGCAGAATGGGAAAAAGCAGCGGTGAAAAGAAGCAAACCAGCAAAAAGAGAAAGCTGCCTGAAAAGGTTTGCCAGAAAGCGGGTAGCGGATCGATTGCTTCAGCATCGGTATGAAGGATGCTTGTTAAGGCGTCGGCTAGTTGGACTTTTCCTTCCCCCGTCATAAACACTTCAAAAAATGCTCCGGTGCACAGTCCGATGGCAGTCAGGAATAGGAGTGTTAAAAATATCTTTTTATCCATTGTTTATGTTTCCTTCCTTTTTCTTATGGTTTTTCTGATGGCAAGTCCAGGGAAAATCTTTGCAGAATTCCCATTTCGGTGTGATTTGCTGTACAAAAAAGGTATATGCAAAAGATAAGGCCTTTTTACCATAAAAAAGTTTACATAATCCGCAAAAAAATGACAAATAATTGTTGAAAAGTTTTGCAAACCATAATATACTAGAAAAGCAAATTTAGAGGATGAAGAGAGACTATGGGTGCAAGAGAATTTGAAACATATCTATTAAAAGAGAAGAAAATGGCTGCCAACACAGTGGAAGCGTACAAACGCGATGTGTACGGCTTTGCAGAGTTTGTGAAGCAGAGAGGAATAGAGGCGCCAGAAGAAGCTGCCAATGCAGAGGTTGTAGCATATCTGATGCTGTTGAAACAAGAAGGAAAGGCCAAAGCCACGGTCAATCGTAAGCTGGCTTCCATAAGAACCTGGTTTGGATTTCTCATGGAACAGGGATTGGTCAATCAAAATCCAGCTGTCAACATCAAGTCTCCAAAGATTGAAAGAAAAGAAGTGGTTTATTTAACCCAGGAAGAGATTGAAAGACTCATGACCACCCCCGACAATACACCCAAAGGAATTCGTGATAAAGCCATCTTAGAGTTAATGTATGCTACTGGTATTCGCGCCAGTGAACTCATCAGCCTAGAATTGGACGAAGTTAATGTTCGAATGGGCTTTGTCACTTGTATGGGGGATCATGTAAAAGCAAGAATCATTCCCATTGGAAGAATCGGTAGAAAAGCTCTTGAGGCATATCTTGAGCCTTATCGCAGCGAGCTTCTTGAGCGAAAGCCGGAGGAAAGAGCTTTATTTGTTAACTATGTAGGTAATCCCATTACCAGGCAAGGCCTTTGGAAGATTTTAAAAGAGTATGGCGAAAAGGCACAGCTGTCTCAAAGCCTTACGCCCCAAGTTTTGAGGAATTCCTTTGCAGTACATATGCTGCAAAACGGAGCGGACTTAAAGTCCCTTCAAGAACTTTTGGGTCATGAGGATATTTCAGCGACCCAGATATACCTATCTGTAACAAAAAACCGTATTAAGGATGTATACGACAGGACCCATCCCAGAGCCTAATATCAGACGACAAATCATACAAAAGGACGGATATATGAGAAAGTTTATCATCATATCCGTCCCTTTCTTGTTTCATGACAAATAGGCTTGGCCTTTTGGCGTAATCTGCGAGCCACTGCGGCCTTGATACACTTTAATCAGACCATCATTTTGACATTCAGACAATAATCGTTTTAGCTTTCCTTCGCCAATTTGTACATTGTGTAATGCCAGTTTTTGAAGCAAAGCAGTACGGCCAATACCAGAAAGGGATTTGGTGGCATCAGCAATGAGTCGCAGGATAAGCTTCTTGATTTCTTCTTCAGAACATGGAGCAGAGTCTGGAACCCTTGAGACAGGCGTAGGTTCAGGTACGGATTCTGTGGAAACGAGCAGGCCGCTTGTTTGAAATTGATCTTGCTCCTGATTCTGATTTGGATGTTGGAGATATTCCGGCACAGTATCCAAAGTACGGTAATAAAAGGCCACGTTTTCCAGTTCTCGTACATTACCGGGCCAATCGTACCGATAAAGAATATCCCGCTCTTTTGGGGAAATATCTTTGTAGTATTTTCCTAGGAAATTTTGAAGCAAAGGTAAAATGTCCTCCCGGCGCTGGCGAAGGGGTGCGATATGAATTGACAATACGTTGAGACGATAAAACAAATCGCTTCTAAATTTTCCACAGGCAATCTGTTTTTCTAAATTGGCGTTGGTGGCTGCAATGATCCGCACATTGATATCGATAATTTTATCACTGCCGATACGCATGACCTGCTTTTCTTGAATGACACGGAGCAGACGGGATTGGAGGTTGGGCGATATGTCTCCGATTTCGTCTAAAAATATGGTACCTTTTTCTGCCTGTTCAAACAGACCTATCTTGCCGTTTTTCTGTGCGCCGGTAAATGCTCCAGGCTCATAACCGAATAATTCGCTTTCCAGCAGGTTTTCCGGTAGGGCAGCACAGTTTACCGCCACAAAAGGCGCCTTTTTTCGTAGAGAATAATTGTGAATAGATTGTGCAAACAGTTCCTTACCTGTGCCGCTTTCACCGCGAATCAGAATGGTGTAGTCGGAAAGGGCGGCTCGTTTGGCGATGTCGATACTTTTTTTCATAGACATTGACTGACAAGTAATGTCGCGGAAGGTGTATTTTGCATAGAGTCCTCTGGTTTTTAATTGGCGATTTAATTGGCCCTCTGTGTCGCGGAGATTTTTTTCATTTTGCAGGATAAGGCAACAGCCGATTTCTTTGTTTTGCAGAATAAAAGAGTGTTTTTCTACTAGGTAATTCTGTTCCGAAAAGCGTACAAGTTCATCCTTGTAATCATCGCCCTCCACTAGAGCATTGAAGAAGAGGGGAGATTTTGCAAGATTATCGCCAGTAATCATATGAAAAATGCTATATCCTTTTTCATTGATATAGTGGATATTCTGCTGTTTATCTAACAGAACGATGGCCTGAGTCATGGTTTCAATGACGTTGGTAAGGAGCTGCTCTTTTAAAAAGTTACCCAGATAGCTATGGATAAAGTTGGCGCCAGTATCCAGTTCTTCTGTAATCTTATTGAACAGATTGCCTCGCACCACTGGATTCTCTAGCTCAAGCAGTGTAATCAGCTTCTGAAAGGTTTCAAAGCTGATTTCTCGGTTATAGATATTGTGAATATGAATGATCCAGGAGGGAATTAGCTGTTCTGAACCGTTTGCAACAATGCAGGTATCCATCCTGCGATAAAGGTCGCTATGTAGCAGGGTCTCATCATAAGGATGCAGTTTTATGTGACCGATTCCAAGTTCATAGATCAAATGAATGGTTTGTAGGATGCTTTCCCTGGAGTCATTGATGACTAATACATCGGTACCTGATGGGATGTTCATAACGGATTGCAGATTCTTTTTTTGAATACTGCGGGTGATAACGATAACTTTAGAAAAATCGCTGATATGGGAAACCAGATAGCGAAGCATCTCTTCATAAAGGACCAGATATGCATCCGCTTGAACTTGCTGATTTTCTTCCATTTCGTTAAGAAAATAGACGGAAGTTTTTACGTAATCTCCTAGCACGCTGTTTATGTTATCTACCAGATATTCAATAGATTCTAACCCTTCCTGATCTCTACAAAAGAAAGCAATTTTTTTCATCTTTACACCTCCGCTCCAAAACGATTGGGTTCCTCGACCTGATACTCTATAGAATATCGGAAAGGAATTCCCTTGTCAATGAGATATAGTGGATAATATGGATAAAGTAAATAGGATATTTGACCATATTATCCTGTTTGTCCGGCAAAAGTTTGAAAGAAAAAGATAGAAATGTGACGAAAGTGTGATGAAAATTGGTGCAATTTGGTACAATTTCGTTGGCATGGATATTGCGATAGCATTATGGTGACCTGGCCAGGTATCATAATGTAATGATATTTCGTTTTAATTTAGTTTTGGAGGTAGAAATGAGTAAGAATGAAAAGGCGGTTTATCCCGAGCTATCCTTTGGGAAAGCAGTGGTCTGTATCGCGGCATTGATTGCTGTCTTGTTTTTAGGATTTGCAGTGATTGGCTTAGATACAAAGACGGTATTTACCTTTGCATCTGTTGTAATCGGCATTATTTTGATAGCTTATGGCTTTAAATTATCTGATATTTTTGGTTGGTTTACCGATGGCTGTAAAGGGGCGATGGATGTTATTCTAATTCTAATGAGTGTAGGATGTGTAATCGGTACATGGATCGTATCAGGTGTAGTGCCTACCATCATCTACTATGGTCTTGAACTTTTAACACCATCAGTATTCATGCTGACAGGGTTTGCCCTTTGCTGCATTGTATCCTTCTTTATCGGAAGTTCCTATTCCACTCTGGCCACTTTAGGCGTGGCTTTTATGGGTATTGGTTATGGAATGGGAATTGAGCCTGGACTGACGGCCGGTATGGTATTGTCTGGAGCCATGTTCGGCGATAAAATGTCTCCGTTTTCAGATACCACCAACTTGGCGCCTGCTGTTTCTGGAACCAATGTATATAAGCACATCAATTCCATGATGTATACGGTCATTCCGGCTATGATTATCACCACTGTATTGTACGCAATCTTTGGAATGAGAATCGATACTTCCGATGCGGAAATGGGCCTGGTAGATGAGATTATGAACGGCCTTGACGCAAACTTTAATATCACGCCAGCTCTGTTCATTATTCCGGTACTGACTGTTGCATTGATGCTGTTTAAACTTCCGCCGGTTATCGCCATGTTGGGAAGCGCATTTGCGGCTATGATTATGGCCTTTATCTTCCAAAGCGGCCATTCTGATTTTAACACCATATTAGATGCACTGGCCAGCGGATACCATTGCGAAACTGGCATAGCAGATATCGATCGTCTCTTGAATCGCGGCGGAATTATTGCTATGATGGATGTAGTAGCATGGACATTGCTTACACTGGGTATGGGCGAAATGCTCAAACAGTCAGGTATTATCAATGAGTTCCTCAAGAAGCTGCTTGCAGGTATCAAAAAACCAAGAGGACTAGTTCTGGGGACTTTGGGATTCTCCCTGGTAACTGCATGTTTGACTGCTTCACAGTATCTGGCAATTATGCTGCCGGGTATGATGATGAAGGATTCTTATACCAAATTCAAACTTGACAAGAAAGTATTATCCAGAACTCTGGAAGATGGCGGAACCATGTTCTCTTTCTTGATTCCATGGGATACGGCAGGTATTTATACTTCAACCGTTCTGGGTGTAGCTACATTAAGTTATGCGCCATATGCCTTCCTGCTTTTGGCATGTCCACTGGTTGCAGCGTTCTACGCTTGTACTGGTTTGTTCATCTTTAAAGATGAGGGAGGCGAAGAGGAAACAGCGAAGTAGATTGCATAGAAATATTAGGTGAAAAAGGAGTAGAATTATGATGCAAAAGACAGGAAAAATGAAACTTCCGGAAGGGAAAAAGATTGCGGTCAATCTGGGGTTTGACTTTGATTCCTCTTCTGTATGGATGGAGTCCTTTGGAAAAACCTCACAGGTATATGCTTCAAGAGGGGAATACGGTGCGGTGGTAGGCGTGCCGCGGATATTGAATCTTTTGGAACAGTATGACATTAAGGCAACTTTTTTCATCCCGGGACACACGGTAGATACCTTCCCAGAGATATGCAAAGAAATTGTAAAAAGAGGTCACGAGGTAGGCCATCACGGCTATGTACATGAAGACCCCACCGACCTTTCCTATGAAGAAGAGGATGCCATTATCATAAAGGGTCTTGAGACTTTGGAAAAAATCGGTGTAAGACCTATCGGCTATAGGTCTCCTGGGTTTGACTTCAGCCCTAATACCATAGAGATTTTAGAAAACCATGGAATTAAATATGACAGCAGTTTAATGGGAAATGACTACTACCCTTATTGCCCGAGATATTGTCATGTGAATTTTGACCGGGGAAATACCTTCGGCGAGCCGGCCAAGCTGGTGGAAATACCGGCATCATGGTATTTGGACGACTTTCCACATTCAGAGTTTGTTCAATATAGAACTGGTATGAAACCCCAAAGTCAGATATTTGAAATATGGAAGGCTCACTTTGATTACGGCGTAAAACATATTGAAAACGGCCTTATGGTGGTGTGTATGCATCCTCAGGTGATTGGACGTCCCCACAATATCACCATGTTAGAGACATTTATCAATCATGTGCTGGAAAACGACGGCTATTTTGCACCATTAGGTGTACTTTATGAAAGCGTTGTGTTTTAAAAGATAAAAATAGCGGGGCTGCCTTTTGGCAGTCTCGTACTTTAAGGAGGCAGATGTGGGAAAACTGTATTATAACGGAAGAATTTATACAATGGATGATGAAAACCGCATCTATACTGCAATAGGCATAGAAAACGGAAGGATTGCCTTTTTAGGAACAGACGCGGAAGCGGCAAAGTTGGAGGCAGCGGAGAAAATTGACCTGGAAGGCGCTTGTGTGTTACCCGGTTTTATTGACTCTCATCTGCATCTGCTCAACTATGCCTTTGTAAAAAATTCTTATGGAATGTTTGAGACGGATTCCATTGCTGCGGTTATAAGAGAAGGAAAAGCGCGGATTGAAAGACTGGAAAAGGATTCTTCCTCTTGGCTCTACGGCAGGGGATGGAACCAACAAAACTTTACTGATGAGAACAGGCTGCTCACCAAGCAGGATTTAGATCAGATATCTACGGAGCGACCGATTCTCTTTATTCGAGTGTGTGGTCATGCAGCGGCAGTCAATAGCAGAGCTCTGGATATTATTATGAAATTGCCTCAAATTGGCGATTATATGGAGCAGATCGATACTGATACGGGAATCTTGACAGAAGATTCTATTAAGCTATGCTACAATGTAATGGGAAGGCCAGGCGTAGAGCAGGTAAAAGAGATGATATTGTCAGTTCAGGAAGACTTTAACCGCTGTGGCATTACATCGGTGGAAAGCGACGACTTCCTTTCCCTGCCAGGACGGGACGGATATACCATCATGGAGGCTTACCAGCAGCTTGATAAGGAGGGTAGGCTTGCTCTGCGAGTGCGGGAACAACCTTCTTTTATCAGTTTCCAAGACCTGAAAGGGTTTATCGATAAGGGCTATCGAACTGGACAAGGCACTGACTATTATGAGATTGGGCCTGTCAAGCTATATCAGGACGGCTCTTTAGGGGCAAAAACGGCCCTTTTGAACCAGCCTTATGAAGGGGAGATGGATTGCGGAATCATGCGGCTTACGGCAGAGGAACTGCAGGCGTGCGTGGATTATTCCTATGAACACGATATGCAGATTCTAACCCACGCCATTGGCGATAAGGCGTCGGATATGGTGTGCGACGCTTATGAAAATGCAATTCAAAAATATGGAAAAAAGCCTTTGCGGCTGGCTATCAACCATATTCAACTGGTTAGTCCGAATCTCTATGATAGAATGAAGAAGATGGACATTTTGGCCTATATTCAGCCCGTATTTGTGGCTACTGATAAGAATACAGTAGAGGGCTTAGTAGGAAAGGAAAGGGAGGCTCTGTCCTATAGTTGGAAGACCATGCTTCAAAAAGGGCTCCATTGCTGCGGAAGTTCCGATAGCCCGGTGGAGAGTTTTTCGGTGTTAGAAGGGATTCAGATTGCAGTCACCAGGCAGGGCCTTGATGAACAAGATGCTTGCTGGCATCCTTCCGAGCGCCTTACGGCGGAGGAAGCGGTACGGCTGTTTACCATAGATAACGCTTATGGAGCATGGGCAGAAAAGAAAAAAGGCAGCCTGGAGGTTGGAAAGCTGGCGGATATGGTCGTATTGGGAGAAGATATTTTCCAAACAGAACCTCACAAGATTCACCAAATCCCTGTACTTAGAACCATTGTGGGCGGCAGAGAGGTTTGGAGGGCATAAATTTTCTTTGCCATGTAAAATGTTTACATGAAAACTGGAAAAAACTCTTGCACCTGGACAGGACTTGTGATAGAATATAACAGTTATTACGGGCGGTCCTCTGGATGCGGCGAAAGCAGTTGAAATCAGCCATCGCGCCACGAACGTCTTGGAGGGAAGGAGGATACAGAAATGGATTTAATGAAGTCAATCACTCAGGAATATCTGAAGAGCGACATCCCTGCGTTTAATGTGGGAGACACTGTAAAGGTACACATTAAAATCAAAGAAGGAAACAGAGAGAGAATTCAGGTTTTCGAAGGATTTGTGCTGAAAAAGCAGAATGGCGGCGTAAGCGAAACCTTCACCGTTAGAAAGATTTCTTCCGGCGTTGGTGTGGAAAAGACATTCCCATTGCACTCGCCGAAGATTGAAAAGATCGAGGTTGTAAGACGCGGCTCCGTAAGAAGAGCAAAGTTGAACTACATGCGTTCCAGAACAGGAAAAGCAGCCAAGATCAAATCAAAAGAAGTTTAATACCAAACGGGGGAATCCAAAGGGTTCCCTCTTTGTGTATACAAGATAAAATAGAAACAAAAGGTAAAGGGTATGATTGAGAATATAAACTGGTATCCCGGCCATATGAAAAAGACCAGGGAACTGATACAGGAAAACCTGAAGCTGGTGGATATAGTCATCGAGGTCATCGACGCACGAATTCCCATATCCAGTCGCAATCCGATTATCGATGAGTTGGTAAAGGGGAAGCAGCGGCTCATATTGCTGAACAAAAGCGATTTAGCAGACCCAAAGGCCAACGATAGATGGATAGACCATTTTAAGAAGCAGGGACATATAGCTCTGCCGGCCAACTGTATGAGTGGAGGCGGAATCGGACCGCTATATAAGACGTTAAACCGTCTACAGGCTGAAAAGAATGAGGGGCAGGTGCGGAATAAGCCGTTACGCATGATGATTGTAGGGGTGCCCAACGTGGGAAAATCTTCCCTCATCAATCGGATGACGGGTAAAAAAAGTGCAAAAACCGGAGACCGGCCAGGGGTTACCAAGGGGAAACAGTGGCTGGGACTGGAAAATGGGATGCAGCTTTTGGACACGCCGGGAATTTTGTGGCCTAAGTTTGAGGATCCCATGGTGGGACTCAATCTGGCATTCTGCGGTTCCATCAAAGATGAAATTCTGGATATGGCCGATTTGGCCCTGGAACTGATTGGAGTCTTGGGAAGAGAATATCCAGCGCAGCTGATGGAGCGATATAAGCTGACCGAGCTTTACGATACGCCATTGGAAAACATGGAAGCCATTGCCTTAAAACGGGGATTTATTTTGCCAGGGAAGCGAATTGATTACGAGCGGTGCGCCAAGACGGTGTTGGATGAATTCCGCGGCGGAAAAATCGGCAGGATTACACTGGAAAATCTGGGAGAAATATAATATAATGAAAAAGGAAGAACGAGAAAGGATGCTGGCAGAAAAATTGATTACCATGCAGACCTTTGAGCGGGACCTTCGCCAGTCCGGCGCAAAATATATCGGCGGCGTGGATGAAGTGGGTCGAGGGCCGTTGGCAGGGCCGGTGGTGGCGGCCTGCGTCATTTTGCCAGAAGACTTTGACGTACTGGGTGTGGACGATTCCAAAAAGCTGTCGGAGAAGCGGAGAGAGGCTCTGTTTACACAGATTTTAGAAAAGGCCGTGGCCTATGGAATCGGACAGGCAGATAATGAACGCATCGATGAAATCAATATTCTGCAGGCTACCAAAGTAGCTATGCGAGAGGCAGTGATGAAGGCGGAGGCCATGTTAAAGGAACGGCAGGGACGGGAAGTAGGGATTGACCATATTCTGTTCGACGCCATGGTAATCGACGACCTGGATATTCCGCAAACCTCCATCATCAAGGGGGACGCCAAAAGTCTGTCCATCGCCGCGGCATCCATCGTGGCCAAGGTAACCAGAGACAGGCAGATGGCAGCCTATCATGAGGAGTACCCCAATTACGGCTTTGACAGCAATAAAGGCTATGGGACAAAAGCCCATTATGAGGGGATACAGCGATGGGGCATTACACCCATCCACAGAAAATCGTTTTTAAAAAATATTTTAAATAAAGGGTAAGGAGACGTGGGACATGGAATTTAAAAGTGACATTCAGATTGCACAGGAAGCAGTCATGACCAATATCAGTGAAATTGCAGCAGCCGGCGGCATCGATAAAAAATATATGGAGCAGTACGGCAACTATAAGGCAAAGATCGACTATAGTCTGCTTCGCGATATGAAGGATCGCCCAGATGGGAAATTGATTTTGGTGACAGCAATTTCCCCAACACCGGCAGGAGAGGGAAAGACCACCACTTCAGTGGGACTGGCTGACGCCCTTCATAAACTGGGGAAAAATGTATTTGCAGCTTTAAGAGAACCGTCTCTGGGCCCGGTATTCGGAGTAAAGGGCGGCGCAGCAGGCGGCGGCTATGCGCAGGTGGTGCCCATGGAAGACATCAACCTCCACTTTACTGGCGATATGCACGCCATCGGTATTGCTAACAACCTGATTGCCGCTATTTTAGATAACCATATCCAGCAGGGAAATCAGTTGGGAATCGACGTGAAGAAGATTACCTGGAAACGGGTTGTGGATATGAACGACCGCCAGCTCCGTTTCTTAGTAGACGGCCTGGGCGGCAGAGTCAACGGCGTGCCTCGGGAGGATGGTTTTGAAATCACGGTAGCCAGTGAAATCATGGCCATTCTGTGTCTTTCCAAAGATATTATGGACTTAAAGGAGCGGGTAGCCAGCATTATCGTAGGCTACACCTATGACGACAAGCCAGTGACTGTTAGGGATTTGAAGGTAGAGGGAGCAGTTGCGGCGGTATTAAAGGATGCCCTAAAGCCGAACCTGGCACAGACCTTAGAACATACGCCGGCATTTATCCATGGCGGCCCATTTGCAAATATCGCCCATGGCTGCAATTCCATCATGGCTACCAGAATGGCTTTGAAATTGGCCGATTACGTGGTGACAGAGGCTGGTTTTGCCGCTGACCTAGGAGCGGAGAAATTCGTAGATATCAAGTGCAGAAAAGCAGGCTTAAGACCGTCTGCTGCAGTGGTAGTTGCCACTGTACGGGCTCTCAAATATCATGGAGGCGTGGCAAAGGCTGACCTGAACAATGAAAACCTGGACGCCCTTGAAAAAGGACTGCCAAACCTGTTGCAGCATGTGGAAAATGTGACCAAGAACTTTGGGCTGCCTTGCGTGGTAGCTATCAACCGTTTCCCAACCGACACGGAAGCCGAACTGGAACTGGTAAGAGAAAAATGCAAGGAACTGGGCGTCAATGTGGCTCTGTCAGAAGTATGGGGCAAAGGCGGCGCTGGCGGCGTAGAGCTGGCAAATGAAGTGCTCAGGCTCATCGACGGCGACAGTGAAAAAGGCATCCTTCCTGCTGAAAATCATTTCCACTTTGTCTATGAGGACGATTTATCCCTGGAACAAAAGATTCAGGCTGTAGCTACCAAGATTTACAGAGCTGACGGCGTGGAGATTACCCCGCAGGCAAAGAAGCAGCTTGCTACCATTGAAAGTCTGGGCTTTGGCAATCTGCCTGTCTGCATGGCTAAGACCCAATTCAGTTTCTCCGATAACGCCAGTCTTTTAGGCGCGCCTCGCGGATTCAAAATCACCATCCGCGACGTGAAGGTATGCGCTGGAGCTGGATTTGTAGTGGCCAAGACCGGAGATATTATGACCATGCCTGGCTTGCCGAAGGTACCGGCTGCTGAGAAGATTGACATCGACGAAAACGGCAAGATTACTGGACTATTCTAAAAGGACGAAAGCTGCCAGTGGATGCAGTGCAGCGATATGACATATATATGAAAAGCGCTATGCAAAAGGTAAACCGGTTGTATGGCGCTTGTTGCTATCAGAAAGAAAATATGCAGAAAGAGGAGATATTTTGATGAGAAGAAGCCGGATGAAGGGAAAAGGAAGTTCCGCCTTGGCAATGACAGGGGTATTGCTATTGGTACTGCTGCTGATGGTGGCTGGTACAGGTTGCTCCAAAAGCCAGGAATCAGATGTCGCTGATGAAGGAGAGTTTAGAGGTTTGCAGTCCTTTGAGGCCATAACCCTAGAAGGGGATTCCTATACCCAGGATGATCTACAGGAAAAGGAGGCGACTTTAATCAATTTTTGGTCGTTGACCTGTCGCCCATGTATCGCAGAAATGCCAGAGATTGCTGAATTTGCCAAGTCTTTGCCGGATCGTGTAGAAGTGATTACCGTTTGTCTGGATGGAAGTACTGATACGGAGAAAACCCAGGCAATTTTACAAGAGGCAGGATTTACGGGAACTACATTGATAAAGGGGAATGGAGATTTGGGGACGCTGTGCATGAATATTCAGTATACGCCGACTACCGTCGTTGTGGATGGGGCAGGAAACATCGTGGGTAAGCCAATAGTCGGCGGACAAGAGAATTTAAAGGAGGCCTATACAAAAGCAATCAACGAAGCGCTAACATCCACAGGAAAGGCGGAGTTGTAGTATGAAGAAAGGAAGAGATACTTCTTATTCACCCATAGGCAGTCGGCGTTGGGCTCTGGCAGTGCGCTTAGGTATATTGGCGCTGGCGATGGTGTTCATCGGAATCGGTATTGCCAGACAGGAACATTTAGAAGTATTGCAAAAGGCGGTGAGGATATGTCTGGAATGTATCGGCATCGGTTAAAAATACAGGTTCTGGCAGCAGCCCTATTGAATGGGTATGTTTTGGGATTCCAAAAGGGAAAGATTTTCACAGGAAAGGCCAAAGCCTTTTGTGTACCGGTACTCAACTGTTATTCCTGTCCTGGAGCGTTGGGCTCCTGTCCCATCGGCGCATTGCAAACGGCCCTTGGCGCTGGCCATCATGTGCCATTCTATGTGCTGGGGCTTCTCATGGTGTTTGGAATTTTGGCGGGAAGGCTGGTCTGTGGATTTTTATGCCCCTTTGGTCTGGTACAGGATTTGTTGTATAAGATTCCCATAAAAAAGAGGAAGGTGCCGGAAAAGATAGATAGAAAGGCTCGATACATCAAGTATGGGGTTCTCCTGGTCATGGCGCTGTTTCTTCCGGCCCTTATGGGAGCAATAGACGGCATCGGCGCTCCCTATTTCTGCCAATATCTGTGTCCAGCAGGAACCCTTGAGGGCGGGCTGCCCCTGGTTGGTATGAACCCTGCGCTGCAGCAGATTATAGGAGGGCTGTTTCAGTGGAAGGTGCTGGTACTGCTGGGGATTCTGGCAGCCTCTGCGGTGATTCATAGACCTTTCTGCAGGTATCTGTGCCCGCTTGGGGCTTTTTATGGCCTGTTCAATCGGTTCAGCTTCTACCAGATGGAGGTAAGGAAAGACAAATGTATTTCCTGCAAGCGTTGCGAAGAGGTTTGTCCTATGACAGTTTCCGTGACAGAGAATATCAATAGCGGAGAGTGTATTCGGTGCGGTAGGTGCCGAACGGCTTGTCCCACTGACGCCATTATATCTAGGTTTCAGGTAAAAAAATAAGAAATTGGGTCTCTTCTGTTATATACGAGAAAAGACCCAATTTTTTAATAAATCATCATATTTTTGACTTTGCAAAATAGTCGGCTGTCTTCTGGGCAGCAATGGCGCTGACCGCATTGATGGCCTCAAAGGAGTACATGCCCATGTGAGGGGTGATGGTCACATTGTCCAGTTTGTTGAGCAGGTGGGCTTCCGAAATGGGCTCTGATTCGATGACGTCCAAACCTGCGCCGGCAAGATGGCCGGATATAAGAGCCTGGTAAAGGGCTTCTTCGTTGACAATACCTCCCCGAGAGGTGTTGATAAGGAAGGAGCCTTTTTTCATGGCAGCAAGTTCACCTGCGCCAATCAGGTTGCGGGTTTTATCGCTTAAAGGCACGTGGATGGAAAGGAAGTCGCTGTTTGCCAGGGCTTCATCCAGAGAAACCAAGGTTACGAAACTGCTGAATTCCTCCGGTACCTCTGTGACGAAAGGGTCGTAAGCCAAAACCTTCATAGAAAATCCATTGGCTCTGCGAGCAACATTTTTTGCAATGGCGCCGAACCCCAGGAGGCCTAAGGTTTTGCCATAAACGTCTACGCCTGTGATTCTCTTCCATTGATAGTTTTTTACCTGGCGGGCTGCCAGAGAAGTCTTTCTGGCCACATCCAATATGAGGGAAAAGGCCAGGTCAGCCACAGCGTTGGAGTTGACTGCCGGCACGTTTTCCACCTGCACATGGTAGGCGGCGCACATATCTAAATCGATATTGTCCAGCCCTGCGCCATGCTTGACCACAATTTTTAGGTTGGAAGCAGCCTGTAGCGCCTTTTCTGTCAGCTGGTGAGCGCCGATAATCAGAGCGTCACAGGGCGCAAGCTGGCGGCAGAACTCTTCCTCTTCATAGGTTTCGTTATAGAATTTTAATTGAAATCCCGCGTCTTCCAAGATTCTCCGCGGCTCATCGCTGAGCTGACCGAAGGAGCGGGAGGTGATGAGTACGGTTTTCATTGGTCTTCCTCCGTGATTTCCTCTAAAATATGTAACAGTCCTCTGACAGAACAGATGCGTCCGTCCTCTTCATTGGAGATGCCTACCACCTCCAAATCAGGGATAAAGGTTTCCGCCGCTTTCGTACAGGTAAAGATGGAGGACGGAGTTCCATAGACAGCCAATCTGGCAACACCCTGCCACTTGCTTTGTAGACACAGGCTTAAGGATTGAAATACGGTGCCGATGACAATGCTACTGAGCATATGGCGACGCATGGCGTTATCGCAGGCATCAAACACTTTAGTGGCGTGTACCGTATAGACCGCCCGCGCAAAACCATAGTCCCTCAAAGCTGCAAGGCCCATGGTTACAGCCTCAGGGTCAGGCATAGCAGGCGCATCCGCTGCCTCCACCTTAGTGGAGCCGGCTAAAATAGTGGCGGTGGTCAGCGCATGAAAGACCTCTCCCGAAAAGTTAGACAAAATGTCGATGATTCTGTCTCCTTCAAAGAGCAGGACATGGGTATGAGAGCCAGGGAAGAGGATGATGTATTTTCCCTCCTTCCAATGAGGCGGAACAAAATCCTTGACACCGATGGCTTCAATTTCCTCGCCGCGGACGTTGTTGACCGTTGGGATTTCCTTAAGGGAGACCTTGCCGGATGCCGTCTTGGCTCCGGGAATGATATGGATGGTTCGGTGGAAATATTGGGTTTCCTCATAAGGATAGATGGCTTCGGCCAACTCTTTGGCGCTGAAAGGAGCCAGAGCATGAGGAACCTCCACCAGTCCAAAGGGACTGCTGATCATACCCGATCCATAGATTTTGGAAACCTGTTCATCGGCGACGCCGGCTTTTGCGAGAACCCGGTCATAAAGATTTTTTAATCCTCGCGGCAAAATGGTTCTGTCGCCTGTTTCCGATACGTCCTTGGAACCTAAGGCGACTTTTTCTGTGGCAATCACCTTTCCGTCAGAGAGGAGATAGCCGCGGCTGTTGCTGGTTCCTGAATCAAAATAGAATAGATACATGACGATTTCTCCTTTATCTCTTATCCTTCCAATTCCTTCATGGCTGCCACAGCTTCGTCGATGGCCTCCTTCAATGCCGGTAATTTGTCGGCGGCCCCTTGGTAATCCACGGTGAGAGGCGCTTTCATATAGGTCGGTTCAAAGCCGCGGGCTTTTAGGGCGATATGAGAGGAAACCAGGCTGTTGCCGGTTTTCACTTTACTGCTGACGCCGTTTACCAGCTCATAGGCTTTCATGGCTTTTTCTTCGTCGCCTGCCATGGAGAGACGATAGAGACCGGCAACCAGTTCCGGCGCATAGTTGCAGACTCCTGCGATGACCGTATCGCAGTCCAGCTTACGGAAAGCCAGCCAGCCGGTGGTAGTTCCTGAAATATATTTAAAATCTTCGTGGTGGAGTTTATTGTCATTGTAAATATTGGTAGCCAGCTGGATATTGATGGAACTATCCTTTACGGCTGCAATACCGATGGCTTTCAGCTTTTTTATCATCTTATAGTCGATGACCTTATGGGTCAGATCAGGATTGTTATAAGCAAAGACTGGCAGGCCGCTCTCGCCGCCGGCAGCTTCTACCAGGGCCTGATAGTAACCGATCAGCTCGTCGTCGGTATATTTAAAGGTGTAGGGATTGATGGCGCTGATGGCGTCCAGACCCATTTCCACAGCTTTTTTTGTCAGGTAGACGGAGGTGGCGGTATCGTTGGCGCCTACATGGGCAATGACAAAGGTACCTGGATGAGCGTCAGAGACCTCTTTGGCAATTTCATAGATCCTGATGCGTTGTTCTGGCGACATGAGATAGCCGCTGCCATAGGTGCCGGTTACGAACAGGCCGTTGACACCGTTTTCAAGAATCCAGTTTTGATGTCTTCTGGTGGTCTCCTCGTCGATATTTCCTTCTTTATCAAAAAACGTCAGATTTGGCGCAATGCTTCCTTTGATTTTCATAATACTCCTCCTTTTGACAGATGTAATAATTACCCATATCTTATCATTACAGTGAAAAGATGTAAATAGGTGGAATGGAAAGAGAGGAGTAAAAATTTTTAAACTTTAAGAAATTTTAGAATTTTCTGAAAATTTGCTTTACAGACCGTGCCACAGGTGCTACAATACAAGAAGATAAAAAACGAAAGGCAGAATGTATCATGTTTATCAAGATTTTAATGCTAGTAGTATTTTTCGCAGTTGCCATCGGTATCGGTGTTTACTGTAAAAAAGGAGCTGCTGATGTGGGCGGCTTCGTATTGGGAAGCCGCTCGGTAGGCCCTTGGCTCACAGCTTTTGCTTATGGCACTTCCTATTTTTCAGCGGTTATCTTCATCGGGTATGCCGGTCAGTTTGGATGGAAATATGGACTTGCCTCCACTTGGATTGGACTGGGCAATGCCTTTATCGGCAGTCTGCTGGCTTGGGTGATACTGGGCAGACGAACCAGAGTTATGACCCAGCATTTAGATGCAGCCACCATGCCGGATTTCTTTGGAAAGCGGTTTGATTCCAAGGCCATTAAGATTGCAGCGGCAGCCATCATCTTCATCTTTTTAATTCCTTATACCGCGTCGGTATATAACGGTCTGTCCAGACTCTTTGGCATGGCCTTTCATATAGACTATTCCTACTGTGTCATCGGTATGGCGGTGCTGACCGCTATCTATGTAACCCTGGGCGGCTATATGGCCACAGCCATCAACGATTTTATTCAGGGCTGCATCATGCTGGTGGGCATCGTGGTGACCATATTGGCAGTGCTGAATCTGCAAGGTGGATTCATGGGCGCCCTGGAAGGACTTTCCCAGGTGGAAAGCGATATTCCTGGAACGGAGAACATGGAGGGAGCCTTTGCCAGCTTCTTTGGGCCTGATCCGCTAAACCTGCTGGGCGTGGTGATTTTGACCTCCTTAGGTACCTGGGGATTGCCGCAGATGGTGGGTAAGTTCTATGCCATCAAAAGTGAAAAGGACATCCATATTGGAACCATTGTTTCCACCTTTTTCGCCATTGTAGTTGCCGGCGGCAGCTATTTTCTAGGTGGTTTTGGTAGACTCTTTGGAGATTCCATCGCGTATAATCCGGAAACCGGCGCGCCAATTTATGACTCAGTGATTCCGTCCATGCTGTCTCTGCTGCCTGATATCCTCATTGCAGTGGTGGTGATGCTGGTATTGTCAGCTTCCATGTCTACACTGTCGTCACTGGTCCTGACTTCCAGTTCCGTGCTGACTTTAGATATGATCGACGGAACCGTAGTAAAGGGAATGGATGAAAAGAAAAAGGTATCGACCATGAGGATTCTCATCGTGGTATTTATCATATTATCTGCTATTATTGCGCTGATTCAATATAAGTCCTCTGTGACCTTTATCGCCCAACTCATGGGTATTTCCTGGGGCGCTCTGGCAGGCGCTTTCTTAGGGCCGTTCCTGTACAGCCTGTATTGGCGGCGGGTAACGAAAGCAGCCGTATGGGCCAGCTTTGCAGTAGGGGTTGGGCTTACGACAGCTAATATGCTGCTTGGTTTCGTAGGAAAAGCCTTCATCGCTTCTCCGATCAACGCCGGCGTGGCGGCTATGCTGCTGTCTCTGGTCATCGTACCGATTGTCAGTCTCATAACCAGAGGGCCTGAAGCTGCTAAGATGGATGAAGTCTTTGCTTGCTACGATGAGGAAGTTAAAGTCAGCAGAAAACATTCCTTAGAGGATTAACCGTGTAATTCTCCATCCCCCCCTTTGGGCCGTCGGGCATGAAGGAGGGCACCCATAACGCAACATTGCAAAAAAGGAACTGACGTATAGTCGATTGATTCAATCACTGTGCGCCAGTTTCTTTTTGCAAAGAAAATGTAAATCAATCTTAACATAAAATGTTGAGATTGGTTTCTTTATTTTCCCGCAGAACAAGGGTAGAATAGGGAATAAAGGAGGTATGAAAAATATGATTGGAATGAATATTCGTATCTTTCGTAAAAAGACAGGAATGACCCAGGAGCAGTTGGCGGAGGCTCTTTCCGTCAGCCGCCAGACCATCGCCAAATGGGAAAACGACGAGGTGAAACCCAACATTGAGGATTGTATGAAGATGCAAGAAGTTTTCGATGTGTCTCTGGACGATTTGGTAAAGGATATGAGCGAGGAAGAAGCAGACATGATTTCACCTAGAGGAAAGCATATCTTTGGTTTGGTCACAGTGGGAGAACGGGGACAGATTGTGCTGCCAAAAAAGGCCCGGGATATTTTCCATATTCGCCCTGGCGAAAAACTCCTTGTACTGGGAGATGAAAATCAGGGTATTGCCATTGTCAAAGGAGATGTGATTGAAAACTTTGCTAGATATGTGATGAAGATGGAGCAAGGGGAATAAGGGGAGGATAGAGATGACAGAACTTAGAGAACGGGTGCAGCTATCCCATGTGAGCCGCAGCTTTGGGCAGACCTTGGCTGTGGACGATGTCAGCTTAGACATCAAAGAGGGGGAACTTTTGGGCCTTTTGGGAATCAACGGCGCGGGAAAAACCACCACCATTAAAATGATTTGCGGACTGCTAAAACCCACAGCAGGAACCATTCAAATAAATGGCAGAATCAATTTTTCACCCCAGGAGACGGCAGTTGCAGAGAATCTCACTGCTAGAGAAAATCTCCTGTTTATGGCGGGCCTATACGGCGCGTCCGAAGAGGAGAGTATGAAACAGGCTGATAGAGTGATGGAAGAAATGAAACTTTATGAGATAGAGGATAAGCGGGCCAAAACTCTGTCTGGAGGCTGGAAGCGGAGGCTTTCCATCGCCATGGCCCTGGTAACGCAGCCGGAAATTCTGTTTTTAGACGAGCCTACCTTGGGTCTGGACGTGATTGCCCGCCGCAGTCTATGGGAGACCATCAGACAGCTTCATGAGAGAATGACCATTGTCCTTACCACCCATTATTTGGAGGAAGCAGAGGCCTTGTGCGACAGAATTGCGGTCATGAAGGGCGGAAGGCTGTGCGCCATAGGTACGGCAGAGGAACTAAAGATACAAGCAGGATGCAATAATTTTGAGGAAGCCTTTATCAAGCTGGCCGGCGGAAATGGAAAAAGAGGGGGAGGAAGAGAAGCATGAGGACTGTCTATGTATTTGCCGTCAGAAACGGAAAGGAGATTTTGCGAGACCCGTTGAGTTACCTGTTTGCCTTGGGATTTCCGGTGGTAATGCTGGGAATCATGACCTTAGTCAATTCCAGTCTGCCAAAGGAAGCAGCTTTGAATATCTTTCAGATGGAGAATTTGGCGCCGGGAGTCAGCCTCTTTGGATTCACCTTTGTCATGCTGTTTACAGCCATGCTGGTGGCAAAGGACCGCTCCACAGCTTTTTTGATGAGACTCTATGCAGCGCCGGTATCCTCCGGCAGATTTCTGGCAGGCTATGTGGCGCCCATGGTAGTTTTGGGGATAGGACAATATATCATCACCTATCTGACCGCCCAGGGCATACTGTGGATGGAGGAGGGAAAGCTGCTGTCATTTTCAGGAATATGCCTCTCATTGTTGGCTTCCATACCAGCTTTGCTGCTCTTCATCGGTCTGGGACTTCTCTTCGGCAGCCTGCTCAGCGATAAGGCGGCGCCAGGGGTGGCTTCTATCCTGATTACAGTAGCTACGATTCTGGGCGGTGTGTGGATGGATATTGAGACAGTGGGCGGCAGCCTTTTACAAGTAGCAAAGATACTGCCGTTCTTTCCTGCCACCAGCTTGGCTAGAACCACCCTTTCGGTAGGTTATGGACATATGGAGCAAAATTTTATGGTCATCGGACTGTGGATTGTCGCAGTGTTTTTCCTTGCAGTCTGGCGGTTTTCATGGAATAGAAGCAGAGATTTAAAATAGGGGGTAGAAAAGGAACATCGGTCTATGCTAAAATGAGGGTACCCTCAAAAGTGGATTTTATGAAAGAAGGTAAGAAGACCGATGGAACTATTAAAAGGAAAGCCGGTGGCAGATCGGCTATGCGACCATATCCGCAGCTGCGTAGAGCAGCTGATCGACCAGAATGTGGCGCCCACGTTGGCAATCTTGCGCGTAGGCGAAAACAGCAGCGATATTGCCTATGAAAACAGCGCTGTGAAAAAGGCGGAGAGCCTGGGAATTCATGTGGAGAAGTTCATCATGGCGGCAGACTCCTCAGAAGAGGACGTAATCGATATTTTGAAACACATCAATGAAAACCAGGCCATCCATGGAGTTCTCATGTTTAGGCCGCTGCCAAAGCACATGGATGAGGATCGAGTTCGCAATCATCTAAGAGCAGACAAGGATGTGGATGGCATCACAGACAGTTCCATGGCTGGAATCTTTACAGGAAACGGAATTGGCTATCCTCCTTGCACAGCAGAGGCAGCCATGGCAATTTTAAAATATTATGGAGTGACACTGGCCGGCAAAAAGGCTGTGGTTATCGGTCGAAGTCTAGTCATCGGCAAACCGGTAGCTATGATGCTGATGGAACAGAACGCCACAGTGACCATCTGCCATAGCAGGACGCCAGCAGAAGAACTGAAGGCTTATTGCAGGGAGGCTGATGTAATCGTGTGCGCCGCCGGTAGAATCAATATGTTGACAGGGGACTGCCTTACCGGCAAACAGGTTGTCATCGATGTAGGTATCAATTTTGATGAGGAGGGCAAGATGTGTGGAGACGCAGATTTTGCAGGAATCGTTGAGGCCTCGGCAGCCGCTGGTATCACACCGGTTCCTGGCGGCGTAGGCGGCGTTACTACCGTCCTTTTGCTTCATCATGTGGTGGCTGCGGCCATGGCGAAAGGAGGCGTATCGTGCTAAAGTCTCATTATGAATATGCTTTGGAAAATCATCTGTACAGTGTTTTTTTCGCGCCCCGGGGAAATGTGCGGATGCTCCATCTGGGCAGAGAGATTGCCCAACTTTATTTGAGTCCTTTTGACCTGCTCATTGGCATTATCGGAGATGCAGGTTCTGGTAAGAGTATGTTGGTGAAGGGCATGTTTCCTGGTGTGGAATTGAGTAACGACGATGAAGGGGTCAATGTGCGTCCACTGCCTCTTCTGAGCGTAGATGAGGACGATGGATTTTACGCCCCCCACACCTACCATGTGGACATGCGCTTTGAGTCTGCCTTTACCCAGATGCATGTGCTGGCAGAGGCGGTTCTCCATGCTATCAAAAAGGGGCGCAGAGTTATCGTAGAGCATTTTGAACTGCTCTATCCCTTCATTGATATGAACGCCCATCTTCTCATTGGCGTGGGCGGTGAGGTTATCGTCACTCGGCCTACCATGTTTGGGCCGCTGCCCCAGGATTTGGCGGAAATCGTATCCAAGTCGGTCATGTATCGAAAGATGGCCCATACGGCAGAAGATTTGGTGGAATACTGTATGCCTAAGGAGCTTTTGGAGCAGTGTGTTCACGGCGATGTAAAGCGAGGATTTTCTCTAGGGTTTGCGGAAAAGCCGGAACTGGATATTAAGGCCCTTCAGCAGCAGGTTCGGGATATGATAAACAGCGACGTGCCTATTGCCTATTACGACGACGAGCATATTACCATCGGCCAGGCCATCCATCCATGTACCGGACCGAGAATCCATGTACGTACAGCAGGGGAGATTGAGAATTTCCGTCTATTGAAAGAAATATTTTATGATAAAATCAATGAGAAATATCTATTGGTAGGTCTGGTGGGAGAGCGTTGGGACAAAGAAACTAGAGATTTGAACCGGATTGCATTTTAAATGAAGGGAGCTTTTATTGTGAAAGAAATCAAAGCAGCAGAGATTACAAAAGCCATAAAGGAATTGTGTATAGACGCCAACTGCCGTCTGACCGAGGATGTGAAGTCGGCCATTACCGCCTGTCGGAAGGAGGAACCCTTCCCTATTGCGGAAGCGGTGTTGGAAAAGCTGGAAGAAAACTTTCAGATTGCAGAGACGGATATGGTGCCGGTTTGCCAGGATACCGGCCTTGCCTGTGTATTTTTGGAGATAGGGCAGGACGTGCATATCATAGGGAATCTGACCGAGGCGGTGGACGAGGGGGTTCGCCAGGGCTATGTGGAAGGGCGCCTTAGAAAATCCTGTGTGAGAGACCCTCTGGACAGAGTCAATACCGGCGACAACACGCCGGCTGTGCTTTACACGGAAATCGTTCCTGGGGACAAGCTGAAAATTACCGTGGCGCCAAAAGGTTTTGGCAGTGAAAACATGAGTCAAATTAAGATGCTCAAGCCTTCCGACGGACTGGAAGGGGTAAAGTCCTTTATCTTAAAGGTGGTGGAGGAGGCAGGACCCAATCCATGTCCGCCAATGGTGGTAGGCGTGGGCATCGGCGGAACCTTTGACAAGGCTGCCCTTTTAGCTAAGAAAGCCCTGTTGAGACCGCTGAATGAGAGAAGCGACAATGAATTTTATGCCAAGCTGGAAGAGGAACTTCTGGAAAAAATCAACCGCCTGGGCATTGGACCTCAAGGCTTTGGCGGCAAGACCACTGCGTTAGCTGTTCATATCGAAACATTGCCGACCCATATCGCTGGGTTGCCGTGCGCCGTCAATATCAACTGTCATGTGACGCGGCACAGATCCGTGGTTCTGTAGGGAAAGGGAGAGAAGAAAATGGAAAAACAGACGGAAAAAAGGATTACCACGCCCCTGACCGCAGAGGTGAGCAGAGAATTGAAATGCGGAGAACACGTTTTAATCAGTGGAATTATTTATACAGGACGGGACGCAGCCCACAAGCGTCTCATAGAATTGGTGGAACGGGGAGAGAAACTTCCCATCGATGTGAAGGATGCTATCATCTATTATGTGGGGCCGGCTCCTGCTAAACCGGGCCAGGTAATCGGTTCTGCAGGCCCTACCACCAGCTATCGGATGGACGCTTATGCGCCGACCTTGCTGGATATGGGACTAAAGGGAATGATCGGCAAGGGCAAGCGGTCGGAAGAAGTGGTCGAGGCCATGAAGCGAAACGGCGCGGTTTACTTCGGGGCCATCGGCGGAGCAGGAGCCCTCCTGGCAAAATGTATCAAAAAGGCGGAAGTGGTGGCTTATGAAGATTTGGGCGCTGAGGCTATCCGTAGGCTTACGGTGGAAAATCTTCCGGCAGTGGTGATTATCGACAGTCAGGGCAAGAATCTCTATGAAGAGGGGAAGGCCCAATACTTGGCCATGCTGAAAGAAAAAGAGACTGTGGAGTAGGCTATGAAATTGAACCTGACAGTGGATGAAGAAAAGGCGATTCCCCTCTACAGGCAGATTGGAGAAGGAATTCTTCAGGAAATTTATACAGGCAGGCTTGCAGCGGGATTTCAGCTTCCTACGGTGCGGGAACTTGCCGACGAGATGGGAATGTCGAGGGGAACCATCCGCCATGCCTATGAGTATCTGGTCCAGATAGGGGCCATTGAAATGATACAGGGCAGCGGTAGTTTCGTATTGGGTGTGGAAGAAAAGACATCCAGCAGAAAGGAAAAGGCTTTGGAAGCCTTGGATCAGATGTTTTCTGTCCTTTCCGGCCTGGGCTTTACGCCGCGGGAGATGGAAATCTATTTCCAGCTAAAACTGAAAGGATTGGAGGAAACCTATCAGTTTGTCAAAGCCGCTGTGGTGGATTGTAATCCGGAGACCATACGACTCATAGAGAAGCAGCTTTCTCAGATCGATTACCTGGAAACAGTGGGCTTCCCACTGGAGAAGATTGGAAACATGGGAAGACAGCTTAAGGAGGAGTACGATTTGGTACTGACTACCTCTACCCACTTCGTCCAGGTGGAAAGCGTCATAGGAGACACCCGCCGTATGGCCATGATGGCCATGCGTCCTACTAGGGAGACCACCATTTCTCTGGCGCGGATGGGAGAGGAAGAGCAGGTAGGCATTGTCTGTGCCAGTAAAAACTTCGCTGAAATCATTCGCAGCGGATGCAAGGACATGGGCCGGTGGAGCTATGGCATTGAAGCCTATTTGTTTGGCGAGGCCCAAGGGTTGTCTGGATTTTTGTCGGGTCTAACGGTGGTGATTGCGCCGGCCGGCTATGAGACCTTTGCGTCAGAACAGGAGCAAAGCGCTCTCCATGACTTTCAGGAGGCCGGTGGGCGGCTGGCAATTTATGACTATGCCATTGACAAAGGCTCCTTTATCTATGTAAAGGAGCTGATTCGCCGGTGCATCAATAAAAAGAAGAGTCTGTAGGCTCTGTAAAGGGGTGGAGTTCATCCGAAAAAACGATTTTCTTCCAAAAATGTATACCACCTCCGTCGATGCAGGGTATAATGACTGTAAATTTATAGTATTTTTGTTCTGTTATGTCAAGATATAGGGCGAATTTGGGAATGATTCTCATATTCGTCCTTTTTTATACTCACCCTTTCGGTATATGGTATACATTTTTGAGCTGTTTTTATAAATTCGGATGAAATTTACCATTTTCGTTATACATAAAATTATGAAATCGCGATTTTCGGATGAACAGGACGGACGCAAAGAAAACAAAAAAGAAACAATCCATTTGTTGACAAAAGATATATGACAATATACCATGATAGATATAGAACAATCTCAAAAATAAAAGAGAGATAAGAGGTAGGTATCATATGGGTGATAAGAAAAAACTGGTAATCGGTGTTATCGGCGCAGATGTACATGCGGTAGGTATTCAGATTTTGGATCATGCTTTTGAAGCGGCAGGCTTCGATGTTACCAATCTGGGTGTCATGGTGTCCCAGGAGGAGTTCATATCGGCAGCAGTAGAGACGGCAGCCGACGGCATCATGGTTTCGTCCCTGTACGGCCACGGAGAACTGGATTGTAGAGGTCTTCGGGATAAGTGCGATGAAGCGGGGCTAAAGGGTATTCTGCTCTATGTAGGCGGCAACATCGTCGTAGGAAAACAGCCTTTCGATCAGGTGGAAGAGAGATTTAAGAAAATGGGATTTGATAGGGTATTCGGCCCGGGCACAGCGCCGGAAGAGACCATCGCAGCCCTGAAAAAAGACTTTCATATAGAATAGGTTGGTGAGAGAATGAATCCGATTTTATTGATCGATTTCGGAAGCACCAATACCAAGGTAACGGCGGTGGATTTAGATGAGGAGCAGCTGCTAGGTACAGCGGCCAGCGATACCACGGTAAAGACTGACATCGGCGAAGGATTGGAAAAGGCCATGGCTATTCTGGAGGAACAGACGGGACATCTGACATACACTGCTCGCTATGGCTGTTCCAGTGCAGCGGGCGGCCTGAAGATGATTGCCAGCGGACTGGTACCAGAACTGACGGCGGAGGCGGCCAGGCAGGCGGCTTTGGGCGCTGGAGCCAAGGTGATGAAGGTCTATTCCTATGAACTGACTGAGGAGGATATAGAGGAGATCGGGCAGATGAAGCCAGACATCTTCCTTTTGACCGGCGGCACCGATGGAGGAAACAAGGACAATATTCTGCAAAACGCCAGGATGCTGGCAGAGATGGAGGAGACCTTTCCCATTCTCATAGCCGGCAATCGCACAGTGAGAAGAAAATGTCAGAAAATTCTGGAAGAGGCGGGTAAGACTGCATCCATCTGCGAAAATGTCATGCCTCGGCTGGGAGAGTTGAATGTGGAACCGGCCCAGACCCAAATTCGGGAACTGTTTCTTCGGCAAATCATCAAGGCCAAAGGCTTATCTAAAGCCAGCGAGTTGATTTCCGGCATCATGATGCCCACACCAGGAGCGGTATTAAAGGCCATGGAACTGCTTTCCAAAGGTACGGCCCATACCAAAGGCTTGGGCGACTTGGTGGCCATAGATGTAGGCGGCGCTACCACCGATGTCTATTCCATGAGTCAAGGAACGCCGGAGCGAGCCAATACCGTGCTGAAAGGACTGCCAGAGCCCTTTGCAAAACGGACGGTGGAGGGCGATATCGGTATGCGATACAGCGCTCTGGGCATTGTAGAAGCTGTGGGCAGAGAAAGCCTTTGCAGCCTTGCAGAACTTTCGGAGTCAGAACTTATGAGACTCCTAAAGGAGATTACCGAAAATCCAGATAGGCGGCCGACAACAGAAGAGTTGAAACGATTGGATTTCGCATTGGCAGCCATGGCGGTTAAGGTAGGTATGACCAGACATGCAGGCAAGGTGGAACTGACCTACACACCTATGGGAGAGACCTTTGTTCAGGCAGGAAAGGATCTCAGACAGGTGGAGCGGATGGTAATCACAGGAGGTTCGCTGATTCATACGGACAAAGTGAGACAAATTGCATCTTATGGCCTGTATAACCCAGCGGAGCCAGAAGGACTGAAACCGCGGCAAGTAGAAGTATTGGTAGACAAAGCATATATTTTATCAGCGATGGGACTGCTCGGCGAGTATGAGCCAGACATCGCATTAAACATCATGAAAAAGGAGTTAATATCCCATGGAACTGCAAAATAAGAAGATGACCAACGATGAGTTTTACGCACAGCAAAGTGAGATTTTAAACCAGTGGCCAACCGGCAAGGCTGTGAATTTTGACGAAGCTGTCGCTTTTCATGAGAAGATGGAGGAAAGCAAGAACTTTGGCAAAAAGCTGGTGAAGGCAAAGACGGAACGGAAGACTTTAGTTCAGCCTCGGGCAGGCGTGGCGCTGGTACAGGATCACATAGACCTTTTGACCTATTTACAGGATCAGGGCGAGGCCGACTTGCTGCCCACCACCATCGACAGTTACACCCGCCAAAACAGATATAAGGAGGCAGAGGAAGGTATTCAGGAGTCGGTTCGCGAGTGTAAATCCATGCTCAACGGATTGCCTGTGGTCAATCACGGAGTAGACGCATGTCGTCAGATTATCGATTCTCTCAACACGCCGGTACAGATTCGCCACGGCACGCCGGATGCCCGCCTGTTGACAGAAATCAGCTATGCAGGCGGATTTACCAGCTATGAAGGCGGCGGAATTTCCTATAACATTCCTTATGCCAAAAATGTACCGCTGGAAACCACCATTAAGAACTGGCAGTATTGCGACCGGCTGACCGGCATCTATGAAGAAGCCGGTATCAGCATCAACAGAGAGCCTTACGGCCCTCTGACCGGAACCCTGGTTCCTCCTTGTATTTCCCATGCGGTGGCCATCATCGAAAGCCTCTTGGCAGCAGAGCAGGGGGTAAAGAACATCACCGTAGGATACGGACAGTGCGGAAATCTGGTACAGGACGTGGCTGCCATCCGTACCCTGGAATCCCTTACCGAAGAATATTTACATAAATACGGCTATAACGATGTGGTGGTAACCACGGTACTTCATCAGTGGATGGGAGGATTCCCACAGGATGAAGCCAAGGCATTTTCTGTGATTTCCTGGGGCAGCACCATTGCAGCTCTGTCCAAAGCCACCAAGGTTATCGTCAAGACGCCGCACGAGGCCCTGGGGGTACCGACCAAAGAAGCCAACGCCCAAGGGCTCCGCTGCACGAAACAGATTATTAGTATGTTGGGAGACCAGGAACTGTCCAACACCAGCCATGTGGTACAGGAAATGATGATTATTTCTGCAGAGACTCGCTGCATCGTGGATAAATGTTTTGAACTGGGGGAAGGAGACCTGGCAGTTGGAGTGGTAAGAGCCTTCCAGGCCGGCGTCATCGATATTCCTTTCGCACCGAGCAAATACAATGCAGGCAAAATGCTGCCGGCTAGAGATAACGAAGG
>JAAWDM010000006.1 GCA_022793795.1 Bacillota bacterium
CTTGTTTGAGAGTAGTGTAATTTTGTATGGTAGTAAAACTATTTTTTCGTGCCAGATTAAGCGGCGGCAGTTTGAGAGTAGTATAATTTTGTATGGTAGTAAAACTCGGAAAAACCCATAACTTCACCTCATTTCGTTTGAGAGTAGTGTAATTTTGTATGGTAGTAAAACTGCTGCAACTGATACTAACTTATTGTCTGCTGTTTGAGAGTAGTGTAGTTTTCTACAATAATCCGCCTAATGGTCAGTAAGGTTATTTCTGAAATCCCCTTGAGAAGTAGGATTGCCATGCATTTGAATGATAGCTAGGGTGGATATTTTCCTGGGAACTAAAATGCATGGCAGGCGCTCTGATTTTAAATCAGCTATTTGTATAGGACATTAGACTGTGCGAAACTTAGTCAGGTTTTGCACAGTTTTTTGATGGAGCAGAAACTATTTTGCAATAGCCGCCTGCTGTTTCTGATATAATGGATTTCTTACGATTTCAGCATCCTCGCCCAGAAATGTTTTGCTTGCCTGTTGGTCACCTCATAGATATCATATGAGACGTGAGACAGGTGTATCCCAGAGAGGTTGATTTTGCAAGGGTTTCAAGGAAAATGAGACAGATATGAGAAAATGTATCGTCGATAAGATTTTATTGTGCCCAAAGACATTCGCAAATTCTGTCGAATGGTATTGAAGATAACATTTGTTTAGGATATAATAAACCCATAGAAAAACGCTCCCCTGATCCATGGGGCGGAAGATTTTGAAAAAGGTGGATAATTGTCAAAGATGATTTGTAATTAGGAGGAATATACTATGGAAAATATGCGTCCTGCTTCCATGGAGCGGATTACCACGCCGGCTCTTGCGGAAGCGTTTATTGCTGAGCAAATCAAGGAGATTCAGGCTCAAGTGGGAGATAAAAAGGTGCTGCTGGCCCTGTCAGGCGGTGTGGACTCGTCGGTAGTAGCGGCTTTGCTGATTAAAGCCATAGGCGCCCAGCTGGTATGCGTACATGTGAACCATGGCCTGCTTAGAAAAGGGGAGCCGGAACAGGTGGTGGAAGTATTCCGCAATCAGATGAAAGCCAATCTGATTTATGTGGATGCAGTGGATCGGTTCCTGGACAAGCTGGCTGGCGTGGCAGAGCCGGAGCAGAAGAGAAAGATTATCGGCGCGGAATTCATTCGTGTCTTTGAGGAGGAGGCCCGTAAGCAGGAGGGCATTGAATTCCTGGCGCAGGGCACCATCTATCCAGATATTTTGGAAAGCGACGGCGTAAAAGCCCATCACAATGTGGGAGGTCTGCCGGAGGATTTACAGTTTGAGCTGGTAGAACCAGTGCGCCTGCTGTTTAAAGATGAGGTGCGAGTAGTGGGCAAAGCCTTGGGTCTTCCTGACAGCATGGTATTCCGTCAGCCGTTCCCTGGCCCGGGACTGGGAGTTCGCTGTCTAGGAGCAATCACCCGTGACAGACTGGAGGCAGTTCGCGAGTCGGATGCTATCTTAAGAGAAGAATTTGCCAAGAACGGTTTAGAGGGAAAGGTTTGGCAGTATTTTACCGCTGTGCCTGACTTTAAATCCGTAGGCATCAAGGATGGGAAAAGAACCTTTGCATATCCTGTCATCCTTCGTGCAGTCAACACGGTGGATGCAATGACTGCAACTGTAGAGGATGTTCCGTTTGCACTGCTGCAGCATATTACACAGCGAATCACCAGCGAGGTGGAAGGCGTCAACAGAGTAGTCTTCGATTTGACACCAAAGCCAAGCGGCACCATTGAGTGGGAATAAGGGTCAAGAGGTTGTAAACCCGCATGAATACAGGTTTTTGAACTGTCACTTTGCCTTGCGATACTGGTTTGATACGATTCATTTCAACCCGGTCACGCAAGAGAATGATTAATAAGGGCAAGCGAACCGCCCTGCTGAACGATAAATTCAGCAGGGCGGTTTTTTACGGGCTATAAGCCCAGTCGAGGGGGAGTGGACAAGACAGAAAACCACTCGCTATGTGGGTGTGCATCGAAGGTCATACCCCAAAAGCCCTATAGAGTTGTGCAAGCCTGATTGTAAGAAAGAGGGACGCTATATGAATACCGTAGGGCCCAAGGAAGCGGCAATCAAGAGGTATATACAGGAAAAGAAGATGAAACATTTTGTAGAATTAGCGGAAAAATGGACTATAAAAAATATGCCAAAATGGTTCTTATTTTTACAAAATGGCTGTGCTACTCTTTTCGGTAGAAAATGATACAATCGGAGTAATAAAGGAGACGTGTATTGAAAATGATTTTACTGAGAAACTGTAGACTGATTTCTGAATTGACAGAGGGCTATGACCAGCCTGTCGGAGATATTGTCATTGATGATGAAAAGATCCTTAAAATTGCTGAGCCGGGAGAAATAAAGGAATTTGACGGTGAAGTAATAGACGTTCATGGCGACACGGCGCTGCCTGAATTATTTGTCATCTTCTTGGAAAGAGTGATCTTATCTATCGTGCTGGGTGGAATTTTTGCGACGGTATTGTTTCACTTCCTTTAGCTAACAGGACTCGGCGATAATGCTGCGAAGAAGTGCAATCAGCGCTTCTTCGGGTTAGCTGTACAGGAAAGGACGCACGGTTAAACAGTGCTGTTCCCAGTTCCTCTTCTAATTTTTGAATATTCGAACTGAGCGCCGGCTGGGAAATGTGCAGTTCCTGCGCTGCCTTAGTAAAGCTGGAATTTTTCGCTACCGCTAAAACATATTGAATCTGAGAAATATTCATATCTCTACTACTCCCGTAAACTTCGGATGGTTATTTGTCTTGGTCATAAGAACGATTTGTATTTTGAATTATTGTATCCTATCATTCCCAGAAAAACAAGAATGAAAGAAAAAGAAGAACAGGAGGAAAACAGTCGTGTGCTATGCGAGGGCTTCCTGTGTTAATCCGTGAAATGTTCAGTACAGCCCAAGCAGGTCATCTGTCGAAATATGTAGTTTATGCTACAATTTGAGCGCATGGAGGTGCAAATCAATGATAGATACCCATGAATTAAAAAAGCGAGATTTATATCTCAATAAAATCATTGCATTTTAAGATACAGAACCAGTCAAAGTAGTGACCGGTATTCGACGCTGCGGAAAATCAAGTCTGCTTAAGTTGATGGTGGAGCACTTAAGGGAAACGGGCGTCACAGATGATCAGATTATCGAAATGAATTTTGAAACTCATGAGTTCAAAAAAATGTCCGCTGATGATTTTTACTACTATGTAAAAGAACGGATCATTCCTGGAAAGCGGATGTATCTATTCTTTGATGAATTGCAGCGTATTACAGAATGGGAGGATACGGTGAATTCCTTTCAAGTCGACTTTGATTGCGATATCTATATTACAGGCTCCAATGCTTATCTACTTTCCTCGGAATATGCCACCTATCTTTCCGGAAGATGTGTAGAAATCAAGATGCTACCGCTATCTTTCAGTGAGTTTCTGTATTTTCATGATTTTGAAGTAAAGGAAACAAAAAGTGCCTTGGGAGGAACAAGGACGCAGGTGTTTGATAAACATGGTGAGCGTTATGAATTAAGAGAAGTGTTTGACGCATATATGCGTTTTGGTGGTATGCCAGGTATCGCTGATGTAGGTCTTGACCAGGAAAAAGCGATGGTTTTGCTTGACGGCATCTATTCCACTGTGGTGATTCGTGATATTCTGGAACGAGAAAAGCGCAGAGGACAGAAGCGGATTACAGACCCTGTTCTGCTCCGAAAAATCATTCTCTTCCTGGCAGACAATATCGGCAGCAGCATCTCCGTTTCTTCGATCGGCAACACTTTGGTCAATGAAGGCCTTCTGGAAGATGGAAAACGAAAGGGTGCTCCCAGCGCCCACACTGTGCAATCCTATGTCAATGCGCTTCTGGAATCGTATTTCTATTATGATATTAAACGATTCGATATCAAGGGGAAGGAATATATTCGGACTCTGGGGAAATATTATATCGTCGATATTGGATTGAGAAACTACTTGCTTGGAGTTCCCAACCGAGATAGCGGTCACGCTATTGAAAATGTGGTATATTTTGAGTTGCTTCGCAGGGGATATGATGTTGCCGTCGGTAAAGTGGATCATGCTGAGGTTGATTTTATTGCCACCAAAGCGGACGAAAAATTGTATGTACAGGTCACAGAATCCATGACAAGCGAGGATGTTCGTTGCAGAGAGCTGGCACCACTCCAGAAGAACAATGATAATTACGAAAAAATTGTATTATCGTTGAATCCTGGGCTGGATACATCATATGATGGTATCAAGTCTTTCAATTTGATCGACTGGCTTATTGGGAAAGCATAAAAGACAATAGATTTTCCTTATTAGCAAACAAGAGGCGGCGAAAGTCGCCTCTTTACATCTGCAATGTTTTCGCGATATTTCTGTTGTAATAATCCTAACAGAACCAACACGCCTCTCAACGGTGCGGACCACGTTGGGTCGTTTAATTTTGTACGAAATCTTGATTTGATAGATAAGCCGGTTCGTGAGCCGGGCGGTTGGAGAGCAACAGAGAAAGTCTATGGATTAGCTGCTTTTGTTTGTACTTGGCAGCAGAAGCCTTTGCTGTTATAATGAGGGCGATAAACGGAATTTTAACTGATTCAATTTTACGAAAGGTGTAGAGAATGATTCGATTTGAAAAAGTAACGGCCAGAAACGGAAGACGAGTACGATGAAGAACTTGTGCGCAGGATGTACTATGGAACTGAAATTTAACGCGGTGATTTTGCAAAATGGCGATATGGATGCTGCCTATGTAGAGGTTCCCTATGACATCAAAGCGCTATTCGGCAAGGGACGGTTGCTGGTCAATGCAACCTTTGACGGTGCACCATACAAGGGGCAGGTGGTGAAAATGGGTACGCCTTGTTACATCATTGGTGTCACGAAGCAGATTCGCAAGCAGATTGGCAAGAGCTTTGGTGATATGGTAGAAGTGATTCTCCGGGAAAGAATGTGATTCGATATGAAAAAGCGTTTGACATTCCTATGGGTCATCGGTATTGTCAGTATCGCCTGCGCACTTTTCACCGGCTGTGGAAGTAAGGCGCAGGAAGTGAAGTTTGAGGCGACAGATTTGGATACGGCGGCCTTTCATGAAATCAAGGTTGCGGAGAAAGTAAAGGATGGCGTCGTTTTCTATAAGGGCGACCAAGTGGTGTATGAGACCAAGCAGGAAATCCAGGAAGCGATTGGGATTGGATCCTATAAAAAAACCGGAAGCAATCAATGGATAAGATAAATAATTATTTTTCGCATAAGTGAAAAATATGTTGATTTCTAGTGTTTTTTTCATACCAAAGTGACTACGCTTTGAAATAAACGAAAAATTTTGCAGGGAGGTGTGAGTGTGGAGAAGGCAACTGTTGTTTTGGCATGTAGTTCATTGAAAGACTATGTGGAAGCAGCGCAGAAAACGGTAGGCAGCTGTTTTCCTGTTGTTTACTTAAATCGAATCTACCACCGGGATCCCCAGGAGATGCGCCAGCATATTCTTGAGTATCTGGCGGATTTACCGCAAAATGTGACCACGGTGCTGGTGGCAATGGGCTTTTGCGGTGGGTCCTGGGAAAAGGTACAGGTTCCCTGCAGAATGGTGATGCCTAAGATCGATGACTGTGTTTCCTTGCTGCTGCAAACTACGGACACGCCGATTTTCGATTTGAAAAAGCAGGGCCATTTATATGTGCGAGAAAAAGACCCGCGGAGGGAATCCTTTCATGCTATCTTTGACAAGCTGACACAGGATACAGATGAAGAAACAAAGCGGCGCTATTATGAGGACTGGAAGAAAATGTACAGTCACATCGATATTATGGATACCGGGCTGAACGACTGTCATAATGGTGAGTACCGGGCAGTGGTACAGGAGGACGCCCAGTGGCTAGAGGCAGAGCTTTCCTACGTTCAGGGTGGAACGTATCTGCTGGAAAAATTGTTTTCAGGCGACTGGGACGAGCAGTTTTTGATTTTGGAGAAGGACGGTATGGTAGATGGACAAGAATCCATTTTGAGGACGAAAGGTAAATCTCGATAGACTTTTGGCCTATGGATTTTGCAAGGAAAAGCAGTACAAGTATTCGACAGCGATTTTAGAAAATCGTTTCCTCCTTTCTGTGAGCATTGATGAAAATGATCAAGTACAGACAACCCTGACAGAAAGGGAGACAGGAGAACCCTATGAGCTTTATAGGACCGCAGCTTCGGGAACCTTCGTCGGTCAGGTGCGTGAAGCAATCCAGGAGGTCTTGCAGGATATCAGTGAGAAATGCTATGAGCTTGCAGTTTTTAAGGAAGCGCAGCCCCTTATGCTGATTGACTATGTTCGCAGAAGGTATGGCGATGAGTTGGAATTTCTTTGGGAGCGGTTCCCAGACAATGCAATATGGCGTCGGCGGGACAATCAGAAATGGTATGCGGCCATATTGACTGTAAAAAAGAGTAAGTTGGGCCTTGCATCGGAGGAGACTGCGGAGGTTATCGACCTGCGGTTGGAACCAGAAAGCATAACGAACTTAATCGACAACGAAAGATATTTTCCTGGGTGGCATATGAATAAAAGACACTGGTACACCATGCTTTTGGACGGTTCCGTGCCATTGGAGGAACTATGCCGAAGAATCGATGACAGTTATCGAATCGCAAAGAAATAGGGCGAGAGAGCAGATGCAAATAACTCGAGTACCTTTTGCCAAGAAAAAGGAGTTTTCTGTAATGAAATGCGGTTTCCGGTTGACTTTCGGCTGCCAGTTACACTATAATAAAACGTACAGAATATGACCGAAAGCCGGCCTGAATGTGGTATAAAATTCAGCCTCAATCGGAAAAATAGAAGAATCAATGAAAAAGAGGAAAATAGAAGATGAAAGACATCACGCTTAGAGAACTGTTTCAAAATGCGGAGAGTTATGGGGACCAAGAAGTTTTGGTTCGCGGCTGGGTGAGAAATAACCGCAGTTCCAACAAATTCGGCTTTATTGAACTCAATGACGGCACTTTTTTTAAATCGGTGCAGGTAGTATATGAAGCAGAGTTTTTAGATAATTTCGAAGAAATCAGCAAAGCCTATGTGGCTACAGCATTGGCGGTAAAGGGTATCGTTGCATTGACTCCAGGCGCCAAGCAGCCCTTTGAGATTAAGGCTAGGGAAATTACGGTAGAAGCCACATCTACGCCGGATTATCCATTGCAGCCAAAACGCCACTCCATGGAGTTTTTAAGAGAAATCGCCCATTTAAGGCCAAGAAGCAATACCTTTGCAGCGGTTTTTAGAGTTCGCTCTTTGGTGGCTTACGCCATTCATAGATTCTTTCAGGATCAGGACTTTGTCTATGTACACACTCCACTGGTGACAGGAAGCGACTGCGAAGGCGCAGGGGAGATGTTCCGAGTTACCACATTGGACATGGACAATCCGCCGAGAAAAGAGGATGGCTCCATTGACTACAGCCAGGACTTTTTCGGGAAAGAAACCAGCCTGACGGTCAGCGGCCAGTTGGAGGGTGAAACTTATGCCATGGCATTTAGAAAGATTTATACCTTCGGTCCCACCTTCCGCGCTGAAAATTCCAATACGGCTCGCCACGCTTCTGAATTTTGGATGATTGAGCCAGAGGTTGCTTTTGCAGACTTAAAGGACAATATGGAACTGGCTGAAGCCATGATTAAATATATCATCAATTACGTGCTGGAACATGCGCCGGAGGAAATGCAGTTCTTTAACAGCTTTATTGATAAAGGATTGCTGGACAGATTGCAGCACATCGTAAACTCTGACTTCGGTCGGGTGACTTACACAGAAGCAGTGGAATTGCTTCGAAAATCTGGAAAGGAATTCCAGTATCCTGTGGAGTGGGGCATTGACCTGCAGACCGAGCATGAGCGGTATCTAACCGAGGAAATTTTCAAGAAGCCGGTATTCGTTACCGATTATCCGAAGGACATTAAGGCTTTCTATATGCGTCTCAACGACGACAACAAGACGGTTGCTGCTTGCGACCTGCTGGTGCCAGGAGTTGGAGAAATCATCGGCGGCAGCCAGAGAGAGGAACGGTACGACGTGCTCACCGAGCGTATGGCAGAACTTGGCCTCAATGAAGAGGATTACTGGTGGTATCTGGATCTGCGTAAGTATGGCGGTGTAAAACATGCCGGTTATGGTCTGGGCTTCGAGCGGATTATCATGTATATCACAGGCATGAGCAATATCCGTGACGTATTGCCGTTCCCAAGAACGCCAAAGACAGCAGAGTTCTAAGTTGTGGGGTTCCAGAATATTTCATATTAAAAATGAAAACAGGCGAAGACTATCCGGCTAGGGTAGACGCCTGTTTTTTTGTTATGGATGAGGAAATGTGGGATTTTGGGAATTGAGAGGCATATGCACATAATATTCATAGGGTTTTATGGTCTTATGTGAAGAACCTGTGAAGGAATTCTATATTTTTTTATATAGCAAGACTTTTGTCGAATATCAGAGGAAATTAGCAGGAAGAAGGGAAATCTGGTTCTCTGAAAGGGATTTCCCTTGCCCGAATCCGGCCTTAGATCCGGGACGAAAGGGCAGTGTTCTAATTTAGGGCCAATTTGAGGGACAAAATGACACTTAAATATTCGAATAATAGTAATAATATTCAGATTCGTAAAATAGCTTCGATGTTTTTATACAAATAGAAAAAAATATCGAAATTGGATGCAGTGGCTAACAGAAGTGGTCGGAATCGGGAGAATCATACTTCCGAAGCAGGCCGACCAAATCTGTCGCGCCGCTAATCAGCGCTAGCTTTTCGGCGCGGCTCAGTTTTTTGATGAAGGCTTCCAGATGCATGGCCTCCTGCTTGGTATCTGATATGGTGTACCAGGTCAGTTCGACTGGAAGGCGGCTTCGGGTGTACTTGGAAGCGGTACCGGCATTGTGGGCTTTGAGCCGCTTGGAAAGGTCGTTGGTCCAGCCTGTATACAGGCTGCCATCAGCACAGCGCAGAATATAGGTATAGTTTTGGACAGCCATAGAGGAACGGCTCCTTTCTTTGAGAGGTTTGCTAGGATTCAGCATAGCACCAGTCTTGAATTTGTGCAAGGGGTATGATACACTAATAAAATGTCTAATGAAAAAAAGTTAGCCAGGTGTCAGGGTTTTGCCTAGACGCAGGTATATTAGGAGGAATCGAACAGAGTGATAACAGTAACCAATGTGAGTCTGAACTTTAGCGGTCAGACCTTATTTAAAGATGTAGATTTAAAGTTTACCCAGGGGAATTGCTATGGCATTATTGGCGCCAATGGGGCGGGAAAGTCCACTTTTCTTCGGATTTTGTCAGGAGATTTGGAGCCCACCACAGGAAACGTGTCCATTAAGCCGGACATTCGTATGTCGGTGCTACGGCAGGATCACTTCGCCTTCGATGAATTTACTGTGCTGGATACAGTGATTCAGGGGAATCAGAGGCTTTATCAGATCATGCAAGAGAAGGACGCCATCTATATGAAAGAGGATTTCAGCGATGAGGACGGCATCAAGGCGGCAGAGTTGGAGGCGGAGTTTGCAGAGATGAACGGCTGGGAAGCAGAATCTGATGTAAGCCGGCTCATACAGGGACTGGGCCTTAGTGCAGATATTTTGTACAGCCCTATGACCAGCCTGACAGCCAAGGAAAAAGTAAAAGTTTTGTTGGCACAGGCTTTGTTTGGAAACCCTGAAATTGTGCTTCTGGACGAGCCCACCAACCACCTGGATGTGAAAGCCATCGACTGGCTGGAGGATTTTCTCATGGAGTATGAGGGTACGGTCATCGTGGTATCCCATGACCGTCACTTTCTCAATACGGTCTGCACCAATATTGTGGATGTGGATTACGGAAAAATCAAGATGTATGTGGGTAACTATGAGTTTTGGTATGCGTCCAGTCAGCTGTTCCAAAAGATGGTGAGAGACCAAAACAAGAAGAACGAGGAAAAGATTAAGGAGTTGCAGGCTTTCATCCAGCGATTTTCTGCCAACAAGTCCAAGTCCAAGCAGGCTACCTCAAGGCGGAAGCTGCTGGATAAACTATCGGTGGAGGAGATGCCTGCATCTTCGCGGCGGTATCCTTTTGTGGGTTTTACCATGGATAGAGAGGCAGGCAAGGAAATCCTTACGGTGGAGAATCTGTCCAAGACCATAGATGGCGTTAAGGTGCTGGATGGCATCAGTTTTCGGGTGAACAAAGGGGATAAGATTGCTTTTGTAGGAGAAAACGAGATTGCCAACACTACCCTTTTTAAGATTTTAATGGGCGAGATGGAGCCAGATGAAGGTAGCTATAAATGGGGTGTGACCATTACCACATCCTATCTGCCTTTGGATAATTCAGCCTATTTCAATGAAAGTCAGTACAATCTAGTAGAGTGGCTAGGTCAGTATACAAAGGAAACGACCGAAACCTTTATGCGAGGATTTTTGGGAAGGATGCTGTTTTCGGGCGATGATGTGTATAAAAACGTGCAGGTTTTGTCCGGTGGTGAGAAGGTGCGCTGTATGCTGAGTCGGATGATGCTTTATGGTTCCAATGTGCTAATCATGGATCAGCCTACCAACCATTTGGATTTGGAGTCCATCACGGCGGTTAACGAAGGGCTGATTGCATTTAAGGGCAATGTGCTTTTCGCCTCCCATGACCACGAGTTCATTCAGACCGTGGCCAACCGCATTATGGAAATCAGCGGGGAAGGAAAGCTGACCGATAAACTTTGCACTTATGATGAATATATCGGAGCATAGATCATGAATCAGAAAGTCAAGGGATTTGCAGCGGTAATGATTTCAGCGGTGTTTTTTGGATTGGTACCCCTGTTTGTCCAGAGCGCTGCGGCAGGCGGCAGCAATACCTATACCACCGCTTTTTATCGTTTTTTTCTGCCTCTGCTGCCTATGTATATCTATCTTCGCCTGAAAAATATCCCTATCACTCTAACCAAAAAACAGGTGCGGGATATTGTTTTGATTACAATCTGTGGATATGGCGGTACTTCCATACTTCTGTTTTCGTCCTACCGGTTCATTCCTTCAGGTATGGCCACCACCATCCATTTCTTGTACCCGGTGTTTGTGATTCTGGGCAGTATTCTGTTTCTGCGGGAAAAGGTGAGACCCATAAAGCTGGTGTGTGTGGCCCTCTGTTTTGGTGGAACTTTGCTGTTTTATGGCGGCGGGGAGGAAAACGTTGGGCCTGTGGGGATTCTACTGGCCTTTGCTTCTGCGGTAACTTATGCTTTTTATATTATCTATTTAGAGCGGAGCAGCCTGACTGGTATGGAGACTCTGAAACTGATTTTCTATATGAATACGGTGGCGTCGGCGCTGATTCTGGTCTTCGCCTTGGCGCAGGAGCAGTTTGTTTACAGCCTTACGCCGGTGGCATGGCTGACTGTATTTTTGTTGGGCCTTGGAGGCTCCTTCATCGGTGTCTTTCTCTTTCAGCGAGGCGTCCTGGCGGTGGGAGGTCAAACAGCGGCAATCCTAAGCACTTTGGAGCCTATCACCAGTCTGGCGGTGGGCGCTTTAGTCTACCATGAATCCTTTGGACTTAGCGGTATCGCAGGATGCGTACTGATTTTGACTTCAGTGGCAATCGTGGCAAAGATGGAGGAATAGCAAAATCATTCCTGTTTGATTTGGTTTCTATGTTTTTTAGATATACGGCTTAAATATCGAAGAATCCGGGCGGACTTCGATATTTTTTGTATCTACCATAAAAACATCGAAGATTTTTGACCGTAATTTCCTGAAAATACCATAATATAAAAAATGTTGCAGCAATATTTTTTACAAATAAGAACATTTCATTGATGATACAGTCTTTATATTCGACATATTTTCCCCATAGAGAAAAAAATCGAAATTCTTCATATAATCATCACATTGCATATTCAGCGCAGGGGCATTCCACTATCCCGTCTGATATTTCCTTATGCAGAAGCAAATCTACCATCAAAATGTGGTCAGTAAAATCTTTTTTAGTTGTGCATTTCTAAGACTTCCCGTATAATGAGAGTATGAAAAGAGGAGGGGGCGAGTATGAACAAAAATCCAGAGAATCGGTACGATGTGCTGTTTCAAAATGCAAGAATTTTTACATCCGATCAGGATTATCCAGAAGCGGAGGTTCTGGCGGTAAAGGATGGAAAGGTGGCTTTTGTAGGTTCCCAAGAGGAATTTCTCCGCCGTGGGAATTTTTCCGAAGCAGCGGAAGTCATAGACTGCGGCGGTAAGCGTATGTTGCCAGGCCTTGTCGATGCTCATATGCATGCTATCAGGCTGGCAGGATGCTGCAAGCAGATTTCTGTGCTGCCGCCGCTGATTCATTCCATGGCAGAGTTGATGGAGGAGATAAAGAAGGTTCGCAGCAGGCAGACAGCAGAACAGTGGATTGAGGGGTGGGGCTATGACGAGGGCAAGCTCCTGGAAGGCCGCGCGCCCAATCGATATGACCTGGACAGCGCTTGTAGCGACGCGCCGGTGCTGCTTTTGCGAAGCTGCGGCCACATGTGTGCGGTCAACAGCAAAGTTCTTGAGATGGCAGCCATTGATCGGAATACGCCAGATCCGCAGGGAGGCGCCATTGGAAGAGATGAGAATGGGGAACCGGACGGATTGCTTTATGAACGAGCCATGAATCTGGTTACAGATCTTAGGCCAGAGCCTACAGTGGAGGATATGGCGGATAATTTGCTGGATTTGGATAGAGTATTGCTTTCTACCGGCATTACGGCAGCCTCAGATATGGGGGAAGGGATCAGCTATGATTACCGCCAGGTTTATGGAAGAGCTATTGAGAAGGGAATGCATATTAGAGTTGCCGGTTACTATAAATGGGAGCAGGTGAAGGACAAGAAGGATTTCAAACTGGAGCCAGCGGATATGGACCCTTCCAACCAGTTCAGGGCTGCTGGCATCAAACTCATTGGAGACGGCAGCGTATCAGGTCGCACTGCCTGGTGCGATGTGCCATACTTAAAGGGAACGGAAGAGGACGGCCAGGAGTATGGCATGCCGGTCTGCACCATAGAAGAAATAGATGAGGCCCTGGAATACTGTAAGAATCATGGCTGCCAGCTTTCTATTCACGTCATGGGGGCTGCGGCCATCGATAGAGCCGTAGAACGAACTTGGCAGGAAAAACCGTGGCTTGATAGCGATGTGCCTTCCGTCAGACTGGAACATGTGGCCATGCCCACGGCAAAAGCTATAAGAAGATGCGCTGCCGCTGGTATTGGTTGGGCCACCCAGCCGGTATTTCTGTATGCGGAGATTGAAAGCTATTTGAAGAACCTGGGGCCGGAAAGGGCAAGGGAGTGTTACCCCATTGCAGATTGGAAGGATGCAGGGGTCAGGTTCTGTTTTTCCACCGACGCGCCGGCCACCAGTTGGGCCACGCCGTCCGACCCGTGGGTATGTATCAAGGGAGCTGTAACCAGAAGAGCCTGGGAGGGAACCGACTGTGGTCAGCGCCATAGAGCGGACACGCGGGAGGCTATCAGGCTTTACACAGCAGAAGCGGGAACCATGTTGGGATTCACCCACATAGGAAAGCTGAAAGAAGGCTATGCGGCAGATTTTATTTTGCTGGACAGAGATGTTTTGCAGATAAATCCAGAGGGAATCGACCAGGTTCAGGTGGAAAAAACCTTTATGGGCGGAAAGCTGGTCTACCAGCGAGAATAATCATTGTAATATTGTGAATTGTTTGATATAATGTGGTTAGTTGTAAATTTATTTGGGAGGTCTTAAATCTATGAAAGGCTATACAAGCGAAACTATAAGAAACGTTGCTTTGCTGGGACACGGTGGATGCGGTAAAACCACATTCCTGGAAGCCGCGCTGCTGGCTACAGGCGTAATCAACAGAATGGGTAAGGTTGAGGACGGTAACACGGTATCCGACTACGACAAAATGGAAATTGAAAGAGGATATTCCATCAACACCTCCGTAGTACCGGTACTTTGGAAAGAAAACAAGATCAACTTCATCGATACCCCGGGCTATTTCGACTTTGTCGGCGAAGTAAACGCTGCTTTAAGAGCTGCTGAGGCTGCTGTTATCATGGTGGATGCAGGTTCTGGTATTCAGGTGGGTACAGAAGCAGCATGGAAAGCATGCGAGAGATATAAAACGCCAAGATTTATCGTCATCAACAAGAGAGACAAAGACGAATTCGATTTTTACAAGACCTTCGAAGAATTGAAGGATAAGTTTGGTGACAAACTGATTCCGTTCAGCTGGCCATTATCTGCAGAGATTGACGAGGAGTTGAAAGAAGCTATCGCCATGGCGGATGATGAACTTATGGAAAAGTATTTTAATGGAGAGGACTTCTCAGAAGAGGAAATCGCAAACGGCCTGAAGAAGGGTATCGCAGAAGGCGGTATCGTGCCCGTATGTTCGTCTGCGTTCCAGTTGGGAGCTGGTTTGGAAGGACTCTTAGATCTGCTGGTAACCTATGTGCCGACACCGATGATGCATGGCGCTTACGCAGGCTTTAACGATAACAACGAGCCAGTAGAGAGAATGTCCGTGGTAGATGCACCGGCCTCTGCCTTTGTATTCAAGACCATCGTTGACCCGTTTGTTGGTAAAATTTCTATTATGAAAGTCGTAACCGGTAAATTGAATTCCGGAGACGAAGTATATAATGAGAGAGCAGGCAAGCCGGAGAAGCTGGGCAAGCTATTCTTCCTTAGAGGAAAGAATCAGACCGAACTAAACTACGCAGAAGCGGGCGATATTGTGGCCGTTTCCAAGCTTCAGTTCACTCTGTCTGGAGATACTCTTTGCGATAAGTCCGATATTATCAGATATCTGCCGCTGGATTATCCGCAACCATCCTATTTTATCGCCATCGAAGCGGCTGATAAGGGTGACGAGGATAAGATGGGAACTGGTCTCAACAAGCTAAGAGAAGAAGACCCGTCCTTCGTGGTAGAGAGAAATACAGAGACCCGCCAGACTCTTTTAGGCGGACAGGGCGACATTCAATTAGGCGTAATCCTGGCTAAACTGAAGGATAGATTCGGCGTAACTGTAAAGACAGTACCGCAGAAGATTGCATACAGAGAGACTATCAAGGGTAACTCTGACGTACAGGGTAAACATAAGAAACAGTCCGGCGGCGCTGGTCAGTACGGCGACGTGCATATTCGCTTCTCTCCATCAGATCAGGAATTTGAGTTCAGCGAAGAGTTATTCGGCGGCTCTGTTCCTAAGAACTATGTACCAGCAGTAGAAAAGGGACTGCTGGAATGTATGAATAAGGGGCCTCTGGCTGGTTGCAAGGTTGTAAACGTAAAGGCTGTTCTCTATGATGGCTCTTACCATGATGTAGACTCCAACGAAGTATCCTTTAAGATTGCAGCATCCCTGGCCTTTAAGAAGGGTATTGTGGAAGCAAAGCCTTGTTTGCTGGAGCCAATCATGCGTTTGGAAATCCATGTGCCTGATGATTACATGGGAGATGTTATGGGCGACATGAATAAGCGCAGAGGCAAGATTCTGGGTATGGAACCGCTGGATGACGGCGGGCAGAAACTGCTGGCAGAAGCGCCGCAGGCAGAACTGTTTGACTATGCCATTGGTTTAAGAGCTATGACCCAGGGCAGAGGAAACTTCACTATGAGATTTGAAAAGTATGAAGAAGTCCCTACCCATCTGGCACAGAAGATTATAGACGCCCACAAGGCAGAGGAAGAGGATAAATAATAAACATAAAAGGACCAGAGTAGTTTTTCATTACTCTGGTCCTTTTTTATGTTGCTTAAGAAAGTCTACGTCTAAAGTCTAATGGGAAGAGATGACTTTCTCTTCATAAAGCCGCATTATTTCATTGTGACTGTACCATTTGTACTGCCATTTACTGTGTTTATGACAGACAAGGCTTCTTTTAAGTAGTTTTCAATGGTGGTCATCTGCGTAGTGCTGAATACATCAGTCTGAACAGGCTGTTGCATTGTGTCGGAAATAAGTATATCCAAAGAAAGATCAAGGACTTTACAGATTTTGGAGATATTTTTCAGTTTTACAGAGCACATTCCTCGCTCTACTTTGGATATGTGATTGGTGGATAGATCGGATAATTCAGCAAGTTGTTCTTGAGTGATACCTTTTTTCATTCTGGCATTTTTAATGTGTACGCCGATTTTCATATCAAAATCATCCATGCAAAATCACTCCTCTCTACTTATTTTAAATAAAGCAGATAGCAGTTTCCACGGACGATAGGATTACATAGGACAATCTTATAGGATTGATTTGTAAGCCAAAAGCAGGAGAAAGGAATGGAGGTTTAAAAAAATTTTTTAATAGCCTCTTAATTTTATAAGAAAGTGACCGATAAAATAAATGTAACCCGGTTGGGCAGGTTTTCATAAAGAAAACGCGGGTTTGGTGCTTTAGTCTAAGTGGGCCCTGAGACTGAAGCCAGAGACGCCATTGTCAGGAGGACATGGCAGCCCTTCGGGCGACAATCCAAAACTTGATTTATGTCTGTAAAATGCAGACCCAGCGGAATGGATTCCACTGGTAAAAACATGGAGGTAAATATAATGAGAGTACAACACAACATCATGGCGATGAACGCCTATCGTAACTACACCAACAATACCAAGGCATTAGCTAAGAATCTGGAAAGACTGTCTTCTGGTTATCGTATCAACAGCGCTGCTGATGATGCTGCTGGTCTGGCTATCTCTGAAAAGATGAGAGCACAGATCACTGGTCTTGACGCTGCACAGAAGAACGTAAAGGACAGCCAGTCCCTGGTTAAGACTGCAGAGGGTGCAATGCAGGAAATTCAGGACATGTTAAATCGTATGAACTACCTGGCAACTCAGTCCTCCAACGGTACTTATGACAATGAAGTAGACCGTGCAAACCTGCAGAAGGAAGTAGTCGCATTAAAGACTGAAATCGACCGTATCGCAGAGTCCGCAAACTTCAACGGTCTGCAGCTGTTAGACGGTTCCATGACTGAAAAGGCAGCAAGCAACATTCTGACTGACGTTAAGGGTATCGACAGAATGTTACAGGATGTCATCGGAAATGGTGAAAAGCCAAACGAAGTAGTTGGTGAAAAGACCATTCTGGATAAGGGAACTACAAGTAATGCAGTAAAGACTAAGGTTACTTTCGACTTTAACGGACTGGGCGGAACTATCGTAGGCGGCGCTAAGGGCGATACTACTACACAGCCAAACCTGGTATTAGACATTAAGATCGGTAATGAAACCAAGCGTGTTACCATCAATGGAGCTAAAGGTACAGCAGGCGCAGCAGGCGCAGATACAGACGTAACCGGTCAGATGGTTGCTAAAGCGTTAGAAAACGTATTAAAGGGATCTACAGACGGCGGTGTTACAGCTGGAACTGCTACAACCTGCACGATTGACGGTATCGACTATACCATCGACACTGCTGCTAATGGCAAACTGGAACTGACCATGGTTAACGATCCTGTTACCGAGGAAGAGACTACCGCTAACCTAGACATAAAGGTATTAAAATCTGATACAAGTTCTGCAACTTCTGTTCTGAGCGGTTCCCAGACTGCTGGCGTACAGGTAACGGCTGGTAAGGTTGCAGGTACTGCACAGAGAGCCAACACCATCTTCAGAATCGATGCATCCGACATTCGTGACGGCGCTAAGATTACCATCGGCGATAAGACTGTTATCCTGAAGGTTGGCGCTGCTAGCAATACCGTACAGGGTGCTGCTAATGCTATCGTAGATTTAAGCGATATGGAAGAAGGCGCTGTAAATATGGACGTAGTTCTGTCCAGAATCAGCGAAGGATTTGGTACAGCAGCAATTACTGATGCCAATGCTAAGGATGCTACTGGTGCTGCTGTAACCGTAGGTCTGACTGTAGGTGTCAGCGATACTTCCCAGGGTTATCCTTATGGTTTGACTGTTCAGCGTACAGATACTGGTACAGCTGCTGATGATGCAAAAGCCGTTTACAATAGCATGGAAAAACTGGGTTCTATCTTCAAGATGGAATACACTGTACACAACGAAGCTACGAAGGCTCTGTCCATGCAGATTGGCGATACCAGCGCTGACTACAATCAGATGAAGCTATCCATCAGAGATATGCATGTAGATTCTCTGGGTATTGCAGACATCGACATCAGCACTCAGGAGGGCGCACAGGCTGCGATCGACGTAATTAAGAATGCAATTAACCTGGTATCCGAGACTCGCGGCGATTTAGGTGCAGTATCTAACCGTCTGGACCACACAGCAAACAACCTGTCCACTATGGCAGAGAACCTGCAGGATGCAGAGTCCACCATCAGAGATACCGATATCGCAGAAGAGATGATGGCATACACCAAGAACAGTATTCTGGTACAGTCTGCACAGGCAATGCTGGCACAGGCAAACCAGATTCCGCAGGGCGTACTGCAGCTGTTAGGCTAATCCAATTAGGAATAGAGATTCAAATAGGGATTTCGAAGAAACGATGGGGAGACCGGGAACGTCCGGCCTCCCCTTTTTAAGAGTAAAAGAGGATGGAGGAATTTCCATGAGTAAGGGATATGACGTTTCCGTTGGTACAATATTACGACCGACCTTCTATAAAGAATTTGCATGTATTGGAAAGGCATGTAAAAATACTTGCTGCGCAGGTTGGAACATTAGCTTTGATCGAAAGGACTATCAAAAGATAAAAAAGGCTATGGAAACGCCGGCTCTAGCCAGTGCATCTGAAAAGACGATGAGGAGATTACGTCCAAAGGACGAAGGACAGAATGGAAATCTGTTTGCAGAATTTGTGCTGAATGAACAGGCAAGATGTACTTTGCTTAGCGAGGAAGGTCTTTGTAGATTGCAGCTTACCTGTGGAGAAAAGACGCTTCCCCATGTGTGCAGAGTATTTCCAAGGCTAAAGGGATATACGCCGGCTGCTGTGGAAGAATCTTTATCACCTGGGTGTGAGGTGGTATTACAGTTATTGTGGGATAAAAGAGAAGGCATCGATTTCGAAGAGATTCCTCTTGGAGAAGAACAGCAGATTACTGCAAAGGATGTTCCAGCCATTCGGGTAGCCTTTGGAGCGATTCGTTCCGTCTGTATCGATGTGTTACAGGACAGAAGCCTAAAATTATCCCATAGACTATTGGTCCTCGGTATTCTTCTGAACAAACTTTTGGAGCAGGACTGGGAGACGCCAGATATAGAGGGATGGCTGGGCCTGTGCCATGGAATGATCGGTAATCCCGATGTAGAGGCAGCTTTGGAGACGCTTAGCGGGAACAGAAATCTGTTTCTTACCAATAATAATAAATTACTCATGCAACTGATTACAGGAGACCAGTATCATTCGCTGGTGGAGCTGGTACGAGCTTTGACGGTAGCGATCAATAGAGAAGAGGAGAGTATTGTTCTGGACAGCGCTCTTTATGAGGCGCATCAGAAGTGGTTTGATAAAAAGTTTTCTGATCTGGATTACTTCTATGAAAATTTGCTGGTGACTGTGTTCTTCAACTTGTATCTTCCGCGTTTAGATTCCAAAGAGGAGCTGTGGAAAGGATATGTAAATCTGTGTAACCTCTATAGTTTTTATCGGTTTGCGTCGGTGGGGATATGTGACGAAGGAACAGAAAAAGGAGACTTGATTCAGATTTTGACAAAGGTCAGTCGCCTGCTTCTTCATGACAAGGCTGGCCGAATGGCTCTTTGTGAGGAATTCTTCGAAAACGACAGTGCAAGTCTGGCACATATGGCCATCTTGGTTAGCGAGTAAAAGGTGAGAAATTTTACATAGCTATGGTTGTCTATGCGGAATTTTGCTTGCATGAGGGTATGGTTTATTATATAATTTAGGAAAGTATGCATGGATAGAAAGAGGGAGGTATGATGAATGCCTAATTTGCTAGGTGTAACCAATCCGGTTCCAGGGCATGACAGTTCTAATATCAATCGAAGTCTGCCGGTTACACCGGGTGATCCGAGAATACAGAATGCGGCGGATCCCAGCAGGGTTAGCAGGCCGGATAATCGGACGGAACGGCAGGATTCCGGTGATTCCACAGGCCCTGGCGGCGCTTTACGATATGACAGCAATTTTCAGGCTTTCTTACAGAAGTTGGTGGATACGCCGGCTCTTAGAGAAACCTTATATCAAATATTGACAGAGAATCAGTCCATCGTCTCTTCTGGTATGGATGAGGGCGTTTCAGGAGAAATAAGCGCTCTGATGGAAATGCTTAAGATGGATGAGGGGCAGCTTTTAACTTTTTTGACCAAACAGCTAGGGGGAGGCAGCAGATTTAGCGGGCCTTTGTTTACGTTGCTTCGGGAAGCTTATGCCCAGAGTCAGTCAGAAGGTGTGAGAAACGATATTCTCCAATTTCTGAAACGATACGGGGATTATACTTCATCTCAGCATATCGAAGGGAATCTGATGCGAACTCTTACCAGGCTTTCCGGTTCGATTCCCGCCACTTATGGAAATCAGCTTCTTACTATGATTCAAAAGCTAGAACAGCATTTCGCATCTGCAGATAGGGCTGGAGCTATGAAGCTTTTACAAGGAACTATCTTGCCGTTTTTGGCTGGATATACGGAGAAAACTCACGATATGGGATTGCCGCGCAGCTTGATTTCTCTACTTGCCTTGGACATCAGCCGTTATGAAAACGGCTCAGAAGAGGGACTCCTTCAGGCATTTAGACAGCTAGGCGCCCACGGAACGTTGCGAACCAGGTTAAGCGGTTTAATCAGCGATGAAGCGCTGCTGAGATATATTCAAAATACAGATTTTGTCCGAGGACCTCAGGAAAATCATTTTGCCAACCAGCTGATGGCTACAGCCATGCGGGCCCTTAGTGGTGAGGCTGGCGTAGAGAAGCAGGAAGCATTTCGCCAGATTTTATCAGCCTTCCTGATTAATGAGAGTGTATATATGCCGTTAAATCATACCATTATTCCGATGAATTGGAATGGAAAGCTGATGTTTTCAGAACTTTGGGTAGACCCAGATGCAGAGGGAAATCTACGGAAGGGCGGCTCTGAAAAAGATAATACCATCAGGTTTCTGTTCAAAATAGATATTCAGGGGCTAGGCTTCTTTGACATGGTATTGGGTTATCGGAAGGATGTGGTAGAACTTCTCATTTCCTGCCCAGAACAAGTGGCTAGCCACGGGACCATTGTACAGAGAGAATTGGTTCGTATTTTAGAGGAGAATGGTCTGAAATCCAATGGAGTACAGATTCAGAAGATGAACAGAGCCTTGACTATTTCTGCTGTATTTCCAAAAATCTTTGAAGGAGAAAAGAGTATCAATGTCAAAGTATGATTCTACTGGTGTTTCTGCTGGACGGGCGGTGGCTCTTCGATATGACGATAGCGCCAGCGCTCCTGTGGTGGTGGCTACTGGGTCTGGTTATTTAGCGGAACGAATCGTAGAGGTGGCAGCCGACAATGGAGTGCCAGTCTATGAGGATAATTCTCTTGCAACAGTGCTATCACAGTTGGAACTGGGGCAGCAAATACCAGATTCGCTGTTTCAGGCCATTGTAGAGATTTATGTATATTTTTTGAATTTTGACCCCAATGACCCAGATAAAGCTCGTCGTATGCGCGAGGAGACCATGAGAGAGAAGGGAGAAACCACATGAAGCAACGCTATTTAATTTTGGGACCAGGGCAGGTTCCCATAGCAAGGGCGCAGCTGTTGTCAGAAGCTGGAGTAGAGCCAATGCGTTTTGAAGTGCTGGAAAATAAGGCGGAGTTAGTGGAGGCACAGAAAAGCATATGTCTTTTGTGCATGGATGACGATGCATTGACCATGATGGGAGATGTGGCATACCGCAGAGGGGATGAAGTTGTAGTAAAACCCGGAAAAAAATTGGGTGCAGAGACACGTCAGAACCTGAGAGTGCCAGCCGATTTTGAGACCGTTATCTATCCAGTTTCAACCAGCTGGAGAGGACAGCGGCGAATTCAAAGCGTGGATTTGAGCTGCGGTGGTATCGCTTTCTTTTGCAATGAAGAAATGCAGAAGGGAGAGGTCATTGAAGTGGTACTGCCTATCGTACAGGCCATGCTTATCATTCATGCAGAGATCCTTAGAGTACGGCCAGAGGCAGACGGCAGATTTTTTTATGCAAGTAAATTTATGGACCTGATAGAAGACGAGGATGCATTCTTGCGTCAGGCTGTATTTTCCATCCAGATTGGAAATAAATAATTGGATTTATCTCTTAACCGTAGGCTATAAATGGCCGATAAAAATAAGAAGAGATATTTGAATGGTGCATATGAAGCATATAGCACGGTGAAAAGGAGCGATGAATTATGGCGTCTATTAATAGTGTGAGCAGCAGCAATCTTAGCAGTCTGTATAACAGTGCGAACACCATTAGCGGGCTTGCTAGCGGGCTGGATACAGAAAGCATGATTGAGCAGCTGGTAAAAAGTTATTCTACCAAGATTACCGGTCTTCAAAAAAAGAGTACAAAACTTGAATGGCAGCAGGAAGCATATCGAAGCATTATCTCTAAGATGACAGCTTTTTCTAATAATTATACTTCCTATACTTCTAGTACGAACCTGCTTTCGTCTGGCTTTTTTAACAGTGCAGTCAATATGCTTTCTCAAGGTAAAAATGCAGAGTTTGTAAGTGCAACCGGCAAGACTTCCAGCGATGTGAGGATAAACGGAGTCAGTCAGATTGCTAAGGCTGCTCGTTATGAGACGGCGGGAAATCTAAATGTAGGCGATGGCAGAAGGGTTTCTGCGGATGGAAGTGTGGATTTGACGGGCAACATTGAACTGAGCACTTTGTCCGGCAGTTTGACCTTTACATATGGAACCAGACAGGTCAGCATAGATTTTGGCGAGTTGGAGATCATCGGTGAAAACGGCATGTCCACGGAGGCGAAGGCTCAGGCTTTAGCGGATGCTATCAAAGAAAAACTTGGTGAGCAGACCATGTATGATAGCCAAGGGCAGGCGGTGGCCGCCAGTGAAAAGATACGTGTCACTGTGGAGAACGGCGCAGTTCATTTTTCTGATGGAGCAAACGCCGGAAACTCGGTATATATCAGCGGAGCCACAGGCGCCATTAAGGATACCCTAGGGATTAAGACCAGCGGGAAAGAGGTAAAAGAACAGAAATCCATTGGAATGAGCGGCGTCAGCGTCAGCCAGACTGGCACCACTGTAGAACGGCTTTCTGGCAAGACCATGACCTTTAACCTTAACGGAGTGAGCAAGAGTTTCACCATGCCGACCATTGAGAAAAAAGAGGACGGTAGCTATGATTTTACCATAAACGGAAAGACCAGTCAGGTCAAGGCAGAGGATTTGGCAGACCGATATGTGAACGTTTTGCAGAGCCAGTTGGATAAGGCTTATGGAACAGGTAAGATTCAGGTGTCCAATTTAGCGTCTGACAGCCAGGATGGAAATTTGCAGCTTTCCTTTGCTCTTTCGGAAACCGGTTCCAGTTTAAGTCTAAGCGGTGTGGGCAGCGAACTTTTGGGACTTAAGAATGCCACCACCAATCTGAATGTGGGAAAAACTTTAAAGGACCTTCTGGGAGACGATATGGGAGGCTTGACTTCTCATAAGATAGAGGCGGAAGGCGAAGTGAAGAATATAAACGGTAAGTATTATGATGCCAAAGGCAATGAGGTGAAAGTCCTCTATGATGATGGTAAATATTATCGTGTAAATAAAGAGGGCGAATATTTGGAGGCTTATGATTTTGTCCTCAACGGGCAGACCATCGGACAGTATACCAAGGATACCACCTTGGATACGGTAATGGCCAACATTAACGCTAACAGCGAAGCTGGCGTAAAGGTGACCTATTCCAACACCACCCATTCCTTCCTGTTCTCCAGCAATGAAACTGGAGCGCAGAGTAAGATTGAATTTGGCGAGGGATTGGCGCAAACCATGTTCAGCGGCAGCGAGAAGAGCACCATAGGCCAGATTGCAGCAGGTGGAAGCTGGGGCGACGGTAGCGACACCAAGACCTTGGAAGTTACTGTGGCTGGCAGAACCATTAAGGCCAGCAATATCGGTGTAAATCATACGGTCGAGGAATTGATTGATGCAATCAATGCAGACCCAGGCGCTGCAGCGGATGGCATTACGGCTTCCTATGATAGAGCAAACAATAGAATCGTGTTTACCAAGGATGGAATAGAACAGGAAGCTGTTTATGGAAAGGATGATACCCTCGGAGCCATGTTCTCGGCACAGCAGGGCGCTGACGCTAAATTCCAGGTGACTGTCAACGGTAAGACCATGGAGATGAGCCGCAGCACCAACAGTGTGGAACTCGACGGTATGACTGTGACCCTGAAGAACACCTTTAATGAGACTTTTGATCCTAAGGAAGAGGCAGTTACCTTTACTTCTAAGGTAGATTCAGATAAGATTGTAGACGCCGTCAAATCCATGATTACGGATTATAACGAAATCATGAAGGACATTAAGGAACAATATGGTACGCTTCCATATAAGAACACCGACGGTACATACGGCAAAGACCCGCTTACTGACGAGGACATGTCGACCATGAGCGAAAGCGCCATTGCGGCATATGAGAAGAAGGCAAAACAGGGAATCCTGTTCAATGATAATATGCTTTCCACCCTGTATCAGAACATGAGCCGGGTATTCCAGCTTTCAGGTAAGGATGGAGCCACAATGAAGGAAATGGGCATTACGGTGAACTTTTCCTTGTCTGACGGTACCATGAACGTGCAGTTGGATGAAAACAAGTTGCGTACCATGCTGGATAAGGATCCAGATGCGGTGAAAGACCTGTTTACAAGAACCACGGCAAACGGCGCTCCGTCCAACGGTATCATGACCAATTTGAAGACGCAGCTTGACAGGTATGCAGGACTTACGGGAGCCAGCAAAGGTCTGTTGGTACAGAAGGCAGGTACGCCGTTGAATACCATGTCCATGATATCCAATGAACTGCAGAATCAGATAGATAATATCCAAAAGCAGATTGAGAAATGGCAGGATAAGTTAGCCGACCAGGTGGATAGCTATACCAGCAAGTTTACGCGTTTAGAGCTTTTAATCAATCAGATGAACTCTCAGAGCGCATCTCTGGCCGGCTTAATGATGGGTGGCCAGCAGTAGTCAGCAAGAGATTGGACAAAACAGATGAGGAAGGGGATTCCATGCAGACCAATGCAAATCAAGAATACAGACGTCAGATGATTATGAATATGACACCGCAAGAGTTGCTTCTTACGCTTTTGGATGAGCTGAAAAAGGATGCAAAGATTGCAGAACTTCGTCTGGAACGGGAGGAGTTTCCGGAGTTCGAAGAGGCTATCGACCGGTGTAAGGATATTATAAGCTATCTGGACGAAACCTTGGATAGACAGTATGAAATCAGCCATGAGCTCCACAGGATGTATGAGTATTTTGATTATCAACTGATTCGAATCAAGATTGGTAGGAATAAAGAAGCCCTTGTGAACTTGCGTCCTATGTTTGAGGAATTGCAGGATGCCTTTAAAGAGGCTGACAAGAATAATGCTGCTGCCAGCGGAAAGTGAGACTGGGTTGGTGACGGAAAAAGATTTGCAGGATTTGCGTCTGATGGAATTAAAAAAGTACAGCTACCTTAGCGAGGTAATGGATTTGTCCAGACAGATTGAGGAGGCCATGGGGCGTAACGATCAGGTCAGCATCCGGATGCTTATCGCTATGAGAGAAGAGCCAATTCTAAGGCTTCAAGAGGTAGAGAGAAATTTGAAAACACGCAGACAGGAGTTTTCACAAAAGGAGCAACAGAAGGTTACGGATTTGATTTCCGGGGAAATGGCGCCGGAGTTGGATGTGGAGAAGGATTTCGTGGAGCAGGTGACGATCAATAGACGGCTCATTGAAAAGGTGGTCGACTTAGACCAAAAGATCAGTGTGCGTTTAGCAGGAGACAAATCCTTTTATCAGAAATAGACCGAAGGAAATCGGATGGAAATGGATAAGGAGTAAGCGCAGAAATGCCGGAAATTCGATTGGAGGGTGTAGCGAAATATTATAAAGTGGAAACGCGAAAGCATATGGCGGTTCGCGACATCGATTTAAAGATACAACAAGGAGAATTTGTGTTTCTGATCGGGAGCAGCGGCGCAGGAAAGAGCACCATATTGAAGTTGCTCGGCGGAATGATTCCTCCTGATGAAGGTACGGCGTATCTGGATAATATCAGTATGAGCCGTTTTTTCGGTCCGTGGCAGTATCGGCTGCGGAGAACCTTTGGATGTGTTTGGCAGGAGCCATGGTTGATTCGAAAATCTACGGTTTATGAAAATTTATTTCTTACAGCTCGTTCGGGAGGCATGAAAAACAAGCATATCAATGCGGCTATCGCTAAATCTCTTGGTTTGGTAGGAATACAGGAAATGGCCAAACGATATCCAGCAGAACTTTCTAAAGGAGAGTGCCGCAGAGTAGAACTGGCCAGGGCATTGATTTGCAGCCCATCGGTTCTGCTGTTGGATGAACTTACGGCGGATTGGGATGATGATAACATTTGGGATGCCATGCATCTGCTGGATGAATTGAACAGACGGGGAACCACGATTGTAATGTCTACCCATGCCAGTAAATATGTGAATATCATGCGGAGAAGGGTAGTTACCCTGGTGGATGGCAAGATAGCAGGCGATGTACCCAACGGTAGATATGGAGATATTTCTAGAGGTGGAAGAAACGGCACAGGAGGATTCCTCAGGAGATAAAAGGAAAAGAGTAGAGAGAATATAAAGAATATGAAAATGCGAACACAGGATTTAAAGAGCAATCCCAATAAGCGGATAGGGGATTTTTTGTTAATAACTTTATTTCTGCTCATGTGCATCGGCATGGTATGCCTGTTTTCTGGTTGCAGTGACAATAAGGAACCTGATTCAGAAGGACAGTTTTCCCAGGAAGAGGAAGGACAGAAGGACGACTTAGAGGAGCCGGTGATTGCTGTAGAGACCATGGTAGATTACATACAGGCACAGAAACCATCCGATTTGGAACTTGAGGGAGATTCCATGAAGGAATATGAAATATATCCTCTGGAAGGACAGTCTGAAATCGATGGGCTTCCTTGCAGGCAGTTTCATGTATATAAGGTGGATGAGGATACAGGAACCAATGAAATCGTTGGTGAGTATCTATTTAGTGAAAACCGAAGGACCATTTATAAGATTGACTCTGAAACCGGTGATGTAAAGAAACTGTTATAAAAAGATTTTTGGGAAGGAGAAAGACATGGATTTGATGAATAGCATTGCACAAATGAGTATGCAGATGAGCGCCATGAAGACGCAAAACCAATATAATATCAGTCTGATGAAACGGACCATGGAGGATGCGGAAACGCAGGCTACCACGTTGATCGATGAAATGCTTGAAGCTGTCCCTGTGGCAGCAGCGCCTAGTGAGTACAATTTTGATGTACGGGTATAAGGCGGGCTTATAATAGAAAGCGATTTATTCAAAAATGGCAGCAGTACGGCTGCTATTTTTATTTACCCAATATCTTCCTAAAAAATATAATGAATACCCTTTGGCCAATAGATAAGATAGGGAGTTAAAGGGCGTTAAGGATTGGAAAGCCAAGTGCAAGTCTTTACAAAGGATATAGAATCCAGCATAAAGGGGGCTATGAGAGTTCTTATTGACATTGCAATCAATATCGGTTATTATATATCAATAAGAATGTTTTTTCATTCCTTTGGGCGAATTTTTAATAGATTTGGAGGAGAACAATGGCTGATTGGCTAAGTAGCAATTCAATGCTGATGATGGAGAGTTCCATGCGTTATCTTTGGACGAATCAGGCTGTGATGTTGGATAATATCGTAAATGCTGAAACACCCAATTACAAACCCAAATATGTGACATTTGAGGACAGTTTTCGTGCCAAGTTGCAGGCTGCCGCTATGAAAAAGAATGGCAAAGCAGAGCAGCAGGCTATGCGTCAGGCGGTTAGTCAGGCTACGCCTTCGATCTATACGGCGGACAATGCAACGACAAGAATGGATGGCAATGGTGTCAATGTGGCGGAGCAGGAGGTTGAACTGGTTCGCAATACATATCAGATGCAGTATGTTTTGGATGCAATCAATAGCGACTTTTCATTGCTTCGTACAGCAATTACTGGTTAAAGTTAATTCTCATTTTGTTAAACATCGTTTCTAGCGTGTTTTCTAGCGCTAATGATAGAGGTAAACCTGTCAATTTAAGATCTAAGTAATATAATCAATGCGGAGGACATAAGAGATGGCTTTTTTAAGTTCGATTGATATTGTGGGTTCCGGATTTACTGCACAACAATTACGTCTTGACGTGATTTCTGAGAACATCACAAATCTAAATACCACTCGTACAGAGGGAGGCGGACCTTATCGGAGAAAGGTGACTGTATTTGAAGCGGAAGAGGGGAAAGATAGCTTCCGTGATATTTTAGCGCGAACGCAGAGCGGGCTGGTGAGCAATGCTGGTTATATCAATACTGCAGGCGTAAAGGTAACAGAGATCGCAGAGGATCCTTCTGATTTTAAATTGCGTTATGATCCAACCCATCCTGATGCCAATGAGGATGGGTATGTTGAGATGCCTAATGTAGATTTAGTGAAGGAAGTTGCTGACGGTATGGCGGCCAGTCAGGCTTATGCGGCAAATGTGACAGCCTTTAATCTTTTGAAAAATGTAATTTCAAAAGGTCTTGAGATTGGAAAATAAGGGAGTGAAACCATGATTAAATTGACTAAACGTAATCACGAGAAGTTTTTGGTGAATCATGCTCAGATTGAATGTATTGAAGTGATCCCAGAGTCCAAGATTGTTATGATGAATCATGATTACTATATTGTTCGGGAAACACCGGAGGAGATTCTCCGAAAGATCAGGGAGTATAATGCAAAGGTACAGGATGTACATCGCATGATTACCATTGAAGACAGAAGATAAACACAACAGGAATTGAATATTTTTCGTACTAAGAAAGTAGGCTACGCCGATTAGATTTTAGCGGTGACTTTCTTGATTTTTGGAAATATCAACCTGGGTATTTCTTACATAATAAGAAAGGTGGATGTAGAACTAAATGAATATTACATATTTGATTGGTCTGATTGGATCTTTCGTAGTTGTGACCATAGGTATGATGCTTGGTAAGGAAGGCCTTGCTATTGACCAGGTCGTTAACTTTATGAGTCTGTCCAGTGTGTTCATTACCATAGGATGTACAATCTTCATTGTTATTGCAAGCTTTCCGGTACAAATGTTAAAAAATGTGCCAAAGCATATCAAGATCATGATGAATACGAAAAAATATGATCCAGAAAGCTATATTGATCAACTGGTAGAAATGGCGCAGGTGGCTCGTAAAAACGGACTCCTGGCATTGGAGGAACTTGGAAACCAGCAGAAGGATCCATTTTTTAAACAGTGTATCATGTTGGTGGTAGATAATAACGAGGCGGATCGTGTGCGGGAGATTATGCTCAACGATATTGAACAGAGTATGGCTCGCCATGAGTCTGTAAGCGCAATGTATGACCGGGCTTCTTCTGTAGCGCCGGCTTTTGGTATGGTTGGTACATTGGTGGGTTTGATTAACATGCTTAATGGCATGGACTCAGGAAGTCAGGATACCATCGGGTCAGATATGGGTACTGCGCTGATTACTACTTTGTATGGTTGCGTACTGGCCCATATGATTTTTACTCCGATTGCAAATAACTTAAGAGCGAGAGATGAGGAAGAAGTTCTCTGCAAGCAGATTATTGTAGAGGGAATCATGTCGATTCAGTCAGGCGCTAATCCAAAGTTTATTAGAGAAAAGTTGTTGACCTTCATGTCTGAAAGCGAGAGAAGTCAGGATAACGGTGGAGATAAGAAAAGATCCAGAAGGGATAAATCCTGAACCTGATGCATGGAGTGTGAGGTGAGAACTAGCTATGAAAAGGAAAAAGAAGAAAAGCGGCGAAGGCGGCAACTGGATGGATACTTATGGAGACATGATGACGCTCTTATTATGCTTTTTCGTATTGCTCTATTCCATGTCTACTATGGATGAACAGAAATGGGAGCAGTTAGTAGAAAGTTTTAATCCTGAAGCCTTAGCTGCATTTGAAGATCCAACACCGATGCCGAGCGATTCCGAAGAAGAGGAAGAAATTACCATGCAAGAGGTAGAAACGGCTTTGGATGAACTTTATGAAAGTTTACAAAACTATGTCAAAGAAAACGATATGGAAGGCCGTATCAAGGTAACGAAGGGCGATGGTTATGTATATTTAACCTTTGAAAATACTGTGTTTTTTAGTGGAGACAGTTCTGCCTTAAGAAAAGCTGGAAAGCGGATTTTACTGGATATTGTTCCAGCGCTGAATCATGCTCGAAAGGCTATTGATGAATTGCGTATTTTAGGTCATACAGCCCAAGCAGATCCTAATAAGGCCAATGATCCTGAATGGGATAGAGTGTTATCGGGTGAGAGAGCGGCTATGGTAGGAGCTTATTTGCAGAACCACAGCAAACTGAACGGCGCGCGTATCGTAACCATGGGATATGGACAGTGGAGGCCGATTGCGTCTAATGATACAGAAAAGGGAAGATCGCAGAATCGCCGTGTAGAAATGATTATCACTGGTAAGAATTTGGAAAAAGAGTTAAGCGATAGCTTAAAATCTTATGAAACCATGGTGAAAAAATAAGTATATTGAAATATTGAGAGAAAAAGGTAGGGTTTAGGGTATGTCAGAGGAAAGAGTATATCGAAAATATGATTTTTACAGTCCTCGAAAGTTTACCAAAGATCATATCAGAATGCTGAACAGCATTTTTGACGATTATAGCCGTATGGTGAATTCACGTATCAATGCGTTGCTTCATGCCAATTGTGAGATTGGGGTTGCGACCATTTTGGAACAGCGGTATTATGAATTTTCCAACAGTTTGAATGAGAGCGACGTATTGAGTTTGATTAAACTGAATACCTCGCAAGTGCAGGAGGATACGCCGATTCTATTTCATATAGAAACGCCGCTGTCTCTCAGTATGGTGGACCGGCTGGCTGGTGGAGAGGGAGATCCAGACTATTATCTGCCGCCAAACTACAAGATGACCGATTTAGAGCTTCTCATGATGGAAACCATTGTAACAGATTTGATTTCTGTCATGGGTGAAAGTTGGGGCAATTATCTTCCGTTGGATTTTGAGTATATTCGTAAAGAGTTGAATCCAACGTTGGTTCAGTTGATTGGATATGATGAGACTGTAGTCGTTGTGGAACTTTCCGCTCGATTTACAAACATAGAAGGTAAAATTCGTGTTTGCTTACCAGGTGGCATGCTGTCGAATTTATTTGCATTAATCAATGAGAATACTGTACATCATCCAAGCGGAGAGGATAAGTCTGAAGATATTTTCGATTCTCTGCGTGATTCTGAGTTGGAAATTGTGGCTGAACTTGCAAGAACACAGCTCCTGCTCAGTGACATTTACAATTTAAACGTAGGTGATGTGGTGGATATGAAAAAGCCCAAGGATTCGGAGGTCTATCTGAATATCGGCGGCCGTAGATGGTTTAATGGCAAGATGGGCGTACATAACAAGCAGATGGCAGTGAGAGTTGGAGAAATTTATTATAAAGAATAGAGAAGGAGCAATTAGGATGGATCAAGGGATTTTCAATCCGGCGTTTAGCGATGCCGTCGGTGAAATTATGAGTATTGGTCTGGGATCCTCAGCAGTTTCCGTTTCCAAGGTATTAGGGCATCGGGTGAACATTACGCCACCTTCGGTACAAGTGGTTGATGCAAAAAATGTTGCCCTAGAGGAATTTGTTCCTGCTGTAGGAGCCACGGCAAAGTATATTAGCGGTCTAAATGGTCGCAGTATCATGCTTCTCAGAGGCGACGATATGAAAGCGATGACAGACATATTGTTGGACTTAGCTGGACCTAGCGGACAATTTTTGTCTCCAGAGATGGGCGCTAGCGCAGTGTGCGAGCTGATGAGTCAGATGGTAGGAGCATCGGCTACTGCATTGGCAGAAATGCTTGGGCAGGTTGTTGAAATTTCCGCTGCAGAGTTTTTCGAAGTAAAGGAGCCCAATGATCTCAGAAAGAGTTATTTGGCCGAGATAGAAGAACCGATTGTACTTGTTCGGTTCAAAATGATAATAGAAGATGTGTTGGAGAGTGAAATTATGGATGTGATGTCTGTAGATGATGCCAAAATGCTAGCAACTCAGCTAGGTGCAAAAGAATGGGAACCAAGTTCTGAGACCATGCCGGTAGAAGCAGAAGCTGTGGCTGAAGCTGTACAGACAATGGAACATTCACAAATCGTAGAGGCAGCTCCTTTGACCGAGCTGGAAAGCAAGCAGGAAGCAAAGGAAACTGTTGTTGATGAAAAAACGGCTGCGCCACAGCAGGAAAATATGGTAGAACAACAGACACAGACAGGTTATGGCGCATATGGACAATACCCATATCCGTACCCATATCCGTATCCGCCATATCCATATCCTTATTCTCAGTCCGCGCCGCAGGCACAGGTTGATCCAAAGATAATTGATGCTGCACCTCCACGCTTTGAGGAATTTATACCAGAGCGACGTTTGGATATGGAACAGAAGAAGAACTTGGATCTGATTATGGGAGTACCACTAGAGGTTTCTGTTGAGATTGGCAGAACTCGCAGCAAGGTGCAGGATATACTGACCTTTTCCAAGGGGTCGTTGGTCGTTTTAGATAAGATGGCAGGCGACCAGGTGGATCTGTTTGTAAATGGGCAGTGTGTGGCCCGGGGCGATGTAGTAGTAATCAACGATAACTTCGGTGTTCGTATTACAGAAATTCTCCAAAAACCGGATATGAATGTACTGGCAGGCCTGTAGAAGTCAGGACTGATGGATATGGAATCAAGCTGTAATATATAGATAACAGATATAGAAATCATAGAAAAAAGGATGGATATTCATGTTTAAGATTCTTTTGGTAGACGACTCCGAATATATGCGGGGCAAGATAAAAGGTATTTTGGCGGAAGGCGGATATACGGAAGTTTATGAAGCTGGTAATGGTGTTGAGGCTTGTCAGAGATATGAGGAAATAAAACCGGATTTGGTATTGATGGATATTGTAATGCCAGGTATGAGCGGCATGGAAGCTCTGGAAGAGATCTGCTCCATAGATGAAAATGCCAGCGTGGTTATGTGCTCCGCGATGAAGCAGGAGCCTATCATTATCGATGCTATGCGGCTGGGTGCAAAGGATTTTATTGTAAAACCTTTTGAAGACGAAACGTTGCTGCAGGCAGTGGCTGCCATTGCGAAAGAAAAGGATGACCTTGGAGCATAATAATGGATAAGATACTGTCATTGATCGGTATATTGCTTTTAATGGTGGCGATTTTAGTTGCCGCTTGGGCTTTTACTCGTTGGGCGGGACGAAGTCTAGGCGCCGCCGGCAGCTTTGGAGGCAGTAAACGATTACAGATTCTTGACCGGATTTCCCTTGACCGAAACCAAAGTATTCTGGTAGTTCGGGCGGGGGACCGTTATTTTTTGGTAAGCAGCGGCGGCTCAGGCGCATCCTTACTTGCCGAACTTTCCTATGAGGAAGGTGTAGCTTGGGAAAAGGGAACCGGTACAAGAATGGAAGGCCTGGATGGCGCTGTACCGATGAAGATAGATACGTTTAGACAGATGTTTCAGGCTGTCAGGAAGAATAAGAAGGATTGAGAGGAACCCCATGTTTGATTCATTAATCAACATTAACGGTGATCAGGTACAGACCTTGGAAATCATATTTCTGATGACCATTCTGGCTTTGGCGCCGACGCTGGTAATTATGATGACTTCCTTTACCAGATACATTATTACATTCTCATTCCTGCGTACTGCGATGGGTACTCAGCAGACTCCGCCTAATATGGTGCTTGTGGGGATTGCCCTTACCCTTACGTTGTTTACCATGATGCCAACGATTCAGGACATTCAGGAGGATGCGTATAAGCCTTATACAGAGGGAGAGTTGGAATTTACAGAATTCATCGATGAAGCACAGGTACCGCTAAAAGAGTTTATGCTGGCGCAGACAGAGACCAGCAGTTTGGATCTTTATTGTGGTCTTGCAGATGTGGACGTGCCTGATAATGATACAGAAGCCGTGGATTTACCTATGCGAATTGTGCTGCCGTCTTTTGTGACCAGCGAATTGAAAAGAGCCTTTGAAATTGGCTTTTTACTGTATCTGCCGTTTATGCTCATAGATGTGGTCGTATCGTCTACATTGATGTCCATGGGTATGATTATGTTGCCTCCGGCCATGATTTCTGCACCGTTTAAGCTCTTGTTCTTTATTTTACTTGATGGATGGGAGTTGCTGTTTTCGACTTTGGTACAAGGAATGAATTGATTTTGGAGGGGAGGCTAGATTGTGGACACATCACAAGTTAGCATTGTGCTGCAGGAGGGCCTGTGGGTTGTCATGAAGATTGGCGGGCCATTGCTTCTTCTGAGTATGCTGGTGGGCATTATATTGGCCATCTTCCAGGCTGTGACACAGATTCACGAACAGACTCTTTCCTTTGTTTTTAAGTTGGCTGTGGTCATAACTGTGCTGCTGATTGGCGGGGGATGGATGATGCAGAACCTGCTGGATTATACTGAAGGATTGTATACTTTGATGAGGAGTTAGCAGAGAGGGGGCGGATTGATTGGATTGGGATGCGCTTACCCTGTTTATCCTGATTACCATGAGGATGTCAGGTTTCGTACTGTTTAATCCTCTTATTGGCAGGAGAGGTATACCGGCAGTCGTACAGTCGGGAATCATTCTGGTATTGGCAGTTACCGTCTTTTCCCTATGGGATGGAACGATAGCCATGCCAGGTACATTTTTTGAATTGGCGATTGCCATGATATTGGAAATGTTGCTAGGCTTTTTTCTGGGCCTGGTTGTCAATATATTTTTATATATTCCCCTTTTGGCAGGGGAGACCATCGATACACAGATGGGTATGTCTATGGGAAGTACCTATGACCCTGCGACCCAAAGTTCGGTCACCGTTTCGGCCCATGTGCTCAATGCGCTGATGATCTTGCTGTTTTTCGCAGGAAATGGCCACAATACATTGTTTCGAATCCTGTTGGCGTCAGGGGATATTGTCCCCTTTGGAGGCGTCCGTTTCGGCGAGGCTTTCTATAATGGAATTGTGGATATTTTCGTCGAGTGCACGCTTCTAGGCGTTAAGTTGTGTATTCCGATATTGGCCGCAGAAATTTTAGGGCAAGTCGGTATGGGTATTTTGATGAAGGTAATTCCGCAGATTAACGTGTTTGCCATCAACATTGAGTTAAAGGTAATTATAGGATTGGTGTTGCTGCTCATTTTAGTGGCGCCCATGAGCGAGTATTTGCTTGAGATAGAGAATCAAATGCTGATGGATATTCAGAGGATATTAGCATTGACTGGATAGATAGAGGGGAGTGAACGTGGTATGGCTGGTGAGTCTAAGACCGAGAAAGCGACCCCCAAAAAACGAAGAGACGAGCGAAAAAAAGGTAATGTATTGATGAGCCGGGACGCAGTGCCAGTGGCGACCCTGTTTGGTGGGGCAGTTATTATCAAGGCGCTGGGAGGCTTCATTGGAGATAATATTGAAAATATCTTTTTTTACAATTTTAGTCAGATAGGCCAGGGGGTAGTCCTGGAAAATGTGCTGCCAGAGGTGATGAAGCGCTTTATCATTGCCGCTTTATGCTGTATCGGGCCTGTGGCAGGAGTCGTCGTCCTGTTGGCTGTAAGCCTTACCCTGTTTCAGACCAAACTTCTCGTGACTACAGAACCGTTGAAGCCCAAGTTTAAACGACTGAATCCATTGGAAGGTGTAAAACGGCTTGTTTCACTGCGAAGTTTGGTAGAAGCATTAAAGAATATATTAAAAATTGGGATTCTTTTATATCTGATTTATTTGTATTTTACAGGGATGATGGGCAGTTTCGGAAGGCTTTTGGATATGGATTTGGCCAAGACATGCCAGATTTTATTCGATGACGCTTTTGACTTAGTCATTCAAATCGGCATAGCCTTTCTGGTGTTGGCGTTTTTCGATTATCTATACCAATGGTGGGATTTCGAACGGCAGCTAAAGATGTCTAAGGAAGAAATTAAAGAAGAGTATAAGCAGACGGAGGGTGATCCGAAGATAAAAAGTAAGATCAAGGAAAACCAGCGGAAGATGGCCATGTCGCGTATGATGCAGCAGGTGCCTGAGGCCGACGTGGTAATCCGAAACCCGACCCACTTCGCTGTTGCTTTAAGATATAAACCGGAATTCGATAACGCCCCTATTGTATTGGCTAAGGGGATGGATGCGCTGGCTCTGCGCATCGTCGAAGTGGCAGAAACCAATCAGGTAGCTATTGTAGAAAACGTGCCGCTGGCACGGGCTTTATATGACGGGGCGGAAATCAACAGAGAAATTCCGCCGGCCTTTTATGGTCCGGTCGCCGAAGTGCTGGTTTACATTCTGAAGCTGGATGAAACCATGGTATAGGTAAGGACTTAAAATTTTACAGCTATTACAGGCTGAGAGAAAGGAGGAAATGCCGGATGAGACGATTATTGGATAATAGTATAGCCCTCATGGTTGTAGTGATCGTGTTATTTTTGGTGATTCCTCTGCCAGTTCAGCTTTTGGATGTATTGATTATCGCTAACATTTCATTGTCGGTTATGATTCTGATGATTACCATGAATATTTCCGATGCATTGGAATTTTCCATATTCCCATCTCTGCTTTTGGTTACGACCTTGTTCCGTCTGGGATTGAATGTGTCTACTACCCGTAAGATTCTGGGAAATGGCGGTGATGCAGGTACTGTTATTAGGGCCTTTGGTGAGCTCATTACCAACGGCAATATCGTACTTGGCGTCATCATTTTCCTGATTTTGGTACTGATGCAGTTTATTGTGATTACCAAAGGTGCGGAACGAGTGGCGGAGGTTGCTGCTAGATTTACGCTGGACGCTATGCCTGGTAAGCAGATGGCCATTGACGCTGACTTGTCATCTGGGCTAATCGACGAGCAGGAAGCCCGCCAGCGCCGTTATAAGATACAGAAGGAAGCGGACTTTTATGGAGCCATGGACGGCGCTACCAAAATTGTAAAAGGCGATGCGGTGATGTCGCTGATTATTACTGCCATCAACTTTATTGGCGGACTGATTATTGGTGCGGTAAACGGTATAGATAATGTGGTGGGGGTTTACTCCATTGCTACCATTGGTGACGGATTGGTTTCACAGCTGCCGGCATTGATGATTTCTACGGCTACTGGTATGATTGTAACTCGTTCTGTATCAGAGGGGAGTTTGAATCTGGATGTTATTACCCAGTTTTTACGTCAGCCTCGTTCCGTGATGAGTACTGGTATCGTATTGATCTTTTTAGGGCTCATGCCCAATACGCCAAAGATTCCTCTATTTCTTGTGGGAGGCGTTTTGACCTTTCTGGGATGGAGAAGCATCAGTAAAATGGAAAAGAATCGGATACAAGAGATGGAAGCTGTTGTGGAGCAGGGAACAGAAGAGGCAGCGCCTGTCAGTGAAACCGATTACTATAAAGATGTCAATAATGTCTATGCACTTTTAAATGTAGAACCTATAGAGATGGAGTTTGGATATAGTTTAATCCCTCTTGTGGATGAAAGCAGCGGCGGTAAGCTGATTAGCCGTATCGTCATATTCAGACGGCAGTATGCTCAGGAGATGGGTTTTGTGATTCCATCTATCAGGCTCCACGATTCTTCCGCATTGGGAACCAATCAGTATGCGGTGAAGATTAAGGGCGAGGAAGTAGCCCGCGGTGAAATTCTGGTAGATTATTACCTGGCATTGGAACCATCCAGCCCTATGGGAGAAATTGATGGTATTGAAACAGTGGAACCTGCATATGGTATTCCGTCTCGGTGGATTTTACCGGAAAACAAAGAAATGGCGGAGATTTATGGCTACACGGTCATCGACCCGCTTTCCGTTATGCAGACGCACCTGTCTGAGGTGATTAAACGCCACTCATATGAACTTTTAAACAGAGCAGAGACCATGCTGCTGGTAGAGAATTTGAAAAAGACTTCTCCAGAACTGGTGGAAGAGGTATTCCCAAATATTCTTTCCTATGCCAACTTTGAAAAGATTCTTCGGAATCTTCTAAAGGAAGGCGTACCGATTAGGGACTTAGGCACCATTGTAGAAGTGGCGGCGGACTCCATGAGTACGACACGGGATATGGATATGGTTACTGAAAATGTGCGTACTGCTCTCAGTCGGACGATTACAAGACGGTTCTGCGAAGGCGGACAGCTTCGTGTGGTCACATTGGATGCAGAAGTGGAGAAGAGAATCATTTCCTCCCTTACCAAAAATGAGCAGGGCGTTTACCTGGCTATGGGGCCAGAACTGATGCAGCAGATCGTGACCCAGTTGGCAGAACATATGAAAAAGTTCAGCGATCTATCCCAGACGCCAATCGTGCTTACCAGCCAGATTATTCGTGTTTATTTGAGCCGTATGCTGGCCCAGTTTTATCCGAATCTTTATGTGCTTTCATTTAACGAAATTGCAAGTGATGTACAGATTCAAGCCATCGGTAATATCGCTTCGGGACGGGATGAGAGCGCGGAACGGAGGGCGGTGGGAAAATGAGCAATTCCGTAGGAAGCCTTTCCTTTGCAGATTCCATGTGGGAAGAAAATCCGTATGAGGACCGCAGTTATACAGAAGCAGAGATTGAGGCAATTCCCACAGAAGCGCTTTTGCGTCTTTATAAACGGACTGGACGGGAGGAACTGAAATGGCCTCTGGTGCTTCGGTATATAGGGATGGTAAAGAATATAGCGTTGCAGCTTAGAGAAATTTACAGCAGTTTTGCCCAGGTGGATGATGTGATTAACGAGGGGCTTCTCGCCCTTTTAGGTGCAGTAGATAAATTCGATCCTGCCTTTGGCGTCAAGTTTGAAACCTTTGCATCAAAGCGGGTTCGCGGCAGCGTTATCGATTTAGCTAGAAAGCAGGACTGGGTGCCTCGCAGTGTACGCCGCAGAGCCAGAGAGTTGGATCAGGCCAGCAGCCAGCTATACAGTGAACTAGGACGTTATCCTACTGATGAGGAAATGGCCGTAAGGCTGGAAATTTCTTTGGAAAAATACCAGGAGGAATTGGCCAATACTGCGCCGAACAATATTCTTTCTTTGGATGCTCTATTGGAGGAACAGGAGCAAGGGCTCATGGGTTTTGTGGGCGTTGGTGTGGAACCAGAGAAAGGGCCGGCAGATGCATTGATGGGGAGAGAATTGGTTCAGGTTCTTGCTGAAGGAATTAAAACCTTGCGGGAAAACGAACAGCTGGTGATATCCCTGTATTATCAGAAAAACTTAAATATGAAAGAGATTGCCCAGGTCTTGGATGTAAGTAAACCTCGGGTTTCACAGATTCACGCTCGTGCGATTCAAAAGCTGAAGCTGTACTTGAGCGAATATATGATTGAAAATCAATAATTTCACCTGATGAAAGGAGCAGAAAAGTATGTTTAAAGGATTTTATAATTTGACGTCAGGTATGTTATCACAGAGCAAACGGCTAGATGTAGTTGCCAACAATATGTCTAATGTGTCGACCACAGGGTTTAAAAAGGATACTTATACGGACAGTACATTTAAGGATGCTATTATCAGCAGGATCGGGAATAAGGATAAGAAGGTCGTCGAAGAATTGGGAAATTGTACATACATTTTGGCGCCAAGTCATCAGTATATTGATTATACAGAGGGTGGATTGGATGAGACAGAACTTTCTCTGGACTTTGCCATCAGAGGCGACGGTTTTTTTGCCATTCAGCAAAACGGCCAAACCTGTTATACCAGAGCTGGCAGTTTTATTATTGATGATGACGGCTATTTGGCTCTTAGCGGACAAGGTAGGGTATTGGATAATCAGGGACGGCCAATTCACCTGACCACTGATAAGATTCAGGTGGATAATACAGGAGCTATTCGCACTGACGACGGAAAGTATGTGGCTACATTAGGCGTATATGCTTTTGCAGATAATGAAAGTTTAACCCGAAATGAACAGGGACTATTTGTGGGAGAGGGCGCAACTATCAGTAATGATTATGCCATTTATCAGGGTATGGTGGAACGATCCAATGTGGAAATGGTTAATGAGATGGTAGCCATGATGTCAGCCCAGCGAGCTTTGCAGAGCGCTGCACAGATGAGTAAAATATATGATGAAGTGATGAGTAAAGCGACCGGCGAAATCGGCAGATTGTAAAGGGAGGCAAGCAGATAGATGAATATGTCATTTTGGAATGCGGCGGTAGGCGCCTGGCAGCAGCAGCAGAGAATGCAGGTACAGGGAAATAACATCGCCAATGCCAACACTTATGGATATAAGGCAGAGAAAGCAACTTTTGCAGAATTGATGTACAGAGATGTGAAAGGTATCGATGGAGATTTACCAAAGGGTACTGGTGCATATATGAGCAAGGCCAGCATCGATTTATCTGATAGTTCGGTGATTTCTACAGGGCATCTTACGGATTACGCGATTCAGGGCCCTGGATTTTTCGCCCTGTATGATCCACAGACAGGAGAAACCTCTTATACGCGAAACGGCGCCTTCACCTTGGCTCAGTTTTATCCTAATGGCGCTAATGGAGAGCCTGTATGGCAGCTTTCTGATGGAGATGGCAGATTTGTTTTAAATGAAGAAGGGGAGTATATTGTGGTCGATGTAAAAGACCCCGAAGCCCTTATGCGTACTGATGAAATGAAAATTGGTGTATTCGATGTGCCAATTTATGATGGTATGCTCCATGCAGAGGGAGAACGTTTCATTCCGGTGAATAAAAACGGAGAGGTGACGGCAGCCAGCGGATCTATTCGTCAGGGGATGCTGGAAACCTCCAATGTAGATTTAGGGGAAGAGCTTGTGAAAGTGATTGAAGCCCAATATGCTTATAGCTTTTCACTAAAAATGATTTCCACGTCTGATGAAGTTGAGACTACCATCAATAATCTCAGATAAAGAGATTATGCAGGAATAGCAGAAGTACCTATACTTTTTTAGATGAGGGAGAAGCAATGGAAGTGATTTTTGGAACAGCATGCTTGTCAGCTTCAGTTATAGGAGTGAAAGAACCACCTAAAGCCCAAGAGCCGGAAGGTGAAATGCACAGTTGCCTGAAACCTGCAATGGATGCATATATTCCCCGAGAGAAAGAGGAGCCATCCGGTCGCTACTGGGTGGGCAAAGATGAAAACGGCCAGTCTAGGATTTATTTTGATGATCCTGGCCAGATGGCGAAGCCTTTGGAAAAGCTAGACGATGTTTCCGGTACAAACCGCTTGAAGCAGAACGGGGAAGAGGCATCGGCGGAGCAGAGCGCCAATAACAAGAAAGGGGAAAGTTGTACTAGCGATACCAGTAAGGTTGATCGTGAAATTGAGAAGTTAAAGGAGATGCAAAAAGAATTAGAGCAACAACTCAATTTTGAAACTGACGCAGCTAAAATAAAGGATTTGGAAAAGAAGCTAGTGCAGGTGGAACATCAACTGCGCCAAAAAGATAACGATACATATAGACGTCAGCATACTACATTCGCTTAATCTCCACCATATGACAGCACAGTTTGATACAGTTTCGACAGCGGTTTTGAATTGTCAATACCGCTTTTTTTATATAGGAAATATCAATTTTGATGTTTTCAGAGCTGCTATTGTAAGTTTATAGATAAAAAATGGTTTCGTATATAAGGAAATGTGAAGAAATTTTGAAATAATTCAGGAAATAAGGTTAATTTTTTTGAAAATATACCGATAAAAATAATAGTGAAAGTGAGTAGAATTGTTTTTTTAAAGTAAGGAATATCAAATTTGATATTTAGACAGTACATGGAGGTACAGTATGATAAAGATAGGGCCGGAAGGCTATTTCCCTGTGAAGGCTACAAGAACAGCTAAGAGTATCCCGACGGGAAACGGAATAGAAAAGAACCGACAGGCCGACGGCTGTTATGATCAGCTTTCATTGTCTAAAGAGGATAGCGATGAAGCCCGGTTTATTAAGGAAGTGACGGCAAAGATATCTTATCAGGTGCGTACAAACAATACCACCGGTAAAATACAAGAACTGAAGCGTCAGGTAAATCAGGGCGAATATCAGATAGATGCAAGTGAGATTGCAGCTCGCATGCTGTTGGTGGGGGAGGAACTGTGATGGCTTGGACTTGGGAAAAATATTTAGAGCTATTACAGGATTTAAGCAGTGTTTTCCAACAGTTGACCCAGGTTGAACGGGAAAAGACCCAGGCAGTGTGTCAGGGGAACCTGAATTTGGTGGATGAATGTATTCGTAAGGAGCAGGCATTGTCGCTGAATCTGCGAGGTAGTGATCAGAAACGGGAAGAAGCGCTTAAGGAACTGGGGATTGAAAATGTAAAACTTTCTCAGCTGGCCATGCATGCTCCAGAGTCTTTACAGATAGAAACACGGCGGATTGCAGAAGAAACACTGCGACAATATAGATTGCTTCAGACTGCTAATAAAGTAGCGCAGGATACCTTAGAGTGTAATTTGAGGGAAATTGATAAGGTCATTGCTATGAGCCAGCAGAGCGGCGAAACTGCAAGCCCTACTAACGAAAACGAAAATGCGGCGGCAGAAGAAGCAAAAGATATGCCGCATAAAATTACGGATTTTAGAGTTTAACAGCGCTCCAAAGAGAGCGAAAGAAGGGAGACTATTATGCCTGTAATCGGTACTTTTGGTTCTTTCACCGCAGCGCGCCTGGGCATTTATAATTCGCAGGCGGCGATGAATGTGACTGGAAATAATGTAGCTAATATAAATACGCCGGGATACACTCGTCAGAGACCAGAGATTCGTTCTCTTTATGGGGGCGGTGTAGATAAATTTTATAGCAACCTGAGTTTGAATATAGGCTATGGCGCTTTGATTGAAAATGTAACCCAGGCCAGGGATCCATATTTGGATATTCGTTTTCGTAACGAACAATCTCATTTGGGTGAAACGGAAGCCCTACTTAAGGGCTATAAGGAAATTGCCAGTGTTTTGGATGAGGTCGGCAAAGGTGACGATGAGTTTGGTATGATCGAACATCAGCTCAACGAGATCATTGCCCTTTTGCAAAACCTTTCGTTGGAGTCCGGCTCCCAGGATGCAGATACAGTGCTGAGAGCTTCTGCAAGTTCCCTGGCTACATTGATGAACAGTTATGCTAACAAACTGGATCAAGTGATGACAGATACCCAGGATGAATTAAAGAGCGAAGTGGACAGCGTGAATACTACGCTGGTAAAAATTCGTGAACTTAACGATACCATTAGAAAAGCTAGTTTGTGCGGTGATAATGCCCTTGAGCTTAGGGATGAAAGAAACGTATTGATTGATGAGCTTTCCAAGAAGATGGCTATTGATGTGACTTATTCTGAAGAACGAATTGATCAATATAGTTCTGTGGAGAAGTTAACCATCACCATGAAGGGTACCAATATCAAGTTGGTAGATGGGATCTATGGCGCAAAGGTAACGATGTTGCCATTTAAGGAAAATATAGAATCAATGCCATATATGGGACCGAATAATGTGGCGACTTCTGACGCGGATAAGGCCATTAGACTACAGGATGGTACTTTAGCAAAGAATCCTGCATACGACCCTGATGCGAAGAGATTTACCTTGTCTGACGGTACGCAGACCGACGATGAAATGGAGGCGTGGGCAGATAATCGTTATCTATTGCAGGTTGAGGCGTTAAGAGATGCGAAAGGCCGCTATCAGCGGAAAGAGGGGAAAGAGGTTACTGAGTCGTCGCCGCTAGGGGACAATGATCTGGTAGGGGGCTTACAGGCTCTCCGTGAACTCTTAACAGAGGAAGGGGAATTTGCCAGTATTGATGATTTGAATGTGGACCCTGCGGCTGCAACGAAACGAGGAATTCCATATTACCAAAGATCAATGGATGCATTGGCACAAAAACTGGCAGAAGTATTCAATAGAGCTAATACTATGGATCCATCTATCGTCTTTGAGATGGACGGAGGGGATTTTGTAGATAAGGATGGAAATCCAATCGTTGTAAATGTTACCGGTGCAGATGGAAATCCGTTGACTGCTGACGATCTGAAAAAAGAGGAGAATTTTGCTCTGTTGCAAGATTTTCTGATAAACAATGGCGGTGTATTGAAAAAGGAATATGCCAACTATAACGGCGGACCGCTGTTTAGCAGTAGAGGAGATCAGAATAACCCGAATGGAATTACAGCTTCTAATATTACCATTTCTAAGGGATGGCAGGAAGGTAGTATCCGTGTGCTGAATACCACCAAAGGCGGAGAACTCAGACAGGATGGAAATTGGTATTATCCTACCACTGCTACTGATAATATTGACCATATCATTACAGAATTGAAGAAGGATCAAAGTTATGTTACCAAGGATGTGGTAGGCGATGCAGTGGAATCCACTTATTTTAAGGGTAGTTTCCGAGAATTTTTCACTCAGATGAGCCACGCTTTGGCTGCTGACATGAAGGAAACCCAGGTGATTTATGAAAATCATAACATCACATCTTTAGACTTAGACGACAGCAGAGCCAGCGTATCCAGTGTAGACCTAAATGAAGAAGCAACTAATATGATGCAGTTCCAACGCTCTTATCAGGCTGCATGTCAGCTTTTAACTACATTGGATTCCATGTTGGATAAACTGATTAACGGCACGATTTAGCGATGCATAAGGTTTGAAATGAGGAGGAATGAGAATGGGATTTCGTATCACTACAAATATGGTAGTAAATAAATACCAATACAATTTGATGAAGTCCAACGGAAAATTAAGCAAGGCCATTGAGACCGCTTCCACGAAGCGAAATTTCAATCGTTATGCAGAAGATCCGATTGCAGCATCCAAAGCGTTTAAACTGCGCCGTGAATATTATGATGCTTCCAGCCAACTCGCCAATAATGAGACGGTGAGCAAGCGTTTTAACAATGCTTGGGGTACTCTGGGCGGGATTCAAGATGACTTGGAAAAGTTATATATCAATGACACCATTCGTGGGGCCAATGATGCCACAGGGTCAGCCAGAAGAGAACTGGGAACGCAGCTCAAAGCTCTGGCAGAGTCAGTTGTAGAGAGTATGAATACGCAGTATGGAGACCGCTATGTCTTTGGCGGTGAGGATTCATTAAACGTGCCATTCGTATGGAGTGAGGATGGAAAAACTCTGTATTATAGGGGTATTGATGTGAATCTGGGCAGTGTGCCAAAACCATTTTTACCAGATGAGCAACACTATATTACCGACGATTATCCAGATGGAACCACCAATCCGGAATATCTGGCGGCAATGGATCAATATAATGAAGACTTGGACGCGTATAATAAGGATCAGGAACTTTTAGAAAAATACGGTCCCATGATAGATAAACTTTCAAAAGATGACCATATGTATATCGATTTGGGTCTGGGTATGGCAGAGAACGAAGACGGTAAGCTGATTGAAAGTACCGCCTTTGATAGTTCTATACCAGGTATCAATGCCATCGGATATGGTACTGATGAGGATGGACTTCCTAACAATCTGGCTGTTATTCTGAAGGAAATGGGTGAAATTTTCAGTAGATGCAGTGATAAGGATGGGAAATATGCTTCCGATGAGGATGAAGCAAGATATAAGGCGTTGTTCGGCAAACTGGAGGATGCGAAAGCAAAGCTGGATAATGCATATACAGAGATTGCGGCCCAAGATACTTTCCTGAAATCCAATGGCGTTCGGCTTACAGATGTAAAAGATTCCTTGAATCAATCGGTTGTCGAGTTGGAACAGGTGGATTTGGCAGATGCTTTTCAGAATTATCTGTGGGAGCAGATGTGCTATAATTCAGCATTAAAGATTGGTTCACAGTTATTGAGCCCAAGCTTACTGGATTACATGAACTAATTTCAATTAACATATATACCATGATAAGGGCAAGGAGCGCCGGTTAAGATGAAAGGAGAGTGCATTACATCATGAAACCATTGATTGAAATTACTACAGTTCCTATACAAGTTGAGATGAAAACGACCAATGCAAAATTGGAGTATGTACGTGGAACCGCCGAGATGGAGGTTTCCCGAGAGCAACAAGGAAAGGTAAGTATTAAAGGACGTCCCATTAAAGTTAGCATGGATACCTTTGAGTCTAGAGGCGAGGTTACACCTACCCTTGCCCGTTCACAGAAACTATCGGTTTCTAATGGGAATGGACAGACGTCGACTTACACAGCAACTGCCAGCTATAATCAGGGACAGTTGCTCTTAAAGGCCCAGATGGGGACTAATTTCTCATTGCAGATGACAGGGGGTGTGGCCATGGATCGTGAAATGAGCGCCATTATGACAGATAATGCCATGGAGAATAATGGGGCAGGATATATGACAATGCCGATTGAAGGGGTTTCTGAATTTGCTTTAAGTGAAGGAGAAATGAATATTCGATATGAGATGGATAAGCTGTGTATCGACTGGAAAATGAATCAGGGTGAATTCGAATTTACGCCAGGAGATATTGAGTTTATCGTAACTCAGCGTCCAGAGGTTATTGTAAAATATATAGGGGAGCCGCTTTATGTACCGCCTTCAGCTGATCCAAATTATGAACCGGTGGATGTGACGGTTTAATTTGAAACAAGGAGGAGATGCCATGTTCATACAAACGAAATATTTCGGGCAGATTGCGTGTAAGGAAGAGGAACGCTTGCTATTTCCGAAAGGTTTGTTTGGATTCGAGGATGAAAGGGATTTTTTGCTTTTGCCCTTTCATGGTAGTGCAGGGACTTTGTTATGTTTTCAGAGCATGGCAACTCCAGCGCTGGCCTTTGTGGGAATCAACCCATTTGCTTTAAAGCCGGATTATGCACCGGAATTGACAGAAGAGGAACTTGCACAGCTTCATGTGAAGGAAAGCGAGGAATTGAGTTTCTATACGCTGTGTGCTGTACGAGAGCCTGTGGCCAATAGTACCGTCAATCTCCGCTGTCCCATTGCGGTGAATGAGGAGACCCGTGAAGCCATGCAGGTGATTTTGGATACGGAAATATATCAGATGCGTCACCTCTTATCGGAGTTAAGCAAGGGAGAGGGGGACGATCTATGCTGATTTTGCAGCGTAAAATAGGAGAGTCCCTATTGATTGGCGAGGATATTTCCATTCAAGTGCTTTCAATAGAGGCCGGTCGTGTGCGCCTTGCTATTGAAGCGCCTAAAGAACTTTCGATTCTTCGAAGTGAATTGCGAGTCGCAGCGGATAGCAATCGGGAGGCAGCGGAAGAGGGAGTGTCTCCGATGGCCCTTTTAGATATTTTAGGAAAAGGAAATAAGAAGTAGCTGATACTGACTGTCTCAACCGTGTTGGGGCAGTTTTTGATTCTTCAAAAAGGGGTTGCCGCTCCTGACTCAATGAGTCGGATGTGCGACAACCCCCTTTAAATTCAGATAAAATCAGTTTAACGTGATGGGTCGTGATGAGGTCTTTTCATGACTGTTCTGCATGCCCTTGTAAGTTGGGTTGATATGACGGAATCGTACATATTCTCGTAAACAGACAGCTTTGGTAAAGGTTCGCCTTCGCGAATGACCGCATATCTTGGCGGCAGGTTGGTCAGCGTAAGAGCCTTCACATCAGCAGTACAACGTGGACAGTCGCATAGACCAAAGAGTTTCATATAAAGAGGAACCTTTTCTTCAACCAATTCCAGCATGACATTGATACACTTTAAGGCAGGCACCAGATTAACTTGGTCTGCGGGCTCTTCGATAACCTCCTCCTCAATTTGCTGATCCTGTTCAATTTGATTGGAAGTTTCGTTAGCTGGACGAAATGCAGTCTGCTCGGCAGATTCAAGAGCATCAACGGATAAATCTGGTTCAGGGGTAGAAACTTCTGTAGTATCTACTACCTCTGTGGTTTCTACAGCATTTGGAATTTCTTCTTCGTCACTAACTTCTATTGCTTCAGCGACTTCCGGTTCTGTAATCTGAACAGAAACAGTTAAATCAGCAGCCGGAGTCTCTGATTTTGCGACAATGTGTTTGGTCTCCTGTTCAAGTTCATCTGTCAGAGCCTGCAAAATTTGTTCTGACAGGACGTCGTTGTTGCTGCTGGCCACATCGACAATGGGAGATACCAGGGGTTGCTGCGGTGTAGTAAGGTTTGATTGAGGGATTACCTCAGACTGTATGACATTGGATTGGGCCGGAGTTTGTGTAATGAATTGGGCCGAGTCAGACAGTTTTACTTCCTCGCTTTGGGGCTGTTGCGGAATCAATTCCGGCATGATAGGGTCCTGGGTAGCAGCCTGAGGCGGGTTTGCAATTAGATTGAGAACGTGAGCCGTCTTTGAACTTTTGCCGCTTTTCTTCTTAGCCATCATTTACCCTCCTGCACTGGCTTCTCTTCTGCACTGCGAGGAGGAAGATTAGAAGCGTAATGTTTTAAAATTTCATCAACCAGGTCCTGAAAATCGATGGCTGGTTTGGAACTAGGCGCATAGACCAGAACGCTTTCACCATGGGCTGGCGCTTCGGCAACAGATACGCTGGTACGGATTTTCACCTGGAATACGCGGCTGCTCATTTGCTGAGCGATCTGTTCCGAAAGCTCAAGAACCTCCTGATTCAAATTAAATCGCGGATTGAATTTGTTTAATAGAATACCTAAAACCGCTAGATTAGGGTTATAAAAACGACGAACCGTATCAATGGTCTCCCGAATCTGAGCGATACCAAGCAAACTTAGAATCTCCGGAGCCATTGGAATGATTAGACCGTCGGAGGCCACATAGGCGTTTACTGTAAGTATATTTAGAGAAGGCGGGGTATCGACAATAATAAAATCGTACTGCTCCTTTAACTCCTCCAATAGATTTTTTAATATAAATTCTCGTCCCGGCCGATTAAATTCCAAATCGGCGCCGGAAAGTAAAATATTGGAAGGTAGAATATCACCAGCTTCGGTGGATACGATGACTTCCTGAACGGGCAGTGTTCCTTTCATGACATCATAAATTGTGGAACAATTATCAATGTCTAGTCCCATACAAAAACCTAGACTCCCCTGGGGGTCTAAATCAATACCTAATACGCGATAATTTCGTTGATGGAGAGCGACCAGTAAAGCAGAAGAAATGGTTGTTTTCCCTACGCCGCCCTTTTGATTGGTTACAGTGATGACAGTTGACAATAGAAACCCTCCTCAAAATGAAAATGTGTATTATGCGATATTACATACAGAAACTTAAAAAACAATCACTCGTCTAAAATAAAAAGCCAAATTATACATAGACTTTCATGGCTTTCAAAGCTGTACCAACTTGCCTTTGAACGAGAACTTTTTTCCCTCTTTACTATACTATCTCATAGGAATAAAGTCAAGCTATTTCAAAGCATACCGGTGGAGAAAAGCCAAGGATTGGAGATTTGATACGGTTGAAGACCCGTTTATTAAGAAGAAAAAGGAGGATAAAAAATAAGAGGAAAAAAATTTTGAAAAAAGAATTTTTTGCCATGCATAATAACACAAGAAAGTGGAATTTTGCATTGACGCAAGTGGGATTTGCTGGTATAATTATTTCACTAATAATACTGAATTGTTTCAGACATTTGTTTTATATGCGTCACTATCTAGGGTCAAGTCATTCTACCTTTCTTAACATAGGATATAGTTGTTTTTCATATCCTAAACATGACATAGAATAATAGAGAAGATACAAGCAAATTAACACAGAGGATGTGATAGAAATGATTTTTTTTAGCACGATGAAACAGATACATTCCGGTATTACGACAACTAGTCGCTGTTGTAGTCTTATTTTGGATGAAGACGTCACATATAAGCAAAAAGGCGGCAAAGATAAGATAGTTATTTAAGAGGGGCAGGACAGAACGGTTTTTTTCTTGGATTTTGAAAGAAGAAGGAAGAGAGACAAACAGTTTTTTTGTGCCTATTTTTGATTTTAACTGTAAAGTGAGGACTATAAATATGAGCGATTTGGCAACGCGGCCGATAGAAGCATTATGGCAGACTTTTCCGACCATGGAAGAGCAGAAGACAGAAAATGAGAACCTGATAGGTGCGGGATTTGCTGATATTTTTAAATCGGCCATTGAGAATGTGCGAGCGACAGACGATGAGAAGAATAAAGCAGAATATCTGTTGGCTACAGGACAGCTTGATAATCCGGCGGAACTTACCATTGCCGCTACCAAGGCGGCTACAGCGGTGAGTTTATTGGTGCAACTGAGAAACAAGGCGCTGGATGCATATAACGAATTGATGCGAATCAATATATAAGATCGGCAGTAGCCCAGAGTTATAACAGAGATGTAGAGTAAGTACGGAAGAGATAGAGAGAATCCGGAGGATTTGGATTGAATACGAAAGTAAAAGAGTTTTGGAGCAAGGGAAAGGAAAAAACCCAAGGTTTTCTTTCCGGTTTGAGTAAAACAGCAAAGTTTTTGATTGGTGCGGCCGCAGCGACGGTGGTAGTGGTTATTATTGTTGTTGCAATTATGATGGGAAATAGACCGTATACAGTGCTGTTTACAGAGCTGGAAGCAGAGGAAGCAAACAGCATTATCGCTTATCTGGAAGAACAGCAGGTCAGTTGCCGATTAGAGGGCGATACCATTTATGTAAAGTCGTCCCAAGAAGAACGGCTGAAAGCGCAGTTGCTGATGGAGGGATATCCTACAAGTGGATATGCTTATGAAAATTATTTAGAAAACAGCAGTCTGATGTCAACCAATAGTGAAAGAGCTAAGGCATTTCTCATCGCACTGCAGGAAAGAATGGAAGCGGTCATTGAGAATTTTGACGGTGTTAAGGATGCACGAGTTACCATTACAGAAAGCGAAGACCGCAGATATGTGTTGGATGCCTCTAATTTGGTAGATGCAACAGCAGGTATCCAGGTGACCATGCGCAGCGGTGCAACATTAACCGAGAAGCAAGCAGCAGCCATTCGCCAGCTTTTGGCCCATTCTGTAAAGGGGCTTCAGATTGAAAACGTATCCATTTCAGATACAAAGGGTAATACATATTCCGGAATCAGCAGCAGTGGAAGCGGCGACCTGGGAGAGGGAAGCGCGCTGAAACTACGGTTAGAGGAGCAGGTGAACAACAGAGTCCGCAATAACATTATCAGCGTACTTTCAGGACCGTTTGGAGAGGAAAACGTACAGGTTGCGGTTAGCAGCACTGTGGATGTAAGCAGACAGATTACCGAGTCAGAGGATTATACCGCACCAGAAGGATTAGGTGAAGACGGACGAGGACTGATTGGCAAAGAGGTTTGGTACGATCAGGTCATTCGCGATGGCGAAGTGTCAGGAGCCGGCGGTGTGGTAGGAACAGAGGAAAATTCCGATTTGACCAATTTCCCTGAATATGTGGAAGGACAGCTAAGGGTTGACGGCGATGAAAAGGCAATCATTAGCCAGGGAGAGAAGGACTACGATAATAATAAAACAACTCAGCAGACAGAGAGAGTTGGAGGTATTGTCACTGATATTAGTATTGCAGTTACCATTAATAGCCAAAATGGCACAGCGGTTAATACAGCTACGCTGCAGAATCATGTAGCTAGAGCTGCTGGCCTTAGTCCGGAACAGGAAGATGGAAGAGTATCCATATGGATTACGGATTTTGGAAAAGGCGGAGTTGATAGCCCATCGGGAGTGGGATTCTTCTATAATATCATCAATACAGTGCCTCTTTATGTATTGATTGGAGCAGGGATATTACTGATACTTCTGCTGTTCTTAGTGATTTATCTGATTCTTAGAAGTCGCAAGAAGAAAAAGGAAAGATTGGCTCCAGCTGCTGCGCCTACTTTGGAAGAAGAAATTTTGGCAATGGCAAACGCTATTGGCGATGAAAGTGGAGAGCAGCCAGCAGCAGAGGCTCCAAAGGAAGGGGCAGACATTATGGATGTTAATGCCGAGAAGAGTATGGAACTGCGTAAGAGTGTTCGCCAGTTCGTAAGCAATAATCCTGAAATTGCAGCGCAGATTGTGAGAGCATGGATGAAGGGAGGAGACGAACAATGAGTGGAATCAATGTTGAGCTGAGACCAGAATTGAACAGCGCTCAAAAAGCAGCGGCAGTGGTCGTTTCCCTGGGGGCAGAGAAGGCCTCGCAGATCTATCAATATATGGAGGAAGAGGAGGTCGAAATGCTGACGCTGGAAGTAGCGCGGCTGGGACTCCTCAATGCAGAGCAGACAGAGGCAGTGCTGTCAGAGTTTTATCAGCACTGTATGACCAATAAAGCAGTAACAGAAGGCGGCCTTGAGTATGCCAGAGCTGTATTAGAAAAAGCCTATGGCAGTCAAACAGCCAACAGTTTGCTGGAAAAGGTGATGAAATCCCTGAAGAATCAGAAGTTTGCGTTCTTGAATAAGGCTGATGTAAAGTCGCTGTTTACAGCCCTGCGCCATGAGAGACCTCAGACCATGGCCCTTGTGCTTTCCTATGTGGATCCAGATAAGGCAGCGGCTGTTATCGAGCAGTTGGAAGCAGACCAGCAGGTTCGGGTGGTAGAGGCCATTGCAACTATGGAAGGAGCATCGCCTGCTGCTGTACGTGTGATCGAAGAAGAGATGGAGAGAAAGTTTTCCAGCATCATTACTGGTTCCAATATCAAGGTGGGCGGCATCAACTATGTGGCTGACATCATGAATAATTTGGATCGCTCCAGTGAAAAGAGTATCTTTGACGGCTTATCTATGCGCGATGAGGAATTGGTAGAAGAGATCAGAAAGCGTATGTTCGTATTCGAAGATATTGTTACCATGGACGACAGGTCTGTACAGCGTTTCGTGCGGGACTGCGATCCAAGGGATTTGGTATTGGCGCTAAAGGCTACCACTCCGGAGGTTACCGCCAAGTTGTTTGCCAATATGTCCAGTCGTATGGCAGAGAGTATTCGGGACGACCTGGAAGTTACCATCAATGTCCGCATGAGAGATGTGGAGGATGCACAGCAGCGCATTGCCAATGTAATTAGAGATTTGGAAGAAAGAAACGAGATTATCATCCTGAAGGGTGGAAAGGACGGCATCATTGCGTAATATTCTGAAGGGATTTTTAAATCCTAAAATGAATAACTATGTATTCCCCGAGATGGAAGTAGAGGAGCGAGAAACACCCTCAAAAAACCAAGCCTTTATGGATTCTGACCACATGCAGGAGGGAGAAATCGGTGAAACGGGGGGGCCAACATCGTCTGTGAATAGCCCAAGAGGGCAGAACGGAGCCGGTGAATTTGATGGGTCCAAAACGCCAAGTACATCACAGAATATGGCAGGCGGAGTTTCAGATGGAGACTTTGAGGCTTTTATTCCTTTTGACGGCGAAAGTTTGAACTACGAAGAAGATGGGCAGAAAAGAGAAACAAGAGTTGGCACTGGTTCAACCAGAGAGCATCAAGGGCCAGTGGAATATGCCCAATTACAGGCAGAATTGATTTTGCGTCAGGCCAGAGTCGATGGCGAAAAACTGATGGAAAAGATGAAAGAGGATGCTATCCGTGAAGCGGAATTGATTCATGCCGGCGCACGAGATGAAGGATACCGAGAAGGGTATGCCAAGGGGATGGCGGATGCCATGGAGGAAGGCGCCCGCAGCCGAGAAGAAGAAAAGATACACATGGAGGAACAGGCAAGCCGTTTAGAGGAGGAAGTCAAGCGGTTTCTGGAAAAGGCATCCCTGGCGCAGGAAGAAATGATCTATCAGACGCAGGATGAACTTTTAGATTTGGTTATGGCTGTTGCCGAGAAGATTATAAGGGTTAGTCTAAAAAGCAGCAGTGAGATCATTGTCAGGATGTTACAGACAGCTACAGAAAAACTGAAACACCAGGAATGGGTTTATATCTATATTACAGGTTGTGATGCCAGAACTATGGCACAGATTTCGCCTGCATTGACAGCCACACTGGGGGCGTTATCGGATAATATACGCATCGTTCCCATGGGAGATGACGAAGTGGGAACCTGCATCATTGAAACGCCAGAGGGTATGATCGATGCCAGCGTTTCTACCCAGCTTTCCAATATGAGAGACATTTTAAAATCTAGTGCAGGCACCATGTCCACACCATAACATTTCCAAGGGAGAGGACATTTGAGAGGAGGCAGAGACTCTGTTTCGAGAATTGATTCCTCGTATCGAGGCGGCTGAGACCATTAGCCGAACAGGTAAAATAGAAAATATTGTGGGCATGTCCATTGAAGCCTCAGGTGGAAGAGCCGCCATTGGTGATATTTGCCGAATATATAGTAAAGAGTCAGGAAAACAGGTTCTGGCCGAGGTGGTAGGATTTAAAAACGATCATGTTTTGCTCATGCCCTATGCTAATATGAGCGGAATTTCTGCAGGAAATTTTGTAAGAAATACAGGAAAACGACTATCCCTTCCTGTGGGACCATTTCTTCGGGGAAGGGTTATCAATGCCTTAGGAGAACCCATCGATGGACTGGGTTCTTTCGAACGTGGCGAAAGTTTTTGTATTGAAAGCAATTATATCGACCCCATGGCGCGGCCGCCCATCAGAGAGAGAATGGAGTTTGGCATTAAGGCCATCGACAGCACTCTGACCATTGGCAAGGGCCAGCGTATTGGCATTTTTGCAGGTTCTGGCGTAGGAAAATCCACCCTCATGGGGATGATTGCCAAGAATGTAAA
>JAAWDM010000058.1 GCA_022793795.1 Bacillota bacterium
ACACGCTACAAGGGAGGCTAAGCGGGAATCTGCAAAACTCTTGGATAAGGTTGTAGGAATGAATTAAAACTGTATAAAAAAACTTTCCCTTGTAACCTGCCCATAAGGGCAAAAACAAGGGAAAAGGATACATATTTTAAGGCTGGAATAGCGCAAAGTCTTGAAAACAGGGTAAACTTATGGAAAAAGCTTACAAACCGGAAGTTGTCAGTCCAAAATCAGGACGCCTGCGCAATCGGACATTTGCGTAAATGAAAGGTCTGGAAAATCTTTTCTCAGTTCCTCAACGACAAAGTAGATTTCATCATTATCCCATGTGTCTCCTGCCTTCAATTTACACTGTTCTAAATCCTTTCGTGTTTCAAAGGCAACATCGCCGATTATAATTTTACCGTTTTCTTTTAAGTAGTTACGCAAGTCTAAAATGAAGTCGCTCTTTTGCGCATCCGTCAAATGATGCAGAGAGTATGTCGCAACAATATAATCATAACGAAAGTTACGCAATGGTTCGACAAGCCCTTTTGAAAAGTCCCCTTGATATAAATGCGCATTTGGCATTTTCTCAGATGCCAACGCAATCATTCTTGATGAAAAGTCCTGCCCATAAATGGAACAGCCTCGCTCGTATAGTTTTGCCGTTAATGTGCCTGTTCCGAATCCAATATCCAGCACAACGGCATTTTCAGCTCTCATTATGGTCTGAAAAATGAACCCAAGTACCTTTTTATAACCGGCAAAAGGGTATGTGTTTTCCTCATCAGAAATGCCGACAGTTTTGTCATAGCCATCAGCCCAAAGGTCGAACTCTATGTTGTTTAGCATACTTACTTCCTCCATAAATCCCGATTTGTTGCTCAATTTTCGTATTCAAATTATACCATAAAACTTGTGAACAATTCTACCGTCATTTTGGAATATATGAGAAAAGTCCGAACAGTTTTCTGCCCGGACTTTCTCACTCAATCATAAATCAATTCCGCTTTCACAATCTCATCTGCCTGTGCCTTGCAAGCGTTCATCTGCCGCACCCACTCCATCTGATTTTCGGCTTTCAGCTGTTCGGTCACGCCGTTTTGCTCTGCCAGTGACCGCACGATCAGCTCTATGCGGTTTCGTGCCGCTTCGTCAATCTCGGCGCAATGCTCAAAGAGCTTGTCGGATAGTACCAGCTCATTGAACAGTATCGGACGGTGCATTTCCAGATACGCCTTGCGAAGTCTGCCGTAGTGTCCGAGGGGCTTGGTCTTGCGGATAACGATGTTCGGGATAAGATAATCGCCGTTCTGTGTATAAGTGATATTCATGCTGTTTGTACTCCTTTCATCGGCTCTCTCTGCGGTAAACTGCTGGCAGGGACGAACACTCCCTTTGCAATATCCTCCGCACGAATGGCGGCTTTCTTGGCTTCGATTTCTGCCTTTTTCCGCTTCTTGATTTTGTCCTCGTATCGCTTCTGCGCTCCGCTGGCTTTCCGCTTCAAGTAGTTCTGATGAAGCCTGTCCTTGCGTTCCTCACGCTTGCGGATTTCCTCTAATTCCTCCGGGGTCAGTTCCACTTCGCCAAACGCCGGGGGGGAACAAATCGCCCGACAAAATTGAAGTAAATCTCGACCTCCTGTGTGGTCTGTATACTGCCTTTGCGGTCACGCTCATGCACAAGGATTTTCTCGATAAACTCGTTGAGCATAGCAATGGTCAGCTTGTCGAAGTTCTCGTACTTGTCAATCAGAGCGATAAAACGGTCAGCGTCCTTTTCGTGCTTCTCGTAGCTCTTGACTGCCTTTTCCAGAACAGAGATTTCAGCGGTAAGCTCGGACTGTTCCTTTTCGTATTGAGCGTCCAGAGTGGCGTATCTGCTGTCGGACAGCTTGCCTAAAATGTTGTCCTCGTAGATTTTGCAGAGCAGGACTTCCAGTTCGGAAACTCTCTGCTTTGCTGTGGCAAGGCGTGTCCGCTGCTTCCTGACCTCTGCCGTCTGCTGGCTGGACTGCGCTTCCTGCACCACACGGACAAACTCGGCTCGGTCATGCTTGGCATATTCTGCAATGGCTTTGAGCATTTCAGAGACAAGGGACAGTACCACATCTTCATTGATACGGTGCTGGGTCTTGCAGAGTGTCCCGCAAGGAACTTTGGTGTACTGTGAGCAGGTGTATTGAGAAATGCGCTTGCCGTTGTTGGTGCGGTGGACATACATCTTGCCGCCGCAATCGGCACAATAAAGCAAACCTGTGAGGGGAGCTGCTTCGCCCCAGCCGTCCGGGTAGCGTCTGACATTCCCACGGATTTTCTGCACAAGGTCAAAGGTCTGCTGGTCAATGATAGCTTCATGGGTATTCTCGAAAATCGTCCATTCGTCCTCCGGGACATAATGGCTTTTCTTGTCCTTGAAGTGCTTTCGGGTCTTGAAATTGATGGTGTGTCCCAGATATTCACGCTTTTCAAGAATGTTGCAGATGGTGGAAGAACCCCAGCCGTACACATCTTTGAAAGTCTTGTTTTTGTTCACGCCCTCGCCGTGCTGGGCAAGGTAAGCGGACGGAATGAGGACTTTTTCTTCTTTCAGTTTGCTGGCGATCTGATACGGACCGTAGCCCTCAATCGTCATGGTAAAAATGCGCTTTACCACCTCTGCGGCTTCGGGGTCAACCAACCATTGGTCTCTGGCTTCGTTCCAGAGATAGCCGTAAATGACCGTGCCTGTGAGGTGCTTGCCGGACTTGCCTTTTGACTGGAAAGTGGAACGGATTTTACGGCTGGTGTCTCTGGCGTAATACTCGTTCATAATGTTGCGGAAAGGGGTAAAATCATCGTCCCCTCTGGCACTGTCCACGCCGTCATTGATGGCGATAAGGCGAACGCCACGCTGACGCAGGATTTCCATAATCTGACCGACTTTCAGATAGTCACGACCCATGCGACTCATGTCCTTGATACACAGGTACTCCACATTCCCGGCTTCCACTTCTTTCATCATTGCCAAAAATCCGGGACGGTCAAAGCAAGTACCACTAATGCCATCGTCCGTGAAATGGACAATGTTCGTAAAGCCCTGCCGTGCGGCGAAGTCCTCCAACATTGCTTTTTGATTCGATATGGAATTGCTCTCACGCTGCTGGTCATCATCTTTGCCAAAGTCATCACGGCTCAATCGTTCATACAGAGCAGTGATTTTCTCGTTTTTTCTCATAACTTACGCTCCTTTCTTCGGTTTTAGGTTGTGTGTTCTAAGAGACTTCCCAACCGCTTGATTAAGAAGTCTTTTAGAGCATACAACACCGGCAGCCAGCTTGTATTTCTTGTACTGTTTGACTGCGAAATGGTCCGGCTCCTTTTCCTCCAGGCGGGAGAACATGAGATCAACGGGGCTCTGGTATGCCTCGTCGTCCTCCCTGGCCTCGCTTGCGTTTATCATTTCCAAAAGGGTGATGAAGTTCTTTTCTTCCTCCGGGGCCTCATACCAGATATAGCCGATCAGGGCACAGTACAGGAGGCGTTCCGCCTTGACCCAGAAATCCTCGGAAGATTTTTCACCGTCGCCTTTGGTGTTGGCTATGATGGTGTTGGTAAGTTTCAAAATATCCTTTTCACTCCGCAGATAGGCGAATGGGTTATAGTGCATGGACTTCTTAAAGTTGATCGTGTTCAGCACCTTGACCTTGTAACCTGCTCGCACCAAGAGAGAGCCTGTTTCCAGAATGAGGGTTCCTTTCGGATGAGTTTTGTCAAGATAGAAAAAGGGAACACCCGCAAAAATTTTGGGGATTAGAAATTGCCGTCCTTCACATCGCGCTGGATAAGC
>JAAWDM010000001.1 GCA_022793795.1 Bacillota bacterium
GTACATCCTTGTGTCTAAACGCTGTAAATTCAATGAGCAAAACTAGTTTTTGCCATTCTTGATAGCCGCCATGATGATGGCTTCTGTCTGCATCACTGCGATTTCCGGATAGGTTACAGCCAGTCTGCATCCGCGATGTCCCAGCATCGGGTTCTGCTCATGAAGCTCAGCCACCTTAGCAGTCAGTCTTTCATAGGTTACGCCCATCATATCTGCCAATGCCCGAATGTCTTCCTCATTCTGCGGTAAGAATTCATGAAGAGGCGGGTCTAACAGACGAATGGTCACAGGCAACTCGCCCATCACCTTGTAGATGGCCTTAAAGTCTCCCTGCTGATAAGGACGGAGCGCATCCAGTGCAGCCACTCTTTCCTCCACTGTATTGGACAGAATCATTCTTCTGATAGCCGGAATTCTTTCTTCCTCAAAGAACATATGCTCTGTTCTGCACAGACCGATACCTTCTGCACCGAATTCCAACGCCTGTTTGGCGTCTCTAGGATTGTCAGCATTGGCTCTTACCTTCAGTTCACGGATTTCATCTGCCCATCCCATGATGACGCCGAAATCGCCGGAAAGTTCAGGCACCACGGTCTTAACCTTGCCCTCGTAAACTCTGCCGTCTCCGCCGTTGATGGAAATGAAATCTCCTTCATGATAAACCTTATCGCCGGCCTTCATGGTTTTGGACTCCTCATCAACCAGAATTTCAGAACAGCCAGCTACGCAGCACTTACCCATGCCTCTGGCCACTACAGCAGCATGGGAAGTCATACCGCCGCGGGCAGTGAGAATACCGTCTGCAGCAACCATGCCAGCCAAATCTTCCGGAGAAGTCTCTTCGCGAACCAGCAGCGGTCTGATACCAGTTGCAGCAGCGGCAACCGCTTCCTCTGCAGTGAAGTAAATCTGTCCGCAGGCAGCTCCCGGTGATGCAGGAAGTCCCTTGGCGATAGCAACAGCATTTTTCAGTTCTTTATCGTCAAAGGTCGGGTGGAGCAACTGGTCGATCTGCTCCGGTTCCAGTCTGGTAACGGCGGTCTGCTTATCGATGAGACCTTCCTCTACCATATCTACAGCAATCTTAACTGCGGCCTGGGCGGTTCTCTTGCCATTTCTTGTCTGCAGCATAAACAGCTTACCCCGTTCTACGGTAAATTCCATATCCTGCATATCCTTATAATGCTTTTCAAGAAGCTCTGCGATTCTGGTAAAATCAGCGTATGCTTCTGGGAAAGCGTCTGCCATCATTTTGATATTCATCGGTGTTCTCACACCTGCTACAACGTCCTCGCCCTGGGCGTTTACAAGGAATTCGCCGAACAGGTCGTTTTCGCCGGTAGCCGGATTTCTGGTAAAGGCTACGCCAGTACCGGAAGTATCGCCCATGTTACCGAATACCATGGACTGTACGTTTACTGCAGTTCCCAAGCTATGGGAAATCCCATTTAACTGACGATAGAGGATGGCTCTGTCGTTATTCCAGGAACGGAATACAGCCTGAATGGCTTCAATCAACTGTGCCTTTGGTTCCTGCGGGAAGTCGCGGCCCATTTCAGCCTTGACAATTTCCTTATACCCTACGATAACCTGCTCTAAATCCTCAGCAGTCAGGTCTACGTCGAATTCTACGCCTTTGGCTGCCTTCTGGCCGTCGAACACCTTGTCAAACTTGGACTTAGGGATTTCCATTACCACGTCGCCAAACATCTGGATGAAACGGCGATAGCTGTCCATGGCAAATCTTCTGTTTTCGGTCAGAGCTGCAAGACCCTCAACGCTGTCGTCATTAAGACCCAAATTGAGAATGGTGTCCATCATACCCGGCATGGAAATCACTGCGCCGGAACGAACGGATACCAACAGAGGATTCTCTGTGCTACCAAAGGTTTTGCCGCTGACCTGTTCCAGTTCTTCAATCTTTTCGTATACCGAATCGATGATGTCCTGAGCAATGGTCTTATCTTCTTCATAGTACCGGTTGCAAGCTTCCGTGGTGATGGTGAAGCCGAATGGTACCGGAAGTCCGATTCTGGTCATCTCCGCCAGGTTAGCGCCTTTGCCGCCCAGAAGGTCTCTCATGTCCTTTGAGCCTTCGTTAAATGAATAAACGTATTTTTTCATAAGCCTCCATTTCCGTCATATACATGACACTGTTTCCAGGCTTATCCGTTGCGAAAGATAAGCCTAGAATGCTAATCTTTCTTCGATGTAGGAGCGAACTTCTGAAACAGGGATTCTCACCTGTTCCATGGTATCTCGGTCGCGTATGGTTACGCAACCGTCGCTCTCCGTGTCGAAGTCAACGCAAATGCAGAATGGAGTTCCAATTTCGTCTTCTCTCCTGTATCTCTTCCCGATTGAACCCGCTGCATCGTAGTCCACCATGAAGTATTTGGATAATTCCTCATGGATAGGCTCTGCGATAGGTGATAACTTTTTCGCAAGAGGCAGAACCGCAGCCTTAAACGGCGCCAGGGCTGGATGGAATTTCATCACCACTCTGGTATCTTCCTTACCGTTTCCGTCGGTCAGTACCTCTTCGTTATATGCATCAATCAGGAATGCCAGCGCAACTCTGTCAGCCCCGAGTGACGGCTCGATTACATAAGGGACATACTTTTCATTGGACTCTGGATCTGTATAGGAAAGGTCCTGTCCGGATGTATTGATGTGCTGGGTCAGATCGAAGTCGGTTCGGTCTGCAATGCCCCATAATTCTCCCCAGCCAAACGGGAACAGATATTCAATATCAGTAGTAGCATTGCTGTAATGAGAAAGTTCTTCCTGCTCATGATCTCTAGTTCTGATGTTTTCCATGGTCATGTTCAGGTTCTTTAAGAAGTTTACGCAATATTCCTTCCAATAGGCAAACCACTCTAAATCGGCACCTGGCTTGCAGAAAAATTCCAGTTCCATCTGTTCAAACTCTCTAGTTCTAAAGGTGAAGTTACCTGGCGTAATCTCATTTCTGAAGGATTTACCGATCTGCGCGATACCAAAAGGTACCTTCTTGCGAGCGGTTCTCTGTACATTCTTAAAGTTGACGAAAATACCCTGGGCTGTCTCCGGTCTCAAATAGATTTCTGCTTTGGAGTCCTCTGTTACGCCCTGGAAGGTCTTAAACATCAGGTTGAACTGGCGGATTCCTGTAAAATCGCTCTTGCCGCACTCTGGGCAGCAGATATGATTTTCCGCGATATAGCCCTCCAGCTTTTCATTGTTCCAGCCGTCCACAGCCACGCCTTCTATCTTGTTTTCGCTTAGATAATCTTCGATTAACTTATCGGCTCTGAATCTGGCTTTACAGCTTTTGCAGTCGATGAGTGGGTCAGCAAAGCCGCCCACATGACCGGAAGCCACCCATGTTCTCGGATTCATCAAAATCGCTGCATCCAGTCCCACATTGTATTTGGACTCTTGGACGAACTTTCTCCACCACGCCTTTTTCACGTTGTTTTTAAATTCCACGCCAAGAGGGCCATAATCCCATGTGTTGGCCAGACCGCCGTAAATCTCTGAACCTGGGAATACAAATCCCCTGTTCTTAGCTAAAGCCACAATCTTTTCCATTGTTACATCTTTACTCATCTAATCTGTTCTCCTGTAGTCTAGTATATATTGAAATCTTTTCCTTGAAAATAGGCATACAAACATTCCTTTTTTCTTAAATAATTCCGATTTCATTTTTAATTTGCAAAATATTTTCGTCCCGTTTTTTTTCGTTCTTAAAGTGGCATATCCTTATTAAAATTTGTCAATCTTTTCAAATACGTCTTTCATATCGTCATAGACGTCCGACATGGTATCCTTTACATCTGCTGCCGCATCCTTAGCTGCCTCACAGAGTTCCTCCCCAGCCTCTTCAAAATCGTCTACAAACTCTTCTTTTCTGCTCTTAAACTCGTCTATCTTATCGGTGGCTGCATCTTTGATGTTGTAGTACATTTCCGTGCTCTTTTGGGCCACGTCGTTTGCCACAGCGCTTCCCTTAGCTACCACATCGTCTACTACCACAGAACCCTTTTCTCTTACCTCTTTGCCGATGGCCTCTGCCCTCTGGCTGATGTCGATAACCGTACCGTCGTCTTTGGTCAACTCTATCTTGCACTTAAATCCAAAGGCTGCAATGATACCGGCAATAACGCCCCAAGGCGCTACGATGGCGCCGATGAGCCCTGCGTTTAGCGGTAGGTTCAGCAAAACTTCCTGGTCCTTCTTAATGCTGATCTTAGAAATATTCCCCTTCTTCACCAGCTCTTTGATCTTCTCCACAGTCTCGTTGGTGGCCTCTGCAGCCTTCTTGCTTCCTTTGTCGTCCACAGTCTCCTCAATGGCGATAATGGCGTCCACCACGCTGCCGTCGGCGGCTTCCAGCGCTTCTTTGGCTTCCTTGTAGGATACGCCGGTTCTGTCCTTTACCAGTTCAATCTTTTCCAATGTAATTTCCATTCTAAATACCTCCCTATCAATCATGATAAACCGTCTCTGAAAAACCCTTCGCTTTTCAGTTCTTTTACATCTAAATGATACGCCAAATACTGCTTCATAATGCGTTGCAATATGCGGCAGGTCTCATCTTCCAAAGCCAGCCTCTGAAAATCCTTCATAGGATGTTTCTGAAAATACTTTAATATATCTACTATAGCAAATTTTGTCTCATAAATCAATGACGGATTGGTATGCTGTTCCACGCTCCCAGCGCAGTTTTGGCAGACCATACCGCCCTCTCCTATACTGAAAAAATCCTTTGCCTGGTCTGCCCCCGCGCCGCAGCAAACACAACCGTCCAAATGGGGCATATTTCCCAGAATATCCAGAGCCTTGACCATATAGGCCATGACCAAAGTGTCCTGCTTTTTTCCCCGCCTTTCCAGCGCCTCCAAAAAATCCATCAGAAGCTGATAGAGTCTTGGCTGTGGAATCTCCTCCGGCAATATCTTTTCTGTCAGTTCCAACACATAAGAGGCTGCCATATACTTATCTAAATCCTCTCCAATGGAATAAAAACTTTTCAGTACCTGGCCGTGATTCAAATGGTAGCTTTCCCTGCTTTTGAACAGTTCATACCTGCCGCTTGTAAAGGGTCTGATGGCTAAAGCCGACTTATTCTTTCCTCCTTCAGTGGCATTGGTCCCAACGCTGATCTTTCCAAACTTTTTGGTGAACAAAAGGATCATCCTTCTGCCGCCTACCGTCTTAATCTGACGCAGCACCACAGCTTCTGTGTCTGTAACCATAGTTCTCACATATCCTTATATCCGAAATTGGACAGGGCGAAATCCGAATCTCTCCAGTTTTCCTTCACCTTCACCCAAAGCTGGAGATAAACCTTGGTTCCCAAAAGCGCCTCCATTTCTAACCTGGCGCTCTTGCCGATCCCTTTCAGCTTCTTTCCCTGTTTGCCGATGATGATGCCTTTATGGGACTTTCGTTCGCAATAGATGACCGCTCCGATGCGGGTGATGGTTTCTGCTTCTTCATAGCTTTCAATTTCAATGGCCACGCCATGGGGTACTTCGTCTTCCAGGTACAACAACACCTTTTCCCGTATGATTTCGCTGACAATGAACCGCTCCGGATGGTCTGTTATCATGTCCGACGGAAAATACATAGGCCCCTCTTCTAAGAAACCTTCCACAGCTTCCAGTAAATCGTCTACGTTCTTTCCTTCCAGAGCGGAAACCCCGAAAACATGGTCAAAGATTCCCATTTCATCGTAGGTCTGATAGATTTCCTGAAATACCGACGGATCCATCTTGTCAATTTTGTTGATGACCAGAATCTTAGGTGTGTGGATATCTCGAATCATGTCCAGGATGTATTGATCCCCTGGCCCCTTGTCAATTTTGCTGTCCACCAGGAATAAGATGACCTCCACCTCCTTAAAGGTGTTCACCGCTGATTCTGTCATAAAGTTACCCAGCTTGGTTCTCGGCTTATGGATTCCCGGCGTATCGATGAATACCATCTGTACGCCTTCCCGGTCATCAGTCTCTTCGCTGGTATAGATGCCTCGTATGGTGTTTCTAGTCGTCTGAGGCTTATCGGTGGTAATGGCGATTTTCTCCCCCAATACTGCATTGAGCAAAGTGGATTTTCCCACGTTAGGCCTTCCGATAATTCCAATAAATCCTGTCTTCAAAGTTTAAATCCCTCCGGTAGCATCTCCTTCATGGTAGAGACCACAAGGGAGTCTGCATCATCTCCTGTAATAATCTGAAAATCGTCTGAGCAGAATTCCTGCATAAACTGTCTACAAATGCCACAAGGCCAGGCTTTTCCTCCTGACGAGGCGATGGCGATGGCGGTAAACTCCTTGCAGCCTTCGGAAATGGCCTTAACAAAAGCCGTTCGCTCCGCACATATGGTTCCCCCAAAGGAAGAGTTTTCCACATTGACGCCAGTAAATACTCTGCCGTCCTTTGCCAGCAGCGCCGCGCCTACCTGAAATTTGGAAAAAGGGGCATAGGCCAATGTCATGGTCTCCGCTGCTTTTTCATATAATTCCTTTTCCGCTATCGCTTTCATAGCTTGTCCTCCCTGGTAAGGCCCACTTCCTTCATGATTTGCTCCTCCCGCTGGCGCATTTCTCTCTTATCTTCTTCCTCCATATGGTCATAACCCAAAAGGTGAAGTACGCTGTGAACAAACAGGTAGACCAACTCTCTCTCATAGGAATGACCGAATTCCTCTGCCTGCTCCCTGGCCTTTTCCGTGCAGATGACCACATCTCCCAAAACGATTTCTCCCTCCTCGGGCAAGTCGTTTAAATCGTCAAACTGTGGAAAAGATAACACGTCGGTAGGGCTATCAACCTGGCGGTAAGTTCGATTAAGCTGATGAATTTCCTCAAGGCCCACAAAGGTAAGGCTGACCTGGGTTCTTTCCCGCTCCTCCTCAGTAAAACCTTCCAGGGCTGTCGCCATCTCCGCAGCCCGCTCCATTACCTGCAAAATCTCCTGGCATGCACCCTGTTCCTCTTCAAAATATAACTTCATCCGTTTCTCCTTTGTCGCTATTATTCCTGCACTTCCTCTGGGTGTTTCCTATAGTATTGGTCATAGGCGCCGATAATCTTCTTAACCAGTTCATGACGGACCACATCCACATCCTTTAGATAACAGAAATCGATGTCTTTGACCGGTTTCAACACCCTGATAGCCTCCACCAGACCGGATTTTTTCCCTTTTGGTAAATCGATTTGGGTAATATCGCCGGTGACCACCACCTTGGAACCAAACCCCATGCGAGTCAGGAACATTTTCATCTGTTCTCTGGTGGTATTCTGAGCTTCGTCCAGAATGATAAACGCATTATCCAAAGTCCGTCCTCTCATATAGGCCAAGGGTACCACTTCAATGGCTTCCTTTTCCTTTAGCCGAAGGGCTGCGTCTCTGCCCAAAATATCATAGAGGGCGTCATACAGAGGCCGCAGATAGGGGTCTACCTTATCCTGCAAATCCCCTGGCAAAAATCCCAGCCGCTCTCCGGCTTCCACTGCCGGACGGGCCAGAATGATCTTCTGAATCTCTTTATTTTTATATGCATTGATGGCCATAGCCACGGCGATATAGGTTTTACCCGTACCAGCCGGCCCTACCCCAAAGACGATATCCTTATTTCGAATACTGTTTACATAGTTCTTCTGCCCCACTGTCTTAGGCTTTAAAGGTTTTCCTTTATGGGTAAAACAGATGATGTCCTTGCTGACACCGCTTTCCTGATAGGATTGTCCTTCCTTTTTCAGGTTGATAATATATGCAGCCTTCTGTTTATCCAGCGGTTCTCTCCGCTCTAAAGCAGACATCAGTTCTTCTAAAATCCCCTGTGCCAAATCTAAGGCGTCTTCACCTGCTTCACCTTTCAAAATCAGACCATCATCTCTCTGAAAGATGTCGATGCCAGTGGCCTCCTTAATAAGCTGCAGATTGACGTCCAGGTTTCCAAACAACTCAATCCTGTCTATCTGACTGGGTATCTGTAGTGTTCTCTCCAATCCTTTCCTCCTGTGGTTTTCCAATTTGCTGGCTGACTTCTAAAGTCACACTTACTTCTATTATATTTTCTTTGGTGGAAAATTTCAAACTTTTCTTTAATATTTCCGCTTTTTCCGGTAAATTTTCTTTTGCCCACAGGCGAATCTGCTGCTCCACCTTCTTTTCTATCTGTTCCTTGGTCTTTTCCACCCGATTGATGACCATCTGACCGTCTGTTTTACTGCTGGGCAAATTCTCTGCTAAAACGTATCGCTCCTGATTGAACTTCAGGTGATAAGGGGTCTTGGCCCACACTTCTCCCATGGCATTGACATAGTATTCCTTTGGATCATCCTCTGCAAAGGTGGTTGGTTCAATGGGCACGCAGCCTGCAATCAAAATATCTCCCTTCTTTACATAATCCCCCTTTTCTAC
>JAAWDM010000007.1 GCA_022793795.1 Bacillota bacterium
TCGAACCCACGGGGCTGTTACACCTTACCGCATTTCCAATGCGGCTCCTTAGCCACTCGGTCAATCCTCCACGTATTATTCAAAGTTACCTTATATAATCTAACATAAAACGAGGCATTTTGCAAGTGTTTTTTCAAAAGTATCTCATAAGAATTTACAAAACGATAACCTGCGAAGTTCCGGTGGTCTTAGGGTTCTGGGATAGTTGCTATTGGGAAAATAAAAGGGTATAATAAAAGGTATTCTGTTCTAAAAGGAGGCTCTGGCGATGCAAGAAAGCAGATTATTTAAAATCTTATACCACTTGCTCGATAAGGGACAAGCCACTGCTCCGGAATTGGCAGAGAAATTTGAAGTATCGGTGAGAACCATCTATAGAGATATGGACGCTTTAAGCGACGCTGGAATTCCCGTCTACGCAGAATCCGGCCGCAAAGGCGGCATCCATTTAATGGATCACTTTGTTCTGGACAAGGCCCCATTCTCTAAAGAGGAAAAGGAGGAAATCCTCACAGCGCTGCAAAGCGTCAATATCACCCAAAACACCAACAGCAGCCAAACATTACAGAAACTCTCTGCACTCTTTCATCTCGATTCACAGGATTGGCTTGAAGTGGACTTTTCCAGGTGGGGAAGCGGAACCTTTGATAATGAAACATTTGAACTAATAAAATCAGCTATCATTCATCACAAGGTAGTTAAAATGCATTACGCCAGCTCTTACAAGAGGAGCGGCGAAAGAATGGTAGAACCGTGTAAACTTGTCTATAAATCAAAGTCATGGTATTTAGAAGCCTTTTGCAGAGAAAAACAAGCTCTGCGTACATTCAAGCTAACCCGTATTTTAGATTTAGAAGTTTTGGAGGAAAGTTTTGTTCGTCGTGTTTTTCCCAAGTCGGCAGAGTCCTCCCCAGAGAAATATCAACAGATTACCCTTCGTTTTCCCAAGGAAATGGCATACCGTGTCTATGATGAATTCCATAAAACCCAAGTTCAGCGGCAAGAAAACGGAGAGCTCATCGTTTCAGCAGAAATGCCCGAAGACCCATGGCTCGTAGGGTTCCTGCTGTCCTTTGGAACCCAAGTAGAAATACTTTCGCCTGCCAGCTTAAAAGAGGCAGTAGCCCAGGAGGCAAAATCGATTTACGAAAAAATAACCCTTGACAAAGGAGAAAGTAAATGCACTTTGTAAAAGCAAAGGGAATCTTATCCCCTAAAAACGGAATGAACTTATATCGCGGCTGCTCTCACGGGTGCATTTACTGCGATTCCAGAAGCAAATGCTATCATATGGACCATGCTTTTGAAGATATCGAGGTCAAGGAAAACGCCATCGAACTGCTCGCGTATGCCCTGGAGCATAAGAGAAAAAAATGTATGATTGGCACAGGCTCTATGACCGACCCCTACATTCCTCTGGAGATGGAAATCGGTAATATCAGGAAGGCACTACAGCTGATATATGCACATGGGTTTGGCTTTACAGTCATTACCAAATCAGACCGTATCCTGCGGGATTTAGACCTTTTACAGAAGATTAACGAAAAGACAAAATGCGTTGTACAGATGACCTTGACCACTTATGATGAAGATTTATGCAGAAAAATCGAGCCTAATGTGAGTACCACAAGGGAACGCTTTACCGCGTTAAAGAAACTCAATGAAGCCGGAATCCCCACCGTTGTATGGCTTTCCCCCATTCTGCCCTTTATCAATGATACGGAGGAAAACATCTCCAGTATTTTAGACATGTGCATAGAAGCAAAAGTATATGGCGTCATCTGCTTTGGCATGGGACTGACCCTTCGGGATGGAAATCGGGAGTATTTCTATGACCAGTTAGGCTGCCTTTTCCCCCAGTTAAAAGAACAATATCTTCAAACCTATGGAAATCGCTATGTGATTGAAAGCCCCAACAACAAACCCTTGATGAAATTGTTTTATGACAAATGTGCCAAAGGTGGAATCGTTTGCAATAACGAAGAGATATTTCAATATTTGCAGATCTTTGAGGAAAAGGACTTTACAAAGCAATTCAGCATTTGGGATTTGGAAAGGGATATATGATGGCATAATTCTATAAAACCTGGGCACACTGTTTTTAAGAATACTGCTGTGGACATTTCCCAGCAAAACAGAATCGAGGAGAAAATATGATTGAAGAAGATACCATCAAACTGCTGCGTGAATGTGACGCAGGGATTAAAATGGGAGTAAGTTCTATTGAAGAAGTGCTGCCCTATGTAAAGGATAAAAACCTAAAAAACATGCTGACCGAATGTAAACACCGCCATGAGGTTTTGCGCCGGGACTTGGAGCAAGCCCTAGACAGGTTCCATGACGAGGGTAAAGAGCCTAATCCCATGGCCAAGGCCATGTCTTGGGTCAAAACCAATATGCGCCTCTCTATGGAAGCCTCTGACGAAACCATTGCAGGTCTCATGACCGATGGCTGCAATATGGGCGTTAAATCCCTTAATCGCTACCTTAATGAGTACGGCGCTGCCGATGAGGATTCCAAGGACATCGCCAAGAGGCTGGCGACCCTGGAAGAAAAACTGACAGTAGAAATCCGACCGTTTTTATAGGATGATTCTTCTATCCGTTCCAGTCGGTGGAGACAAAGTCATCCGAAAATCGAGTTTTTGCCCAAAAATGTATACCGCCGTCCGTTCTTTTCTTGTTTCCAACCAGAAAAACCCATTTTAACTGGAAAAATCGCCCTAAATTTGCGGTAAATTATGATAAATTTTACTATATTTACCGTTTTTGAATAGCATCACCGGTGGCGTGGTATACATTTTTGAAGCGTTTTATGATTTTTGGATGACTTTTTGCCATGGCAGTATACATAAAAATTCAAAAATCTTGATTTCAGATGACTTCCTTCTGCTCAGCCACCTTCAACATGATGGCGCACTCCATCCGCTTACGGAATAATTCGCATCCATACTCATAGACGCCGCGAATATCGCCAGTCGCATGGTAAGCGTTGGCAGCGCAGCCGCCGGAGCAGTAAAGCCTGGCCCAACAGGTATCGCACTCCTTGCGAGCATATACGTTACAATGACGGAAGTTCTCCTGCATGTCCCTATTGGTCACACCATCCCAGACATTTCCCATGAGATAGGCTTCATCGCCTACAAACTGGTGACACGGATATAAATCGCCCCAAGGTGTCACAGCAAAATACTCAATACCGGAACCGCAGCCTGCAATCCTTTTATGGATACAAGGCCCATGGGTCAAATCTATCATATAGTGATAGAATGTGATGGGCCGACCTTCCTTCTGTCGCTTCAGCATCTCCTTGGCTAGAATCTCGTACTGTTCAAACAATACCGGTAAATCCTCTCTGGTCAATGCATAAGGGTCATCCTCGCTGCAAACCACCGGCTCCATGGAAAGCTTGGTGAATCCCAAGTCCGCCATATGTAAAATATCCTTGGTAAAATCCGTATTATGGTGGGTAAAGGTGCCTCGTACATAGTAGTCCCGCTCTTCACGGCGGCGAGCAAATTCCTGGAATTTCGGCACGATGATATCATAACTGCCATTGCCCTGGTAGTCCTTACGCAGATGGTCGTGGACTTCCTTTCGCCCATCGATGCTCATGACCACATTGTGCATATGCTGGTTGGCAAAATCCATCACCTCATCGTCCACATCCACCCCATTGGTGGTAAGGGTAAAACGAAAATGTTTTCCATGGTCCTTTTCGATGGCGCGGGCATATTCCACCAGCTGTTTTACCACATCCCAGTTCATCAGCGGCTCTCCCCCAAAGAAATCAACCTCTAAATTCACATGGTCACCCGAATTTGCAATTAAAAAATCCAACGCCTGCTTGCCCACTTCAAAAGACATGAGGGCCCGCTCGCCGTGATATTTTCCCTGGCTGGCAAAGCAATACTCACAGTTGAGATTGCAGCTATGGGCTACATGGAGACACAAAGCCTTGATATCTTTGGATTTATTTTTAAAGTCCATGGCAATGCCCTGGTATAAGTCCTCGCTGAACAGCTTTTTTGCCGCCTTTAAAGTCTCAATATCGGAAATGCACTCTTTGATTTCCTCCTCATTGACATCATCTTGGTCGCCGTATTTTTCCATCATGGCCTGGATGATTTCTGCCTCACTGGCTGTCTCATACATGGCAATAATGTCATATGCCACTTCATCCACCACATGAACGGAACCGGAATAAACGTCCAGCACAATATTATAGCCATTTAATTTATACTGATGTATCACGAAAATTTCCTCTCTATGTTCTTTGTTATATTCTGCAAAATAAATACCGCCCACGCAGATAAGGCGCAAGCGGTGTCGGCTTTATTTATTCGTTGTCTTTATTCTCGCACATCTGGTTTGCAACACCACAGGATGTCTTGCAAGCAGACTGGCAAGAAGTCTGGCACTCACCGCAGCCGCCGCTTACGGCGCTCACAGCCAGATCGCGGGTTTCAATCGTCTCGATACGTTTCATTGTAATGCAACCTCCTTTCAAGACTTGATAACTGTTATATTATACAACAAACCCGTCCATATGGTCAATGGGGTTTGCAATAAAATTCCATCTCCACGCCGTTATCGCTAATTACCGTTTCCCTAGGCGCTCTCATAGTCAAAAAAGTCACATAGAAATCTCCTGAAGCACCCATCACATTAAAAATCTGCACCATATATAGATACCAGAACCACCGACGGCTGATATCCACAAGTAACACCGTAAATATCCCGCTCCATATCACCACTGGCGCCAAAGCGATGACCACATAGGCAAAGCGTCCAAAATAGGCTTCGCTGCCCGCATAGGCCATACCCGCTTTCCATCCAAAGGTGGCAGGTTTTCCGGTAAAGATACGAATGAACACTCCATGTACCCACTCATGGCCAAGAATATAGACAAAGGAGCCTATGAGCGTGGCTGCAAGACCCACTGCAATTCGGCCTCCCTCCATGTCAAAGGCAGCGTCAAGGGGGCAGATTTTCACGCCTATGAAAATCATTGCCGCCGCTAAAGCCACCTGGATTACGGTAAGAATGGTAACCGCTCTTTTATCCTGGTCTAAACGAACCTGCCGGTAAGGCTCATAGCCCTCCGGTAGCGTCAAAAATGCATATTCCCTTTTCATATCTATAGTCCGCTAAGCACCGCATCTGCCAAGCCGTCGATCTCACAGACATCCTTATGGAGCACCGGCTTCTTATCCAGGTCTTTCAGTCCCTTCTGTACCTTGACACCGGTAGCCTTTTCCAGTTGGCGGACAGCCTCAAAGCCGTCGGCAGCGTCAGCCAATCCCACCGCTCGGCCTACGCTTTCTGCAAACTTATATGGGCTTGCGGTAGAAGCGATCAATGCCGGCGTCTCATCGCCGGTTTCTTTTACATAGTCGGCATAAACCTTATATGCAACGGCCGTATGGGTATCCAACAGATAGTCATGGTTGCGATACATATCTCCAATGGCTTCCTCTGTCTCCTCCTGGGTGCAGAAACCGCCATAGAAACAACCCAGTCCCTCTTTTACAGCCGAACTTACCTCATACCGCTTCTCCTTTTCCAGCTGCGCCATCCACTGCTGGACGGCTGCTCCATCCCTGCCGCTGAGCAGATATAGAAGTCTTTCTAGGTTACTGGAAATCAGAATATCCATGGATGGGGAATTGGTTACGAAAAAGTCTCTGCGAATGTCATAAACGCCAGTGTTGATAAAATCGGTCAGCACCTTGTTTTCGTTGGAGGCACAGATAAACTTGGCGAACGGTATTCCCATCTCCTTGGCCAGATAAGAGGAAAGAATATTTCCGAAGTTACCTGTCGGCACCACCACGTTGGCAGGCTCGCCAGCCTTGATAACTCCCCTTTCCACCAATTTCACATAGCCGTAAACATAGTAGGCCACCTGCGGTATCAGACGACCCACATTGATGGAATTAGCCGAGGATAGTCTGACGCCTCTTTCTGCCAAAAGCGCTCCAAAGGCCGGGTCGTTAAACAGCTTTTTTACGCCGGTCTGTGCATCGTCGAAATTTCCATTGATGGCAAATACATGAGTATTGGCTCCTTCCTGGCTGGTCATCTGCCGCTCCTGCACCTGGCTGACTGCATGGTTGGGGAAGAATACCACGATTTCCGTTCCCTCCACCCCTGCAAAACCTTCCAGCGCGGCCTTTCCCGTATCGCCGGAGGTCGCTGTGAGGATGCAGATTTTATCGGTTACATGTTCCTTTTTCAAAGCGGTGGTCATCAGATATGGCAAAATAGACAGAGCCATGTCCTTAAAGGCCGCTGTTTTGCCGTGATAGAGTTCCAGAAAATGAGCGCCGCCGGCTTCCACTACCGGCACGATTTCCTCTGCCTCAAACTTGCTATCGTAAGCTCCATTGATGCAGGCCTTTAGTTCATCCTCTGTATAGTCGTCGAAAAACTTTCCAATGATAATCTCCGCAATCTGTTGGTAGGTCTTACCCTTTAGCGCCTCTATGGCCTGGACAAGCTGTCCGTCTTCTGCCAGCTTAGGCATTTCCACTGGCACATACAGCCCCTTATCCTCCGCAATGCCTTTGATGATAGCCTGCGGGCTGTTCTTCACGTCCTTGCTCCCTCTCGTACTCTGATATTTCATATCCAGTATCTCCTTCTTTTATATGATATAGACGCAGCCCTATGGCTGCCTAATCTGAAAACTTAATTATCTTTTAGAATAGCATAGATTCCCCAAAAGCGCAAGGCGTCAGTAGTAAAATCTCCGGTCATGGGCTACATCCAAGACCGGAGATTTTAACTTGAATCCTATTATTTTTTCCGAATCGGAAAATAGACTTCTGTCTCCCAATCCTCCGAAGACAGAGTATCGAACTGGGTTTTGATATAAAGGTCAAAGGGTGCGCCTGCAATCTCGTACCCATTCTCTATGATCCATGAAACGATGGCGCCATAAGCCTCCGATAAAGTGGAATATCCGCCGTGATGGACCGTCATGGCACAAGGGCAAGGCTCCATGACCATATCGGCCTTTTCCCTTTCCTTGATTCCTATAAAAACCTCAACGTCTGAAGATTCATGGTTAAATTCCTCATCATAGTATCTAGCTCCATTGAGCCCTGTAGGTGTAACACGCTCCTTTGGCACGCGCTCAAACAGGGTCCCATAATGTTTTCCAAAGTCATCTACGCTCATAACAGCCCGATTTGCTAGAATATTCATAGCCGGAGAATTTTTTAATTCGATGGTATAACCTTTTTGATACATCATAATATCACCTGTCCTTTCGAATACAGAAATATGTGTCTGAAGTTCATTGAGAATGATGGCCATATTCTGCTGCTCCTGCTTCAGCTTTTCCTTCTGCTTTCGCAGAGCAACCGCCAACTCTTTATTGTCCAAAAGGATAAGTAGGGACTGAATCTCTTCCAAAGAAAATCCATAGCGTTTCAAACGCTGGATATAGTTCATTATATCGATCTGCTCCGTCCTATAGTAACGGTATCCTGTGCTAGGGTCCACCTCTGCTGGAACCAACAGGCCGATCTTATTATAATGATGAAGCGTTTTCACGCTGACCTGGCAGATTTTTGAAAATTCACCGATTTGTAGCATCCTTACTTGTCTCCTTTTGTAACGCTGATTCGAATCTATAAACAGTTTATACCCTGACCCAAGAGGAGAGTCAATAGGCTTTTAGAAAAAGTTTTCTAAAAGATACCCATCCCATTCCCATCAGATAAAAAGAGCCGCCTAACACGGGCGACTCTTTTGGCTGATACTCTATTTTATTTTGCTTCTTTCAGTTTTGCAACCATTTCGCCGGCCTTCACCTGCTGGCCTTCGGACACATAGATTTTCTCTACAATGCCGCTGGCAGTGGCTAAGATGTTGGTTTCCATCTTCATAGCTTCGATGGTGGCAATCGGCTGGTTGGCTTCCACACTGTCGCCTTCCTTGACCAGTACCTTGATGATGTTACCTGGGATGTTGGAACCGATTTCCATCGGGTCGTCCTCATTGGCATACAGCACTGAGTTATGGGCGTTGACGGTTACATCGGTATCCTTAATTTTGATGATACGTCTATTGCCGTTGACTTCAAAGATGGCTTCTCTGTTGCCTTCGTTATCCACTGGACGTACCTCATGAAGTTTGACGATAAGCACCTTGCCTTCGCCCAGCTTGACCTCGCAGGTCTCGCCTTCCTCTAAGCTGTGGAAGAAGATGTCGGAACCCATGTAGCGGAAGTTTCCGTCCTTACGCAAACTCTTGATATAATCTTCGAATACCTTTGGATAGATGGCATAGCTGATAACTTCTCTATCAGTACCTTCTAAGTCCAAATCCTCCTGCAGGTGTTTTCTAATTCCGTCGAAATCCTCTGGTGGCAAAAGTTCGCCAGGTCTGCAGGTGATGGCTGGCTTATCCTTTAATACCAATTTTTGCAGCTTTTCAGGGAAACCGCCCTCCGGCTGACCCATCATACCTTCAAAATAGGATACGATGGAATCTGGGAAGTCGATGCCTGCCGCCTTTTCATAGATATTTTCCGGTGTCAGTTCGTTCTGCACCATAAAGATAGCCATATCGCCCACCGCCTTGGAGGACGGGGTTACCTTGACGATGTCGCCCAGCATCTGGTTGACCGTCTTGTACATATTCTTTACTTCTTCAAACTTATGGCCCAGTCCGAAGCTCTCTACCTGCGGCTTCAGGTTGGAATACTGACCGCCAGGGATTTCATACTTATAGATTTCCGCTGTGGAGGTAACCAGTTCAGATTCAAATCCAGCATAAACTGGCCTTACATCCTTCCAGTATTCAGAAATCTTCTGCAGATGATCTGAATTCAGGCCGGTATCTCTGCCGCTGTTTTGCAGTGCAGCAACTACGGAGTTGAGTGCCGGCTGAGAAGTCAGTCCACTCATGGAGTTAAAGGCTGCGTCTACGATATCTACACCTGCATAGGCTGCCATCAGAATGGTAGCAACACCGTTACCAGAAGTATCGTGGGTGTGGAGATGAATTGGAATTCCGATTTCTTCCTTTAAGGTGGAAATCAGTTTCGCCGCTGCCATCGGCTTCAGCAGTCCGGACATATCTTTGATACCTAAGATATGAGCCCCTCTCTTCTCCAACTCCTTGGCCATTCTTACATAGTAATTCAAATTGTATTTCTCTCTGGACTCATCCAGAATATCTCCTGTATAACAGATGCAGGCTTCTGCAACCTTATCCTGATTCAAAGTTTCATCCAAGGCTACTTCCATGCCCTGAATCCAGTTGAGGGAGTCAAAGATACGGAATACATCGATACCGCTCTTGGCCGACTGCTTTACAAACTCTCTGATGACATTGTCAGGATAATTCTTATAGCCCACTGCATTGGCTCCGCGAATGAGCATCTGGAATAGCAGGTTCGGCATCTTTTCCCGCAAAACATCCAGTCTCTCCCATGGCGACTCTTTCAGGAATCGGAAGGCCGTATCAAAGGTTGCGCCGCCCCACATTTCCACGGAGAACAGGTCCCTGCCGTAAACAGCCATGGCCGGTGCGATCTTTTCCATATCCACGGTTCTCACACGGGTGGCCATCAGGGACTGCTGTGCGTCACGCATAGTAGTGTCGGTAATCAGCAGACGCTTCTGGTCCATAACCCACTGGGACAGCGCCTTTGGTCCCATATCGTCTAATAGCTGTTTGGTGCCATGTAGCCCTTCCAGTTCCTCTGGCTTAAATCTCGGGAATACCGGCACGTTAAACTGGGGCTTCTTACCGTGAGTCTCGTTGACAAATTTATTTCCAAGGAACTCGATGACTTTCAGTTCCTTATCTTCTACCTTGGCGATATCTAAAAGTTCCGGCGTATTAGCGATGAAGCCGGTATCGCACATGCCTGCCTTGAAGGTCGGATGGTTGAGCACATTAAGCATGAAGGCCAGGTTGGTCTTTACGCCCTTAATAATAGTCTCGCTTAAGGCTCTGACCGCCTTTCTTCTGGTATCCTCAAAGGTTCTGCTGTAGGCTGTTACCTTAACCAAAAGACTGTCATAGAACGGTGTGATTTCTGCACCGGTAAAGCCGTTGCCGCCGTCCAGTCTGACCCCTAAGCCGCCTGGGCTTCGATAATATTCGATGACCCCTGTATCCGGCATAAAGTTATTGGCCGGATCCTCTGTGGTGATTCTGCACTGGATAGCATGGCCGGTTACTTTGATGGCTTCCTGATTTGGAATGGCGATTTCCAGCGAATCCAAGGTATAACCTTCTGCAATGAGCAGTTGGGCCTGGACGATGTCCACACCGGTTACAATTTCAGAAACTGTATGCTCCACCTGGATTCTCGGGTTCATCTCGATGAAATAATGGTTTCCATGTTTATCTACTAAAAATTCAATGGTTCCTGCGCTTCTATAATCTACCGCTCTAGCAATTTTAATGGCGTCGGCGCAGATGGCCTGCCGTTGCTCCTCGGTCAGACACAGAGCCGGTGTAAATTCGATTACCTTCTGATGCCGTCTCTGAATGGAGCAGTCTCTCTCATACAGATGGACCATGTTGCCTGCCTTATCGCCCAGAACCTGCACCTCGATGTGCTTCGGGTTTTCTAAGTATTTTTCAATGAATATGTCGTCGATACCAAAGGCCTTGGCCGCCTCGCTTCTAGCGCTTCTAAACTGTGGTAAAAGTTCCTCTGCTGTGTTTACAATACGCATACCACGGCCGCCGCCGCCAGCCGCTGCTTTCAGCATAATCGGATAACCGCAAGTCTCTGCAAATTTTACCGCTTCCTCTTCAGACTGGATTGCTTTTTCCACCCCTGGAATGGTAGGCACGCCTACGGAATGGGCCACGATTTTAGACTTAATCTTATCGCCCAGCTTATCCATCATCTCTGCAGTAGGCCCGATGAACTCAATGCCTGCGTCCGCACAAGCCTTGGCGAACTCCACGTTTTCCGCCAAAAAACCATAACCTGGATGAATGGCGTCTACACCCTTGGCCTTTGCCAGGGCGATGATTTCGTCGATACCCAAATATGCGCCTACCGGCGTCTTGCCCTTACCAATCTGATAAGCCTCGTCTGCCTTGGTTCTGAACAAAGAATTTTTATCTTCCTCCGAGTAGATAGCCACGGTTCTAATGCCCAGTTCACGGCAGGCACGGAACACACGGATGGCGATCTCACCCCTGTTAGCAACCAATACTCTCTTGAATTTTTTAATTTCTCCCATATCTTCTCCTTCAAAAAATTACTTGACCACATGCACGTCCATCTGTGGATACGGTATTGAAATGTTTGCTTCATCAAAAGCCAACTTGACCTGCTCTTCCAGATAATACTTTACGTCATAATATGCCTGGGTATTGCACCAGACCTTCAGGTCAAGGGAAACTGCACTGTCCAGATGGGACGCCACCCCGATGAAGGGTGCAGGTTCCTTATAAATATCAGAATTGGACTCCGCTACGGCCAAAATCACATCTTTTGCCTTCGCAATATCCGCATCATAGCTGATTCCGAATGTACAGTCCACCCTCCGCATCGGTTCGGTAGAGTAGTTGACAATCACGGAAGTGTTCAGCATACCATTGGGTACGGTAATCACCTTATTGTCAAAGGTTTTCAGGGTAGTCACGAAAAGGTCGATTCGCTCCACCACACCGGTAATCCCAGCGGCATCTATCATATCACCCTTTTTAAAGGGCTGATTGACCAAAATCAGCAGTCCTCCTGCTATGTTTCCAAGGCTATCCTTTAAGGCCAGAGCCACAGCTGCTCCACAAGCGCCCAAAACCGTTACCAGGGGCGCTGTCGGTACCTTTAGCTGGGTCAAAAGCGCCACAATCAGCACCACCCACAGCACAATCCGCACCGAGTTTAAAACGAATTGGTAGACCGCCCCATCCAGAACCGACCGGACGAGGGCCTTTTTCGTCAGGTGCAGGATAATCTTTATAAGAATCAGTCCCACTGCAAGCAAAATCACTACGCTGATTCCCTGCTGAAGCAGCTCTATGGTCTTTTCATCCATTTGGGCGCGGCTCCTTTCCCGATTTTGACTTCCAATGGAAATTTTAAATAAAATGAACAGTATAGTGACTGTATACCAATCACTATACCACTTATTTTAGCATATTAACACAAACAACCGCAAAATTCAATCATTTTTTTAGCGTTTTCGCACAATTTACACATTACTCGTAAACCCTACCGCTTCTTCTTCTCTCCAGTTCATGGAGTAGTTTCTTACGCAGACGAATATCGTCCGGCGTGATTTCCACCAGCTCGTCGTCATTGATGAATTCCAGGGCCTCCTCTAGGGTAAACTTTCTGGCTGGGCTCAATTTAATGGCATCGTCAGAACCGGCGGCGCGCATATTGCTCACACGCTTTGCCTTGCAAGGGTTGACCACCATATCGTCGTTTCTGGAATTCATGCCTACGATCATGCCCTCATAAACCTTGGTGCCCGGTTCCACAAACATCTGCACCCGCTCGCCGATATTGAACAGAGCATACGGGGTCGCCACACCTTCTTCCTGGGCGATGGCCACGCCGTTGGTTCTTTGCGGAATCTCTCCTTTATAATCGTCAAAACATTCAAACCGTCTCACCATGGTGCCTTCGCCTCTGGTATCGTTGATGAACTCGCTTCGATATCCAAGAAGCCCTCTGGTCGGCACCAGATATTCCAGCCTGGAATATCCGTTTTCTCCTGACATCTGACGCATGATGCCCTTTCTGATGTTCAGCTTATTGATAACCGTGCCCGCATATTCGTCAGGTACGGAAATCACCACTTCCTCGATAGGCTCCATGGTTTGTCCATGGTCCCCGCGGCGCAGGATAACCTGGGGCTTGGAAACCGCCAGTTCGTAACCTTCCCTACGCATATTTTCAATTAAAATGGATAGATGGAGTTCTCCTCTGCCGGATACCTTAAAGCAGTCCGTAGAATTGGTCTCTTCTACCAGCAGGCCCACGTTAACCTCCAGTTCCTTATTGAGACGCTCTCTGATATGTCTGGATGTCACATATTTTCCCACTTTCCCAGCAAAAGGCGAGGCGTTGACCATAAAGTTCATGGACAAAGTCGGTTCTTCAATATGAATCATCTCCATTGGCTGTGGATTGGCTGGGTCGCAGATGGTCTCGCCGATGGAAATATCTGCAATTCCAGAAATCACCACAATATCGCCGCACTCTGCCTCTGGCACAGCTGTCCGTTTCAGTCCTCTGTATACGAATACCTGATTGATCTTTCGCTGCACCATGGAGCCATCGGCCTTGGCTACGACCACCGTCTGACCCTCTTTAATCTTGCCCTTGGTCACTCTGCCGATGCCCAGACGGCCGATATAGTCGTCATAAGCCAGGGTGGAAACCTGTAGCTGCAACGGCTCGTCGGTGTAATCAGGATATGGCTCGCAATGGTCTATGATGGTATCGAACAGGGGCGTGATATCTAAGCCTCCCAGTCCGGTAGGACTCTTTTTAATCTTATTGGCCCCGTCTCCCACTTCCAGGTTTTCCACTTCCTTTGGGTCTCTGACAGCGATTCCCTGGCGGGCGATACCATATAGGATCGGAAAGTCCAGCTGTTCGTCGTTGGCTTCTAAATCCATGAACAATTCATAGACTTCATCCACCACCTCATCGACTCTAGCATCCTTCTTATCCAACTTATTGATAAATAAAATCGGGTTGATGCCCTGCTCCAATGACTTTTTCAGTACAAATCTGGTCTGAGGCATCGGACCTTCGCTGGAATCTACCAGCAAAATCACCGTGTCCACAGTTTTCATGATCCGCTCTACTTCCGAACTGAAATCAGCATGTCCCGGCGTATCTACAATATTGATCTTTACATCGTTATGCATGACCGAGCAGTTCTTGGAATAAATGGTAATCCCGCGTTCTCTCTCTATGTCGTCGCTGTCCATGACGCAGTCCACTACTTCTTCATTGGCCCGAAATACGCCGCTCTGGTTGAGGAACGCATCCACCAAAGTGGATTTTCCCGCGTCAACGTGGGCTATGACTGCAATGTTGATAATCTTCTGTTTCTCGCTCATGTGTCTTCCTTCTTTCTATTTGTACGGGCCTGCCTTTCGCATGGCGCCGATTCTTACAACGAAAACTCAATATCGTAATATTTTATCATAAATCTTTTTGGATTTCAACGGGAAATGCCGTGGCATTTGTGCGCCGGCGTTGCCGCATGGTAGCGTTCATTGAATCATGACCTTGTAAGACCTAGGGCGTCATGGTATAATAAAAATTATGAATAAACAAAATACTTACATTATATTATCGATTTCTATGATTTCGGTTTTAGTCAGCTTAATAGACGCCGTTGTACAGCCTGGTTATTTTGTCAAAATACCGATTAAAATCCTCTTCTTTTTAGTGTTTCCTATGATATTCTTTCTGGTCAACAGGGAGGCCCTAAAGGAATTCAAACAATTATTCCTTTTTAAGAAAGACGGACTTCTAAAATCATTGCTCCTCGGGGTTGGCGTTTATACGGTTATCCTATTAGGCTATTTTTTGACGAGAAATATCATAGACTTTTCCAACGTTACATCAAACTTAACAGAGGGAATGGGGATTACGGCCAACAACTTTATTTATGTATCCCTGTATATTTCCTTTATGAATTCCTTTCTGGAAGAGTTCTTTTTTAGAGGTTATGGTTTTATTACCCTAAAAAAATATACAAGCAGAAAATTTGCCTATATATTTAGTTCATCCATCTTCGCCATATACCATGTGGGGATGTTAATGGGCATGTTTCATATTGGCGTTTTATTATTGCTGCTTTTGGGGCTGATAGTTGGAGGATGTATCTTTAACTTTCTAAATGAAGCAAACGATAATATCTACTCATCCTGGTTTGTTCATATGTTTGCTAATTTTGCCATTAACACTGTTGGATTCATTTTGTTTGGAATACTATAGCCTTAATGTAAACTCTGCTTTATTTGACTCTTTTCTCATTTTCTAGGTTACGTATCAAAAAATTGGCCTCACTCCCTTTGCAAAACAGAGGGTTTCCGACCTATTGAAGAGGCAATTTTGTCACATTTGCTAATTTCAGCCTACTGAGTCAACAAAATCGGTTAAAAACGTTGACTCAGTTTGCAAAACAAAGGGAGTCGTGTCAAAATTTTCATGTATCACCTTTGAAAACGGCTCTTTAATGGTAAAATATGAATGATTTTTTGACCAAACCTGTCCATTTCAAGGAATGTGTCAACAAGGCATACCTTTAACCCTTCTATTCTCTCTTCTTGATTTTAAAATCAACTTTTGCGACCTCTTTACAACTCTATAACACTTTTGGGGTATAATGAACGCAAGGATATGCGCGCCGGCGTTGCCGCATGGTAGCGTTCATTGAATCATGACCTTGGAGTCCTGGCGCGTCATGGTACAATAACGCCATAGAGGAAAGTGAGGAATTCAAGATGGCCAATATTCTCATTATAGAAGACGAAAAATCCATAAATGATTTGATTGTCATGAACCTAAGGCTTGCGGGACATACCTGCTGGCAGGCTTTTGATGGTGCAGAAGCTGTGGCCCTGGCAAAAGAGCAACAGCTGGATTTAATTCTATTGGATGTGATGCTTCCCTGTGGGGACGGCTTTTCACTGATGGAACAAAAGGTGTTCGGGGACAAGCCTGTCATCTTTCTCACTGCAAAAAACGCCACTGCTGACAAAGTAAAAGGATTGAACCTGGGCGCAGACGATTATATTACTAAACCCTTTGAAGCGGTGGAACTACTGGCGCGGGTCAGCGCCGTACTGCGGCGGACGGGCAGCGATGGCCAGCGGGTCTTTACAATGGGGCGGACCGCCGTATATTTAGACCAGCGCACAGCTTTGGTAGACGGTGCACCGGTAGAGCTTACCAATCGGGAATTTGAGCTGTTGGAAGCGCTCATTGAAAACCGTAACCTGGCGCTGTCTCGGGAAAAACTGTTGGATCTGGCGTGGGGCTACGATTATTATGGCGATACCCGTACCGTGGATGTCCATATTACCAAGCTACGGAAAAAACTCAAACTGGAAGACATCATTAAAACCATCTATAAACACGGATACCGATTGGAGATATAGCATGAAATTCTGGCAAAAAATATTTTTATGGACCCTAGTAATCTTTGTACTGGCCTTTGATGTTGGCGCTTACATTTTAACCACCCATGCCTGCGAGTTTCACCAGCAGAGAGAAAGGGAAAACGGCGGGCGGGAGCAGAGCATCATTCTGACCTCTGTTTCCGCCCGCATTGCCAATATGGAAAGGATTTACCAGGACGCTTCGGAAAACAAAGAACGCCTGGATGCCATGGTGAAACCCCTGACAGAATACTATGAGCCCCAAGGCGTTCTTCTCGCCTTATATGACGGAGAAACAGCAATCGGCTCCAAGATAGCAGAATTTGATAAGGCCTTGCTCCATTTTACCGATGCAAAGAGTAAGAATACGACAGAAGGCGTAACAGACGGAAAACGATATGTCTTTGTGGCGTCAAAGCTACCCGATTATCCCCATCTCACTTTGGTTTATGCCCGAGATGTGAGCCAGATCGACGCTTTTCGCCAAGATGTCAGTCGCATTTTTATCATTCTGAATCTTGTAGTAATCCCTTTTATGGCGGCTGCCATTTATCTGCTTCTACGATGTATGAATCGGCCCATCGCACAGCTGAATCAAATGACCTCTGAAATTGCCAGCGGCGCTTATGACAAGCGTGTTAGACTGAATCGAAGGGACGAATTTGGAAATTTGGAGAAAAACTTTAATCTCATGGCAGATTCTGTAAAGCAGCATATGACACAGCTGGCACAGGCCGCAGAGGAGCGGCAGCAGTTTATCGACGCTCTAACCCATGAAATGAAAACGCCCATGACTGCCATTTTAGGGTACGCAGAATATCTCCAGTATGCAAAAAGCAGTGAGCCGGAACGAGAGTTAGCCGTCCAACATCTTTACGACAGCGCCCTGCGCTTAAAAAATCTATCGGATAAACTGCTGGAACTGGCTTATTTGCGCGGTGAAAAAATTGCATTGCAAAAAGTGGACATGGCCGCCCTTTTCCAAACCTTAGCTAGTTCAACCCAGCAAACCCTTGCCGCCCGGGCAATTACCCTCCATACAGAGGCGGACATTCCTTTTGTCAATGGAGATGAAATTCTTTTGCTATCCATGGTGACAAATCTGGTGGAAAATGCTGCAAAAGCCTCAGACCCAGGAAGCAGAATTACAGTCCGAGCATTTCAGGATGACGGGCCGGTGATAGAAGTTCTGGATACAGGACAAGGCATGACCCAAGAGGAAATAAAAAAGATTACCCAGCCATTTTATCGTGTGGACAAATCTCGCTCCCGCCGGTTTGGCGGCGTAGGGCTGGGGCTTGCCATCGTATCGCAGATTGTGGAACTTCACGGCGGACGACTTGCCATCGATTCAGTTCCCGGCCAAGGAACCCGAGTCCGTATTTATTTTACAGATTGTTAACAACCTTCTACCAAAAAGGAAACAAGTGACTGCTATGCTATGTACAGTCAAAAGGAGGATAGAACTGATGAAAAAGAAAAAAGGAAAAGAATTTCATTTGGAAATCTTGGCTGCCGCCGTTGCCCTGGCCTTCAGTTTCGGAATTATGCCCTCTCTTTTAGCCGCTGCACCTGCAGATGGGGCTGTACGGATAATCTCAAGCAACGAGGCGCCATTGTACGAAGAAGACATCCAGGAGGCAACACCGGATTTCAACGCAATTTCCGGAAAACAGGCAACAGCTTCCGCTCTGGAAGCCCTGAAAGCCCAAGGCTTTGATATCCAGGAGTTTGAGTCCCAGCCAGTGGAACTCCAGTATGTGGCCGAAACCGTACCAGCAGGAGATCCTGTCTGGGCCGTCATCTTTCGAGACGACCAAGAAGGATATGCTTCGGTCTTTGGCACAGAGATAGACCAGGAAACCAGAGAGAAACTTGCTGCTGTGGGCCAGGTGGAAGCCTGTACAGACAAGAATGGCGTACCAGGACTCCGAGCGTGGTACAGCTATACAAGATACACCCTGGTGGAAATCAACGCCTTTAGTGGCCAATATGTCCGTCATGGGGAAACCATCGTGTCCCTTGGCAGCCCGCTGCAGATAGACCAAACTCACTGGGTTCCAACCACAGAGGAAGCCTGGGAGGCAGAACGCCAGAAACAGGAAGAACTGCAACAGGCAAAAGAAAACTAAAGAAAGAAGGTAACAATAAAATGATAAATCAAAAGAGAACAGGCGCGGGGTTCTTGCTGGCCGTGCTTCTATTGTCGTGCCCACTGACCGGCTGTCATGGCGCGTCTGATGCATCTATCACAGAAGTAGATAAAGCAAAAGCCACCCAAACGGCGGAAGGACTTACCCAGGATCAACCCCAGTTTTTTGATATAGAGAAAGAACAATTTAAAAAGATGGGCGAGCCTGTCAGCGGTATCGATGTGCAAAATGGAAAAGCGATTCAGGATGCTCTGCGCTATACGGTCACAGCAGCCAGCCTATTCGACAGTTTTGCAGATGCAGCTATCGACACGGAAACAACTGAACTGACCGAAGCAGAGGAGTTTCTCACCGCGGACGGCCAGCTAAAGGCTGGAATCAAACTGATGCTCCTTGACTTGACGGTACAAAACGTGGGTGCAGAACCAAAACAAAATATCACGGCCCTCAATATCCTCTGCGGCGATTCGGTTTCCGAGGAAAAAGGCAAAGCCAGCTTTTTTGAGCTCTATCCCAGCGGGCCGGTCTGGTTCTCAAATCCTTCGGGAAAAAGAACTGCCGATGGTTGGAAGGAGTATTATTACTACAGCCTTGCAGTAGGACAGAGCAAGAATTTAAAAGCAGCATGGCTCATTGACACCACTCAGTACGACCCGCAGAATCTATATCTGACCTTTGACTATGACGAAGAGCAGAAATATATCAAACTTGAATTTTAGGGGAGGTGAAAAAGATGCTGAAAAACGCCATAAAGCTGGAATGTAGAAAAGCAATCTGCAATCCCTTCTTTTTCCTGGCCCTGGTCATCGGCGCTTTCCTGACCCTTTTCAGTCTGGCGCCTATGGCAGAGTCCTTTACACAGGATATGGAACAACATCGACAATTTTCTGAAGAATTTGGGATGCGAAACCCTTTGATGCAGATGGAAACCCTGTTTAACCACTGGATTGGTGGGGAAGGCTCCACAGCAGGAGCCACCAATTATTTCTTTCTGTTTCCCTTGCTCATCTCCATTCCCTATGGATGGTCTTATTGCAGCGAGCGATACAGTGGTTACATAAAGAACATGGTCATCCGCACTGGAAAGACCCAGTATTACGTGGCAAAATATACGGCCCTGTTTCTGTCGGGCGGCCTTGCCATGACCCTTCCATTGCTTTTCAATTTTCTTCTGGCGGCAATGATCTTTCCTGCGGTGACCCCTGACCCCTCCTATCTGACCGCATATGGCATCAGTGGCTCCTCCTTTCTGTCCATGCTGTTTTACGGAAAACCCTTTCTGTATGTGGTCATGTATCTTTTGGTGGACTTTGTACTCTGTGGACTGATTGCCTGTCTGTGCTTTACGGTTTCCGACCTTGTAAAGAAACCCATTGCGGTGACCCTGCTGCCCTTCTTTTTCCTCCTGGCGGTTCATTATTTCTGTCAGTCCTTTGTCTACACAGAGATAGAGGTGATGTATATAGAGCTTTCTCCCATGTATTTTTTGCGCCCGATTCCTCTGGTCTACGACACAAGCTGGCTTGTGGTTCTCCTCTGGGGAATCCTGTTATTTGCGGCGACTTTTCTGCCCGCAGTGGTAAGGAGGCGCTGGTATGAAATTTACTAAACTCCTTTGGTTTGACCTTCGCCACGGTCTCCTGGAAAATCCACAGCTTTTTCTGATTCCGGTGGTCGTGGCCCTTACTTCCTGTCTGACCTTGTCGGCCAGTGCAGCACAATTAAATACGGCGGGCCCAGGTTTTTTGGATTTTATCATGTACCTCTATGGCGGTATGGACCGGTATATTCCAGGGCCGGGGAATCTCTTCACCTTTCCGGTGGGATGGATGGCCGTATTTCTGCCCGCCGCCTTTATGACTTTGCAGTATCCTTTTCAGGATATGCAGGGGTTTGGGCAGCAGATTCTAATTAGAACAAAAGGAAGAACAGCATGGTGGCTGTCCAAATGCGGATGGAATCTCTGCAGCATCCTCTTTTATCATGGACTGGTTTTTTTGACTACAGCCCTGTTTTGCTGGGTGAGCCAAGCAAGTTTTTTCGACGGATTTCATAAACCCCTCATCTATGCAGTCTTTCAGGTACAGAAGCCTGACATGATGCCGGCAGATACGGTGTGGCATGGTTCCATGGTCCTTCTGCCCGTACTGGTATCCCTTGGCCTAAGCCTGCTACAGATGAGCCTGGCGTTGTTTATAAAGCCGGTGTTCAGCTTTTTCGCCATCGCTTCTCTGATGATTTCATCAGCATATTTCACTTCTCCCTACCTTTTGGGAAACTATGGAATGGTTCTCCGGTACCATGTGGTGATGACGGACGGTGTTAATATCCAAGATGGCGTGATTCTTTCTGTGGCTGTGCTTCTACTTGCAGTGGCCATCGGAGGTGTGGGATTTTTGCACTACGATATTTTGAATAGAGATTAGGAGGTTTTCAGAATGAAAATAGAAATCAAAGACGTATCTAAGACCATACGGCGGCAGCCTGTCATAGACAGCGTTTGCGTGACCATGGAATCAGGCAAAATTTACGGATTTCAAGGCATTAACGGCTCCGGAAAAACCATGCTGATGCGTCTTATATGCGGTCTAATTCACCCCACAGAAGGAGAGATTCTCATAGACGAAAAGATTCTTGGAAAAAATATGACCTTTCCCGACAGCGTCGGTCTGTTTCTGGAAAGCCCTGCTTTTCTTGATGGATATTCAGGGTTTCAGAATCTAAAAATGCTGGCGTCTATCCAGAACAAAATCAGCGATGAGGACATTAGCAGTACATTGTCTGCCGTGGGCCTTGACCCGTCCGACCGAAAAAAATACCGCAAGTATTCTCTAGGAATGAAACAGCGTCTTGGGATTGCAGCAGCCATTATGGAGCGCCCGAAATTGGTCATCTTAGACGAGCCGACCAATTCTCTGGATACGGACGGCGTACAGTTGGTGAAGAGGATTCTGACAATACAGCGACAGCGAGGCGCGCTGGTAATCATCTCCTGCCACGACCTTTCTATTCTGCAGGAACTGTCTGATGAAATTCTGCTGCTGGAAGCAGGCCGGATAAAAGCCCATCTATGTGCCCCTGACTTTATGCTGGCAGAAAAGGAGGTCGTCATATGAGCAGACAGATGAAGAAAATACTGCTGACAGGAATTCTGGTACTTTTGGCAGCGTTCTGGGGTCTCCGCTTTCATGCAGTAAACCAGAATGTTCCCCTTCCTGTTATACAAGTCTTTCCCAAGGGAGAGGAAGTAGGGCTGGAAAAAGACTTCTTCAATTACGCCGACGAAGATATGGAGGGCTATGCGGTCACTGTTTTAGACGCACAGCTTCTGCCAGTAAAAGATTTTCTAAAGAAATTTGACGCTGCAGAGCAGGCAGAAAATCTGGGAAATCACACCGACTATATCTACACGGTACAGGTTCGCATTGCCAACCAGGGAAATCCCCATACCGACGAAAAAGGAATCAGCCTGGTGCAGTATGTTTTGCAGGGTACCGATTATATTCTTAGCTTTGATGATACCTGTTTTTTCATGGCAAATCCCACCATGCCAGGGGCATCCTTTTCTCTGCGGAAAGGAACTGCCATGGACATGATTCTTACCTTTGACGTCATGTCTAAAGTCACCAGCCTGGACCATCTGGCGGAGGATATGCCCAAACTTCTGATTAGCCAATACCCTCATCAGAAGATGTTGGAAATTGTGTAGACTAGCCTGCTGGTAAAATTCAGCGCTCTGTGGTATAATGAACGCACATGATGCGCGTCTTGATATAGTGAGGTGTGCGCCGGCGTTGCCGCATGGTAGCGTTCATTGAATCATGACCTTGGGAAATTTAGAGAGTCATGGTATAATGAAATATTCAAAGAAGAAAGAGGTATGCCATGGACAAGGTAGCCCCACCAGAAAAACTCAATACCCTGTTTACATCCGTCTTTACGGAAGGCCAGCTCATCAAGATGACTTTAAGCGACCGACGCCTGAAATCCATTCCTTATACCAAAGTAACCTTTCGGCCTGTCAAGCTAGCTGCCGGTCTTCGGTTTCAGGCGGAATACGTCTATGAAAAAAAGGTTACCCATGAAAATCTCAATGATGAGGAAGCTATCTTGCGGGCCATGGCTCTCATGACAGAGGACTTCAAACAAGCAAACATTTTCCTATCTGATCGGGAAATTCAAGTGTTGGCCGCCAAATCGGACAGGCCAAGAATCGTTGAAAAGGCTGCGGTTAAAAAGGACCTTCCTGTCCTTTCCCACAATCAGGCAAAGAAATATATCATCCCGGACGGCTCTCCTTGTGATTTTCTCATTCGTCTAGGCGTCATGGACGAAAACGGCAAAGTGTTTCAGAGACACTACGGCAAATTCCGGCAAATCAACCGTTATCTGGAGATCGTGGAGGATGTGTATCCTGCACTGACAGCAAGCCCACAGAAGGACAGACCCTTAAGGATTATAGATTTTGGCTGCGGCAAGGCGTATCTAACCTTCGCCATCTATTACTATTTAAAGATATTGAAACAGCGGGATGTGGAAATCATTGGGCTGGATTTGAAGGAAGACGTTATCCAGTTCTGCAATCAAGTGGCAAAAGACCTTGGCTACGGCCAACTTCAATTTCTTATGGGAGATATCGCCGACTATACCAGCGACCATGCAGATATGGTGGTCACTCTCCATGCCTGCGATACGGCCACCGACTATGCCCTCATCAATGCAGTGGCCTGGAATACCAAGGTCATCCTCAGCGTGCCATGCTGTCAGCACGAGTTGTTTCGTCAGATTCAAAACGACCTCCATCAGCCCATGCTGAAATACGGCATTTTAAAAGACCGTCTGACAGAATATCTGACTGACGGCCTCCGCGGTCTGAAATTGGAAGCCTGCGGCTATGACGTGGCCATGATTGAATTTACCAGTCTGGAGCATACGGCTAGAAACATTATGATAAAGGCGGTCAAGGCCAACCCTTCCTTTGAGGCTACCAACACGGAGACGGCAGCCGACCGGCGCAGTCAATCTGCCGCTGCCCGAGCTTCTGCCAAAAAGGCCGACCGGGCCCAGGAGCAATATGAGGCGCTGCGGGATTTTTACCATGTAAATCCTACTATAGACAAGCTGAAATAAGAAAGTCGGCTTCGCCGATTAGATATTAGCGGTAGACTTTCTTGTTATTCCGGAAATATCGAGAACGATATTTCCTACATAATAAAAACAGGGGCGCTATATTAACGATTATGTTTCGTTAATACAACACCCCTTTTCTCAAATCCTAATCCTCATCATCCTCCGAGTCATCGGTGTCATCTAAATCCTGTAATATTTCGTCCATCCGATCCATCATTTCTTCTATATCTTCCCCCACATCCCAGGTGAAATTCAGTTCCGCCGACTTGCCGATGCGAAGTTCAAAATTATAGACTGCATCCTGTCCCCGGAAGAAAAACATACCAAGACCCTTTTTAATGGTTAAATCGCAATCGATTTTTTCGTCATGTGGCTCAGCGATTACAGTTTCATTACCGTCCTCCGACCGATAGACCAGAATCAAATCTGCCTCGCTATGTCTCTTCTTTTTAAAGAAGCCATCCACATGAATGGTAGTATCTTTATCCGCTTCCACCATGATGACTGCACCGTTGTTTTCTTCCCCATCCTCTGTGGAATAATGAACCTGTCCCCGCAGCAGATATACATCATCCCGCTCTTCTGAAGTAAAATTATTAAAATATGTGGTGTCCTCTACGACCTCTGCCAGATCCGTCGCCCAGTCCGATAAATTTTCTGTCAGATCCACAAAGGTACTACAGCCTGTCATGGAAACTAAAACCATTGCCAACACTGCCAGACTCGCCACGGTTTTGCACCACGGATGGACTTTTTTTCTTCTCATTTCCTGATCCATTTTACCCTCCTCTATCATCCTATCAGCTATTCTAAGTTCAACTTCCGTCTCAAAATCTGCTCGCTGATGACATGATAGATAGCTACCAATATGACCTGCGCCAGTATCGCTGCAAAAATAACCCATGCTACGATAGAAGTAACCTCCATGCCACTAAACCATCCATTTACCGTATCAAAGATAAAGTCAAAGACGTCGCCGTCAAGAATATGTCCCACCACAGTCATGACTATCATCATGATGACGCCCAGTCCCAGATAAGCGGCCACACTGCATACAATCCGATGTTTCTTTGCCAGCTGACCGATGGATAGGGAAGCATAGACCTTATAGTTGCTGGCAGCACACGCAGCCAAAATCAGTATCAATGTCTCCACGGCGATGAGCAGAATCATAGGCTCCTCTCCAATGGCCTTTCCAACACCTCTTAAGAAATCTCCAAAATAAGTGAGCCCTCCGTTTGGAACGGCAAGGAGCAGAATCGATAAGATTGCCACCACCATGCTGATGAATTCGACCAGAACAGCTACAACCCCTTTTGCCGTAATCAACTGCCAGGTCTTGACCGGAAGAGTGTGCATCAGATACCCCTCGTCTCTGAGCAATCCTTTATAAAACCGCATGATAACAATGAGCATGGTGACAACTATCAAGGCCACAAAGATGGCGCCATATAAAAACATAGTAGCCAGATTGAGCATATCTAAAATAAAATTATTGTCAAAGTTTCCTTCTGGCGATAACCAGTCAAAGATGCTGATAATTACCGCCATAGCCGGAAGGGCCACCCAGATAATGCCCATCAGTTTTACGATGGAACGAAATTCATATTTAATCAGTTTACCGGTCATGAAGTTCACCCCCTCTTTCCTCCATATCTCCATTTTCTGCAGCCTCCATATTGTGATGGTTGCGCGCCTCCTTCATGGCAGCCAAATCTCCCGGGTCTGCATAACCTGTGTAAGGTGTCATACGGAAAGAATCTCTAAATACTGCATCTACCGATTTTCCCTGTTTCTCCTTCAACTCGTCTACAGCCTCATGAAGCAAAATTTTGCCGTCGCGGATAAAGATAACCTCGTCAAGGATTCTCTCAATGTCGGAAATCAGATGGGTGGAAATGATAACAGTTCCATCCTCGTTATAGTTGTTGATAATGGTGCTGAGGATGTATTCTCTGGCCGCTGGGTCTACTCCTGCAATGGGTTCATCCAAAAGATAGAGCTGAGCGTTTCTGCTCATAACCAGAATCAGTTGTACCTTTTCCTTGGTACCCTTAGACATGGTCTTAATTTTAGCCGTTTCATCGATACCTAATGCATGACACATATCGATAGCCCTATTTCTATCAAAATCCTGATAAAAATCTGCAAACATATCGAAAATATCTCTTACCCGCATCCAATCGGCAAAATATGTTTTATCCGGCAGGTAGCTGACCTGGGCCTTAGTATATACTCCTGGTAGATGTCCGTCTATATACACCTGACCGCTGGTAGGCTGCAACAGCCCATTCAGTACCTTAATCAATGTGGTTTTGCCGCTGCCGTTAGGTCCTAGCAGGCCAATAACTTTTCCCCTGCCAATTCCTAAATTTACATTGTCCAGCGCCTTACAACCTGGAAAAATCTTTGTAAGGCCTCTACATTCTACAATATGGCTCATCCCTTTGCCCCCTTTTCATTCATAACTTTAATGGCTTCCTCCTCGGAATACCCTAATGCCTTCATCTCTGCAAGATAAGTCTCGATGTTCTGTTCCGCCAGACTTTCTTTCACTCGCTCGATAAGGGCCTGATCGGTTGTCACTGTTCGCCCCGCCGTCCGGTTGGTAATCAGCAGGCCTTCCGCTTCCAATTCTGACATAGCCCGTTGCATGGTGTTTCGATTAACCCCTGCATCCTGGGCAAGCTGTCTCACCGTTGGAAAGGCCCCCCCTTGGTGATAGCTTCCCGACACGATGGCTCGCATCAGTTGTTCCTTTAGCTGGGGCCATATCGATCTGCTGTCATCCAGTTTCCATTCCATAGTCTCCCCTCTTTCATCCAATCAAATCGTTTTCTCGTTGTGATATTGTCTTATGCACCTAAGACAATATCACTTTACCTTTTATTTGTCAATAGGTTTTTGGCAAAAAAAAAATCGAGACATGGGTATCTCGATTTTTATCCTCTAGCTAACGATACTTCTTTTTCAAAGAAAATCCCCGGCCTTCCACCTGGGTCACCTTGCTTACAATCATGAAACAATTCGGGTCAATCTGGTGGACCAGCCTCTCAAGCCTAGGCAGCTCCCGATTGGAAATCACCGTTAAAATCAGCTCTTGCGCCTCCCCTGAATAGCCGCCTTTTGCTGCGAGAAGGGTTACGCCTCGATCCATGTCCTGCAAAATACAGCGGCGTATTTCTTCTCTCTTTTCGCTGATGAGTTTTACTTCTGTCTGCACGCTTCCCATGAGCATCATCCGATCTATGACCATGGTATAAATCATCACCAAAACAATGCCATAAAGCACCCGCTTCATATCGGTAAACGGCGCCTGCGCCAATAAAATGCAAGTATCGAACAAATATAAGCTAACGGATACCGGTATATGAAAGAATTTATGTAATACCAAAGGCGGAATATCCATACCGCCGGTGGAGGCTCCTGCGCGAATCACCAGACCTACTGCAATTCCAATGCCCAGTCCTGAAAACAGAGTGCATAAAAATATATCGTCGCTTAAGCCCTTTTCCGGTAAAATTCTTCCAAGGAGTTCCAAGGCAATAGGATAAACAAAAGTGCTCAATATGGTGGTCAGCGCAAATCCTTTACCCAGGGCAAAATATCCTAAAACTAGCATCACCACATTAAAAACTAAAACCGCTGTAGACACCGGAATTTCCCACAGATGGCTGACAGCTAGGCCAATGCCGGTACTTCCCCCTGTCACCAAACCGCCTGGCAGCAAAAACAACTGCACCGTCAAAGCATAAATAACATTACCGCTGACGATAGCCACCATCCGCAAGAAAGTTCTGTCTTGGCTAGATGTCTTTTTCTCTTCCATACTTCTTCTCCTTAATCGGGCCAAACTATTAAGATTTTACCATGCCATTCAAAAGGATGCAATATACCCTAAGAGATGATTTTAGAGCTTGCTTTATTTTTACATTTATTGTAAAACATTTCCATATTATACATTTGAGTCGGATGACATCGGAGGGATGCAATGGGATACACGGAAATGACGAAACAAGATATCGCTGTGCAAAAACAGCTTTTGCAGCAGTACCAAGAGGCGCTAAATACGCTGCCCACTGGCAGGCTTACTTGCAAACGTAAGCAAAACCATCTTTATTACTATCGAATCACGCCTACAGGACAGCAAATCTATATCCAGACCAGAGATGCTCATCTCGTTCATCAGTTGAAATATCGTAAATTCTTAGAGGAAGCCATAAATCGCATGGAAAAAAATATCAGAATGCAGGAAAAACTATTGCAGAATTATGCACCTTATGATCCACGAACAATTCAGCAGTCATCCGAAATCGCGACTTTTTCTCAAAAATGTATACCGCACAGCCTCATTTTAGCGGTCTAAATGGAAAAATAGCCAAAAAACCCCGGAAATCTGTCTGATTTTCGGGGTTTTACTCGTGCCAATAGAAAAAAATTCTACATTTTTGAGCGTTTTTTCTGATTTGGGTTGAACTTTCAGAGTTTCGTTATACATAAAATCAAATTTTTTTGATTTTCAGATGACTTTCCTGCTCTGCCCTTACCCAAACAGCGGCGTTGAGAAGTACCGCTCGGCGGTATCCGGCAGAATGGTTACGACGGTTTTGCCTTTGCCCAGCTTTTCAGCCAGTTTCAGGGCTGCCGCCACATTGGTGCCGCTGGAAATGCCGCACATGAGTCCTTCCTTTCTGGCCAAATCCTTGGCAGTCTGCAGGGCTTCCTCATCGCTGACGATATAGATGTCGTCATAAATATTCTGATTCAGTACCTTAGGAATGATGCCGTCGCCGATACCCATCTGAATATGGGTTCCCACAGTGCCGCCTGCCAAAATTGCAGCGTTCTTAGGCTCCACAGCCCATATCTCAATCTGCGGGTTGAGAGCTTTTAGGGTTTCACCGATGCCGGTGATGGTGCCGCCGGTACCGATACCGGAACAAAATCCATCGATTGGGCCTGCCACCTGTTCCAGGATTTCAAGACCAGTGTGATGTCTATGCACCATGGGGTTAGCCTGATTTTCAAATTGCTGGGGTACGAAAACTTTTGGGTTTTCGGCCGCCATTCTGTTTGCCATCTGTACGCACTCCTCGATACAGTCGCCGATATTTCCTTCGTCGTGAACCAGCACTACTTTAGCTCCATAGTGTTCTACCAAAAAACGCCGTTCCTGACTGACGGAATCTGGCATAATGATAACCGTTTCATAGCCCTTCACAGCCCCTACCAACGCCAGGCCGATACCCTGATTTCCGCTGGTCGGCTCTACGATAATGGAATCCGGATTCAAAATTCCATCCTCTTCCGCTTTTGTAATCATATTATAAGCTGTTCTGGTCTTTACCGAACCGCCCACATTGAGCCCCTCGAATTTTACCAGAACCCTAGCCCCCTCCGGATTAGCCATTTTGTTAAGCTGTATCATGGGAGTCTGCCCCATGGCGTCCAACACATTTTGATATATCATTTTCAACTCCTACTTTCATTTCTGCTCTCAAAACTATTTATATACTATACCACCAGGCCGTATGTTTAACACATTTCTTTTTACAAAATCTGTCTTGCGCTCTTTCTTTTGATATGGTATAGTTAAGAAGTTGGTAATTTTACATGTGGAGACGTATCGAAGTGGTCATAACGGGGCGCACTCGAAATGCGTTTGCCCTTCGGGGCACGTGGGTTCGAATCCCACCGTCTCCGCCAAGGAAAAACCCGCATAAACATCAGTGTTTATGCGGGTTTTTATACGTCCTGAATTCTGAACTTCCCTGAAACAAGGAAATGGGCGAAACAATATCCAGTTCAAAATTTAGAATTTTTATAATTGTACGGAATACTCGTTCCCACAATCACATCTTCAATTTTTTCTAAAATAAGCCAGTCATCCATATTCCCCTGATGGTCAAAGGCAAGTGGGGAAATTTCCTCAACGGTTTCAAATTCCACCAAGCATAGGCACTTTTTATGCCACCGTACTTTTTGCTTATCCGATAAGTTTAATTTGCACTGATGATCCGCAAGGATTTTTGCGATTTCTTCATCTGACAGCTTCACAAAATTTTGCACCTCTTTTACAACAGCGGTTGCTGTTATCTTCGCGGTTCCTTTTTCCATGAAATAAAGCCGCTCACCCTGAAAAACTCTGCTGTGGGGAATTTTTCTTCCTGCTGCTCCGCGCACAATCA
>JAAWDM010000008.1 GCA_022793795.1 Bacillota bacterium
CGTGCCGTCATCAAGTGGGTCTGCTATTTGGATAAGAAAAACGGGAATGTTCGTAAAAAAACAGGGCGCCTCACATAGACGCACCATAAAGCAGCAACTTTTAACCTATACAGGAGTTTTTGAGTATAACGGAAAGCCTAAATTTTAACCGAGAATCATCTTTACTGAATTTCCAGAACAAATTATAAATGCTTATCTATATCTCTGGCGCCATATAGCAACCGTCGTACTTACATTATATCATCAATCAAACGCAAAGCAGCCTCCTCATTCTTTAAAATATTGGTAATGTAACTTGCCGTGCTGATTAAACCCTGTTCAAAAATCGGCAGATAACAAAGATGATAAAATTTATTTTCCATGCATCATATTCCGCACATTACCGAATACGGTTTCATGAGAAATCCTTTCTTCCGTCACTGCGGCCTGTCTATCGGCTTCATCAAGTTTCATCTCGATATTATCTGTCAAATTTGCATATTCCTCCAGACTTAAGACTACCATAGCGCCATAGCCATTCTTTGTAAGATAAACGGGTTTTCCGCTGTTTACAATAGTTTCAATTTCCGGAAATTTATGTCTAAGGTCAGAAACAGGTCGAATTTGTATCATATCTAAGCGCTCCTTTTTTCGGATAACCTTGCAAAAACGCCCCTATTTTTACTTTTCCTCTGCCTATCAAGAAACCTGCGGTATGTCAAAAATCCAAACCTGCTCTTTGCTCTGTGTAGAATCAGAAAACCAATCCCGATATCCACCATGGTAAATAGATATATCCCAATCCGGTACCAATCCATTTCTTTCTTCCTCCCTCCTTCTTGCACCTTCTCACATATTACCATATTTTACCATATATTACTCGGCATGTAAACACATTTCCCCTTACTCATCACCTCTCAGCTTCTCGTTCATCCTCTTTACCACATATTTTCGGCCCAAAAACTCCACGATCCATATGACAGCAAAGATGGCTGCGAAGATAACGAAGTAAATCAAGACCCCCCTTATGGTATGCTCCATCCAATAGGTGATATATGCTATAGGCAACATGATGACTGACGTCAAAACAAAGTAAATGCCAGTCTGCTTTAGCAGGCTCCAATGGTCTATCTCCCAGATATAGGAAATAGCGCCAAAGCCTGCGCCCATGATGGCGCAGCAGAAGGTCTGCATCAACACTGCTCCGATTTCGCTCCCCATCCGGTCCATAAGCTCAGGTACGCAAGGCGCATAATAGCCTCCTGCCACCGCGCAGGAGATTCCAATGGTAATCACATACCCCAAAGCGATTCCAATGGGCACGCCAAACAGCCCCCGCAATAGAACTTTTCTTAACATTCTTTGTTTACATTTGTTTTTCATATTCTCACCCTTCTTTCCCATCATCCCAATATCTTTTTAATTTTGGAAACATACCGCCTGGAAACATAAGTAGAGGTTCCGTCAGACAGTTTAACACAGATGGTCCCTGTAAAACGTAAGTCAAAGCCAAGGACCTGCTTTAGATTTACGATTTCTGAATTGGAAATGCGGACAAACCTATGACTGTCAAGCTGTTCCTCCAGCTCATAAAGTCTCCGCCGCAAAACATACTCTCCTTCTTCAGTAACCCCAAACACTCTACCGCTGGCCGCATAGATACGTATCAAATTCTCTGGCTCTATGAGACAAACCATGCCGTCTCTGGTACCCGTCAGCAGCCGTTGTGCCTCCCCTTCTGCTATGTCATCTGACTGCCGGGACAGCTGCTCAACCAGCCCCTCTATCTCTTCTGTCACCTCAGCCGTAACGACTACCAGCTTAGGCGCTTTGCAGGCAGGGTCAATTTTAATTTCAATCTCCATATCATCACCCTCTTCATTTCCGTTTTTTTCATCATACAAAAAAAGAGAAACGGTTTCAACCCGTTTCCCATGGTCGGTTCATCTCCAATCACAGATGGTCTATGATAGTCTATAGGGCGGTTCCCTTTTTGGGAACAAAATAGGCCGACACGTCCACACCCTCCAGCTCAAGGAGTCGAATTTTTTTGTCGATACCCCCTGCATAGCCGGTCAAATTTCCGCCTCCTCCCACCACCCGATGACACGGAATGATGATAGAAATAGGGTTGTGGGCCACTGCGCCGCCCACAGCCTGGGCCGACATGGTTTCAAGTCCCCGCTGCCCTGCAATGACGCGACTGATCTGTCCATAAGTCATGACCTCTCCATATGGAATTTGGCACATGATCTTCCACACCGCCTGTCTAAATTCACTTCCGGAAGGCGCCAAAGCCAGTTCATTGGCCAAAGGCTTTTTTCCAGCAAAATACCTGTCCAGCCAGTCCTTTGTCTCGTCAAAGATCGGCAACGCCTCTTTTTCCTCCGGCGTCTCCTTTATGGTTGCTGCAAAATATTTCTGTCCGGGCAGCCACAACCCTGCCAGACCCTCCCCATTAGAAGCCAGCATCAAATCGCCCATAGGCGATGAATATTTTGTCACGTAATACATGGAAAATCCTCCTTTTGTTTTATCATATCATCTATACTAGCCAGCCGTCAATCCAGCAAAATATGCCTTGAAATATAAAATTGCCCGTGATAAAATTAAAAAATAAATCAGGTTCAGGGCAATTATCATTATGGTTATTTCGATGCTTATTTTACAGAACCGGAGCGGAAAGCCTTCTTTCTCTTTCATGATGAGACCATGATTGGTTTTGCCATGATCTGTCCATATTCCAACATCGGACGTCATCCGGATTACACCTTGGCAGAGTTTACGATCTTTCCAATTTATCGAAGAAATCATTTCGCCCTTGACGCCGCAAAAATGACCCTGTCAGCTTATCCTGGCTGTTGGGAAATGAAATATCATGAACGCAATATCGGGGGGCAAAAAAACTTTGGAACACTGTAACAGTTCCTTACAAGTCCATGGTGTATCACTTAAATGACCAAGAAACTGCGCTGGAATTTTCAATGAACTGAACGGGAGGCAAGATTGATGAAAAATCACAAAGTTATAACAAAAAACATTACCATATTAGCTGTCTTACTGGTTTTGCTTTTCAGCTTTACCGGTTGCAGCGGTCCGGAAGCCCCGATGGAAGCTACCATCGACGGAAATACCATCATACTGGGTCAGACCACCATGGAAGAGTTAATCGATATGGGTTATGAAGCCCATCTGGAACGGGTGCAGGATGTGGCCCACGACGGCGACGAGTATATCGGCTTTGCCTACAGTTTGGACAAAGGGGCCGGCAACCAATTCTGGGTAAGCGTCTGCGTTCCATGGAGCGGCAGTACCAACATCAACAAGGAAACATCCCTGTCCGCCACAGAAGGCATCGTAAGAACCATCACCTTCTCCAAGGGTTCCACCGAAAAGGTGACTGCAACCTATGACGGTACCAGCATACAGGACATGACCTTTGATTATGCTTTAGACGATTGGGGCGCTGAAAAGGATGACTCCACCACCCTTTTGGCCTATGTGGCAGAGGTAAAGGACGGTTCCCTTCGGTTCTCTGCAGAAAACACCACCACGGAAGAACTGTACGACATCTCCATCCGTCTATCCATGAACAAGTTTGAAAAAATGCAGAAACAATGAGCAGAAACAATGAAAGGATAAACCCTCATGACCAAGCCATATTCCAAAAAAGCTGTGATAAAGCTGTTGGTTGACATTGGCGCAATTCTGTTGTATCCCTTACAGCTATCCCATTTCTTTATGGACCAGTCTTTTCATCAGATTACAGGCATCCTTTTCATGGCGCTTATGCTGGCTCACAATCTGCTCAACATCGGATGGTATCAGGCCATTGGAAAAGGACGCTACAGTCCAAAGAGGGTGGCCGCTGTCATCGTCAATTTGGCCTTGCTGGTAGATATAGCTGGTCTTCTTATCACCGGGATTTACCTCAACGGCATCGGGCAGCTTCACGGAATATTGGCTTCCGCAGGTCTGGTTCTCATGGCTGTCCACATATTGCTCCATGGCCTCGCCCATGGAAGAAAGAAGCATCGCAGCGGTTAAAAGGAACGTTCCATACAATTTCTCACATAAGCGCCATTTTTATATACAAAATATCGACGGTCACATGAAAATTTCTCATATAACCCATAAATTTAGGGGAGATGTATCGACCATGGCAAAGGAAAATTCTCATATTTTCCATCTATTTCATACCGTTATATCGAAAATTCCTCTCTAAAAGTCATATTTCCACCCTGCACATTCGATACATTAGGATAAAAACTCTATGATATATGAGAATTTCTTGCCATCTCGTCGCTATTTCCTATAAAAAATCATCAATATATGAGAATTCCATGTTATGCCACCGGCAACTGTAAAAAAATTAGAGCCACAAAAGCAGCTCTTGCACATGCAGCTCTAATTTCCCTTTGGCGTCTTCGGTGTAAAGATCAACGAAATCAGGTAGCCAAAGGTAATCGCCACGGCAATACCCGCAGCAGAAGCAGTAAGCGGTCCAGTAATTGCTTCCAGGAATCCGTTTTTTGCTCCTTCCATGGCTCCCTTCGCCAAATTATATCCAAAACCCGGCAGCGGTACCGTCGCACCGTTTCCAGCCAGATCGACAATAGGTTGATATAAATGCAAGGCCTGTAGAACTACGCCGGACACCACGAAGATTACCAGTATCCTCGGCGCAGTCAACTTGGTTGCATCCATCAATATCTGTCCAATCAAACAGATCACTCCGCCGATTAGAAACGCATAAACATATTCCATGTTAAACTCCTTTTCGATTATTCAGCCTCTAAGGCAATGGCATGAGCGATACCCGGGATACTTTCCCCCTGAAACGGCGATATGGTGGAAAGCATGGCGCCAGTGGACATGAGCAGCACCTTTTTCAGTTGTCCCGTTTCCAGTTTATCCAGCAGGTAACCGCAAAATACCGATGCAGAACATCCGCATCCGCTGCCGCCGCCGTGGACGTCTTGCTCCTTGGTAAAGAGCATGGTTCCGCAGTCATCGTACCGCTCATAGACCTTGTCCGAAGGCAGTCCGGCGTCGATGAGCAGGTCTACCATGATGTCTTTACCGATAAAGCCCAAATCTCCAGTGGCGATTAAATCATAATAGTCGATGCCGCGGCCCGTGTCCTCCAGATGATTCAGCAAAGTGTCCACCGCCGCTGGCGCCATGGCAGCGCCCATCTGGTTGGCATCCTTAATGCCCGCATCGATGACCTTGCCAATGGTGGCCGCCGTCGCCCGTACCGCAGGTGCGGGCTGTGGTTTCTTCTCCTGAGAAGAAACCACAACGGCCCCGGCCGCAGTGGCGGTCCACTGGGCCGACGGCGGCCTCTGATTTCCGTGCTCTACCGGCATACGGAACTGTCTTTCCGCTGTACAGAAATGGCTAGAGGCTCCAGCCAATACATTTTGTGCAAATCCTCCATCTATGAGAATGGAACCCATGACCAGAGATTCGGTCATGGTGGAGCAGGCTCCGTATAGACCTAAAAAGGGAATATGCAAATCCCTGGCCATAAAAGAAGAAGACATGAGTTGATTGAGTAAATCTCCGCTGAGCATCACATCGATATCCTCCTTGGTAAGGCCGGCCCGCTGTACCGCCCGCATCATGGACTCTTTCAACATCTTGCTCTCTGCTTTCTCCCAGGATTTTTCTCCGTACATATCCTCGTCCAATATGACATCAAAATAACCGGCCAATGGCCCTTCCCCTTCTTTTTTTCCTACTACGGTTCCCCGTCCTCGAAGATAAGGTCTCTCCGAGAACAGAATACTTTGACGTCCTACTTTTTTCTTCATACCCGTTTCTCCCCTTTTACTTCCTTTTTCTATCGTCCCATCAGCCAGTAGATGATGCCAACCAACACTGCTGATGAAATACCACAGACCAGCACCGGCCCTGCCACGCTGAAAAGTTTTGCTCCAACACCCAGAACTGGTCCTTCTTTTTTATATTCGATGGCTGGCGCTACCATGGAGTTGGCGAAGCCGGTAATGGGTACGATCACTCCTGCGCCGGCAAACTTTGCGATGGAATCAAATATGCCAAGTCCGGTGAGAAACTGGGCCAGCGCCACCAGACCGATGGTCACAAAAGTGCCTGCATCCTTTTCATTGATGCCCTGCGCCATGAGCTGATTTTGCACCCAAAGAGCCATCGTACAGATGGCGCCTCCAACCATAAAGGCTTTTATGCCGTTTCCCACGTAATTGGGCTTTGGCGTAAACTGTTTTGCATATTTTCCATAGGCCTTGGATATCTCCTTTTTTTGCTGCTCCATAGCCTTATTATCTTCTTTGCTTATCTCTTTCATATTGTCCTCCTGCCCCTGCTTTCTTTATGTAGGAGCTTTCTCTGCTATTATTCCCAAAAAAGAAAAAATATATATGCTTTTTGCGGCAAACATGGTACAATGTTGAGAAACGGCCCCGCTTCACAAGATTTAGAGGGGCAGGAGGCAATATCATGAGGCAAATTATTTTAGCGTCAGGCTCGCCCCGCCGCATCGAAATGATGAAAGCCCACAATATTCATCCCATCATCATGGCGGCATCTATTGAGGAAAACCTTCCTCTTTATCATAGCATGACGGAAACTGTGACCTATTTAGCTCTTAAAAAAGCCAAGGATGTGGAAGCACGCTGGTTGGCGTCCCTGAAATCTCAAACAGAGGATTCACCTTCGTCTTTGGACAAGCCGCCTATCATCATTGCAGCGGATACCATTGTCTATAAGGATGAAATTATGGGTAAACCTAAGGACCAGAGGGATGGTCTTAGGATGCTCCGCGCCCTATCGGGAGATTTTCACTACGTGGTTACCGGCGTGGCTTTGGTGGAAGCCGGCGCCCAAAATGCCCGTGTCTTTTATGAGATCACCAAGGTTTTCTTTAGGCCCTACACCGACGAGGAAGTCATCTCTTATCTAAAGACCGACGAGGCTTACGACAAGGCTGGTGGATACGCCATTCAAGGCTATTTTTCCCGCTACATCGATCACATTGAAGGGGATTACGACAACGTGGTCGGCTTTCCCTGGCAGCGGATTCAGGAAGAATTAAAGTATTTTGATTAAGAAAGGTAAATGACTTATGAAAAAGTTTATGGAAGAATTCAAACAATTCATTGCCAAGGGCGATGTGATGAGCATGGCAGTCGGCATTATCATCGGCGGCGCTTTTACTGCCATTGTCAATTCCCTGGTAGGCGACGTTATCACGCCTCTTCTGGGTATCATCATCGGCGGCATTGATTTTACGGGAATCTCTGTGACCCTGGGCGACGCCAACATTATGATTGGAAACTTTATCCAGTCCGTCATTACTTTTCTTCTGACCGCACTGGTTATCTTCTCCATTATGAAGGCTTTTAATTCCTTCCTAAAGAAAAAGGAAGAAGCGCCGGCAGAGCCAGAACCGGAAGCAGAACCTGCACCGGCTGCTGATGTACAGCTTCTCATGGAAATCAGAGATTTGCTCAAAGAAAATGCAGCAAAATAGCAAAATCCATACAAAAAGAGGTGGTCTTTCACAGCTCGTTGCTATCCAAAAGACCGCCTCTTTTCACTTTATATTTCTTCATATTCTCTAGGATCGAATCCTTCAAAGATTCCGGCAGCCCCAAGGGACTCTGCCTCCTTCAAGTCCTCATACTTCTTAATGGTCCAAAAGAACAGGGGCCCCTGATACCGTTTCAGCGCCGGCGCCTTTCGGTCTGCAAACCGATAAGCCACAAAGTCCGGTTTTCCCATCAGATTTACCCATAGATTTTTTAACAAAACATTGGAAATCCATGGCAGGGTCTTTTTATCCCGGTTCAGATGACCTGCCAGCTGACCTCGAATCATATCCGGCCGATGAACCTTAAACCACTTGACCGCCAGAGGGCTAAAGGATTCCACACAGTACAAAGGGTGATTCTCCGCCCACTCTTTGGCGTAGCTGTCTAAAGCCTTGGCCGTTTCCCTGCACAACTCCTCTGTGGTATCCTTCCCTGTTTCCGTCTTGCTAGCCTTTAATTCCACAATCAAAGGTACCCGACCGCCTACCAGTTTCAGTACCTCTTCAAGAGATGGAATCCGCTCCTGACTCTGTTCTAAAAAATAGACCTGTGCTTCTGCAAGCTTCATATCCTCAATGACCAAATCCACGCCGCAGGTTCTCTTGAGGCTGGAATCATGAATCACAGCCAATCTGCTGTCCTGGGTCAAATGAACGTCAAGCTCAATTCCAAATCCCCCAAGGACCGCACGTCCAAAAGCCGCCATGGAATTTTCCGGTACCACCGGTTTTTTATGTAGGCCCCGATGGGCATACCTCCAGGAAAGCATCTCTGTCAGCGTCCCTTTTTTACTCATAATCTCCCCCTATCATCTACACTCTATCATTCTTCATCGCTGTATTTTTCTCGTATTTTCTCATTCATCTGCTCTGCCTGCCCCTTTTGCAGCAGATAGGTACACACCCCTGTCATCAAATAGACGACTCCCACCGATACCACCATCATCAAGATTCCTGACAGATTGAAGGCCATCCAGTCGAACATCCATCCGCAAAAAAACATTACTGCACAGAGGGCCAGATAATGGAGAACCCGCAAGATTGCAGCCTTTTTACCGCTGCAATCATCCCTTGGATACAAGGCGGTAGTAACAGCAGCAGTCAACAATCCAGACAATAAAATCTGCCACAAGGTTCCTCCTGGAAGGGACTCCTCTCCTACCAGTGCAAACTGTATTGCACACACGATTAACACGCCTGTGGTAATGGAAACAAACCAACTGATAAATTGTATGCCTCTTTTCATCATATTTTACCCTGCCTCCTACATTCCCAGCTTTTTCTTCAAATCGGCCACATACTGTCTGGAAATCATCACTGTCTCCTGGTTTTTTAGCCTAGCCTCAAACCTGCCGTTAAAGGTCGGCTTCACATAGGAAATTTTCGACACGTTGACAATGATTGACTTGGAAATCCGCAAGAAATCCCCATCTCCGTATACTTCCTCAACTTCATATAGCTTTCTATGTATTTCGTAAACTTCTACTGCCGTATAGGCAAAGACTTTCCCCTCTACCGATTCAAAGTAAAATATGTCCTTTGGCTCCAATCTGACGATTCTCCCCTCCAGATGACCGTTGATAGGCTCCTGTGGATTCTTTAGTCTCTCCAGCAGCTTTATCAGGCTGTCGTCCAAAGTGCGGCAGCGGAGGATGACTTCCTCTTCCTCTCCGTCACGGGGCGTTTCTATGATAATTTTCATGGTGTCCTCCCGGCTGTTACCGGTCCTTTTTCTTTCCGTATTTTAATATACATACACCGATAACTAAACATATCATACCAGAAATCATCAGCAATAACAATTCCTGGGCCATATGAATTTTATGAGAAAATACGGTAAGGTCAATGCCCATGGCAAGTCTGTATTCTTCAATCCACTGTGCTGGCAAATCTCCCAGGGTATCCTGCAAAATATCTTCTGTCATCGTATCTCGAAACATGGCTGCACCATAAATAATCGGCGTACATTTCATGATAGAACCGATGGTCTCTGACAGAGCGCCGATAGGAATATAGATGCCGCCCAAAAATCCCACCAGAGTTCCGATGATGGTGCCCATGCTGCTCCAAGCCCCCTCGGTCTTAGCGAGCATGGCAATGAGATACATGAGGGCTGCATAGGTAAAGGAGTTGACCACAATCATGCCCATCAGTTTTACATGGGTCATAAAGTCAAAAGGCTCCATTCCCGCTGTCATGCAGTATAGTTCTGTCAGCGCCAAAGTCAGGGCACATATGATGATAGAAGCGATCCAGGCTGCCGCCATGTAGCCAGCTGTGATGGTAAGTCTGCTGACCGGCGCCGTGTAAATGGAGTTCAGTTTCCCACTCACCCGATCCTTAATCATCACCGAGTAAGCCGCCATGCTGACCGTCACTCCATTGATAGACAGAATTCCTGCACAGGTCCAGGCCAGTATCAGAAGCTCCGCCTTTTCCTTATCAGCGGCTTTATCCCTGTCTGGCATTGTTTCCAGCATCTGGGTAATGGCCTCCACATTCATGTCTCCCAGAAAAAATACCATCAACCCGATGACGATTACCATGGAAAGGAGGGAAAAGAAAATGGCGCTCTTATCTCTCAAATAAATCTTTAAATTCCGCCCTGTGATAGTCATAAATGCATCCATTTTTATACCTCCTTTTCCTGGTCCATGGTTCTTCCCACAGCATTTAAAAATACATCGTCCATATTCCCCTGAATCACCTCAAATCCCCTAAGGAACTGTCTTTCCTCGTCCAGTATGGACAGCGCCTCCATGGTGGAATCCACCATCTGCTCTTCCTCGCGGCCATCCTTGTAATAGAGTTTCAACTTATCCCTGGCATATCGTTCTTTCAATGCAAAAGGCGTTCCCTCAGTAATGATATTTCCCTTATCTAAAATGATAATATGGTCTGCCCCAGCCGCCTCCTCCATATAGTGGGTGGTCAAGAAAACAGTCATCTGCTCCTGTGTCTGTAAATATTTTATAGTCTCCCATACGTCCATTCTGGTAGCCGGATCCAGTCCGGTGGTAGGTTCATCCAGGAAAAGAATCTCTGGCGTATGCATAAGGGCTGCTCCGATTTCACAGCGACGCTTCTGCCCTCCCGAAAGGGTCTTATATTTTTTCTTCAAAATGTCTCCCAGCTTTAAGGTCTCCGATAACCGTTTGCACTGTTCCTCGGCCTCTGCCTTGGATGCTCCATGGAGAATTCCCCTACAAATCAGATTCTCCTGCACTGTTAAAATATCGTCCAGACAATTCTGCTGATAGACGATTCCGATTTTACGGCGTATGCGCTCATCCTCTCTGCCAAGCCGCGCCCCGCAAATTTCCACCTGTCCCTCATCCGGCGTAAGCAATGTGGAAAGCATATTGATAACCGTGGTTTTGCCAGCCCCATTGACCCCCAGAAAGCCCAGTAACATTCCTTTCTCCACCCCAAAGGAAATGTGATTCACCGCAGTAAAATCACCGTATCTTTTCGTAAGATTTTCAACATGAATTACCATAAGTTTTCATACCCTCCTTTTACGGCCAATATACCACAGAGCCCCACACCTTTCAATCCTCCCAAGGGTAAGATGCATTTCCCCTGCTGTAAGCTGCATCAGAAGTTCGGTAAGATACAAAAAGAAGGCCAGCTATGGAGCCTTCGCGGGTTTAGCAGACCTTCTTCTTTCAAATTCTTTTACACAATTATGCAATTATGTTACTCCATGGCTTCAAAAGCCTCCAGCCTTCCTCCTGGCGGCAGCGGCTTGCTATCGCCGTGGCGAACCATAACCATGGTGCAAAAAGACACAGCAGCAAAGAATGTGGCATAAGGGAACAAAGTCCAATAGCCCACATGCTCCAAAAGGGCCCCCGAAAGCACTGGTGTCAAAACCTGGGCTGCCATACTAAAGGTGTAGTACATGCCTGTAAACTTGCCAATGTCGCTGCCTTTGCACATTTCCACCACCATGGGATAGGAGTTGACATTGATGGAGGCCCAGGCGATACCTACACAGAAAAATCCTATATAGATAGCTGCATTGGGCGACCGGAAGAAGCCGGCCAGCAAGAAGCAGCCAGCCAACATGGCTACACCGAAGAGAATCACCTTTTTTCGCCCCAGTTTACTGGAAATGATTCCTACAGGAATAAAGGAGACCAGCGCGCCTATGGACGCCACCATCAAAGCATTGGCAAAGCCCCCTCCTTCCATGCCCCACATCTGGGCAGCATACTTAGAAAAGGCCGTGGTGACCCCATTGTAAGCCATGTACCAAAAGGCTACCGATAGAAGGAGAAAAATCAGGCTTCGCCTCACGTCTTTGGGCAGCGCCTCTGTCTGACGGCCTGCTTCAGCGTGATCCTTCGCTTCCGCATCTTCCTCGCCGATTCCCCACGCTTCCTCTGTTTGCAGTCTTTCCGCCACAAAACGATTCTCGTCCACCTTCCATAAGAGAATCAAAAGGGACAGCAGCATCACCATACCGACGGCCAGAAACAGCGGTTCATAACTGGGCTTTTCTCCCTCGCCCACCAATATCATGATGAATCCCAAGGCCATGATGACGCCGATGGCTCCCATCAGATTGATGATGGCGTTACCTTTGGAGCGAAGGGGCTTAGGCGTTACGTCCGGCATGAGGGAAACCGCCGGCGAACGATATACGCTCATGGAGATTAAGGTCAAAAGCAAGGTAATGATAAAGTAAGTCAGATTTCCCCGATTGGCTGCCAGGGGAAGCTGCACCATAAACACAAAGGCCAATATGGTGCCTACAAAGATAAAAGGCGTTCGTTTTCCCCGTTTATGGCTTATCTTGTCGGACCATGCGCCAAATAGCGGCAACATCATGAGGGCAAAGATATTATCTAGCGCCATAATACCGCCGGAAACCGTGTCGCCAATGCCAAAGCTATACTTTAAAATCAGCGGTATGATATTGTCATATACCTGCCAAAAGGCGCTGATGGATAGAAAGGCAAATCCAATCAAAACCGTTCGTTTATAGTCTAATTTCATGGTAGATCTCCTTTATGTTTTTCATCACCCAAGTGGGCTTTACTCGACTCTCTGCCAAATCCTCCATGGTTCCTTCTCCCGACAGTACAAAGATCGTATCGATTCCCCCATTGACGCCGCAGGCGATGTCCGTGTAAAGCCGGTCGCCAATCAGCACTGCTTCCTCCGGCTCATAACCGAATTTTTTCAAAGCCATTTCCACCATATCCGGCTGCGGTTTTCCCACAAAATATGGCTTTCGTCCTGTGGCATGTTCAATCATCTGGCACATAGCGCCACAGTCCGGCACATAGCCCCAGGCCGTGGGACATACCCAGTCGGGATTGGTAGCAAAATAATCAACTCCCCTTGACAGCAAAACACAGACCTCCTCCAGCTTCTCATAGGTCAGTTCCCTGTCAAAGCCAACGACTACTGCCTCCGCCTCCATAGCCTGTTTTCCATTCACCACTTGAAAACCTGCCTCTGTCAGTTGCTCCCGAAAGGAAGCCGTGCCCATGACATACAGTTTTTTTTCCAATGCAGCCTGGCTATAATATCGATGAAGATGGGATATCATGGCGTCCACCGAGGTGATAAAATCCTCCTTTTCCGCTGGAATCCCAAGACGCCGTAATTTTTTCACATAATCCTCTACACCTTTAGAGGAATTATTGGTGAGAAAGAGATAGCGTCCTCCCCCGTTTCTTATTTCTTCCAAAAATTCCAAGGCGCCGTCAAAGAGCTGATCGTCCAAATAGATGGTTCCATCCATATCCAGAAGGAACAACTTTTTTTGTTGTAAATGCTTATCCATGCTACCATCTTACTACACAGCCAGATAGCTGTCCAGTAAAATCCTCTCTATGAAAAAAACTGTAACCCCGTCTGACTGCTCCGTCCGGCGATTACAGTTTTTCTTCCTTCAGCTCCGTCTAGCTGCTCCGCTCGGCCAGCTGAAAGTCTAAAAATATTGGCAATGTACTACATAATTTTCTTCAAAACAATGGGAGTGATAATCGTCGTTGCAATGACCACCAATACGATAGGAGGAAACAGACTTGCATCCAAAAGGCCCATAGCGTATCCCTTTTGGGATACGATGAGGGCTACCTCTCCTCTGGAAACCATGCCGACGCCCACCTGCAAAGATTCCCTGTTGGAAAAGCCGCAAATCCTGGCGCCTAAACCACATCCCACAATCTTGGTGAGAACAGCGATGGTCAGCAGAAGCAGAGAAAATATGATAGTCTGCTGGGTGAGTCCATCAAGGTTAACCTTTAATCCCACACTGGCGAAGAAAATAGGTGAGAAAAACAGATAGGAAGGCACTGTAATCTTTCTGGCTATCTCGTTTTTTATCTTATTCTTTGACAGGAATAGCCCTAACAGGTAAGCCCCTGTTATATCCGCCACGCCGAAGAAGTACTCCGATGCGAAGGCAATTAAAAGGCATATGGCCACTGTATAGGTGGTAATCCTCTGCTTTTTCCAGTTCAAATCGATGATATTGCGGAAGTGAGTGATGACCAATCCTAAGACTGCCATACATACCATGTAAAGGACGATCTTTATCAGCACCGAACCGATGGAAATACTGGTATCCTTCATACTAGAAACCACCGTAAGGACGATAATACCGATAATATCATCAATAACCGCTGCGCCTAAAATGGCATTTCCCACACGGCCTTCCAGTTTTCCCATTTCTCTGAGGGCTTCCACTGTAATGCTGACAGATGTAGCCGTCAACACCACGCCTACAAATACCGCTTTTAAAATACCCTCATAACTGGTTTCTCCAGCCTCAAAGAAAAAATAGTAACAAGCTGCGCCACCTACCAAGGGCACCGCTACACCGATACATGCGATTACCATACAGGCTATGCTATTTTTTTTGATTTCCTCAATATCTGTATCCAGACCGGCTAAGAACATAAGCAAGATAACGCCGATTTCTGCCGTATATGAAATAAATTCTGTCTCTGCAATCAGTCCTAAACAAGTAGGCCCTATAATGACACCGGCCAGCAATGCACCGACTACCTGCGGCATATTGACACGTTTGGTCAAATCCCCCAGAATCTTCGTAGTCAGCATGATAATGGCAATGCTGACTAAATAAGCATAACTTTCCATGATTGATAACTTCCTTTCCGTAAGATATCCCAAAAAGAATATTCACGATGATTTATTTTAATATGGTAAGTATATGATTGCAATATGTCAAAGGTGATTTTAATTCCGTCTTAACGGAAATCAACTTGTTCTATATATATTCTTAGCAAAATCCAGCACGCTATAAGCACATTCTTAGCAGCTTTTTTCTCTCTCCTCGCCTCTATGATTTCAATCAAAAAGGCTGCTTCCGAAAAAAGTCCAATTCATGAACCTTTTCAGCCGCAGCCTCTTTATCTCTTAATATTCAGCTATGAATCTGCTATCAATGTACCGAAATCCTATTTGGTAGTAGCGTCATACAGAGCTTCTGCATTATCCCATTCAGCAATGATTTCAGGGATTACTTTGTACAGGTCGCCAACGATACCATAGTCGGCAACTTCGAAAATAGGAGCGTCAGCATCCTTGTTGATTGCTACGATGATATCAGAAGTCTGCATACCAGCCAAGTGCTGAATAGCGCCAGAGATACCGCAAGCAAAGTAAATTTTAGGCTTTACAGTAGTACCAGTCTGACCTACCTGGTGGGAGTGATCGATCCAGCCAGCATCTACTGCTGCACGGGAGGAACCAACTACGCCGCCAACCTTGTCAGCAAACTGCTTAATCAGTTCAAAACCAGAAGCATCGCCCAGACCACGTCCACCGGAGCAGATAATGTCAGCGTCAGTTAAGGAAACCATTTCCTTAGCGCTCTTTACGATATCCTTAATGGTGATATGGATGTCGCTTGCTGCGATTTCAGGCTTGATGGTTACAACTTCACCAGTAGCGCCTTCTACCTTGTCTCTCTTCTGCATTACGCCAGGTCTTACAGTGGACATCTGCGGACGAGTTCTCGGGCAGATGATGGTAGCCATCAGGTTACCGCCGAATGCCGGACGAGTCTGCTTGATACCAGTGGAAGGATCCTCAGGATCTAATGTGGAAGTATCCAAAGTGGTGTTCTTGTTAGCGTATTCGATGTAGCTCTTAACCTTTACATCCAGTCTGGTACAGTCAGCAGTCAGACCAGTATTGCATCTAGCAGCGATTCTTGGAGCCAGGTCACGACCGATATGGGTAGCGCCGTACAGTACGATTTCAGGCTTGTAAGCGTCGATAGCCTGCTTTAATACCTTAGTATAAGCGTCAGTAGTATAGTTCTTCAGTAATGGGTCCTGAATCATGTAAACCTTTTCAGCGCCATATGCGAAGCACTCTGCTGCCAGATGGTCGATGCCATCGCCAACCAGAACTGCACATACCTGTGTATCATCGCTGATTTCCTTAGCCAGTCTGTAGCCTTCGCCGATCAACTCTAAAGCCACGTTCATCAGTTTGCCATCTCTCTGTTCTGCAAATACCCATACGTGCTTATATGCGGACAGATCAACTGCTTCAGATTCCGGAGCTGCTTCAATAGCGTCAAATTTACACTTTGCAATACATGCATTACAATTTGTACATTTTCCTTCATCTACGATGGCCAATCTGTTTTCCACTTTTAAAGCGTCAAAAGGACACGCCTTTACACAAAGCGTACAACCTTTACATTTTTCATTTATAATCTTAATCGCCATGTCTTATTTTCCTCCTTCTTAGATTACATGCTTACCCTTAAGGTTAATCAAAAGTTTCTGAGCAACTTCTTTTTCAGTGTCGCCTTCCAGAATCTGTCCCTTGCCCTTTGGAGCTGGTGTGAAGGAACGGAATACATTTGTAGGAGATGCTTCCAGACCAACCTTAGTCAGGTCAACTTCGATATCCTTAGCGTTCCAAACTTTAATGTCCTTCTCACCGAAGATACCCTTCATGTTCATATATCTTGGGTCATTTAATTCCTTGATAGTAGTCAGCATGCAAGGAGTCTGAAGTTCGATCAGTTCATAACCGTCTTCCATCTGTCTCTTAACGGTGATATCCTTTAAGTTATCAGCGATTTCAAACTCTTCTACATAAGTAACCTGCGGCAAATCCAGCTTTTCAGCCAGCTGTGGACCAACCTGTGCGGTATCTCCATCGATAGCCTGACGACCAGCAAACAGCAGATCGTAAGGTCCATTTTCCTTTACCCATTTGAGAACTGCTGCTTCCAGAGTATTGGAAGTAGCCCAAGTATCGGAACCGCCGACTGCTCTATCGGATACCAGGATACCTTCATCAGCGCCCTTTGCGATACATTCGAACAACAGGTCTTTTGCCTGTGGAGGTCCCATGGAGATAACTGTGATATGTGTATCAGGATATTTATCCTTAATCTTTAATGCTTCTTCCAGAGCATTTGCGTCGTCATGATTCAGAATCGACGGAACGCCATCTCTGATAAGAGTACCAGTCTTAGGGTTAATCTTAATAACGTTCGTATCTGGTACCTGCTTTGCGCATACGATAATCTTAAATGCCATTTCTTTTTCCTCCTACACTCTTATTTCTTGAAAGTCTTTCCAGCGATTACCATTCTCTGAACTTCAGAAGTTCCTTCGTAGATTTCGGTAATCTTAGCGTCTCTCATCATTCTTTCAACCGGATAATCCTTAGTGTAGCCATAACCGCCGTGGTACTGTACGCACTTGGTAGTAACATACATAGCAGTTTCAGCAGCAAACAGTTTAGCCATAGCAGCAGCTTCACTGTAATCCATGTGCTTATCCTTCATGTCAGCAGCTCTGTAGATCAGCAGTCTTGCAGCTTCGATTCTAGTCTTCATGTCAGCCATCTCGAACTGTAATGCCTGCATCTGGGATAACTTCTTACCGAACTGCTTTCTTGCCTGCATGTATTCAACGGTAACGTCGAATGCGCCCTGTGCAATACCCAGGGCCTGGGAAGCGATACCGATACGGCCGCCGTCCAGTGTGGACATTGCAACCTTAAAACCATCGCCAATCTGTCCCAGCAGTCTGTCAGCAGGGATTTCGCAGTTCTGGAAAATCAGCTCAGTAGTGGAGGATGCGCAGATACCCATCTTGTCCTCAGTCTTACCGATGGAGAAACCAGGGTCGCCTTTTTCTACGATAAATGCGGAGATTCCGTGGTTGCCCTTCTTTTTATCAGTCATAGCCATTACTACAAATGTGTCAGCATAACCGCCGTTGGTGATGAACACCTTAGCGCCATTTAAGATCCACTTGTCGCCAACCAGTTCAGCTCTGGTCTGCTGTCCGCTTGCATCTGTACCTGCGTTAGGCTCGGTCAGACCAAATGCGCCCAGCTTCTTACCGGAAAGCAGGTCTGGCAGATACTTCATCTTCTGCTCTTCATTACCCCAGTTGAAGATTGGCCAGCAGCAAAGGGAAGTGTGTGCAGAGCAGATAACGCCTGTAGATGCACATACTCTGGATAACTCTTCTACAGTGATTGCATAGGAAATGTGGTCTCCGCCTGCTCCGCCATACTGAGTAGGGAACGGAATACCTAACATGCCATATTTGGCCATCTTTTCTACAGTTTCAACTGGGAATCTATGTTCCTTGTCGATATCTGCAGCTAACGGTTCAACTTCGTTCGTGGCAAAGTCTCTTACCATTTTTCTTACGAATTCTTGTTCCTTCGTTAGTTGAAAATTCATTTAAATGCCTCCTTAAATTATAATAACGGTTCCAATAAGCCAGAGCCGTATTTCTAACCTGTGTTACCCACATGAAGATATACCCCCTGCCATTAGGCGAGAGTACCATACAATACTATTAAAACACTTTTTTGTTAATAATGCAACAAGATTTTGTTGTTTCTCCTCGCAAAATGTCGAAAAAAATTTGGAAATTTTCCTTTTCCTTTTTTCGATGTAATTCTACATCAAAATCCGTCAGATTCGCCAATCACCTGCATCACACGTTATGCTTTTATGCATAAAAAGAGGTGTGTCATTCCATGTTTTCTCAATCCTCACACTGCATACTTATGACAAAGAGTCCCTTTCCATTACCCTGATATCCTCTCTGCCATACCCTTTAAGGTGCGTTTTTCAATCCGGCATACCTGTACCTGGGAAATGCCCAAAAGGTCGGCTACCTGCTGCTGAGTATAGTCCTTATAATACCGCAAAATAATCACCTGGCGTTCCCTTGGCTCAAGGTGAGAAATTGCCTCTGTTAAGTCAATTTTTCTGATATTGGACTCCTCATCGTCAGTCCACAAATTGACATTTTCGTAATCTTCAAAATTTTTCATCGCATCGGCGGCTTGATAGGCTTCTTTCACCCGTTCCGCATCAAGACCGGTAAGTTCAGCAAGCTGAGTCAGGTGAGGCGATACGCCGTGAAGTTTAATAAAGTCGCTTTCCGCTCTGCGAACCAAGGATATGTCCGCTTTCAAACTCCTGCTCATTTTAATAGCGCCCTGATCCCGAAGCTGAGACCTGATTTCTCCGGTAATCATGGGAACCGCATAGGTGGAAAATTGAAGTCCTCGTTCCGGTTCAAACCGCTGTGCTGCCTTTATCAACCCGATATATCCTATTTGAATCAGATCTTCCAAATCCTCTCCATAGGCTCTGGCTAATCTGATGGCCACCGATTTTACCAGACCTCCATGATTCTCCACCACAGCCGTCAGATCTTCTTTTGTAAGGCTTCCCATGGCTAAAACCCGTAATATGTATCCAGCTTTTTAATCATAGTGACACAGGTTCCTTCCTCTGGTTTGGAATCCACTTTAATCTTATCCATAAAACTCTCCATCACCGTAAATCCCATACCGGAACAGGTTTCTCCTTCAGCCGTGGTGTAAAGAGGTTCCATAGCGCGGGCGATGTTCTCAATACCCACTCCTTTATCTATGACTTTAATCATCACCGTATCCGCAGCAATCCGGCCAAATTCCAACCACATCATTCCTTTTGTTCCTTCTGGATATCCATGAATGGCCACATTGGCTACTGCCTCTGAAACCGCTGTCTTAATCTCTGTCAATTCATCGATAGTTGGATCCATTTCCGCCACATATGCCGCTGCCACAGCTCTGGCTAAACTTTGACTCTCCAGGGTGGCCTCCAGCTGCACTTTCATCACCTTTTCCATTTATGACACTTCCTTTCTCTGTAAATAATCCAGGGCCTCTTCTTTTGTATCCATATATTTCATCAGCGAAAAAATACCTGCCATGTTTAATATATTGCGAATCCGAGGTTCACAATCTACAATCACTACCTTTCCGCCCTCTGCCTGTCTCTTCTTATATCTGCCTAAGACAATACCGATTCCTGAACTGTCCATGAATGTAACCCTGCCAAAATCAAAGATTAGATTCTTACTTCCATACTCCTCTATCATTCCATCGATATCGGTTCTGATTTTTTCAGCGCTATGATGATCCATTTCTCCAAAAAGTTCCGCAATCAATGCATCCTGAGAAATCTCATAAATAATCTCCATCTTCTGTTCCTCCTTCTGCTGGACTTGCTGGGTTGGCAAAATATCAATCCAGAAAGCCTGTACTTTTCCACCTTTTATTCTAACACGGCGCAAAATTCTTGTCTTTGGGAGATTCTGTCGAAGGGTCACTACTTTTGTCAAAGGTGAGGCACAGCAAAATTCTCATAAAACACTAAAATTTTTGCAAAACTGGCGAAGCATCTCCAAGGTTTTCTCATATTTCTCGTGATTTTCTTTGTATTTTAGCTTGATTTTATGAGAACAGTCGCCGCTTTCTTCGCCATTTTCCTCAAAACATTCCTATTTTATTAGAAATTTTCCAAAGCGGACGCGCAGACGTTACCAAACCATGCGAGTCGAAAAAAGCTGCCGCAATGCGGCAGCTTTTTTCTATCTTTATCTACTCCGGAAAAATCTGTATCACTTCTTGGGCGGCTACAGCAGCCTCCACTAGGCCGTCGATATCAAGGGCCGCTTCCGACTCCAATATCCGTTCCAACTTTGGTTTGGTAGACGGGTGCTTTGGCAGAAATACAGTGCAGCAATCCTCATAAGGCTGAATAGAAGTCTCATAGGTGCCAATTTCCTGGGCCTTTTCCATAATATCTATTTTATCCATGGCAATCAACGGCCGCATTACCGGCATGGAAACCGAAGCATCGGTCACCACCAGGGACTCTGCCGTCTGGCTGGCCACCTGTCCCAGATTCTCCCCGGTAATCAGCATCATGCACCCTGTGTCCTGGGCAATTCGCTGAGCGATTCGCATCATAAACATACGCACATGAATGGTGGTTTCTTCTTCTGGACAATTTGCCACAATCTGCTCCTGAATGGGTAGAAGATTGACACAATGGAGCTTGAACCTGCCGCAATAAGAAGCCACGATGCGGGCCAAATCCTCCACCTTTTCCTGGGCCCGCGGGCTGGTATATGGATAGGAATGAAAATGTACCGCTTCAATGAGCATGCCTCGCTTGGCCATCATCCACGCTGCCACCGGACTGTCGATACCGCCAGATAGCAGCGCCATACCTTTTCCGTTGGTTCCCAATGGCAGTCCGCCAAAACCCTGAATCTTAGCATCGTAAATATACGATTTATCAGAACGAACATCCACATGGAGCAATACATCTGGCTGATGGACATCTACTTTCAGAACCTTGCAGCCGATTAGGACCTTAGCTCCAATAATTCGACCAATTTCCGGAGATTTGACGGGAAAATTCTTATCCGCCCGTTTAGCCTCCACCTTGAAGGTTTTCACACCCTTTTCTTCAATCAAGCCCATCATATATTGCACTGCCTCTGCACCAATGGCATCCAGGTTAGACGGCGCTTCCACGGCCTGGCTGATGGACGCCACCCCAAAGACTTTGGAAATCTGCTTGATAATTTCCTTAATATCCAGATTCTTTTCAGCCCGTACAAAGATCAGTCCCTCGCTTCGTTTCACGTCGATGCCATGAAACCCCTTTAGATTCCGGCGAATCCGATCCACCAGCATCCGCTCGAAATATGGCTTGTTCATCCCTTTTAGGGCCACCTCACCGCACCGGACGATGAGTATGTTTTGTTCGTTCATAATTCCTCCTGTCTACCATGAAAGTTATCTGAAATCTATCTAAAACTGCCCAGCCGCCGAAATCTAGCGACAGCTGCCTTTACCTGATCCACCACATATTCCATTTCCTCTACTGTGTTAAATTCACTGAAACTGAAACGGATAGCCCCTTCAATCTCCTTATCCTTCAGTCCCATGGCTTTTAACACATGGCTCTGTCCCTTCTTGTTGGAAGAACAGGCTGAACCGGTAGAAACATAGATTCCCGCCTGCTCCAAAGTATGAAGCAACACCTCTCCTCGGGTTCCCAAAAAGGATACATTGAGAACCGATGGCGCGCCCCCATCCTCAGGGCTGTTCACTCTGATATCGCGTATCTCCGATTGAATACCCTCCAGCAAAGTTTTTCGTGCTTTCTCCATGGCAGCGGTTCGCCCTGCAAAATCTTTTGTCATCAACTCTACAGCCTTTCCGAAGCCTATGATAGCCGGTGTGTTTTCTGTGCCAGAGCGCATATGTTTCTCCTGACCGCCGCCCAGCATAAAAGGCGGCAGATGAATGGACTTCTTCACATACAGGCCGCCGATTCCCTTTGGCCCATGAATCTTATGGCCGCTGACCGAAAGGAAGTCCACATCCTGATAGTTGCCCTTCACATTCACCTCAACCTTACCAAAGGCCTGTACGCCGTCGCAGTGGAGAAGAATTCCTGTGCCATGATCTCGATTATATTTCTCCTTAAGCTGACCAATTTCTTTCATGGGCATCACAGTCCCAGTCTCATTATTGACACCCATGACAGAAATTAAAATGGTGTCTGGGCTGAGGGCTGCCTCCAGTTGGTCCATATTGAGCCTACACTGGCGATCCACCCCGATATACTCCACCTGAAATCCCATCTCTTCCAACCGCTTAGCCGGTTCCAGGACGGCAGGATGCTCCACCGCAGTGGTAATGATCTTTTTTCCCATACGGCTTTTGGCCTGGGCGACCCCCATAAGCGCCGTATTATCCGATTCCGTACCACCAGAGGTAAAATAAAATTCTTCTGATGTTGATGCCGAAATGGCCGACCCACAGATTTTGCGGGATGCTCTGACCATTTTCTCCGCCTCAACACCCATCATATGAAGGGACGACGGGTTCCCCCACGTCCCTCTCATGACCTCTGTCATGACTTCCGTCACCTGATCGTATTGGCGGGTTGTGGCGCTGTTATCAAGATATATCTGCATACGTTTCCTCCTCGATGGTATCCACATCGGTAATGACATTCATCCATTTACGACTATAATAGCGCTGATAACAAAAGAATATCTTAATGAAATCGGCTACCGCCACCAGAGCAATGGCCCAGTGAAGCGGTAAATTCAGCGCCAGTACGCCGATAAAGGCCAGTGGTACCTGTACGCCCATATTAAAGCCCACGTCCATATACATACTGTAGAGGGTATCTCCTCCTGCCCGCAAAATACCACAGATCAGCATATAATCCAGCATCTTTGGCGTCATGGCGATTGCATAGACCAGAAGGGCTTTCATCAGCAGTTCGGTAGTCGACGGATTAAAATCATAAATCAGGGCCACAGGCTTTCGTATCAATATAATACATAGGGTCATGGCCAAATTTAACCCCCATGTAATCTTCATAATATGACGGCTATACCTCCAAGCCCGCTCCTTTCTTCCCTGCCCCAGAGCCTCTCCTATGATCACCGAGGAAGCATTACCTACGCCGAAATACACGGTCTGGAAAAAGTCGGTGACAGTGACCGCAATCTGAACGATGGCCAGCGCGGAGGCGCTGATTTTGCCATAAGCGGCAAAGGTGAGGGATACGGAAAGAGCCCAGAGACCTTCCGTAATGATGACGGGAATGGCAGTTGCCATGATGCCGCAAAACAACTCCTTGGAAAAAGTCTTCATCTCCCCAAACTTGGCTTTCAACGGGTGCTCTTTTCGCAGATAAACGGATGTCACCATGGCCATACATTCGATGATTCTGGCAATCAGGGTTGCAAGAGCCGCCCCCTCCACACCCAATTTAGGCATACCCAAATGGCCGTAGATTAACGCATAATTCAACACAATATTGATGCCAATGGCAATGGCATTGATGGTAGTGGGCAACTTCAAGTCCTGAATCACTCTGGAGTTATAGGATATGACAAAACTCATACCTGAAAAGAAGTAGGAAAAACAGGCGATTCTCAGGTATTTCGCACCTAGCAAAACCACTTCCCCTTCATCGGAAAACAAGCCAATGACCTGAGGCGCCAGTGCGTATACCAATACCACTGTGGGCAAAGCCAATACCACACACATCAGATAATCGATTCCCAAAATTTTTCTCAGGCTCTTCACATCGCCAATGCCCCAATACTGAACCGAATGTACCGCCGCACCGCTAAAGATGCCGAAGAGTACCACGCTGAATATAAAGTAAACCTGATTTGCTGCACCAACGGCGGCCAAAGCATTTTCTGACACCTTACCTACCATAATCGTGTCCACCAGATTCAGACCGATGGAAATAATTTGCTGTATCAATACGGGAATTCCAATCCGCATCATCTTCCGATAAAATATTCGATTCTCTTCATTGAGATTTATCTGTTCTACTTTACTCATAAAAACTTTCCCCCTTCCCCTACAAAATACCTATACACACAGCCTCAACGTAACAAAAAGAGCGCCTCGCAGCAATGAAACAGTACTACATAGACAACTCTTTTCGTGGAATTACAGTCACAATCTTAAAAGACTTTTAGCCTTTCTCAATCTCAATTTTTACGCGGAAAGCCTAAGCCGATTTCTATTTGGCGTAGTCAATGGCTCTGGTCTCTCGTACCACATTGACTTTAATCTGCCCCGGATATTCCAACTCGGCTTCGATCTTCTTGGAAATCTCTCTTGCCAGGAATACAATCTCTTCATCATTGACATCATCCGGTTTGGCGATAATACGGATTTCCATACCAGCCTGAATGTCAAAGGACATTTCTACACCAGTAGTCGTATTTGCGATTTCCTCCAATTTTTCCAAACGCTTGATATAGGCATCCAGGGTTTCTCTTCTGGCGCCTGGTCTTGCTGCACTCAGGGCATCGGCAGCAGCGATCAGCACCGCCTCCATGCTCTTTGCTTCATAGTCGCCGTGATGGGCCGCCATACCGTTAATAACCACCTCAGACTCCTTATATCTACGCAGCACATCGATACCGATGTCTACATGAGTTCCCTCCACTTCATGATCCAGCGCCTTACCAATGTCATGAAGCAGTCCAGCTCTCTTAGCCAGTTTCACATCCAAGCCAAGCTCACCAGCCATGAGACCTGCCAAATGGGCTACTTCAACGGAATGTTTCAATACATTTTGCCCATAGGAAGTTCTATATCGCAGTCTACCCAAAAGTTTTACCAGTTCTGGGTGTAAATTGTGAATTCCAACCTCAAAGGTTGCCTGTTCGCCTTCTTCTTTAATAATTGTGTTGACCTCTTTTGTGGCCTTTTCTACCATTTCCTCAATTCTGGCCGGATGGATACGTCCGTCCACAATGAGTTTCTCCAAAGCGACTCTTGCGATTTCTCTCCGTACTGGATCAAAACCTGACAAAATAACTGCCTCCGGTGTATCGTCGATAATTAAGTCAACGCCGGTAAGAGTTTCAATGGTTCTGATATTTCTACCTTCTCTTCCAATGATTCTGCCCTTCATCTCGTCGTTTGGCAAATTGACCACAGACACGGTGGTTTCAGCCACATGATCTGCCGCGCATCTCTGAATAGCGCCGGTAATAATGTACTTTGCCTTCTTGTCCGCTTCTTCCTTAGCCTTAGATTCGATTTCCTTAATCATGATGGACGCTTCATGGCGGATTTCTTTCTCCGTATTAGCCAGCAAAATAGCCTTAGCCTCATCTACGGTATAGCCGGAAATTCTCTCCAGTTCCTCCATCTGTTTGTTCAGGAATCCATCCAATTCCTTCTGTTTGTTAATTAAACTTTGCTCTTTTTGTGTAATGCTCTCTTCTTTCTTTTCGATGTTTTCAATCTTTCTATCTAAAGATTCTTCTTTTTGAATTAGCCTTCTCTCTGACCGCTGAATTTCAGCTCGTCTTTCTCTCGCGTCACGCTCTGCTTCACTTCTTAACCGGTGTGCTTCCTCCTTGGCCTCAAGAATGGTTTCCTTCCTCATGGTCTCAGATCTGTTTTCAGCATCCAGAATTAAATTTCTGGCTTTCTGTTCTGCACTGCCAATCGCTTTTTCTCCAACATTCTTACGATATATGTATCCGATTAACGCACCAATAATCAGCGCTATAATTGCAGTTATGATTATTTCAAACATTGCAACGCCCCCCTTCCTTAAAATTTTTCTATTATCTACATTTGCATTACATAATTAGACCTTGATATAATCATACAATATATATTATAATGTTTCTGTAAACAAAATGCAAGGTGAAGAAGGGTAAGAAATGAACAAAATTTTTAATACTTTGAAAAGTGTGGACAAATTAACGCTGATTCTCATTGTAGCGCTAGGCTGTGTCAGCCTGCTTATGTTGGAAAGCACCATCTATGATGGCGCGTTGGTACTGGGCCGTCCTGTGCTGATTCAGGGCATAGCCTATTTATTGGGATTTGCTGCAGTGGTTATCGTTCTTCTTATCAATTACAACTTCTTTTATGGACTGGAAAAACTGCTCTATGTACTTTCCGTTCTGTTTTTGTTCACTGTTTATATTCCCGGTTTAAGCGTCAATCAATTCGGTTCTACTGCCTGGATTAAGCTGGGGACATTGACCCTCCAGCCATCAGAATTTGTGAAAATTTCCTTTGTTTTAATCATGGCCGGATATCTCTCAGAGCACAGAGAAAGTCTGCAGACCTTCCGCGGTGTCTTCATGGCCATTCTCTATGCTGCGCCCATGATTGCCATCGTTTTGAAGGAGGATTTGGGAAGCGCTTTGGTCTATGTGGTTATTTGGATTTTTATGGTCTTTTTTGCAGGCATCAATTACAAAGTGTTCTTTCAATCTGCTTTGATGGCCCTTGCTATGATTCCCATTGCCTATCGTTTTCTCAGCGCCTATCAAAAAAACCGGATAGAGGCATTCCTCCATCCGGACAACCTAAGTCTTCCAGGAAACTATCAAGTATGGCAATCTAAAATCGCTATCGGTTCCGGCGGCTTCCGCGGTATGGGACTGTTCCGCGGTACACAGAAAACCCTGGACTTTATACCAGTGCAACAGTCGGACTTTATCTTTTCTGTAGTAGGCGAAGAACTGGGATTTCTAGGCGGCTTCGGCGTTATCGTCTTATATGGCCTGCTAATCTGGCGCTTCACTACCACGCTCAGAAGCACCGAAGATTTGTATGGCGCCCTCATCGTAGTAGGTTTTATCGGTATGTTTCTCTTCCAAATCTTTGAAAATATCGCCATGACCATGGGCCTCATGCCGGTTACCGGTATCACCCTGCCATTCTTAAGCGGCGGCGGTACCTCTGTTATCGCCAGTATGATAGCCGTAGGTCTGATTCTCAATGTGGGCATCAACAGCAAGGCAATGAAGTTCTAAAAATTTTGTATCCGCTGACTGATCTTTCTGAAATTATCAGCGATATAGGTGTTTTGCATAAATACGATAGGCGCTCCCAGATTGGTGGATACGCTGATATTTTCGTCAACCTGTATAACGCCCAAAAGTTCTTTTTGAAAGGTTCTGACAATTTCAGATACATTCGGTGCAAAGCCTTTCTTAATCATATCCATATTCAGTTTATTGATGACAAAACCAATCTTTTCAATGCCCATTTCCTTTAGGACGCTTCGCACCATCTCTCCATCTCTAGCTGAAGCATAATCCGGCGATACCACCACCACAGCCATGTGGGCGCCGCCAGCAGCGATGGCCAGTCCATCGTCAATTCCTGCAGGGCTGTCCACAATCACATAATCAAACTTTTCTATCAGCTTCTGACAGAGTACCCTGGTATGTAAGGGTGTGATTTCTCCGTCTGGCCGTTTAGGCGACGCTGCCATTAGATACAGACCCGGAAAACTTTTATCCTTGATAAGCGCCTGCTTGATGCGGCACACGCCGTTCATCACATCATTGACATCATATACCACATTGCTTTCCAGGCCCAGATAAAGGTCCAGATTTCTTAATCCCGTATCCATGTCTAAGGTCACGACCCGCTTTCCTTCCATGGCCAGCGTGGCCCCCAGGTTGGCGGTAAACATAGTCTTACCCGTACCTCCCTTTCCAGAAGCCACGACAATCACTTTTCCCATTTCTTTTCCTCTTTCATTTCCAACATTTCCAACATTTTCAAAACCTTCAAAGCCTACTGCATCCTAGTCGAAAAGTCTACAGATGCATAATCCTCACTGACTTTCAAATATTCTCCGATCAGTTCTCTCGTCATAATACCTGCATTATAAGAGGTCTTGCCCTGAATCAACATGGCAACCACCGCAATCTTAGGATTATCCGCCGGCGCCAATGTGATGGTCCAAGCAAAAGGCACATAATCCTCCTTATATCTATCGATCTGGGTCTGGGTCACTTTGTTCTTGCTCACCTTGATTAAGGCAGCATCCACCGCATCGTTTTCCGTTGGGTACTTCTGGGGGTCTTCCTTCATCATCTTGGTAATCTGTTTCTGTACCTGTTCCCAAGTCACCTCTGACGTAATCTGGGACAGGTGGTTCTTGACATAGGCTACCTCATTCTTTGGATTCATCTTTCCATCTTTATCGGCTGTACCTGTCTTGCCTGCCACAGCGATAGGGAAGTTCCCAAAAATGCCTGCCAAGGTACCGCCAGTGGTAACTCTCCGCATCCCTTCTAAAACCTTATTTAGCTTTGCTTCATCCACATCGATTTGATACGGCTCCGGTTTGGCGGTTTCCCCTTCGCCCTCAATACCTTTTACGATATTGACCTGGTTCCGCTTGCCATCGTTTCCTAGGGTTGCCACATAATTGGCAATCTGCAGCGGTGTATAAGCATTTTCACCCTCTCCAATGGCAATACTGAATTCGTCGCCCACTGTCCATTGGGCCTGATTGAAAAAGTCAAATTTACACAAATCCGCTACAGTCTCTATCTTAGATTCCCGTACATCGGTCTGTTCTTTTATATAGTTAATCAGAGTTCCTCTATCAGGATTCTCCTCAATCCAGCCGCAGATGGTATTGAGATTTTTCTTTAACAGTTCCTCATCCTCATAGATGGCCTTAGGAAAATACTGGTTTGCCGCAGCATGAAGGGTATACCACAGGTAAGTACGCATGGTCTGCATCTTCCCCTCTGCCGAAGGCAGTGGCGTGGTGGATTCCGGAATCTCGATACCGGTCTTTTCCCCCAGACCGAACTCTTTGGCTACATCCATAATCTTCTCGATGGAAATCTTATCTTCATAGCCCAAAGACTGACCTGTCTGCCAGTTCTTTCCTGTAGCAATGCAATAGAAATAGTAGTTACAGGAATTCTGGATACCTGTCACCAGAGTCTCTGTACCGTGACTTCCACGAAATCTGTTCCAGGAATCACAACCATAGGTGGTGTCGCCTATGGTGATATAGCCCTTATCGTAAATGGGCGTATCCGGATTGAGTCCTGCCTCTAAGGCTGCTGTTGAAGTTACTGGCTTAAAGATAGAACCCGGCTGCACAGAGGCTTTGGTGGCCACGTTATACAGGGGCGTAGGCGCCAGCGGCTCCCTCGGATTGGTACTCTGTACCGAAGCCCAGTCCTTGTAGGAAATCCCCTCCGCAAAAATGTTTGGATTGTAGTCAGGATAACTGGCCATAGCCAGCACATCTCCGGTCTCTACATCGATGGCAACTAGAGCCCCAGAGCCGCAGTTTTTTGAAGCAATGGTACTGAAATTGCCATATTTTCCTTTGAATCTAGTTCCTGTCTGTACCGCTTTAATGGCGTTCTTTAAGGTTCTTTCCGCCAGTTTCTGTAAATCCATATCAATGGTCAGATAGACGCTCTTACCTGATTCCGGTTCTGTCTCACTGATGGTATCGATATAATCGCCGCTGCTATTGACCTGAATGGTTTTCACCCCATCCATGCCCCGCAGTTTAGACTCCATGCTGGCCTCAATGCCGTCCTTACCGATGAGGTCGTCAGGATTATATCCGTTTTCCTCCACAAAGGTATCATATTCGCTGTCAGAAATGCTGCCCATGTATCCTAAAATGTGAGAGGCCAGTTTGCCATTAGGATAGTAACGCACCGTCTCTGATGCGATTTCCGCCCCCTTCAATTCACTGCCCATCTCCTCCACATAAGCGATGGTTTCATCGCTGACGCCCTTGGCAATGGTACTGGACTGATACTTATTAAAGCCCAGGCTTTTGATCTCTTCTCTAACGATAAATATCTTCCTTGCTTCTTTATTGGACAACACTTTAGATTTTCCCGCTGGGATGAATTCATCAATTTTATAAAGTTCACGTAATGCATAAAATGCCTCTTTAGCCGTTAAAATTTCATCTTTTTCGGGATTCTCTGCATCATAAAGTCCATATTTGGTTAAAAAATTGATCTTTTCATTGTCATAGGTAAAGGTCATGCTTCGCACCACGATAGGCGGATACACATTATGGGTGTTTTGCAAAACCTCCAAAGCCTCAAATCGATCTAGGTCGGGATCGATTTCATATTTCTTTCTCAGCTTTTCAAAGGCTTCCTCTGCTGTAGAAGTCTTTGAAAAGCCTTGGCTTTTCAGCCATTCCTTCTTTTCGTCATCAAAAGTATATTTAAAATTCCCCTTTTTTGTAATCTGAATGGGGAAATTATCCACTATGGTATCCTTGTCGCCGTTCTTTTCCAGAAGTTTTACCAGTTTATATGCCGACTCATTGATCTCCTCAGTGGAAAGACCGCTGGCGTTAAAAGTCACCGTAAACAACTGTTTATTGGTGGCAAGGACTCTGCCATATCGATCCAGTATCTCTCCTCGCGGCGCAGAAGTGGTGATTTCTTTGGTGCTCTGATTGGAGGCTGCCGCAGTCCACTGCTCCTGCTGAAAAATCGTTAACACAAAAAGCCTTATGCACAAAATCAGCATAAGAATCAAAATCAAGGCTAATAACTGATAATATCTGGAATTCAAAAATCTTTTGTTCATTTAAAATACCTGTCTTTATGATGAACATTCATCTTTCTGATCAATATCCGATATAAAATGGTGATAAACACCAAGGAATACAATGCAATCCAAGGCACTTTGGCAAAGACAATGGCAAGCCCTGCTGGATTACCTGCCATGTGGTATAAACCCCAATTCATAAAATAATAAGCCACAATAGAAGCAGCAGATACCACCCACATATTGATAATATTCTCAATATTGGTGTATTCTCTCACAACCAGAATTCCGGCTGCCACCATGACCAGGCTGATGGGCGTAGGCCCTATGACATTGCTGTATATCACATCATAGAGAACGCCGAACAATGCGCCATAGACAATGCCATACAACTCCTGCTCATAAAGAAAGGTAAAGAGAATTACCATGGACAAGAGCAGGTTGGGTGTATATCCGTAGATGCTGATTACATTCAAAAGGGTAGTCTGCATGAAAAATGCTGCCAAAAAGAACAAACCTACCTTCCAATACCGCATCGAACTCATAGGATCACCGAAACTTTCTTCAGACTGCGAAAATTCACTGCCGGTTCCACTACGATTTCTTTCAGCAGGGTATCGCTGTTATATGCTACTGATTTGATGTTGCCAATCTCAAGACCTGCCGGATAAGTCCCCATACCAGAGGTGATAATGATATCGCCTTCCGTCACATTGGCGTCTCCCTTCAGCATGTATCCTGTCACATTACCCTGTACGCTGCCAGCCGCTACACCCAAAAGGTTTCTATCTCTGGCCACCATAAAGCTGACCTTGCTACCATCATCTATGACGGAAATCACCTTGGCCCAGCCTTCCCCTACTTCTGAAACTTTACCGACTAACCCATCTCCATTGATTACCACAGCGCCCTCCGCAATACCTGCTTCAACGCCTCTGTCAATGGTAAAGAGATTGGTCCAGTTGGAACCGTCAAAGGAGGTTACATCAGCTGTAACCACGTCAAACTGTTTTTCTGTATAATCATAATCCAGCTGCTTAGAAAGGGCCCGTAACTCCTCCAGTTCACTTTTGCTAAGGCTCACATTAACCAATTCCTGTTCCAGCCGCTTATTTTCTTCTGTCAAAGCCTCTACCTGGGCCTGCAGTTGTTTGTAGGAAAAGATACCGGATGCCGCATCCCTGATGGTCTTTGTCACTGAGGTAAAGGGTTTAGAAATGTAAGACATCCCCTTGTTAATGATGCCGGCTACTCCGCTTTCCTTTCCCACGCCAAACATGGTCAGCGCAAAAACAAGCGCCAATGCCAATAGGATTGTCAGTACGCCGGTTATTAACTTATGCTCTCTGATCCATCTCATCACATTCCCCTGTTATCTTCCCCTGCCAGACTGGGCATATACTTTCAGCTTTTCGATATTTTCAAGACTCATACCGGTTCCCACCGCCACAGCCTCAAAGGCATTGTCAGCAATGGTTACATCCACGTCCGTTCTCTTTTTTATCAACTTATCTAAATTCTTAATTCTGCCACCGCCGCCGGACAGCATCATGCCATGTTCTGCAATATCTGCTGCAATTTCAGGCGGCGCCTTCTCGATGGTGCTTTTAATGCCGTCTACGATAATATCCATAGACTCCTGCAATGCAATCATCATATCCTTATTGGCTACTTCCAATGTCTTTGGAAGTCCGGAAATGATGTCTCTTCCTCTGGCATTCATGGTCTCAATTATTTCATTTCCAAATTCGTCCGTATCCATACATGCACAGCCAATATTTATCTTCAATTCTTCAGCAGTTTTTTCGCCGATCAGAAGGGCATGACGTTTTTTCATGTACAGGATAATGGCCTCATTGAGTTTATCTCCCGCATGACGGATGGAGGTGCTAGCCACAATACCGCCTAGTGCGATAATGGCGATATCCGTAGTACCGCCGCCGATATCTGCAATCATGCATCCTGTAGTACCGTCCACCGGCATACCTGCGCCGATGGCCGCTGCCATGGGTTCTTCCAATATGTATACTTCACCGGCGCCCATCTGTTTCACTACCTGCTCTACCGCACGCTTTTCCACTTCTGTGACGCCGCTGGGAACGCCTACCACTACACGGAAATTTCTAATCTTCTTTGCCGTAAGGGCTTTGCTGATAAAGGCTTTGAGCATATCTGCAGTGGCGTCAAAATCAGAAATCACGCCGTCCTGTAGGGGCCGTACTACCGAAATATTCTTTGGGGCCTTTCCCAACATATTCTTAGCGTCCATTCCTACAGCCAATGTATTATGGGTTCGCCGGTCGGTTGCAATCACCGAAGGCTCATTGACAATAATTCCGCTATCCTTTACATAAATCAACGTATTGGCTGTGCCAAGATCAATTCCCATATCTTTTGCTCTAAATAAACTGCACATCTTATCTCCTCCACCTTTATTTACATCATTTTAAATTCATCTTGCCGGTTTCCCGTATACTAACATATTTACCATCTCCAATGACCAGGTGATCCAAAACCTGAATCCCCATCAGTCTGCCGCACTCCATAAGTCGCAGCGTGGTATCCAAATCCTCCTGACTTGGAGTCGGATCTCCGCTGGGATGATTATGGACTAAAACCACCGCTGCCGCGCTCTTTTTCACTGCATGGCGAAACACCTCTCTAGGATGAACCAGGGTGCTGGTCAGTTCTCCAATGGAAACGGTTTCAATAGAAATCACATCTCCTTTTGCATTGAGCAGCATAATCCGGAAACTTTCTTTCCTCTCATAGCGCATTTCTTCCATAAACAATGCTGCAATATCTCCTGGGCTGGACACGTTGACCGCGCTTGCTGCCGATTTGGCTGACACCCGCTTGCCCAGTTCCAATGCAGCTAATATCCTGGCCGCTTTTCCTTTTCCAATCCCATAGATGCTCATAAGCTCCTCCGAGGTCATCTCTCTCAAATGATAAATGCCTCTGCTGCATCCAATCACATCCTCTGCAAGAGCAATGGCAGACTTATCTTTCGTTCCGCTATAGATGAGCAAAGCTAAAAGTTCCGTATTGGATAAATATTCCATGCCTTGAAATAGGCCCTTTTCTATAGGTCGTTCTTCTGCCGGCAATTCCTTGATTTTCATAATAGATTCCTTTCTTTCCGTTCTTTTTCACACGTTAAAAGAACCAGACGCTTTTCTATTATGTGAAACACCCTCCGGCGCGTATCTATTTTGCATATACAAGGAAAAGTCTTACCCTTGATTGACAAATACACAATATCTTAAAAAATTATATCATTATATCGCCGTTTACACAAGTGAAGATGGTGTAATAATTCAAGGATAATTTATGAAGATCGGGTCATACTACACCTAGGCGGCTGGTTATGACCCCATAGCTGCCGCTGCAAAATTCCATTGAAACCGAAAGTGAAGTAAGGAGGAATCAGTTATGCATTCATGTAATCAGACGATTCGCTGCACTGTAGATCAGTGTAAGCACCACGAAAAAACGCAAAATCTTTGTTCCCTGGATGCCATTACCGTAGGCACCCATGAAGCAAATCCGACCATGGATCAGTGCACTGACTGTCTGTCTTTCCAGAAGGAAAAATAACCGTCAGTTCATTTCTAGGGTGAAAAACACAAATAGGTACTGGCTGTAAAAAGTTAGCCAGGCACGAAGCCCCTTTCTATCGCATATAGTGAAAAGCAATAGAGGGGGTTTACATAAATGAGCACTTCTTTTCCCAAACCACTTACAGAAAAAGAAGAAGAATACTATGTACAGCAGCTTACGCAAGGAGATCCCGATGCACGCAGCATCCTGATCGAACGAAATCTTCGTTTAGTGGCTCATATCGTTAAAAAATATGCCAGTCCCACCTACAGTCAAGACGACTTGATTTCCATCGGTACCATAGGCCTTATTAAGGCGGTGAATACCTACACCATAGGTAAAAGTACACGGCTGGCCACATATGCCGCCAAATGTATTGAAAACGAAATTCTTATGAGCATCCGTGCCACTCGAAAAAACAGACAGGAGGTTTCTCTCAATCTGCCCATCGGTACGGATAAGGATGGCAATGAAATCAGTTTCAACGATATTCTCGGCACCGATGCAGATGAAATCGTGGACTCCATCAGTCTCAAAATTCAGGTAAGCAAGCTCTATGAGGCTCTGGACAGGGTTCTCACGCCCAGAGAAAAGGAAGTCATTACAAACCGCTATGGGCTAGATGGCAAAGAAAGCCTTCCCCAGCGAGAAATCGCCAAATCCCTGGGTATCAGCCGTTCCTATGTGTCTCGTATCGAAAAAAAGGCTTTACAGAAACTTTACGATGCACTAAAAGACAAATAGCTGCCCTACAGCTTGAAATTCCGCATAGACAGATACTCGCAAAGCTGTTGAAACACCGGAAGGGCCGATGCAGAACCGGACCTTCCGTTCTCTACCATTACGGTTACCACATAATTTCTATCCTTAATTTGACAATATCCACTGAACCAGCAGTTGCTGATCGCCTGTCCCGTCTCCTGACTGTTTCCAGTTTCAGCGGTACCTGTCTTTCCATAAACAGGACAACTTACATGTATCCCGCTTCCAGTGCCTTCTGTCATAACCTTGGACAACATTTTTTGCAGTGTCTTTGCCGTATTCTCAGACAAAATTCTGTTTTCCCTTGTTTCTTCCCCCTGTATCACATGAAGACCTGCCTCTATACCATTATTGGCAATGATACTCATCATCCTCTGTATCTGTGCCGGTGTGGTCAGAATACTGCCCTGTCCAATGGAAAGGTTGGAAATATCCCACGGTCCTGTTTCCTGAAGAGATGGAAGGTTTCCGACAGCCTCCTCTGTAAACATCCCTTCCGAAGTTCCCCCTTTGCGAAACACAATCTGTCCGAATCCAAAACGCTGCGCCATCTGATAAATGGCCTCATAACCCAATTCATCTCCCAAATGGGCAAAATAGCAATTACAGGATTTTGCCATAGCTTCATACATATTCACTTTTCCATGACCTCCTGCAGGTCCAGCTTGACATCCCAGCTTAATGCCCTCTACTACAGTGGTTCCCTCACATTCGTAACGAGCCGACAACAAGCGGCGGGTGTCCAATTCTCTTGATTCTAGTGCAGCAGCAGCCACCACCAATTTGAATACCGAGCCAGGTGCATAACCGCCCTGAATACACTTATCTACCAGACAATTTCCACCGCTGGCTAAATAACTATCTACCTGATTGGGATTGAATATGGGTGATGACGCCCAGCCAAGCACCTGACCGCTAGACGCCTCTGAAACCAGAACTGCGCCGTCCAACCCAGTGGCTTTTAAAGCCTCTTCACAGCATTTTTGTATCCCTGTATCCAATGTGGTCACAATACTGCTCACCTTCATCTCGTTGGCATCCTCCTGCTTAGGCGCCATACCCAAAAGCAGACCGCCTCCACTGTCTGCCCACAAGGTCAGCTTTCCTCCACCAGCCTTTAAGGCAGGCTCACAGGCCAGTTCCAAACCTGATACGCCTCTCTGCTCCGATTGGTTTAAGTATCCTATGAGATGACAGGCAATCTGTTCATCCTTGTATCTGGTGGGGCACCGAAATACATAAGCGTTGTATTCATCCTTTAATCTTTGATTCACCGTTTCATCGAACATTTGACTGCGGTAAACTTTGTACCGTTTGCCATCAGAAACCTTTCTGGCTGAAATTCCCGTAAGTAGACGCTCCGAGCCCTTATCTTCTCTTGCAGCCGAAAGGAAATAATAATATTGGTCGGCGCCATCGGTCAAAGGTTCATAATTCCGATCCAAAATTGGGCCTCTCGTATCCAGTCCTTCTACCGTGACCTGATACTGACTGGTAGCAGCTAATTGCAGTTCTCCGTGAGAGAGAATCTGAATCTGATAGAGTCTGGCTAAAAGGGCTAACCATATGATAACAATCACTGCCAAGGTCAATCTAAGACGTCCAAAGGAGCGCATACGTAAAGCAGTGGCTTTTCGTCCGCTGCGGCTGGCCCTATGGTTATTTTCGCCGTCCGCCATTTTCCTCTGGCGCAGTTCCTCTTCCTGCCATATGCCCGCTGTTTCCTTCTTCCGGTTCTGCCTGGTTCTCATAAAAAATACCTCCAAGGTTTAGGTTTCCCTCGGAGGTCTCAATTATACAATCTTGCTGCAAATGTGGCTTACCACTTCATCGATGGTCATATGGGTACTGTCGATTTCCTCAGCGTCTTCCGCTTTGCATAGAGGATTCAGCGTCCGATGAGAATCGTTATAGTCACGCATCTCGATGTCAGCAAGCACCTGATCAAAATCGGCATTTTGACCCTTCTCTATGAGTTCCGCCGTGCGCCGACGGGCTCTTTCTTCAGCGGTAGCTGTCAGATAATATTTATATTCTGCATCGGTCAGCACATTGGTACCAATGTCTCTGCCGTCCATAACCACGCTTTTGGTCTTTCCCATCTTTCTCTGCAGTTCTACCAGTTTCGCGCGAACCATGCCTAGGGCTGAACAAGCCGATGCTGCCATGGATACCTCCGGCGTACGAATCAAATCGTTGACTATCGCCCCATCCAAAATGATATTTCCTGCGCTGAAATCGATATCCGTCTGTTCCAAAAGGCTCTTGAGTCCATCGCTTTCTTCCATCTCCATCCCGTGATTGAGCATTTTTAGGCCTACAGCCCGATACATGGCTCCTGTATCAATATAGTCGATTCCAAGCTTAACAGCCACTGCCTTGGCAACTGTGGATTTTCCTGCGCCGCTGGGGCCATCGATGGCAATTCTAAAAACAGTTTTCATCTTTTGTAAAACTCCTCTTTCCAAATGTCTATTCCTTGTGATTTCCAATCAGCTTCTCGATTTCCTTCACGAAGGTATTCACATCGGTAAACTGCCGATATACAGAGGCGAAGCGTACATAGGCCACCTCGTCCACCTTTTTCAACTCCTCCATGACCAGTTCGCCAATGTACTGACTCTCCACTTCCTTTTCCATCAGATTGCTCAGCTTTCGCTCGATTTCAGATGCCATGGACTCCATGACCGCCATGGATACAGGCCGCTTCTCGCAAGCTTTAGCAATACCGCTTAACGCCTTGCTCCTATCGAAGGCTTCCCGCTTTCCATCCTTTTTTACCACCATGAGAATGGTCTCTTCTACCTTTTCGTAAGTGGTAAATCGCCTGTTGCATTTATCGCATCCCCGCCGTCTCCTGATGGCGTGGCCCTCTTCCGTGGGCCGTGAATCGATTACTTTCGTATCTGCATTATCGCAAAATGGGCATTTCATGTAATTTCCTCCCAAGTTTCAGCTTGTCTATATGACACTATTTTACTACACTTTGATATACATGTGCAATCTTTTTCTTGCCTCACAGCCCTTCCAAATCCACCAGGATCACATCGTCTCCCACAGTGCGAACCTTTTCCCATTTCACCACCGTATCCCCTTCCCCTTTGTTAAAGAATCCCATAAATCCTCTAGCTCCAGGTATGACGATGCCGTCGATTACTCCTTTATCTAAATCTACCTCAATATCGTAAACAAATCCTAAACTTCTTCCATCAAAGATATTGATTACCTCTTTATTTTTTAGCTTATCCGTGCTCATCATAACGTTTCTCTGTGCCTCCCCGCAAAATATTCCTTCCCGGTCTTTGTCTATGTCTTGTCCTTATGATATGCAGGGCTGTCCCAAAATAGAACCCAATCCTTTAACCGCGTTAACAGAAAATTTTCAGTGAGTATTCTGTTAGAACCAGGACTTTTAACTTATATGGAACTTTTTATTTTTTTGAGTATAACGGAAATTCTAAATCTTAACCGAAAATCATCTTTTGGAAAAAATGAGTATAACTGTTTGGGATAGATTCGGCATTAGAGCCTGAAAATAGCCAGTTTACAGTGAATTTTAGCCAGTTAACGGGCTTGAATCCACGATAAAGCTCAAACTTTTATACTCATTTTCTTTAACAGCAGGATTTAAGTTAAAAATGCGGTAACCCCCTCTACCTTATCTACCGATGGATGCTGACCAATCGGTAATAGGTCTTGGAAGTAATCAGATAGACTGCTACATAGAACAGGGCGAATAACAGGAACCCTGCCACTGTAAGTTCTATCAAAAGTGTGGTGTTGGTAATGGCAAAGACGGAAAGCATCAATGCAATCATATGGAAGGCAAATGCAATATGCAGACCTGCCATAAGCAGGGGTGCGAAAAACACCGTAAGCACCTGTGAATTGATGGTCTTTTTAATTTCTCTCTGGGTCATTCCCACATTTTTTAGAATCTGGAATCGATCCTGATCCTCATATCCTTCTGTAATCTGCTTGTAATACATAATCAGCACAGTAGCCATGATGAAGGTAAGGCTCAAAAGGATTCCCAAGAAGAAAAATCCGCCATACATTCCATAAAAATCGTCTCGCGCTTCCACGCCGCTGGAGGCGTTGATATACAAACTGTCAAAAACAGGTTCATGACCCTTTTCATCATACCAGCCGGTAAGTTGCTCCGTCTCGCCCATGGCGCTTAATTCCATTCGCAGCGTTCCCTGTTGTTCTTCCTTTAAATCAGTGTCAAATCCCAGGTAATACCCCATGCGGATGTAGTAACCCTTTTCCTGTCCGTCCTTGTTTGCTGCTTCATTGACTTTATTATATATCTTTCTGACCTCCTGCATGTCTCTCACCACCAGATAGATATGCTTAACGCCCAACACATTGCCCAGACGCACGGTCATATTTTCCAAAACATCCACCGTCTGATAGGACATATCCATAATCTGAAGTTCTCCCTGTCTCATGTCAAACTCTTCACTGTATGCCAGAACCTCATCTGCTTTCAAAGTCTTGTTTGTATGATTGGAGATGTTGAAATCCTCCAGAGGCAGAACTTCAATGACTGCCATGGTTTCGCCGCTGACCTGCTCATTTGCAGGATCTATTCGATTACCTTCGAATTTAATATAAAAACTACAGCTGCGGCAGCGTATCCTGTTTTCCACAGAGGCGCCGGCCTTGATAGTCGCCTCTTCTGCCTTCTGGTCTATATATTTGACGGTTTCGTCATAGGTGACTGCATCTATGTTCGTCGCGCCGCTGGATATTTCCATATTCCTAGGATAAGCCTTTTCCAAAGCGTCGTCGCCTCCCAGATACATACAGGAGGTTGCAGAAAGCATGACAAGCACCATGGTAGACAGGATGCAGATGCTGGCCAATCCTGCCCCATTACGTTTCATACGGTAGATCATAGAGGATACAGATATAAAGTGGTTGGTCTTGTAGTAATAATTCTTATTCTTTCTCAGCAATTTGAATAACGCCACGCTGCCTGCAATAAAACAGCAATAGGTTCCTAGAATAACCAGTATGACCGCTATGAAAAACATGCCGATAGCTGCCATTGGATCGCTGATTTTAATAGCAAGCACATATCCTGCCCCCAGAAATATCAATCCTACTAAGGCGATGAGGAAGTTGGCTTTTGGCTCCTTTTCACCGGCAGCATCGCTGGAAAGCAGCTCTCTTGCACTGGACTTCACAATCTGCCTTACACTGTTGATATACAAAAGGGCTTGAAGGGCAGCAAAAAAGCCTACCGTAATCACAACAACCGAACTGTACACCTGAAAGGAATAGCTGGCCTGTATATTGATGATCTTAAACAAACCCAGTTGGCCCACTTTGCTAAGTAAAACGCCGCAAACCACGCCTAAAGCAATGCTAAGACCGCCGCTGTAAAAGGTTTCCCAAAAAAGAACCCTGGCGATGTGGAGTTTTCCCATACCCAAAACATTATAAAGGCCCAGTTCAGTCTTTCTCCTCTTCATGAGAAAGCTGTTGATGTAAAAGAGAAAGATGACGGAAAAGATGCCTATCACAATAATTCCCAGTCGAAGAATCAGCTGCAAGGTAGCGCCGCTGGTAAACGTCTCTACCTCTTTATCCGTCCCTAAATGGGTTAAAATATAAAACATGGCCACGATTCCCATGGTTGTAGCCATATATGGCAGGTAAATCTTTCTGTTCTTTTTGATATTGGACCAGGCTAACTTTTCATAAAATCCAAATCTCATTACCACTCACCACCTGTTCCAGTCATCCGCGCTGCGGCTCTTCTGTCTGCACTGGTGGCCAAGACAGTTAATGTATCGGAAATCTTTTGGAACAGCTCCTCATTGGTGCTGTTTCCTCTGTATATCTGGTGGAACACTTCTCCGTCTTTGATGAATAAAACCCTGCCCGCATGGCTTGCCGCCTTGGTGGAATGAGTTACCATCAAAATCGTCTGTCCCCCGCTGTTGATGGCTTCGAATACGTCTAAAAGCTGGTCGGAAGACCTGGAATCCAACGCACCGGTAGGTTCATCTGCCAAAATTAGCTGAGGCCTGGTAATCAGCGCCCTAGCCACCGCAGTTCTCTGCTTCTGGCCTCCTGAAATCTCGTAAGGATATTTCTTCAGCAGATTGGTGATTTCTAATTTTTCTGCCAACGGCGTCAGCAGCTTTTTCATCTCTGGATACTTCTTTCCAGCCAGCACCAGCGGCAGGAAAATATTGTCCTGCACAGAAAAATTGTCCAGCAGATTGAAATCCTGAAAGACGAATCCCAGGTTATTGCGCCTGAACTCAGCAATCTGAGATTCCTTGATGGCGGTAAGGTTTTTTCCCCCTAATATGACCTCGCCGCTTGTGGGTCTGTCCAGAGCTGCTAAGATGTTCAAAAGAGTGGTCTTTCCTGAGCCCGACTCTCCCATAATCGCCACATATTCCCCTTCTTCAACGGTAAAGGATACGTTTGACAACGCCTGCACTTTGGCTCCCCCGAAGCGCGTCGTGTACACCTTTTTTAAATTGTTCACTTCCAAAATAGCCATGGTCGTTCTCCTTATTGATATTGATATTGATATTGTGTATTTTTATCTAGCATACCAAAAAAGGAAATGGTCTGCCATGGATTCGCCTTACATTTCCCTTTCCAAACTTACAAAATTGTCACGTATAGAGATTTATCAATCAAAGACAGCTATTCTTCCTCATCATCATTAGGAAATTTACCTGCTTGCTTCGCAAGTTTTTTCTTTTGCGCTCGAACACGCCGTTCTAACTTCTTTATATCTTCAAAAGGCGGTAATTCCTCCGGTTTTATTCCCCGCTCCCCAGCTGAACCATTTTCGTGACCTCACGAAAATGGTCTGATACTTGTATTTTAGAGGTTATACAGGACTCCATTGCTCGTCTCACAACTTTTTCAAAATTTTCCCACCGCTCATAACCTAATAATGGCATCAATTCACGCGCAAACCAAAACTCTATATTTATATCTTCCTCTTTATGTATGATTGCATCAAACTGCGACTTTATCACTGTGATTCTGTTTTTATCCATTTTTTCTTTACCCCTTTATTATTCAATTTATTCTATACCTATTTGTCCATTTTTTGAATAAACTGCTCCAAATTAGAAATCAACCAGTTTATTTGCAACTGTTGTATTTTATCCCTGTTTAGGAACAACCCTTCGGCAGTTATCCCCAATTCTACGCCTTTTCCTTTCACATTTTTCACCATCAATGCACATGCATTTTTGCTATCAAAGCCTACCAAATCTGCAACATATATCATTTAATATGCTAATTTACGATATGCGTAGATTCCAATATCTTTGGAATTTTCTAATCGACTTTCAATATTTTTCAGTGCATTAACGATGTTTTTCTCTGTTTCTATAAAGTAATCTCCCAAAGTTTTAAAATCCGTATCCCGATATTCTGCCTTTGATTCACAATATCGATATCTTTTATATGCCTCGTAATCATCAGCCATCTGACCTAAATCTAATGTTTGCCATCTAATGTAGTCATACGCAAACCTCATCAATGGCATATCATACGTTCCTAAGTCGATAGAAAGATGCTCTTCTCTTCCCCATTTAGGAAAATTTTCTGTTTTTATTTTGGAGGCCAAACTAAGAATTCCCCAGAAAATGCATTTATCAAAACTTTCTACTATATTTTTTATTGCATTATTTAAAGGTATCGAAAAATGTATTGTATCGCTAATCGTTTTTTCCTTTATTCGAATGTATTGCTTTATCTTTTCTGGTGCAATTATTTTTTCTGTTTTGTTTTCATCTTGTTCTCTTTTTATAATTTCATTTTCATTAGCAACAAGCAAAACTTTAACTCCATCGCGTTCTACAAGACCATTTACAAATCCAAGCACTTTAACGATGTCAATATTGCTTCTTTCCAAGTCTTCTAAAACAAGAAGTTTTCCGCTCAAATCAACAGATTTATATATTTCTTGCAAATCATTATCCGAAATATCAAGATTGATTCCAAAACCGCCAACGACATTCTTAAGTATATTCTTCGCGATTACCTTACCTGCGGTGATGCCTTCCGACTTATTTGAAAATGTATGCATCCGCAATTCCATGTAGATAGCCTTACTTATATCTGATAATGTTTCCAACCCATACAAGGATACTACAACACAAATATTTTTTGTATCTTTCTTTAGAAACGTAACAAGTTCATGTTCAACATAATATGATTTTCCAGACCCCCCCATTCACCTGTAAGCATAATTGCAGTTTGTGTTTTGTCTTCCTTTTCCCACTGCACCATATGGCATAGCTACTCCCCCTGAAAATCATAGCTATTAAGGTCAATGGAAATCTCCGTGCCTTCGCCTACCACAGAGGAGGCCGTAATCTTATGGCCCAAATTTTCCAGGATTCGGCGGCACAGATACAGTCCAAGGCCAGTGGACTTTTTGTCCTCCCTACCGTTATATCCAGTATAACCCTTTTCAAAAATTCGCGGCAAATCCTCTGGCGCTATGCCCATACCGCTGTCCCTGATTACCAGGGTCTTAGGCTGTTTTACCATAATCTCAATCTGCCCCTGACGGGTATATTTCAAGCTATTAGATAGAACCTGCTCAATCACAAACAGCAGCCATTTTTCGTCAGTCATCACCTTGCATGGCTCCTCCTCATAGACCAGCAGGCACTTACTTCTGATAAACTGGGAAGCGAACTTACGCACCGCCTGTTTGATAATATCCGAAAGTTCATATTCCTTTAATACATAATCATTAGAGTCTTCATCAAGCCTGGTATAACAGAGGGCCATTTCCACATACTGCTCGATGCGAAACAGTTCGTTTTCCAGTTCCTTCCTTTCTTGCGACTGTATCTCTCCGGTCTGCAAAAGCAGCTTCATAGCTGCAATGGGCGTCTTAATCTGGTGGGCCCACATGGTATAGTAATCCGTCATATCCAGCCGTTTTCGGTCAGCCTCATAGGCCCGATCCATCCTATCCTGAAAAGAGGCTCTGATAATAGCCTGATAGTCCTCTTCAATGAGATCCTGGGGCAGCGGCAGATGGTCCATGGCATCCACAATCTCCTTTTCCATATGGAGAAGTTCCTTATGCCTCCTTTGATACCTTCCAAAATCCACACTGACCAAAAATGTACCTAAACCCAGTATGACCAGAGTGCAGTAAATGGGAACCATAGCCGGCACATCGAAGAGATAAAGCAGCGCCCCATAGGCAGCAAACATGGCCGCAAATAAACAAATGCTCTTTCTATGAGATTTCATATAGGAAAATAGCAGTCTCATCCTTTGCCTCCTCATCACTGAACCAGATAACCCATGCCCTTTTTCGTCATAATAAAATCCATAAGCCCAGCGGCCTCCAACTTTTTCCTAAGCCTGTTCACATTGACCGTAAGGGTGTTTTCATCCACAAAGGAATCGGTAGCCCAAAGCCGCTCCATCAGCGCATCTCTGCTGACCACTTTCCCTTTCTGCTCCATCAGGCACTGCAAAATCTTATATTCGTTCTTGGTCAGTTCCACCTTTTGTCCCTCATAAGTCAAGGTTGCATCGCTGACATTGAGCATGGCTCCTCTGTGCTGCAGGATCGACATCTGTCCGCCAAAATCATAGGTGCGACGCAGAATCGCCTGAATCTTAGCCGTCAGCATATGGAGATCAAAGGGTTTGGTCACAAAATCATCTCCTCCCATGTTCATGGCCATGACCATATTCATATTGTCCGATGCCGACGAAATGAAGATAATTGGCACCTTGGAAATCTTCCTGATTTCGCTGCACCAATGGTATCCATTAAAAAAGGGCAGGGTAATATCCAAAAGAACCAACTGCGGGTCTACCTGAAAAAAAGTCTCCATCACCGACTGAAACTCCTCCACGCAGGTCACCGAGAATCCCCACGTCTCAATATGCCGCTTGAGCCCGTTTGCAATATTCAAATCATCCTCCACAATGAGAATCCGATACATTCCAATCTCCCCTTGTTTCTCATAAAACTTCTTTTTTCCATTATGCCTGTATTCTTCTCAAAATTCAAGTCTGATTACAGGAAAAACGGGCGCAGAGTTTTTACTTTACCCTGCGCCCGCTGTCTACTATCAGCTATAGCCGTTCTCTTCTCTCAAGCCTTTTAAAGTAACTTTTGGTTTCTGATGCCACCACGCCGCTTAAGGCCACCAGGGCAATCAGATTCGGAATGGCCATGAAGCCGTTAAAGATATCGGCAATGGTCCATACCGCTTCTACGGTCAGGAAAGGCCCGATGAGTACAGCCACGATATAGAGCCATCTATACCCTGCAAGAATGGCTTTTTTGCGACCGCCAATGAGATATTCCAGACAACGTTCCGAATAGTAGTCCCATCCCAGAATGGTGGTAAATGCAAAGAAAGCCAAGCAAATCATCAGAATAAAGGAACCTACCTGATTTCCCCAAGGCAAACCCTCCCCAAAGGCATTGGCTGTTACAGAAGCTCCCTCCAGACCTTCTACCTCATGGGAACCAGTTACCAAAATGGACAAGCCGGTCATCATGCATACTACGATAGTATCTAAGAAAGTCCCTGTCATGGATACCAGCCCCTGACGCACCGGCTCTTTGGTCTGTGCTGCTGCCGCTGCAATCGGTGCAGAACCCAGGCCCGCTTCATTGGAGAACACACCGCGGGCCACGCCTTTTTGCATGGCGATGAAGATGGCGCCCATGACGCCGCCTGCAGCAGCTCTCATGCCGAAAGCCCCCTCAAAGATAGATACGATAGCCGCCGGAATTTCTTTCATATTGAAAATTAAAATCGCGATACTGATAACCACATAGAGAATAATCATAAACGGCACCACGATGGTGGATACATTGGCGATTCTCTTGATTCCGCCGATAACCACCAGCGCTGTGGCCAGCGCTACTACAATAGCCGTAATGACCACTGCCCAGGAATAGCTGTTTTTTCCGATAGAGAATGCGATATTGACATTATTCGGGTCAGCAAAATTTTTCACCGCTTCGGCCACACCGTTGACCTGGGTGATGGTACCAATGCCCAAAAGTCCTGCGCCAACTCCAAAGACTGCAAATATTTTGGCGAGCCATGACCAGTTCTTTCCCATACCTCTTTCAATGTAGTAAAAAGGTCCTCCCAACACATGGCCTGTCTCGTCGATGGTTCTGTACTTAATTGCCAGCAGTCCTTCTGAGTATTTGGTTGCCATACCAAGGCAAGCTGCGATAAACATCCAGAATAAGGCCCCTGGACCTCCGGCCAGAATGGCGCTGGCAACGCCCACGATATTTCCCGTTCCTACGGTTGCGGAAAGAGCTGTGCAGAGGGCGCCGAAGCTGGTTACTTCGCCGACTCCACCTTCTTCATTTTTCACCATGTATTTTAGCGCCAATCCCAGCCTGCGAAATTGAAGTCCGCCCAGACGGATTGTAAGCAAAATACCGGTACCCATGATGAGACATAGCATCGGGATCCCCCATGCCACATCGTCTAACCATTTTAATACGTCCATAAAATTCATTTTTCCATCTCCTTTTGTTTTCCAGCCGGCCCTTGACAATACTATGCCGGCTTTTGATTTTTAAGCAAAACAAAAAAGCCAAATCTTTTGATTGGGCTTTCCAGAGAGATGACATAAGCTATGTAAGTTTTAAACTATTGCTCTGTCCTCTTTGCCTGAGATATCACAAGAAGTTTGCTTACTCCTTCTTGCTTAAACCTTCGGCGACCTTACGGTGCTCTCCAGAGAGTATAGTGTAGAAAAGAGCCGCAGGGTTGGGCGCTTTCCTGACTAATGAAGTCAGTATAGCACAGCTTACGGCTCTTTGCAATACTTTTTTATTCTGCTGTCTTTTCTAAACGGTCATAGATGGTATCTAGTTCCCTCTGGAGCAGCAAATCTCTATCCAGTTTATAGGTCTTGGCATATTCATCGATGGTCATACCTGCATAGCTTTCAAACTTCTCTGCATCCTCAAAACCGGAAGCCTTGAGCATATCGTTGAGATATTCTTCAAACTCCTCGTCGCTGATGGAAATCTTCTCTTTCTCTGCGATGGCATAGATGACCATTTCCTGTTTCACGATTGCCTCAGCATACAGTTTTATCTGTTCGTCGTACTCTGCTTGGTCGATCTGAAAATATTCAGAAAGGAATTTGTCCCAGTCCTCATATCCGTAATTATCTGCCATGGCCTTGTACTGTGCGTTGGTTTCTTCCATCTGTTTCTCCACTTCGCCTTCCGGATACTTTAAAACTTCTGTTTCTTCAATAATCTTGGTATAGATATCGTTCTTGAAGTCATAAAGCTGGCTATCGTATTCATTCTTTTCCAAATCTTCCCTTACCAGTTTTCTGTATTCTTCTTCTGTGGTAGCATCGCTGTTTTCCTTAATAAACTCTTCGGTCAGCTTTGGAATTACCTTTTGCTCTTTGCTCAGGACAGTTACTACAAAAGTTACATCCTTGCCAGCCAAATCCGGATTGTTTTCATATGGGTCTGGGAACTGTAAATCCAAAGTTACTGGCTTGCCAATGGTAGCGCCGAACAGCCCCTCCTGGAAACCATCGATCATGTTGGCTTGGCCCAGAGTAAGGGTATATTCATCGCTGTTCATACCTTCCTCAGTGGTGCCGTCGGCCAAGGTTCCCTTAAAGGAAATCTTTACCGTATCTCCTTCTTCTACCTTTCCCTTGGTCACGGTCTCTGTTGTAGCCGCTGCTTCCAGACGCTTATCGATTTCTTCATCCACATCCTTATCCTTAATTTCCACATTGGGATCGCCGGTGGTATAGGTATTATAATCCGGCAAGGTCACATACTCGGTCAGATTCAGACTCTTATATGGATTATCTGCATCCTCCTCTTTGCTGCATCCAGTCATGGTAAATAATCCGAAACACAGCGTCAGAACTAAAAGCATTGTCAGTAGTTTTTTCATTTTATCTCTTCTTCCCTTCATGAATATAAATATATCAAAGAACGCATTACTCTGCGTTTATTTTACCATGACGCAACGACATACGCCATGTATTTTCCGTGTATTTTCCGTGATTTTGGCCTTTTTATCCCTCTATTTCTCTCTTTACCCGATTCTTTCTCTTCCTTTCTCCGCTGACCACGATATAAACCAGCATGAGGATCGTAGCCACATACGGAATAATGGACGTCAAATCAGCTGGCACCCCTACGCTTTGGAGCCTGAGACCTAATGCCTGGAGGAAACCGAAGAGCAGGGCCGCCAAAAATACTTTCGGCGGATTGGCCATACCGAAAATCACACAAGCAAAGGCAATAAAACCTCTATCGTTACTCATGCCTTCCGAAAACATGGTCAAATAACCCAGAGACAAATGAGCCCCCGCAAAACCGCAGAAAATACCACACAATACGCTGGCCAAGAACTTCATTTTAATAGGGCTGATTCCAGCGGTTTTTAAAGATTCTGGATGTTCTCCTGCCGCTCGCATCCAAAAACCGTAAGGGGTTCTATAGAGAAATACCCATGCGGCGAATACCAGAATCCATGTGATATATACAAAGATAGAGTTATCATTGAGTAGAGGCCCCAGAAACGGTATCTTGTCCAAAAATTCCAGATGCACTGTGGGCAGAGAGACGATTCCCTTGTCAGAGAAAGTTCCCTTTACACCGAAAATGGAACGAAGCAAATATACTGTCAATCCCGCCGCAAAGGTATTTAAAGCCATGCCGATGATAAACTCATCGCTCTTTAGCTTTACCACCAAAAGGGCGAAAAAGAGGCCCACCAAAATTCCGATGAGAACCGCCATCAACACCCCCATGGCCGCGCTGGACAAGGTGAAACTGAAGGCTACCGCCACAAAAGCTCCCATCAAAATCATGCCTTCCATGCCGATGTTCATAATGCCTGCATGTTCGGTCATCAGGCCGCCCATGGCCGCTAAAATCACCGGTGTGGCAGAACGGAGGGTGTTTTGCAAAAGTCCCATATTGAACACGTCGAAAAAGTTATCCATTGGTTTTCACCTCCTGGCCTTTCGCAGCTCTATTGCTGCCTTCTGAAATACGGACTTTAGCGTTTTTCTGAAGTTTCTTATCATTTATCCATCTGGATATGCCGCCTTCCGCTGCCATCAAAAAGATAATGACTGCAAAAATAATGTCGGAAAGTTCTCCTGAAATTCCCACGGAAAGTTCCATGGCGCTGGCTCCAATATCGATGACTGCGAAAAACACACTCATGATGATAATGCCAATAGGGCTGTAATTCATAATCATAGCCACAAGCATACCATCGTAGTAAAACTCATTGCTGATGGTATCCATAAACCGGTGCTGATAACCATAGACCTCAAACATGCCTACTAGGCCGCATATGGCGCCAGAAGCAATCATGGACCAGATCATAATCTTATCCTTCTTTAAACCGGAAAAAAATGCAAACCTTGGATTTTCTCCCGTCACCTTCATTTCCAGGCCCACGCTGGTCTTCTCCATGATGTACCAGCAAAAGAATGCAATGACTGCACTGTACAGTAGCGCTGTACTCAAATTGGAGCGTGGAATCAACTGGCTGAACTGGAAGGCATCAGGAACCGCATCGGTTCCGCTGAGCACCCCTTTATCCGCCGTATGCAGCGGCCCATTACTGAGCCATTTACAGAAATAGATGGCTGCCGAATTGAGCATGATGGTGGTAATCACCTCGCTGACATGGAGTTTTACCTTAAGTACCGCAGGAATCCAGGCATAAACGGCTCCTGCCAGTATGGCAGAAAGAAAAGCCAGGGGCAAAGCCACAAACACAGGGGCTCCGTTGAGCCACACCCCTGTCATGGTAGCCGCGACGGCTCCCAAGTATAGCTGTCCTTCTCCTCCCACATTAAACATACCAGCCTTAGCGCCTACAGCTGTGGCCAGGCCAGTAAGACACAGGGTTAACGCCTTGGTTAAGGTGTTGCCAAAGACTCTGGAGGAGCCAAAGGCCCCTGTAATCATGGCGCTGTACCCTTTCAGCGGATTATAGCCCGTAATCATCATCAGTACCGCCCCGATAAGAAGGGCAACTGCGATACTCAAAACTAAGGACAGCAGATAGCTTCTATTCTTTTCAAGTCTTTGAAGCAGCTTATGCATCTCCACGCCCCTCCTTTTCCCGGTTGCCTGTCATATAATAGCTGATTTCCATCTTATCGATGGCTCCTGCTTGAAATTCTTTGGTAATCCTGCCTTCATAGATGGTAATTACCCGATCAGATAGCCGCAACACTTCGTCTAAATCTGCACTGACCAGCAGAATCCCGCATCCTTGATTTCTTTTCTCCATAATCTGATGGTGGATGAATTCTATGGCCCCGATGTCCACGCCTCTGGTGGGCTGTGAAATAACTAGAATCGGCGTATCAAAGGAAAACTCTCTGGCCACCACCACCTTCTGCATGTTGCCGCCCGACAGGGAACCGGCTTTGGTATCCGTTCCAGCGCCTCTTAAATCGAACTTGTCAAACAACTCCTTGCCATATCTTGCAATGGTAGACTGGCGCAGGTGAATTCCCTTTTTTGAAAACTGAGACTGACGATGTTTTCCAATGATAAGGTTCTCCGTAATGGTAGACTGCACCGAAATACCGGTAGCGATTCTATCCTCCGGTATATGGGCCAGCCCAAGACTTCGTACCTGCCCCGGCGTCATACCGCCGATGCTCTGTCCCTGGACATGAATTTCTCCCTTTTCTAAAGGCCGCATCCCTGTAATGGCTTCAATCAATTCGCTCTGTCCGTTGCCTTCAATGGCCGCTATGCCGAGAATCTCTCCGCCATGGACCTGAAAGGACATGCCGTTTACTGCCATCAGTCCTCTGTTGTCAGCCACATAGGCCTCCTTCACATCTATGAGAACCGAACCCCTCTCGCCTTTCCGCTCTAGTTGGTCAAAGAGAACCTCTCTGCCCACCATCATGGAGGCCAGAATTCTTTCATTGACATTGGTCTTTTTCTCCACGCCAATCAGCCTGCCCTGGCGCATGACGCCTACTCGGTCTGCAATGGCCATGACTTCATACAGTTTATGAGTGATGATGATGACCGTCATATTCCGCTCCGCCACAATACGGCGAATCACCTGAAACAGTTCTTCTGTTTCCTGAGGCGTGAGCACTGCTGTAGGCTCATCTAAAATTAAAATGTCCGCTCCTCGATACAGAGTCTTTAAAATCTCTACTCTCTGTTGTAAGCCAACGCTAATCTCCCCTACAACTGCCTTTGGGTCCACATGGAGACCATATTCATCAGTCAGCTTTTCCACCTCTCGCTCTGCCTGTCTCAAATCATAAAAAATACCAGCCTTTCGCGGCTCTCTGCTCATAACGATGTTTTGTGCTACCGTGAAGGAAGGCACCAGCATAAAATGCTGGTGGACCATTCCGATGCCGCTGGCAATGGCAGCGCTAGGTTCATATTTTTCTATCCGCTGTCCTTTTACATACATTTCACCACTGGTCGGAGTATGAATCCCATAAAGCAAATTCATCAAGGTGCTCTTTCCCGCACCATTTTCTCCTACCAAAGCAAAAATTTCACCCTTTTGAATTTCAAGGGACACATCATCGTTTGCAAGTACCCCAGGGAACTGCATCGAAACATGGTCAAACCTTACAATCGCTTCTTGCAAAACAATTACCTCATTCTTTCCGTATCCATAGGAGGTGCAGACTCAAACAACAAGCCGCATCTGAAAAAATAAGGCGTAGCGTTTATGCGCTACGCCTTATTGATAAGCGAACGTTACTGATTTTTTCTGCCAATCCGCCAGTTTCAGATAGGCAATTTTATCTGGTGGTCTCTACTTCAATTTCACCTGCGACAATCTTTGCAGCCAGAGCTTCCACTTCACTCTTTAATTCATCACCGATCTGCTGAGTAGAATTTTCATCACCGTAAGCGATGGAAATATGACCAGTAGCCATGTCGGTAATCTGTACGCGAGCGCCTTCCCATGCATCTTCATCAATATAAGCTGCAATAACATCAAAGACGGACAATCCAACTTCTTTCTTCATGGAACAGATGATAACGTCGTCATACTCTGGATTGGTTAATTTCTGATCCGCATCTACGCCGATAGCATAGAAACTGTTTTCCTGCGCTGCAGCAAAGATACCGTTTCCAGTGTTACCTGCAATGTTAAAGATCACGTCTGCACCTTTATCCTTTAAAGACAGCGCACATTCCTTACCTAAGGCTGGATCTTCATAATCTCCTGCATAAACGGTCTCTACCTTGATGTTAGGGTTTGCATACTCTGCACCCTGCTTATATCCTACAATAAAGTCGTTAATAACATCACTGTCCTCACCGCCAACTGCACCGATTACACCGGTCTTGGACATCTTGGCTGCCACATAGCCTGCCAGGAAGGAACCTTCATTTTGCGCATAAGTAATGCAGAGCAGGTTTGGAATGTCTCCAATATGCTCAGCAGTGTTATCCACCCAGATAAACTTGGTTTCTGGATATTCAGGCGCAACTTCTTCCACCTCATAACACTCCCAGCCTACAGCCACTACCACGTCTGCTGCTTCTGCTGCATCCATCATCTTCTGCTTATATCCTTCATGATTACATTCTATTGTAGATACATTTACGCCTTTCTCTTCGGCCAGCTTGTCCACACCTTCTTTGGCAGAATCATTAAAAGACTTATCGCCAAATCCTGCTGATACAACAACACAAACCTTCAGCGCTTCATCTTCTCCGTCCATATCTCCGCCACATCCTACCAATGCAAACAGAGACAAGATCAGAGCCAACACAACTAGAAGTGAAATACTCTTTTTCATATTATCCTCCATATTCTTTCAGAAATATCATTTCGTAATAATCGCGTACTATTTGGATGATACCATGACATCCCGTCTTCCAACGGTCATGATTCAATAAACGCTTCCTTATGGCAACGCCAACGCGCTTATTATACCACCAAAAGAAATGAAGCGCAAGGATTTCGTCCTATTTTTACATATTATGGAAAATCACCCCAACGGTTTCCCAAGCAAAGTCATCCGAAAAAACAGTTTTCTTCCAAAAATGTATACCTCACAACCCCTTTTACTAGCTTAAACACAAAAATGTTGTACATTTTTGAGAAGTTTTTCTGATTTCGGTTGACTTTTTACAATTCTGTTATACATAAAATCAAAAAATTTTGATTTTCGGATGACTCCGCCAGATGGGTCCCCTATTATCAATTTTCTACTCTTAGCTAAAAAAACGGAGGTTATCCCTCCGTTATCATGCAGTCCATACTTTTATATTACTCTACGATCTCAGCATCTTCAATATTTTCAATTTCCTTTACCTCAGCTGCATCCTCATGATTCTCAGCCAAATCGGAAATGCCAGAAACAGCTTCTGAAACGGTTTCCTCCTTTTTTTGCACAAACATAAATAATAAACCGAGGCAGATACATATCGTACCGCCAACAATAAAAATTGCTTTTGTTACCATCATACCTGCTGTTTTTCCAGCAATCAGACTCGAACCTATAATATAATTGTATGCGTCTCCATTTATGTATTCGTCTATAGCGGAATAGGTATCACCAAGCATATAATCTTCAGCAGGTTTTCCATCAAGAATCGACAAAGTAGTCAATATACCGCCTGGAACCTGCATAAAAAGCCCTATACAAATCAGAATAGCTCCAATAATCATTACACATACACATACCATATTTCTTCTATCGTTCATTGATACAATGCTCCTTTCCGTTATGATATAATCCCAAGTTAAGACCCATCATGTGCATTTTGCTCACAATGATGGGTCTTGACTGCATTTATAATAATTATTTCATTGCCTCTTCCACTGAGACGGCAACGCACGGATTTACGCCACTTATAGCCATTTTTGTTACCTCCACGTTGCCTATCCAGCAAATTTTCGCACTTGCGAGCGCTTCTCACGGCTTTTTTATGCC
>JAAWDM010000009.1 GCA_022793795.1 Bacillota bacterium
ACACGACTCCCTTTGTTTGGCTCAATGAGTCAACAAAATCGTTTCAAAACGTTGACTCAGTTTCCTAAACAAAGGGGGTGATGACAAAATTTTCCCATTTCAAACCTAAAAATATCTCATAATTAGGAAAATATGGATAACTTTTTGACCAAAACCTCTTATCCAAAGAAATGTGTCAACAAGGCTTAATCGCGACCATCCGTCAAAGGGGGTGGTTCTCTGTTTTGTCCACTTCGTTCCCTCGACTGGGCTTATAGCCCCATTCTTCTTTCTAAATTATAAAATTCTACAACATTTATGTTTTTCAAGAACCTTTTCGGCTTCTTTTAGAGTGGAAATAACGTAATGAAACCCCATTGGAACCCGGACAGACCGACCTGCATACTATGGTGGTAGACGCAGGAGGTGTTTGATTTGGAATATTATCAGATAGAAGGCGGGGTGCCGCTTCAAGGCGAGTACAGGGTAAAGGGAGCAAAAAACGCAGCTCTTCCCATATTGGCCGCTACGATTTGTAAGGGTGGGGTTCACGAAATTTATGACTGTCCGCGGATTGGAGATGCGCTGATTTTGACTCGTATTTTGGAGCAGCTTGGCGCTGGCGTCTCATGGGAAAAGGATTGTCTTATCATTGACAGCCGCAGTTTAACAGGAAACGCAGTGCCAAAAGAATTGATGGAAAAACTCCGTTCTTCTGTATTCCTGTTAGGCAGTTTGCTGGCCCGCACAGGGGAAGCGACGGTATATAGGCCTGGCGGCTGCAAAATCGGAAAACGGCCTATTGATATACATATTAACGGTTTGAGAGAATTAGGATTTGAGATTCTAGAAGATGAAGAAAAGGTAACCTGCCGCGGCAAATGCAGAGGCGGCAGATTTCATTTATCTTATCCCAGTGTAGGCGCCACGGAAAACTTGATGATGGCAGCCTTATCAGGAGAGAGCCAGACCATATTGGAAAACTGTGCCACTGAACCGGAGATCATTGATTTACAAGGATTTTTGCGAAGCTGCGGGTTTGGTGTTTATGGAGCGGGTACCAGCCGGATTTTCATTGAAGGCAGCAGAGGTAAGAATGACAGCATGTATTTTATCATGGAGGATAGAATCGAGGCAGCCACTTATCTGATGGCCATAGCCGGAACCGGCGGCGAGGGAATTTTGACCAACATCAGACCAGAATTGCTAGAAGAGGTTTTAACGGTTTTAGTACGCATGGGCGTGCCGTTGAGAAAGTACGGAGATCGAATTTGGGTAAAGAAACCGGATGACGGTCTTGGTAGAACCGCATTGAAAAGCCCAGGGATTCTGATGACCGCTCCCTATCCAGGATTCCCTACTGACTGCCAGCCTCAGCTTTTGACCCTAGCCACCAAAGCAAAGGGACTCACTACCATCAGGGAGGAAATATTTGACAGTCGTTTTACCCATAAAAAAGACTTAATGAAAATGGGGGCGAATATTGAAATCTGTGGAAAAAATGCTATAATAAAAGGCACGGATGTTTTATATGGTCGTTCTGTCAGCGCAAGAGATTTGAGAGGCGGTGCAGCATTGGTATTAGCAGGCCTGATGGCAGAAGGCATTACCCGAGTAGAGGATATTTATCACATTGAGAGGGGCTATGAAGATTTCCCACAGGGAATCAGCCAGTTAGGTGGTTTGATTGAAACGAAAAACGAGAGAGAAACGAAGGAAAAGAGTGAGTCCATTGGTGAAATTGCTGGTATTGATTTTACTGATGGGAGCCATATATGCAGGGCTGTCCCTTCCTGTATTTAACATAGCCAAATACGAAGTGGAGGGAAACAGGTATTATTCTGCAGATGAGATTCTCATTATGGGAAACTGCAAGACAGGCGGTAATATTTTTTGGAAAGCTGGTATTTCCGATATTGAAGAAAGACTTTCCAAGGATGCGTATATGCAGGAAGTGACTGTAAAGCGGTCGCTTCCTGACACCATTGTCATTGAAATCGTGGAACGGAAACAGACGGCGGCTATCGCGCTGGGGGAAAAATATGTGGTCATTGACAGCAATGGTACGGTGCTTAGAAAGACCAGCGTAGAGCCGAAGATTCCAGTGCTTAGAGGGCTTACCATCACGAAGATGACGGTAGGCGAGGAGATCGAGACAGAGGAAAAGATTCTGTTGCAGCAGACATTGGAGATGCTGGCCTCCATGGAAAAGGGCGATATGTTTTTTAAGAAGGTAGAAATCTCTAAGTTGCAGATAAAAGCATATGTTTATGATAGCCTTCTCTGTCAGGGAACACCAGAGAACTTGACCAAAGCCATCGAGTCAAATAGACTGCAGCTTGTGATACAGGAACTTTATGAAAAGGGGATTGAGAGAGGAACCATCAAAGTGACCGGAGACGAGGACATTTCCTTCACGCCGAAAATTGATTAGAAAGCGGATGGGGAATCCATGGGCAGGTAAGGTTTTCCAGATACTTTGGGGGATTTTTCCAGGAATCGACAAGTTTTCAGAATTTGACGAAAATATGAATAAAAAAACTGATTTTGCCGTAATTTTTCCATGAAAAAAAGATGCATTTCTATAGAATATATGATACAATAATTCTGTTATATTATGCATTTGTTTTGAGATTTACAGGTAGCGAATGTATACAGAGCGAAATACTGAGGAGGTAGGATTTGAGATGCTACAGTTTGAAAGCAATTTAGATAAATCAGCAGTGATTAAGGTCATCGGTGTGGGCGGCGGCGGCTGTAATGCGGTGAACCGAATGGTAGAGGCTGGACTGAAAGGCGTGGATTTCATCGCAGTCAATACAGATAGACAAGCCCTGAATCGCTGTCTGTCTGAGACCAAGATTCAAATCGGCGAAAAACTGACTAAGGGACTGGGCGCCGGCGCCAACCCAGAGGTAGGCCAAAAGGCTGCTGAAGAAACCTTGGACGAGATTACAGCTCTTTTAGATGGGGCGGATATGGTATTCATTACGGCTGGTATGGGCGGCGGTACTGGAACCGGCGCTGCGCCGATTATTGCCAAAGCGGCCAAGGATATGGGTATTCTGACTGTAGGAGTTGTAACCAAGCCTTTTACCTTTGAAGGGGCTAAGAGAAGACGGCAGGCGGAACTGGGTATCAGTTTCCTGAAAAAATATGTGGATTCTTTGGTCATCGTACCAAACGATAAACTGCTTCAAAACTGTGAAAAGAACACCTCCATGCTGGCAGCCTTCCAGATGGCTGACGATGTGCTTCGTCAGGGCGTGCAGGGTATTTCCGATTTGATTTCCGATTTTGCCCTTATCAACGTGGACTTTGCAGACGTAAAATCCGTTATGACCGACAGGGGCGTGGCTCACATGGGGGTGGGCAGAGGATCCGGCGACGACAGAGCGAAGAACGCTGTCAAGTCGGCTATCGAGAGCCCGCTGCTTGAGACCACCATCGAAGGAGCCAAAGCAATTCTCCTCTATGTATCCGGCGGCTATGACTTGGGTATGCTGGAGGTCAGCGAAATTGCAAGTCTGGTGGAAGAGCAGGCGGACAGAGATTGTATCCTGATCTTCGGCGCTGCGGTAGACGAAGAGATGCAGGATGAAATCGCCATCACCGTCATCGCTACCGGTTTTGATGAGGGACTGGAAAACAAGGAGAACTCCGGCAATCAGGAAAACCAAAATCCAGAAGGGCAGAAGACACAGGCAACTTCCATGGGCATATCTCAGGGGGGAAATGAAGTGTTTGGCGGTGTAGACGGTGTGAAAGGCAAAGAGGTTACCTTACAGGATATTCTCAATGGAAGCGAGGACGGCAACAGGCCGTCTGTGGCGGACGACATTCCAGATTTTCTCCGTAAGGGCTACAAGGATACCTTTGGTAAATAGATACATAAGCCGGTGATGAGCCGGCTTTTCCCTTAAAATCTTAGAAAGGACATTAGGAAGCGATGCGAGAGATCAGTTCCACAGACAATCGAATGATCAAGCTCTGCCAGCAGCTGGCCCATAGAAAATATCGGGATAAGCTGGGACTGTATCTCATCGAGGGCGAGAACCTGGTCGATGAAGCGATTTCAGAGGGAGCGGATATAGAGACGGTGCTGGTTCGGGAAGGTTATGACGGCCTTCCTTCCTGCCTGGAGGAGAAGGCCTTTTGGATCAAAGACGGGCTCTTTACCCGATTGGCCCAGACGGACACCAGTCAGGGAATACTGGCTATCGTGAGAAAAAGAGAATTTTCCCAGGCGACCTGGATGGAAAAAGGGGCCTTGGGGAATTTTGTCGTTTTAGACAGATTGCAAGACCCAGGCAATATCGGAACCATTATCAGAACCGCTGATGCAGCAGGGTACAGCCTGGTGGTAGCCATGAAAGGCACTGCCGATGTGTACAGCCCCAAGGTGGTCAGAGCGGCGGCTGGTTCGCTGTTTAGGGTGCCGGTTGTTTTGATAAACGATAATGAAGAACTCATATCCTTTATCAAGGCAGCAGGCGGTAAACTGGTCGCGACCTGTTTCGACACGGACAGGTATTATTTTGAGGAGGATTTGACGGAAAACGTGGCTCTCATCATCGGAAACGAGGGTAACGGTATTTCGCCGGATTTAATCGAAAACGCAGACGTGAAGGTGAAAATTCCCATGACAGGCGCCATAGAGTCGCTGAACGCTGCAGTAGCAGCGGCTATTCTCATGTATGAAAAGGTGCGAGCATCGGGCTCATGGGAAAACGTGACGAAAAAGCCGATGGCATAAAAATAGAAAAGACTAGACGAGAGGTTTAAGAAAATGCAAGATAGACTGAAACAGATTTTAGAGGAATCAAAGGAACAGTTAAAGAAAGCATCCTCCATGCAGGATGCCGAGGAGGTTAGAGTAAAAGTTCTGGGAAAGAAGGGACAGCTGACAGAGATTCTCCGCGGCATGGGCAAACTTTCCCCAGAGGAAAGAAAGGAACTGGGACAGGCGGCCAATCAGGTAAGAGCCGATGTGGAGAAACTGTTGGAGGATACCTTCAGTCAGCTTAAGGAAAAGGCCCAAGCCGCCAGATTCCAAGCGGAAAAGATAGACGTAACGGAGCCAGGAAAGCTGTATGAACTGGGCAGCAAACATCCGATCACAATCACCATTGAAGAGATGGGTAAAATATTCAAATCCATGGGATTCACCCTGGCAGAAGGCCCGGAAGTGGAGACTGTAGTCAACAACTTTGACGCTTTAAACGCAGGGCCTAACCATCCGGCAAGAGACTGGACCGACACCTTTTACATTAACGATGAGGTTCTGCTCCGTACCCAGACTTCTTCGGTGCAGGTCAGAGTCCTCCAGTCCCAGAAGCCGCCTATTCGCGTGTTTGCGCCGGGCAGATGTTTCCGTTGCGATACGCCGGATGCAACTCACTCCCCAATGTTCCATCAGATAGAAGGTCTGGTGGTAGATGAGGGCATCACCATGGCTGACTTAAAAGGGGTGCTGGACAGCTTTGCTAAGCAGATGTTCGGCTCTGAGACCAGAACCAAGTTCCGGCCTCACCACTTCCCATTTACGGAACCGTCGGCAGAGATGGACGTGTCCTGCTTTAAGTGCGGCGGCAAAGGCTGCAGAGTCTGCAAGGGCAGCGGCTGGATTGAAATTCTGGGCTGCGGTATGGTTCATCCAAACGTACTGAAGGTGGGCGGCATCGATACGGAAAAATATACCGGATTTGCCTTCGGTATCGGCGTAGAGCGTGTAGCTATGCTGAAATACGGCATCGACGACATCAGACTCATGTATGAAAACGACATGCGGTTCATCGGACAGTTCAAATAACAGGGGAGGCAGAAAATTATGATAGTATCATTAGAATGGTTAAAAGATTATACAGATGTAAATGTAGACCCGCAGACCTTCTGCGACGGCATGATTTTGTCCGGATCCAATCTGGAAACCTGTGAAATGGCAGGAGAAGAGATGGAAAAGGTTGTAGTGGGAAAGATTGTAAAGATAGATAGACATCCTGATGCGGATAAACTGGTGGTTTGTCAGCTGGATGTGGGCGCAGAAGAGCCAGTGCAAATCGTAACCGGCGCACCAAACGTATTTGAAGGGGCATATGTGCCAGTAGCCCTTCATAACAGCCGGATTCCGGGACCTCTTCACGGTCAACCGAAACAGGAAGGCGGCGTAAAGATTACCAAGGGCAAGCTGCGGGGCGTGGAATCGAGCGGTATGCTCTGCTCCTTTGGCGAACTGGGCTTTGAAGATAAGGTGGTGCCTGTTAACCAGAGAGACGGCATCTGGATTTTGGACGGCGAATATCCGGTAGGCGCTGATTTTGCAGAGGCTCTGGAATTGAAAGACGCTGTTATCGACTTTGAGATTACCCCAAACCGTCCTGACTGTCTGTCCATGATCGGCATGGCCAGAGAAGCGGCGGCCACCTTCGGCACCCAGCTTAGATATCCAAAGACGGGCTGCGACCATACGGAGGGCGACGCGGCAGATTATATCAGCGTGGAGGTAAAATCTCCTCTTTGCAAAAGATATACGGCCAGAATTGTAAAGGATGTCAAGGTCTGCGATTCCCCATGGTGGCTTCAGAGAAGATTGATTCATGCGGGTATGCGGCCGATTAACAATATCGTAGATATTACCAATTTCGTCATGCTGGAATACGGCCAGCCTCTTCACGCCTTTGATATCAACAGCGTGGCAGGACGAAAGATTATCGTCAAGACCGCTGAGGATGGAGAGAAGTTCACCACCCTGGATGGAACCGAAAGAATGTTGACAGACGATATGCTGATGATCTGCGACGGCGAAAAATCCATCGGTGTGGCTGGAGTCATGGGTGGTCTCAATTCAGAAATCGAGGAGAATACCACCACTATCATCGTGGAGTCAGCCAACTTCCTGGGAGAAAGTGTGAGAGCCACTTCCAAAAAGCTGGGTCTTAGAACAGAGGCTTCCAGCAGATATGAAAAGGGCATCGACCCAAATCTGTGCGAAGCAGCAGCAGACCGGGTTTGCGCTCTCATCGAAATGATTGGCGCAGGCACTGTAGTAGGCGGCAGCATAGACGTATATCCTAATCCGGAGAAAGCCAAAACCGTAAAAGGAAGAGTGAGCAGAATCAATAAGATTCTGGGCATTGAGCTTACCAGGGAGCAGATGGTTTCCTATTTTGAAAGTTTGGAAATGAAGGTGGAAGGTGAAGGAGACGACATGTATGTCACTGCGCCGACCGTGAGACAGGACATTGAAATTGAAGAGGATTTGAGCGAGGAAGTGGCAAGACTTTACGGTTATGATAAGTTGCCTGTGACCATTCCTAAGGGAAATAGCGAGTCCGGTCAGTCCTATGAGAGAGATATGAAAGACCTGGCCAGAGACACCATGTGCGCTCTAGGCGCCAGCGAGATTCAGACTTACTCCTTTGTCAGCCCAAAGGGTGTGGACAACGTGAGAATCGACGAAGACTCCTGGGAAAGAAATTTTGTAAAGATCTTAAACCCGCTGGGTGAAGATACCTCCGTCATGAGAACCATCTTGACGCCGGCTATGCTGGAGGTTCTGGGCAGAAACTATTCGAGAAACATCGAGTCGGTTCGCGCCTTTGAAATCGGAAACACCTTTACGGCTAATCTGCTGGATCCAGCCGACCTGCCTGACGAGCAGGACAACATGTCCATCGGTATGTATGGCGGCGGCGCAGACTTCTTCGCCTTGAAGGGAATGGTAGTAACCCTGCTGAATAAGCTGGGAATTGGCGATTTGGATTTCATAGCAGAGTCGGAGTACGGGGTATACCATCCAGGCAGATGCGCTAGAATTGTGGCCTACAACCCCATTGAACTGGAAAACGGTACAGAGGCTGTAGAGGAAGTGGAACTGGGCATCATGGGTGAGGTTCACCCAGAGGTTGCAGAAAAGTATGGCATGGGAACCAGATGCTATACGGCCGAGCTGATGTTCAATACGGTGACGGAGCTGGCAGACCTAGAGAAAGCATATGCTCCGCTGCCTAAGTATCCGGCTACCAGCAGAGACATCGCCCTTCTGGTGGATGAAGACGTGGCTGTCGGCGACATCGAGCATGTCATCAGAGAAGCGGGCACGGAAATTTTGAGAAGCATTAAACTGTTTGATATTTATAGAGGAAAACAGGTTGCAGAAGGAAAGAAGAGCGTTGCTTTCAATCTGACTTACAGACATAGCGACAGAACTTTGACCGACGAGGACGTTTCGGCGGCCCACGGCCAGGTTTTAGAGGCGCTGAAGGATAAATTGGACGCTACGCTGCGCGAGATATAAAATTAGAGCCGAAAACGAGAAAAAGAAAAAGACGGAATAGACAGAGTAGGGAGATACTAGAGATACTATGGAAACCAAGGTAAAAGTACGGATTTACGGACAGGATTACACCATCGCAGGCGATCGGGACGAGGAGACCATAAGGGATATTGCGGCTTATGTGGACGGCAAGATGAAAGAAATCGGGAGAAACTTTACCTCCATGAGCGCCCAAGGCTCTTTGGCGGTTCTGGCTGCTGTCAATGTGGCAGACGAGTATTTTCAGGCCCAGGAGCAGATTCAGAGCCTAAGCGAAGCCAAGGAACAGTTGGAAAAGGACGCCCAGCACTATCTGAAGATGTGGGACGAGGCGAAAAAAAGTTTTCTTCAGTACAAGGAGAGCGCAGCCAAAAACAGCGAAGAAAAAAAGGAAGCAGAGGAACGCTATCAAAAGTTGCAGGATAAGTGCAGCGAATTTGAAAATTCCTTCTTTGACCTTCAAATGGAAAATATCAAACTGAAAAACGAGTTAGATAAGTACAGGAGAAGGGATGAATAAGAAAACCTTAAGTGTTTTAGAGTATCATAAAATCATTGAAATTTTAAAGGGAGAGGCCGGTTCGGTGATGGCAAAGGACATCATCGAGGGGCTTCGCCCTATGACGCAGCTGCATCAGATCAGAGAGGCCCTGGCCCAGACCAGCGAGGCCAGGACGGCCATCAGCCATAAGGGGGCGGCCCCTCTGGGGGAGATTTATGACATAGAGCCATATCTTCACCTGGCCAGAAAAGGGGGCAGTCTGACCATGAAGCAGCTTTTGCAGGTTCTGTATAACCTGCGGGTGACCTCCAATATGGTTACCTGGTTCAAAAGCGATTTACCCCAGCTGCCCATTCTCATGGAGATGGGACAGCTTTTAGTAACCTTTCCGAGACTTTCGGAAAACATAGACAGATGTATTCTGTCAGAGGACGAGATGGCGGACAATGCCTCATCGGAGCTGAAAAACATCCGAAGAGCCATCGCCCGCCAAAACGAATCCATCCGCAACAAGCTGGGACAGATTATCAGTTCCAGCGACAACAAGACCTATTTACAGGACGCCATCGTCACCATGCGGGACGGCCGCTATGTGGTGCCGGTCAAACAGGAGCACCGAGGGAGAATTCCAGGAATTGTCCACGACCAGTCGGCCACCGGCGCCACCATCTTTATCGAACCCCAGGTCATCGTCAACTTAAACAACGAGCTGCGGGAGTTGGAGCTGGCGGAAAAGGCGGAGATTGAGCGAATCCTGGCAGAGTTGTCTTCCAATGTGGCGGAACATTTTCACGACTTAATCAATAACCAAAAATTGCTCATAGAGCTGGACGTGATCTTTGCCAAGGGAAAGCTGTCGGCACGGATGGCAGGGGAGGAGCCCAACGTCAACGGCGGCGGCTATCTGAATCTGCGGAAGGCACGCCATCCTCTCATCGATTCCAAAAAAGTGGTGGCCATTGACGTGGCGGTGGGAGGAAGCCGAAAGGGAAACTATACCACCCTGGTGGTCACAGGACCTAACACAGGAGGCAAGACCGTCACCTTAAAGACAGTGGGCCTTCTGGCCATGATGGCCCAGACCGGTCTTCATGTACCAGCCATGGGCAGCAGCCAGATACCGGTGTATCGCCATATCTTTGCAGACATCGGCGACGAACAGAGCATTGAACAGAGCCTGTCCACCTTTTCTTCTCACATGAAGAACATTGTGGAGGTGGTGGGTCAGGCTGACGGCAATTCTCTGGCGCTGCTGGACGAACTGGGGGCAGGGACCGACCCAACGGAAGGAGCAGCCTTGGCCATCGCCATTTTGGACCAGCTTCGCCGCCAGGGAGCCACGACCATTGCCACCACCCATTATACAGAGCTGAAAAAATACGCCCTATCTACCGAAGGGGTGGAGAACGCTTCCATGGAATTTAATGTGGAGACTTTAAGCCCCACCTATAAGCTGTCCATCGGCATACCGGGAAAGTCCAATGCCTTTGAGATTTCCAGGAAACTGGGGCTGGCAGATGAAATCATCGACAGAGCTTCCGGCCTGATTGAAGGCGGCGATATGGCGTTTGAAGAGGTTATTTCTGCCATTGAAAGCGATAAGAAAAAGGCAGAGAGGGAGCGGGACGAGGCCATTCGCCTGCGAGCCAAAGCCGAGCAACAGCAGAAGGAACTGGAAAAGCAGCTGGCAGCTTTAGAGAAGGATAAAAAACAGATTCTTGCCAAAGCCAAAGAAGAGGCCAGAGACCTGCTTCGAGAGGCCAAGGAGACAGCGGCAGAGGTGCAAAAGGAACTGAAGGAACTGGCAAAAGAAGAAAGCCTGGGCCAGAGGAACCAGCGCTTTGCCAGGAGTCGGCAGAAACTTCGAGAGAAAGAAGAAAAGTATGCGGAGCGGGTCATCCGAGAGGTCAATAACGATAGACCAGTGCGGGCTGATGAGCTTACGGTAGGAGACCGGGTGAAGCTGCTGACCCTGGATCAGAACGGGGAGATTCTAACCCTTCCTGATGAGAAAGGGGACTTGACAGTGCAGGTTGGCATTATGAAAGTCAGCGCCAATCTAAAGGACTTGATGTTGATTAACGACGGTACCAAAAAGAAAAAGACGCCGCGAGCTGCAGGACAGTACGGCTCCTTGTATAAGCAGAAGGCCATGAATATCTCCATGTCGGTCAATGTACAGGGAGAGAGCTTAGAGGACGCTTGTCTGGATGTGGATAAATATTTGGACGACGCCTATATGGCAGGATTAAAAGAAGTGACGGTGATCCATGGCAGAGGGGAAGGTATCCTGAAGGAGGGTATCAGAAGCCTGCTGAAACGCCATAAACATGTGGCTTCCTACCGAAAAGGCGGCTACAATGAAGGCGGAGACGGGGTTACCATCGTCAAATTGAAGGAATAGAAAGATGTATATTGTAAGCAGCTGCCTTTTGGGGCATAATTGTAAGTATAACGGCGGCAACAATCTGAATGAGCAGGTTGTAGCCTTTTGTCAGAAGAAAAAATATATTTTAGTCTGTCCGGAAAGCGCAGGGAATCTTCCTTGCCCTCGACTCCCTGCCGAGCGGCAGGGAGCCAGAGTTGTGGATCGGGAGGGAGAGGATGTAACCGAGGCCTTTGAAAAAGGGGCGGAGATTTCCATGAAAACCTGCCTGATGGCCGCCCGGTTAAAGGAAGAGCCGTTGGAGGGAGCCATACTCAAGGCCAATAGTCCTTCCTGCGGTTACGGTATGATCTATGACGGTACCTTTACCGGCGCTCTCACAGAGGGAGACGGGATTTTCGCAGAGAAGCTGCGAAGTCGCAATATACCGGTGATTTCCGAAAAGGACAGGGAAGAAATACAGGCCTGGATGGCTGAAGAGTAGAAGAAAAGTAAGGGAGAGGTTGAAAATGGTCAATTTTAAAGAAGAGATCGGAAAACTGATTGCATCACAGGTGGAGGGGCTCAGCCTGGAAGAAGTAGAGTCCATGGTGGAAGTGCCCCAGGATCGAAAGATGGGAGATTATGCCTTTCCATGCTTTAAGCTGGCCAAGGTCATGAGAAAAGCGCCGCCGCTGATTGCAAAGGGCATTGCAGAGGCCATCGGTGAAAACCAGATGTTTGAAAAGGTGGAACAGGTAAACGCTTACGTGAACATGTTCATTTCCAGAGAAGAATTCGTAGGCGACGTGACCGCCGCCGTTTTGGAAGAGAAGGAGGACTATGGAAAATCCAACATAGGCCAGGGCAAGAAGGTCATCGTAGAGTATTCCTCGCCTAACATCGCTAAGCCTTTCCATATCGGCCATATCAGAAGTACGGTCATCGGCAATTCTATCAACAAAATTTATTCAGCCTTGGGCTATGATGTGGTGAGAATCAACCATCTGGGCGACTACGGTACCCAGTTCGGCAAGATGATCTGCGCCTACAGACATTGGGGGAATAAAGAAGACGTGGTGAGAGAGCCGATTAAGACTTTGCTCCATTACTATACCAAGTTCCATGAAGAGGTGGAAAACCATCCAGAACTCAACGACGAAGCGAGAGAAATCTTTGCGAAGCTGGAACATGGAGAAAAGGAAGAGACAGAGCTGTGGCAGTGGTTCAGAGACGAGTCTCTCAAGGAGTTCAGCCGTGTGTATAAGATGCTGGGTATCGATTTCGATTCCTATGCAGGGGAGAGTTTCTATTCCGACAAAATGCCTCGTTTCGTAAAGGAACTGGAAGAAAAGCATTTACTAGAGGAATCACAAGGCGCCCATGTGGTCAATCTGGAAGAGTACGGCCTGGGGGTAGCCCTGATTACCAAATCCGATGGTTCCACCCTGTATATCACCAGAGATATTGCGGCTGCTGTATATAGAAAGGAAACCTACGATTTCTATAAGAACATCTATGTGGTGGCATCTCAGCAAAATCTCCACTTCCAGCAGTGGTTCAAGATTTTGGAACTGATGGGATATGAGTTTGCCAAGGATTGCGTTCATGTACCTTTCGGTCTGGTGAGCCTGGAGGACGGTACCATGTCCACCAGACACGGCCGGGTGGTATTCCTGGAGGATGTACTCAATAGAGCGGTAGAACAGACCAAAGAAATCATTAAGGAAAAGGGGGTCGCCACCGACAATATCGACGACACGGCCCGGCAGGTGGGTATCGGCGCCGTGGTATTCAACGAACTATCCAACAATAGAATTAAAGACTATGTATTTTCCTGGGATAAGGTACTGGACTTCAACGGCGAAACAGGTCCATATGTGCAGTACACCTACGCTAGATGCGCCAGCGTCCTGAGAAATGCAGGAGAAGAAGCATCGGCCAAAGCCATGGATCCAAAGAACGTGAAAGCCGAGTACATCACCGGCGAAAGCGCTTTCCAGCTGGCAAGGCTGATTTATGAGCTGCCGAAGGTGGTTCGAGAAGCAGGCGAAAAGTATGAACCGTCCATCGTGACCCGTCATATTGTGGATATTGCACAGGGATTCAATCGGTTCTATCATGACGAGCATATTCTGGTAGAAAACCAGGAGGAAAAGACTGCAAAACTAGCTCTGGTCATTGCAGCTAAGACGGCCATTAAGAACGGTCTGGCTTTGCTGGGCATGGAAACACCGGAGAGAATGTAGGAACTGTATTGCGTTCATCTGCCTGACCATAGGGTGCAGGCGTAAAAATAATCTTATTGGGAGAATGATTTATGCGTTACGTGGGAAATATTTACAGACCTCCAAGCGAGGCGTACAGTTTGTTGGTTCAGGTGACCATCGGCTGTGCACATAACAAGTGTACCTTCTGCAATATGTATAAAGAGAAGCAATTCCGTGTGAGAAATCTTACGGAAGTGCTGGAAGATTTGGCATGGGCGCGGAAACAGTATCGGAAGGTTGATCGGATTTTCCTCTGTGATGGGGATGCCCTCTGCCTTGCCAATCAAAAGCTGCTGCCCATTCTGGACTACATCAAGGAACATTTTCCGGAGTGCGAGCGGGTGACCAGCTACGGCCGCTCGGTGGATGCACTGCGAAAATCCGACGAGGAACTGCAAACCCTTCGGCAGCACGGACTGTCCATGGTTTATTTAGGCGCTGAATCGGGCAGTCAGCGGGTTTTGGACGCGGTAAAAAAGGGTGAAACGGCAACGGAACTGATTACTGGCGTGCAGAAGCTGGAAAGAAATGGCATTGCCACCAGCGTGACCTTTATCAGCGGTCTTTCCGGCCAGGATGGCTGGGAGGAACACGCCATTGAAAGCGGCAAGATGATTGCAGCCATGAACGCTTCTTATGTAAGCCTTTTGACTCTGATGGTGGAGCCTCCGGCCCCGATGCTAGAGGACATTCGAAGCGGTAAGTTCCAATATCTGACGCCGGAGCAGGTTTTGCAGGAGACCTGCCTGCTGCTGGATCATGCCAGACCTGAAAAGTCCTGCGTATTCCGCAGCAATCATGCTTCCAATTATGTCTCCCTTCGAGGCAATCTGCCGGAGGACAACGACCGTCTCATTGAGGCCCTTCATCGCTGTATGCGAGATCGGGGTTTGCTGAAAGACGAACGATTCAGGATGCTGTAACGACATGGGCGCCAGATTTCGGCGTCCCTTTTGCTTTAGATAGATGTAACATGAGGTGTACCCATTTATGAAAATTTTGCTGACTACGTTAAACTCCAAATATGTCCATTCCAATCTGGCGCTCAAGTATCTGTATACGGTGGTAGCTGACGAATACAGCGACGTTGAGGTGCGAGAGTTTACCATCAATCAGGAGCCGATCTATATCTATACGGAGCTTTTGGACGGGGGCTACGATATGATTTGCTTTTCCTGCTATATATGGAACATAGAAGGGATTAAGGCGCTGGCCAGCGATTTGAAAAAGGCAAAGCCGGACATGAAAATCTGTTTGGGCGGGCCTGCGGTAAGCCATGAGGGCTTGCGGTTTGCCGTGGAGCATCCGTGGGCGGATTTGATTCTGTGTGGCGAGGGAGAGTATAGCTTTTACCGACTTTGCCAGATTATGATGATGGGGGAGGAGACGTCTGGCAGTTTGAAGACGGTACCAGGTCTCATCTATCAGGTGGATGGAAACATCTATGCCAACGACCAGATGGAACCCATGGACTTTAATCTGATTCCCTTTCCTTATTCCATTCTGAACTGCAAGGCGGATCAGGTGGTCTATTACGAGTCGGTAAGAGGCTGTCCTTTCCGCTGTACATACTGTCTGTCCTCCATCGATAAGACCCTGCGGCCCCTAAAGCTAGAGCGAGTCAAGTCGGACCTGAAATATTTTCTGTACAAAAAAGTCATGCAGGTCAAATTTATCGATAGAACGTTTAATTACGATAGGAAACGGGCCTATGAAATCTTTCGCTATCTTATGGAAAATGACAACGGCGTTACCAATTTTCATTTTGAAATATGCGGAGATCTGCTGGATAGGGAGACCTTAGAGCTTCTTGCCCAGGCCAGAAAGGGGTTGTTTCAGTTGGAAATCGGCATCCAAAGCGCCAACCCAGATACTTTGAAGGCCATCGGCCGCAATGAAAACGTTTATCCACTGCTGCACAATGTGGAGCAGCTAGTAATGGCGGGAAACATCCATACCCACGTGGATTTAATAGCGGGACTGCCTTATGAGACCTATGAGTTATTTGCCAGGTCTTTTAACAAGGTATATGCCCTAGGGGCGGATACCTTGCAGCTGGGATTTTTGAAGGTGCTAGCTGGAACGCCTATTTGCGATACATTGCAGGAGCATGGCATCGTCTATCGGGATAAGGCCCCTTATGAGGTGATTTGCACAAACTATATCAGCGCTGAAGAATTGGCCAGGCTCCATCGGATTGAGAATCTGCTGGATATCTATTACAACCGGGGAGGTTTCCGCCATACCCTTAGGACCTGGATTCCGGCCTTAGGAAAAGGAGCTTTCGGTTTCTTTGAGGATTTTGCCGACTTTTATTATGGGGCGGGTTATCAGCATCGCAACAGAAAGAAGGAGGATCAGTACCGAATTCTGCGGCAGTTTGGACAGACAGCCGGCTTGATAGTGGAGGACGACGTACAGACCATGGGAGCACAGGTTTTGCACCGAGATTTGAAAGAGACCTTTAACGAGGAAGAGCAAAAACGATTTTATAAGAAGGGTTGGGAGGTAACCATATGAATATAGAAAAAATAGAGGATCGCATCGGCTGTTATTTGATTTCCCATGTGGAAGAGTTTGTGTTCGACGAATTGTCGGATAGTTACTTGGATCGGGCAGGGATTGCCGATATTCTCATGGGGGTGCCCATTCCCATTCGGAAGACGGCTATGACCAGCCTGTCTACCTTGGATATTGCCAGAAATATGGCTTTTATCATCGGCTGTGACCCTAATTTTTCCTACAAGGAAAATTATATCGCCTATATTCTGCGAACTTTTGATGTTAAATTTGCAGAGGGCTTGATTAACGATGGTATCGAAGGGGCCCAGCGGCAGGAGTACGATTATGCTTGCATCCAGTTTCGTGCTGCCATGCAGATTGACCCCCAAAATGTGGATGCTCTGTATTGTTATGGCCGGGCCTGCAAGGACGCCTATGAGCAGGGGGAAGAGGAGGACTATATAGGAAGATATAAGGCGGAATCACTGGAAGCCTTTGAGCAGGTTACCTTGCGCCGCCCGGATTTTGCAGATGGATTTTACTTTTTGGGCTATGGCTATGTAAACCTGGGCCTCTATGTGAAGGCAAAACTGACTTGGGAAGAGTATATGAAGCTGACGGCGGCTCCTACGGAGGATTCGGCAGGCGGGGAAGCGCTGGAAAAACGTCGCAAAGAAATTCAGGCTCGCCTAGACAGTCTCAAGGAGCCGGTGGAAATTGAAAAGGGCTATAATTTGGTGCTATCCGGCCGTTATGTGGAGGGTATCGACGTGCTGAGTCCATATAAGGAAGGCAAGTTTGCCGATTGGTGGCCCCTGTGGTACTATCTGGGCATGGCCTACAGTCAACTCAGTGAAATGGAAGGGGGTAAGGAGGATTCTACGAAAATGGCGGAAGAAGCCATCACCCATCTTTTGCACGTTTTGCAGCTTTCCCCAAGCAACATAGAAACCATGGAAGAACTGGTGAAGCTATATCGGCAGCTGGATAACCAGGAAAAAGCCTTGAAATATGAAAAAAAGATTCAAGTGGTCAAGGAAAACGCCGCTCTGGATAGGGCGGAGGCAGAGGCCGCTGCAGCGGCGCCCACGGCAGAGGAAAAACTCAACTGACTCGATTTTAGATTTTGCGGTATACAGTAAGCGGCAAGCGGTAAAAAGAAGAAAAAAGAATGTATATTTTTGGCGGCACACGCCATACTAATCTCTGTGATAGCGGATTCAAATCCCGAACGTATCGTTGAGGAAGGTTTTGAAAGAAAAATATCCAAGTTTTTCAAAATCTTTTGTTTAAGGGGTTGACATTTCATCCGCTATCATATATAATCTTTATTGTTGTCGGCGGTAGTAAAATGAACCAAAGACATGATGGCATTCCAAGGTAGCTCAATGGTGGAGCACTCGGCTGTTAA
>JAAWDM010000010.1 GCA_022793795.1 Bacillota bacterium
ACATGGATGCGCCCTGTGTTAGCGATGAAATGGGCGCCGGCGTTGCAGCAAGGAAGCGTTCATTGAATCATGACCAGTGATAACTCGATTTGTCATGGTATAATGAACGCACATGGATGCGCCCTGTGTTAGCGTTGAAATGGGCGCCGGCGTTGCCGTATGGTAGCGTTCATTGAACCATGACCTTGGAAGATTTAGCGCGTCATGGTATAATAAAGGGGAAAGGGAAGAGAATGAAAAAGACTGTAAAAAAGAGACCGGAAATTTGCTTACTCCTTAACTGTAGAACTATTGAAGAACTGAAGACAGAAATATCTTCGTTTGGCAGCGACTGCCAGGCCATTGAGTGGTGTGCAGACGGAACCATGGGGATGGAAGCCTATAGCCAGGAAGAGTTTTCACAGATGCTGAAACTCATAAAGGCTATGTGTCGGGGCAAAACCTTTATCTTTGAATATTTAGGCGAGGAAAAGGAAGCTAGTAAATTTTTGCGTTACGCCATGGGAATTGCCGATTATATCGACGTCGATTGGAAAAACAGTCAGGCGAAGCAGCTCATCAAGGAGGCGAGACGCCGCCATACGAAAACCATGCTGACCTGGCACGAGATGGAGCGGATTTTGACCAAGGAAGAAATCGCTACAGAGTTGATTAAGATGGAAAAATATCCGGCGGACATGCTGGCTGTAGCTTCCTTTGCCAATACAGAGGAAGACGCCTATGCCATTTTAGAGGGCGCTTATGCCTATAATACGCTCCAGGGACACAAACCGTTTCTGGTGGTGGCCATGGGTGAAGAGGGACAGGCCAGCCGAATCTGCGGCGGGGACTTTGGCTGTGTGATGACCTATGCCTGCGGCAGCAAGGCCACTGCGCCGGGCCAGTTTAACGCAAGGGATTTGAAACGATATATGGATATTTATTATAAATAGGATGGCCAATGAACAAGGACTACATGATTACCATAGAAAACTTAACATTTCGATATGGGCAAGACCAGGCGGGCGCCGCTGCTGTTGACCATGTGAGCCTTGATTTTCCCAGAGGGAGTTTTACGGCTATACTGGGAAGAAACGGTTCTGGAAAATCCACTCTGGCCAAGAACCTCAACGGCCTTTTGCTCCCCACAGAGGGGGTTATCTATGTGGATGGGTATGATACGAGAGACGACGACCATGTGTGGGACGTGCGCCAAAGAGCAGGAATGGTGTTTCAAAACCCGGATAATCAGCTGGTGTCAGCCATTGTAGAGGATGATGTGGCCTTCGGGCCTGAAAACCTGGGCATCGATCCCAAAGAAATCCGCCAACGTGTGGACAAGGCTTTGGAATCGGTCAACATGGGAAAATTCAGAAAAAAACCGCCTCATCTGCTGTCCGGCGGTCAGAAACAGCGGATTGCCATCGCTGGAGTGGTGGCCATGAAGCCGGAGTGCATCATATTCGATGAGCCCACAGCCATGCTGGACCCCAAAGGACGCCAGGAAATCATGGCCATCATTAAGGAACTTCATGAAGAGGGAATCACCGTGCTTCTCATTACCCATTTTATGGAGGAAGCTGCGGAGGCAGACCGCATTGTGGTTATGCATGATGGCAAAATATTGCTGGACGGAACGCCTGCAGAGGTTTTTTCTCATGAAGAGACCTTAAAAGCCGCCAGCTTGGACATTCCTCTAGCTGTAGAGTTGGCAGGAAAACTCAGGGAAAAGGGAATCCATGTGCCTGCAGGTATTATCAGTAAGGAAGAGATGGTTGAATTCTTATGTCAATACAGGTAACCAATTTAACCCATATTTATGAACCAGGGCTTCCCACCGAATCCGTTGCTCTTGCGGATGTGTCCTTTTCCATTGAAGATGGTCAGATGGTGGGTATCATCGGCCATACAGGCTCTGGAAAATCCACTCTTTTGCAGCATCTCAATGGTCTTTTAAAGCCCACGTCCGGGCGGATTTTCATCGGAGATATAGATATTACATCACCGGAGGTTTCCATGGTGGAAATCAGGAAGCGCATCGGTCTGGTGTTTCAATATCCAGAATACCAGTTGTTTGAAGAGACGGTAGCGAAGGATGTGGCTTTTGGGCCGAAAAACTTAGGGCTGGATGAGGAAGAGATTCAAAGGCGAGTGGAGAGCGCCATCAAGCTGGTGGGACTTTCTTATGAACAGGTAGCGGAGAAGTCTCCTTTTGAACTTTCCGGCGGTCAGAAACGACGGGTTGCCATTGCTGGCGTCATTGCCATGGAGCCAGAGGTACTGATTTTGGATGAGCCCACGGCGGGGCTGGACCCAAAGGCTCACAAAGATGTGCTGAAGATGATTGAAGAGGTGCATAGAGCTACGGGAAATATTACGATTTTGGTTTCTCACAATATGGCGGATATTGCCTACCTGTCGGACCAGGTCATCGTCATTGACAGCGGCAAACTGGTGACCATGGGGACGCCGAGACAGGTGTTTTCACAGAGGGAAAAGTTGGAGGCAGTGGGCCTTTCAGCGCCGCCCATTACCCAGCTTACAGAAGAACTTCGGTCAAGGGGTATAGTGGTATCTGAGACGATTCTGTCTGTTGACACTGCAGCAGAGGAAATCGCCGCATGGCTGAAGAAAAATTTAGAAGATAAGACGTGAAAAGGAACGATGATCCATGATTAGAGATATAACGTTGGGCCAGTATTATGGAGGAGAATCTCTGATCCACAGACTGGACCCCAGGATAAAGATTATAGGGACGCTGCTCTTTATCATAGAGCTGTTCATCGTGGACAATTTTTTAGGTTTTGGAATCGCCGCTGTCGCATTGGCAGCGGTTATTGCTGTATCTAAGGTTCCATTGTCCTTTATTATGCGTGGGCTCAAACCCATTCTTTTGATTCTGATTTTTACCTTTGCTTTGAATATATTTATGGTAGACGGCCAGATTTTATGGCAGTGGGGATTTTTGAAAATTACCAGAGAGGGACTGATGCGAGCTGTATTTATGGCCATCAGACTGGTTTTGCTCCTCGTCGGCTCTTCCATGCTGACCCTGTGTACCAGGCCGCTCAGTCTGACCGATGGTATCGAGAGATTGCTATCTCCTTTAAAGCGAGTGGGAGTACCGGCCCATGAAATCGCCATGATGATGAGTATTGCTCTTCGGTTCATTCCTACTTTATTAGAAGAAACCGATAAGATTATGAAGGCCCAACAGGCCAGAGGCGCGGATTTCGAGTCGGGGAATCTGGTGCAGCGGGTAAAAAGTCTGATTCCCATTTTGGTACCCTTGTTTGTCAGCGCTTTCCGTATCGCCCAGGATTTGGCCATGGCTATGGAGGCCAGGTGTTACAGAGGCGGCGAAAATCGAACCAGGATGCACGAGATGAAGCTGAAAAAGCGGGATTATGGAGCTATTGCAGCTATGATTTTATTTTTAGCCATTATCATTTTGGAGTCATGGTGGCTGTAGGGAGAAAATATGAGACAGAGGAATGTAAAAAATTTAGAAGCCCGATTGGCGGAGAACTCCAGTTGTTTGGTGGATGAGCCGCGAGAGCTGAGGGGCAGATGGGCGCAGGTTTTTGGCAACGAAAACCCTATTTTTTTGGAAATCGGCTGTGGCAAAGGAAAATTTATTTTAACCCAGGCGCTAGTCCATCCCCAGGCCAATTTTATTGCAGTAGAGGGTCAAGAAAATGTGATTTTGCGGGCTTTGGAAAAGGCGGAGCAAGCGGGGACTGCCGAAGCGGACGGAAAAAAGGGGCTATGCAACTTGCGTCTTTTTATCGATTACGTTCACGACCTGGCAGACTATTTTGAGGAAGGGGAGCTTTCTGGAATTTTTTTGAATTTTAGCGACCCATGGCCAAAGGCCAGACACTATAAGAGGAGGCTGACCTATCGGAAGAGGTTGCTCAACTACTTTCAAGTGTTGCAGGAGGATGGCTTTGTCGCTTTTAAAACGGACAACGATGGATTATTCGCCTTTACCCTGGAGGAGATTGGAGCCCTGCAGAACCAGGGCATTGTCATTGTAGAAAAAAGCCATGACCTCCATAGCACAGATTTTGCGGCGAAGGAAATCACCACAGAATACGAAGAAAAGTTTAAAGAGGCTGGAAAGCCCATTCATTATGTAAAATTGAAAAAAAGCGTGCTTTGATCTGCATAGGCCAATATGGTTTGTGCAAATCATGAGCCGCTTTTTTTCTTGGGCAGACTAAAACTGAATATATTCCATAGGGTTGACATAGGCTCCATCCTTCAGCATTTCCAGGTGTAAGTGAGCCGGTTCCAGAGATTCAAACAGTCCGGTAGCGCCTACGCCGCCGATCACGTCTCCAGCCTTTACCGTATCTCCAATTTCTACCATGCTGGCATCGGACAGATTGGAATATATCGTTATGATACCGCTTTCATGGGTGATTTCTACGGAGTTACCGTATCTATCATCTCTATAAACGGCTGTGACCGTGCCTGGAGCTGCGGCTACTACCTGGGTATCTGCTGGCGCTTCAATGTCCACACCGCAATGAACCATGTATTGATCCAAGGTGACGGAGTAAATCAGTCCATCCATGGAGTATTCGTTGGTTACATAAGCGCCTTCTTCTTTAATGGGATTGATAAAATCTGAAAGAGGTGCCGTTTGTTTATCGCCTTCTAGGCTGTCCACGATAGGAACCTGCGCGGAGGCAGCATCGGCATCCTTTGCTTTTTTTGAATTCTGATTGGGTTTCCCCTTTTCCTTATCATTAGGATGTTCAGTTTTCGCCTTTTCGGAGACCAGTACGTCCGAATGGTTGTCACTGATTTTGTCCAGATTAGATTTGACCGTAAAAATTGAAACAAGAGCGATGACGCAGAAGCACAACACCAGTGCAATGGCAACCTTGTCTTTTTGTTTCTTTCTTTCTGCTTGACGCATAATTTCACCTCCAGTTTGGCATAAGTTTATAAGACATGAAAAACGATGGCATTCACTTATGCTATCTATAGTATGGACGGAAAAAAGAATTTTCATACGATGGGAATTTTTTGAGCAAGAAAGGCTGGGAAATAGAAAAAAATGTAAAAAAAGGAATAAAGTTGTTTACAAAATATGGAAAACATGATATGATGAGGATGTAAAAATAAAAAAGAAACCCTTTGAGAATGAAAGTGTGAAAGGGGCAGAAGGAAAGGAGTTCGTTATGGCAGAGAAGGAATTTAGCAATGATGTTTCCTATGTGATTGAAAAGCATCTGGGCATGATCAATAAATATGCGTCTGGATGGGTGAAGGAGGTGAATCTGGTTTCATGGAACGGGAAACCGGCTAAAATTGACATCAGGGAATGGGACGCCAGCCATACTCATATGAGCAGAGGCATTACTCTTCATCGCAATGAGATAGAGGGGCTGGTCAGAATCCTCTGGGGATATTTGGGTGAAGAAGAACGGAAGGAACTGGCCGCTGCGGCAGCACAGATGAGCCCGCCGCCTGCCGCGCCGTCGTCCCCGAGGCAGCCGTCACAAGATACTGGGAAAGCCTCTAATGGAAACGATATGGCCGAAGAGATGAGGATTGAGCCGGAGACTGGTGAGGTACTTTCGGATAAACCTTTGGCAGACGAAGGAGAGAACAAGGAGGAAAAGGACGACGGGGACTTTGGCTTTGACGCTGAAACAGATATATAGAGGAGAAATAAAAAATCTGCCAAAAGGTATACTTTTTGGCAGATGTTTGAAACGGAATCTGTTTTCCTAACGTACATATATGTTATCGGCATTTTAAAGGGATTGTTAAGCACAATCCCTAATTTTTTTGGAGAGAAAAAAGATTTTTAAAAGGTATACCTTTTGGCAGATTTTTTATTTCTCCTCTATATATCTGTTTCAGCGTCAAAGCCAAAGTCCCCGTCGTCCTTTTCCTCCTTGTTCTCTCCTTCGTCTGCCAAAGGTTTATC
>JAAWDM010000011.1 GCA_022793795.1 Bacillota bacterium
ATAAGTACAACACTGTGTTCTTGCAGGTTGTGACCGATACCAGGGATGTAAGCAGTTACTTCAATACCATTGGTCAGACGTACTCTCGCTACTTTTCTAAGTGCGGAATTAGGCTTTTTAGGGGTAACCGTCTTTACTGAGGTGCAAACGCCTCTTTTCTGCGGGGAATCTGTGTCAGTCGCAACTCTTCTTAAGGAGTTCATTCCCTTATTCAGAGCTGGAGCTGTAGATTTCTTAACAGCGCTGGTTCTACCCTGACGTACTAATTGATTGATAGTAGGCATCCTTTATATCTCCTTTCCTCTTGTTTCGCTTTTTCGAAACGTCTTAATTTTTATTTTCAAGCGAACCGACCTGTAATCTTTGATTGCAGGTCGGTAAAGCTCAAAATCAAACATTATTTTACCATAAAACATGGCTTTCTGTCAATGAATTTAATCCAGTTCCACGATTTCTGGCGTTTCTATCTGTATCTCGTCTGAAGCCAATAGGATTTCACTGTCAGCTCCATTGCTGCTAGCAGCTTCGCCGTCCAGCAGTGCATCCAGATTATCGATATCTAACTCCAAACCTTCTGCATCCAATGTCAGTTCTTCCATATCGAAGTCAGTATATCCTTCTTCTTCCATGGCGGCTTCCAACTCCTGCTGACGAACATAGCTTTCCATGACTTCCGCATTGACACCGTAATCCAAGTCGATATTTTTATACCGCTTCATACCGGTTCCGGCAGGAATCAGTTTACCGATGATAACGTTTTCTTTCAGGCCAAGGAGCTTATCGTTCTTACCCTTGATGGCCGCATCGGTTAAAACTCTGGTGGTTTCCTGGAAGGATGCAGCGGACAAGAAGGAATTGGTTGCCAGAGATGCCTTGGTAATACCCAGAAGCACACGTTTTGCAACGCATGGCTCTCCGCCCTCAGCAACAGCCCTTTCATCGGCCTCCTGAATCTCAAACTTGCCGTACAAACCGCCTGGAAGTAGGTCAGTATCTCCTGCATCTTCAATCTTATATTTGGAAAGCATCTGGCTTACGATAACTTCGATGTGTTTGTCGTTGATATCTACACCTTGTTGCTTATATACCCGCTGCACTTCTTTGAGCAAATACTGGTACACGCCTTCCACGTCGTTGAGTCGAAGAATATCATGAGGGTTCAACGGACCTCTGGTAATCTGACCGCCAGCAAATACCCGATCTCCCTCTTTCACATTTAAGCGAGCGCCATAAGGAATGATGTATTCCCGATCCTGCTCCTCTTCACGAACGATGACCTGAGTCTTGTTATCCTTTCTGGCCTCAATGGAAACTACCACGCCGTCGCCCTCGCAGATTTCTGCAAGACCTTTCGGCTTTCTAGCTTCAAACAGTTCCTCTACTCTCGGAAGACCCTGGGTAATGTCGCCGCCGGCAACGCCGCCTGTATGGAAGGTTCTCATGGTCAGCTGAGTACCCGGTTCACCGATGGACTGAGCTGCGGTGATACCAACAGCTTCACCAATGTTAACCTCTTCACCAGTAGCCAAGTTTCTGCCGTAACATTTTGCACAGATACCAGTTCTGCTGTGGCAGGTCATAACCGCTCTAATCGCCACGCTTTCAATACCCACGTTTTCAATTCTCTCAGCAGCTACTTCGGAAATCTCCTCGTTCTGCTCTACGATGACTTCCCCTGTATTCGGGTCAACCACATCCAGCAGGGCAACTCTGCCTACAATTCTCTGCTTCAGCGGCTCGATAATTTCCTTGCCGTCAGCAAAAGCTCTAACCTCAACACCTTCATCGGTACCGCAGTCGAACTCTCTAACGATTACGTTATGAGAGACATCTACCAGACGACGGGTCAGGTAACCAGAGTCAGCGGTACGGAGAGCCGTATCGGCCAGACCCTTTCTAGCGCCGTTGGAAGAAATGAAGTATTCCAGTATGGACAGGCCCTCACGGAAGTTGGACTTGATTGGAATTTCCACCGTCTTACCAGTTGCATTGGCCATCAGACCACGCATACCGCCTACCTGACGAATCTGGTTCTTACTGCCTCGCGCACCGGAGTTGGCCATGATAAACAGGTTATTCATGGAATCCAAGGACTCCATCAGGGCATCGGCTACATCGTCAGTGGCTTTGGACCAAATCTTGATAATCTGCTCGTAACGCTCCTGATTGGACATAAGGCCCATTCTATATGCTTTTTCGTATTTATCTACCTGGGCTTCTGCATCTGCTACAATGTCCCACTTAGCCTCTGGAATTTCCATATCGCTGACACTGATGGTAACAGCAGCCTTGGTGGAATACTTATAGCCCATGGACTTAATATAGTCCAGCATGATGACAGTACCCGTGTTTCCATGTCTCCGGTAACACTTATCAATGATGACGCCCAGTTTTTTCTTATCGCACAGGAAATCTACTTCCAAGGAATACGGGTCAATCTCTCTATCTACAAATCCCAAATCCTGTGGAATCTGTTGGTTAAAGATAAACCGTCCCACAGTGGACTCTACCAGTTTGCCCGTAGTATCCCCTTCCTTATACATTCTTACCTTAACTTTGGCATGGATTCCTACCACTCCTGTCTGGTATGCCATCAGCATCTCATCCAGGTCGGTAAACACCTTTCCATCTCCCTTTTCAGCGTAAGTATCTCTAGCTGCTGTGCCTGGGTGGGTCAGGTAATAGCTTCCCAAAATCATATCCTGGGTAGGCGTGGTAATTGGGGAACCATCCTTTGGCGCCAGAATATTGTTTACGGACAGCATGAGGAATCTGGCCTCTGCCTGTGCTTCTACGGACAGCGGTACATGAACAGCCATCTGGTCTCCGTCAAAGTCAGCGTTGAAGGCGGTACAAACCAGCGGGTGGAGCTTAATGGCTTTACCCTCTACCAGTACCGGCTCAAAGGCCTGGATACCCAATCTATGCAAGGTCGGCGCGCGGTTAAGCATAACCGGATGTTCCTTGATGACGCCTTCCAAAACGTCCCAAACCTCTGGTCTTACCTTTTCCACCATCCGCTTTGCGCTCTTAATATTATGAGCATAACCCTGTTCTACCAGTTCCTTCATGATAAACGGTTTGAATAGTTCCAATGCCATCTTTTTTGGCAGACCGCACTGATAGAACTTCAGTTCCGGTCCTACTACGATTACAGAACGTCCTGAATAATCCACACGCTTACCCAATAGGTTCTGTCTGAAACGTCCCTGCTTACCCTTGAGCATATCGGACAGGGATTTCAGTGGTCTGGAACCAGGGCCGGTTACAGCTCTGCCGCGACGGCCATTATCAATCAAAGAGTCTACAGCTTCCTGTAACATTCTCTTCTCATTTCTGACAATTATATCAGGCGCTCCCAGTTCCAACAGACGATTCAGTCTGTTGTTTCTGTTGATGACTCTTCTATATAAATCGTTTAAGTCGGAAGTTGCGAATCTGCCGCCGTCCAGCTGCACCATGGGTCTTAAATCCGGTGGAATGACTGGAATCACATCCAGCACCATCCATTCAGGACGGTTGCCGGAAAGACGAAGGGCCTCGATAACCTCCAGCCTTCTGACGATTCTCACCTTTTTCTGACCGGATGCATCCTTCAACTTGCTTCTCAGATCCTCGGACATCTTATCCAGGTCTATCTGGGCTAAAAGTTCCTTAATGGTTTCAGCGCCCATGCCGGCCTTAAAACCATTTCCGTACTGCTCCTTATACTGTCTGTATTCCTGCTCTGTCAAAATCTGCTTATATCCCAAATCGGTTTCACCCGGGTCGGTGACAATGTAAGCAGCAAAATAGAGTACCTTTTCCAGGTTTCTTGGCGTTACGTCCAGGCAAAGTCCCATTCTCGATGGGATACCCTTAAAGTACCAAATATGGGAAACCAGCGCAGCCAGTTTGATATGGCCCATTCTCTCTCTTCTTACCTTGGACTTGGTAACCTCAACGCCGCAGCGGTCGCAGACGATTCCTTTATAGCGGATTCTCTTGTACTTACCACAGTGACACTCCCAGTCCTTGGTCGGCCCGAAGATTCTTTCACAGTAGAGTCCATCCCGTTCCGGTTTCAGGGTCCGGTAGTTGATGGTTTCCGGTTTGGTAACTTCGCCATGGGACCATTCCAGAATCTTGTCCGGTGAAGCCAGATTGATCTGGATCGACTCGAAATTATTTAATTCATAATCATTATTCACGTTATTGTTCAAGGAGTCCCTCCCCTTTCTTTTCATTACTCTTCTCTGAAATCATCCTCAAAACTCGGTTCAGCTATTTCAGCTTCAGCAACATATCCAGTTTCTGGGAAATCGCCTTCCCCTTCTTCTTCCAGATTTGTCTCTGAATAGCCAGCTTCAAACAACTTTTCGTCGCTTTCCAGCTCCTCGTTTATGTCCATAATGCTCTCAATTCCGGTAATATCATCATCCATTTCGCCAGCATCCTTAAACTGAACCTCTTCCTCATTCTCAGAAAGAACCTTTACGTCCAGACCCAAGGCCTGCATTTCCTTGATGAGTACCTTAAAGGACTCAGGAATACCTGGCTTCGGAATATTTTCACCTTTGACGATGGCCTCATAAGTCTTAACACGACCTACGATATCGTCAGACTTGACGGTTAGAATCTCCTGCAATGTATATGCAGCGCCGTAAGCCTCAAGCGCCCACACCTCCATCTCACCGAAACGCTGACCGCCGAACTGGGCTTTACCGCCTAACGGCTGTTGGGTTACCATGGAGTACGGACCTGTACTTCTGGCGTGAATCTTATCATCTACCAGATGGTGAAGTTTCAGCATATACATATATCCAACGGTGACCGGATTATCAAACGGTTCCCCGGTACGTCCGTCTCTTAATCTTAACTTACCTGTCTTAGGGTAACCGCACTCTCCGAGAAGTTCGATGATGTCCTTTTCGGTTGCACCGTCAAATACTGGGGTGGAAATGTACCATCCCTTCTTCTTGGCAGCCAATCCTAAGTGAACCTCTAGCACCTGTCCTACATTCATTCGGGAAGGTACGCCCAGTGGATTGAGCATGACCTGCAACGGCTGACCATTGTCCATGAATGGCATATCCTCCTCTGGAAGGATACGGGAAATAACACCCTTGTTTCCATGGCGTCCTGCCATCTTGTCGCCTACGTTAATCTTACGCTTGGTGGCCACATAGCAGCGGACCAATTTATTGACCCCTGGCGGTAGTTCATCGCCGTTTTCTCTGGAAAATATTTTAACATCAACCACAATACCTGTCTCGCCGTGAGGTACCCTCAGCGATGTATCTCTCACCTCTCTGGCCTTCTCGCCAAAGATGGCTCTCAGCAGTCTTTCTTCTGCAGTCAGTTCAGTTTCGCCCTTTGGCGTTACCTTACCCACCAGAATATCAGAAGAATTCACTTCAGCGCCTACGCGGATGATACCTTCCTCATCCAGGTCTCTTAAAGTATCCTCGCCTACATTTGGAATATCTCTGGTAATCTCCTCTGGCCCCAGCTTGGTGTCTCTGGCTTCCGACTCATATTCTTCAATATGAAGGGATGTGAGCACATCCTCCATGAGCAGCCGCTCGTTTAAGATGATGGCGTCCTCATAGTTATAGCCTTCCCAGGTCATGAAACCGATAAGCAGGTTCTTGCCCAAAGCGATTTCGCCCAGGTCTGTGGATGGGCCGTCGGCAATAACTTCCCCTGCTTCTACATGCTCGCCATGACTTACGATTGGTCTCTGGTTAATGCATGTACCCTGGTTGGAACGCTTAAATTTCAGCAGAGGATAGGAATCTCTCTGGTTGTTGTCATCTCTAGTGATGACGATTTTTTCTGCGTCCACAAACTCCACCGTGCCGGAATTCTTTGCCAGAATCACAACACCGGAATCTCTGGCCGCCTTGTATTCCATACCGGTACCTACGATTGGCGCTTCTGCCACCAAAAGAGGCACTGCCTGACGCTGCATGTTGGAACCCATCAGGGCACGGTTAGCGTCGTCGTTTTCCAGGAATGGAATCATAGCCGTTGCAACGGATACTACCTGCTTCGGCGATACGTCCATATAATCTATTTTTTCTCTCGGCATCAGGGCAATTTCGCCATGAGCGCCGCGGGAAGCTACCTTTGCATTGACGAAACGGCCTTCGCTGTCCAGCGGTTCGTTGGCCTCTGCAATGGTCATCATTTCTTCTTCATCAGCAGTCAAATAGTGAATTTCATCGGTTACCACATGGGTTTCTTTATCCACCAGACGATACGGCGTCTCAATAAAACCGTACTGGTTAATGACGCCATAAGTAGTGAGAGAACCGATCAATCCAATGTTTGGACCTTCTGGCGTCTCAATCGGACACATTCTTCCATAGTGAGAATGATGTACGTCGCGGACTTCGAAACCGGCTCTTTCTCTGGAAAGGCCGCCAGGGCCAAGGGCAGAAAGTCTTCTCTTATGGGTCAGTTCTGCCAATGGATTATTCTGGTCCATAAACTGTGACAGCTGGGAACTACCAAAGAATTCTTTGATTGCTGCAGTCACAGGTCTAATATTCATAAGGGCTTGCGGCGTGGTCATCTCGATGTCCTGAATGGTCATTCTTTCCTTTACCACTCGCTCCATTCTGGCTAGACCGATACGGAACTGGTTTTGCAAAAGTTCTCCTACCGAACGCAGTCTTCTATTGCCTAAATGGTCTATATCATCAACTGTTCCGATGCCATAGTTTAAGTTTAAGATATAGCTGACTGATGCGATGATGTCCTCTAAAAGAATATGCTTTGGAGACAAGTCGTTTCTTCTGGCCTCCAGCATGGTTCTCAACTCATCCTCTGTAGCGCAGGCGCTCATGATCTCTTTTAAGACAGGATAAAACACCTTGTCAGCCACCTTCATGTCTGTGGTATCAAAATCCACATAAGCAGAAAGGGCAACAAAGCGATTGCCGATTACCTTGGTAATCTGTCCCTCTTTTTCCTTGTCCAGCGCATGGGCATAGATATACTCCACCCCTGCATTTTCAATGGCCATAGCCAACTCTCGGTCTATCTTCTGATCCTTTTCGACCAGAATCTCGCCTGTTTCTGGATGAATCACATCATCAGCTGCCACTACGCCTACAATTCTGTTAGATAAACCCAATTTCTTATTATATTTGTATCTGCCCACCTTGGCCAAATCATACCGCTTTGGATCAAAGAACAGAGAATTCAGAAGCGACTTGGCGCTCTCTACTGTAGGCGGCTCGGTTGGTCTTAACTTCTTATAGATTTCTTTCAGACCTTCCTCATAATTTTTCGCCGTATCCTTCTCCAAGGTCTTCATCAGACGACTGTCATCGCCAAAGATATCGATAATCTCCTGATCGGAGCCGAATCCCAGGGCGCGCAGCAAAGTGGTGACAGGCTGTTTCCTGGTACGATCCACTCTTACAGAAATGATTTCGTTGGAGTCTGTCTCGTATTCTAACCATGCACCCCTGTTAGGGATGATGGTGGTGGAGAACAGCTTGTTGTTGGATTTATCAACGGTCACGTCGTAGTACGGTCCAGGAGAACGAACCAACTGAGTTACAACGACACGCTCAGCGCCGTTATAAATGAAGGTTCCCTTTTCGGTCATCAGAGGGAAATCTCCCATGAACACTTCCTGCTCTTTAACTTCTCCTGTTTCCTTGTTAATCAGTCGTACCTTAACTTTTAGTGGAGCCGCGTATGTCACATCGCGCTCTTTACACTCTTCCTGCTCATATTTGGGAGCATCGGTCAGTGAATAATCAATGAACTCAAGGATCAGATTATCTGCATAATCCTTGATCGGTGAGATGTCTTCAAAAACTTCTCTTAAACCTTCCCTGATGAACCAGTTATACGAATCCGTCTGTAGTTCAATCAAGTTAGGCATCTCGCAGACTTCATTGATTTTAGCGAAAGTCATACGCTCTTTTCTACCTACTTGTATAGGTTTTGGCATCTTCATCACTCCTTATATTCTTAACAAATTACTTTGTGTGGCAGTCTAATATTATATAACATCTGTGTCAAATAATCAAGGGGAAACTCCTCGAAAGTTCTGTAAAGTTGAGAATTTTTGGTATTTCCCTTTTAATGATAGCCATTTTTCCAAAATCTATACCAGGTAGCGCCAAGGGGACGCTATTGCTAGGTCATTTTTTCTGTGATATATTTATGTTAGAATTTTACCCTCAACCCCCAAAGACACACAGTTTTGTCAATCGAAGGTATTAGGAGGCAGCTAGTGAAAGTAAAGAAAATTCCCTACCTGAAAGCCAGCGGCTGGGAAGGTAGCGATCCCATATCTCCATCTATTTACGGCAAAAACTCCATGAATCGAGAGCAGGAAACACTGGACAACAGTCCAGAGGCCATCCGCGCCAGAGAAAGAACTGCAAAGCAGTCCGTATTGATCCCTCTCAGCATTATTCTTGGAGTTGTGACAGTTTTTGCTGCAATCGTATTCTTTGTAAAATAAGGAAGCAAAAATATTTTTCAAATCGTTGTGACATTTAAGCCTCCAAAAATGTATTATGGGTGAAATGCATTTCACAGGCGGCGGCAGGTCACTCTCCGCAAGTCATGGCGCTGCGGCCGCCTGCCATATAAATTCGTGCTGCTGTGCGGCCGGCCAAAAGGCCGGCGGCGGGGCAGCGCACCGCTTAAGGAGTAACAGGATGAAAGTCGGAAACGATACCATCGAAGCGATTTATCAAAAATATAAAGACAATATATTTGCCATTGGCTTCAACTACTTCAAAAATCCATCAGACGCCGATGATGTGGTGCAGGAAACCTTTTTGAAACTGTATCGATATCAGGCGGAATTTGAAAGCGAGGCCCACCTTAGAAACTGGCTCATCCGAGTGGCCATCAACGAGTGTAAACGGGTAACCTTATCCACTTGGTTTAAGAAGAAAGTCAGCCTGGAAGAATACACCGAGCAAATATATTTTGCGCAGCCTGAAGAAAGCGAGGTCTTTACAGCAGTCATGAATTTGCCGCAAAAATACAGGCAGGTCATTCACCTTTACTACTATGAAGACTACTCTACTCAGGAAATCGCAGCCCTGCTGGGCATCAATCAATCAGCCGTCACCACCAGACTGCTCCGTGGGCGTGAAAAGCTAAAACATACATTATTGGAGGTATGGAACGATGAACACGATGAACCATCGAGATAACAGAGAACTCTACAAATCTGCGTTTTCTAACCTTCATGCTGACCATACCTTGGATTTGGAGGCTATGAAGATGAAAGATGCAGAAAAAAAGAATATGACTGGACTTAGATGCAAAAGGGGTATTCTAGTCACAACCCTTGTACTGATTATGATGCTGGCTATGACTGCCATTACCTATGCAGCTACCGACGGTGAGGTTTTCCAAGCCATCAAGGTATTTATCAGTAATGATGGCGTAGACGACGGTCAGGTGCGCGAGGGTACCTACACGGTTGACGAAAATGGCAATTATGTTCTGGATGTAAAAGAGGGGGATAACATTCATATGGAAGGCCCTGAAGGTTCGGAAGACGACTGGACCATAGATTATGAAGTCGGCTCCATGAACGGCAGAATTAAAGCCCATGTGGATGGAAAGGATGATGAAACGATTATCAGCCAACTTTTCATCGATGAGATAACATCTTCCGGTGACGAACCGGTTTCTGGATGGGTTCCGCTGGAAGAAGGGGAGGAACTTTCCGAGGAGGAGATTCAAAAGCGGATGGAAAACTAATATTTTGCCGCATGACGTCAATCTTAATTTAGCTTTAAAGGGAGGGACATTTCCATCATGTCTCTCCTTTTGATTTACAACGCCTACTTGGCAAGAACGAAACGCCGACAGTACAATAAAAGCAACAGGCTAAGACAGGATATATAAATTTCCCAATATTACAGTGCAGCAAAGGAGCAGACATATCCTTCTGGCGATGTCCAATATACATTAGACGACATTATTACATGCGACAGCTCCCTTTCCTTTACAGAATCTCTCTGATCTCATCCAGGAAAGCCTCTTCACCCCATCTATTTACTTTGAAAAATATCCCCTGACTGCCTCCGGAGGAAATAGCGGAAAGACGAATGTCGCCGTCTTCTCCTTGAAAAAGGGTAACGGATAAGCTGAGCCTGTTTCCACCTATGACACTATATCGTTCAAAAACCCGCACGGCACATCTGGATGTGCCACTCTGAAAATAGCTAGATTCCTCGATAGATGCAGAAATGCTTCCCTGACAAATCACCTCTGTAATTTGCTGTAGCAGCCGGTCAAAATTACCATTTTCTATCCGTCTTTCCAGTTTTGCCATATTCTCCTCCCTTTCTGTGGATACCCCTTCTATTTAAACTTTACTGCAGTTCCGTAAACCAGCATTTCTGCCGCGCCCTGCATGAGAGAAGAGGAACCATAACGCACATTGATAACCGCGTCCGCTCCCATCTCCTCTGCTTCATCCACCATTCTCTTGGTTGCAATCTGCCGTGCTTCATTGAGCATCTCCGTATAGCTGACGATTTCTCCACCTACTAAGGTTTTCATGCCTGCCATAAAATCCTTACCAAAATTCTTGGACTGTACTACAGTTCCTTTGGCGATACCGATTGCCTCGATTTCCTTACCTGGCACATAGTTTAAACTTAATAATAACATCTTTCTTCCTCCTTATTTTTGCGATTGTAATTCTTAACATTTAATATTTGCTTGCCTCTTCTTCCTCGCCGCCTTTAATTTCACGCCATCTCTGCCATAAGACTGCTGCTACTCCAATACCTACCGCAGCCCCTGCTAGGATATACACCCAGAGGAATCCATTGATAAGGATTCCCTCTCCAGCAGTAAAGCGGAGTAGATATTTTCCAAAGCAGATTATCAATGCAGCTGGAATTAAAATCACGATGGCCGAGGCCGTAGCTCCAAACCGTTTCCGATTCCGGCTTTCAGTATTTTTTTGCATCCTCTGCTTCCCCCTTTCTAATTTCCTTAATCCGTTGTACAAATGCCAAAAGGACGCCTACGATTACAAGAAACATCGCCAGAACCATGACCACCTCCACTGGCAGCGGTGGCGCCTCCTCTGGCTCGTCTATAAACATATCCACCAATAACCAGATCAATCCTCCCATAAGCACAGTCATTCCCAGCGCAATGATGGTAGGCATCACATAGTAGTATGGTTTCACATCCCATTCCTGCTTGTTGCTAAAGGAGGTTCCCCGTTTTTCCATATCCTCCATTTCTAAAAGAAGGCTTTCCACCGGTAGGTCCTGCAAAATCTTTTCTTCGCTTTTCAGCATATTGCAAAACTCCATGGATTGATGCAGGTTTCTTTCCTCTCGCTCCAGGGTGACCAGGTGCCGCTTCATACTGTCGGCCACGGTGCTGCTTCCGGCCTGCATAAGGCGAATTTCCTCTAAAGGTAGTCCCAGCTTTCTGAGGAATTTGATTTGATTCAATGTATTGATGTCACTCTCATCATATTCCCGATAACCGTTCTCCTTATTCCGCCGCGGCGACAGCAGCCCCTGCTCCTCATAGAAGCGGATATTCTTTTTAGTTATCCCAATCTGCCTCTCCACTTCATTGATTCTCATGGCGTACCTCCCTGACGATTGTTATTCTATACCTTCCACCAGGTGGAAGGTCAAGTAAAAATCTTAAAACCCTTTATATTATTTTACCAAAAATCCCAATAAAATAACAGCCCCATATGGCGAGCTGTTATTGCTATCCTTCTTAAAATTTCTTTTTGTATATATTGGCTGGCCTATAAGTTTTTTCTTTTAAATCGAACACATAGCACCCATCGCTCTCCATACCACAGATGAGGCGTTCCCCCTCCAACCAAAATATTTTTTCTGTTGAAACTGCTAACCCACCACTGACGCCAATGCCATAGGTTTCTCCCGTTTCAAAATCATATACACCAATCTGTTCCACGTCTGCTGTATCTTTCTCGGTAGACGTTTTTCCTATCTTCCACGACCACACTGCATATCTTTCATTTGTAACGAAGACTTTTATTTCGTTCTCCATTCCTATTAAAAATCGATGCTTTGCTCTCTTTTCTCCTATATCGAACTGCACCAACTGATTTTTCGTTTGAAGTCCAATCAGGCCATCGTGAATCTGCACCTGCTGTCCATCCCAAACCTTTTGACACAGCACCGTCTCTCTTCCTGTTTCACTATCCCATGAAACAAAATCGTAGCCCTCTCCAACATCACCCAAAAAGTAGTATACCTTATCCCTCCAGGCGCCAAATTCTTCAATAAAAGAAGCTGTCCCTTCCCAAGTCTTTATCACGGAGACCATCTCTGTATCGCAGTCATATTGCATGAGATCTAAACAGCAATTTGCCATTCTTTCAGACGTTTTTTCTCGTAGCCAGTAGAGTTTCTGTTTGTCAGTCATTAGATTATTATAATCACCTTCTCCATCTGGCAAGCGACACAAAAGAGTTTCATTTTCATCCACATCCATAACCGTTATTCTGGTGAATCCTGTATAATTTCCCTCTGCGTCCTGCTCTCTGCTTAAAAAGGCAATACCGTCATTTAGCATTACTTGCTCTGCCGGCTGCAGCTTTCCATTTATCAACAAAACATCCCACACACTCTGTTCCTGTTCTGTCATTCTCTCAAACTCTTCTAACTTTATCTTCGTCACATCGACATAAGAAATATAGGTTTTCATATACAAAAGGAGGACAAATATGAAAATAACCGCCAACCCACCTGCCAAATAAGCCAGCCTATGTGTCGCTTTCTTTCCCATTTGCCCTCCTATAACAACTTCATTTTCTCTTATATGTAAGTATTTCTGTTTAATATAAAATATATAATTATAACTTATAACAGCATGTATGACTGAGTTGCATATCTTCCTGCGCTAGTGGAATACGAAACAGTAGGGCCAATAACTTCTTCTGTTCGCAACGTGCTTCTAGCAGGATCCATCATTACCACATACTTTTGAGTTGCATCAGAATAATATCCACACACTACAAAAGCATGAAACCCACTTTGATGAAGTGTTGCCGTAATAATAGGATTATCATTCATAATATTGGTTGCTACTGTCGAATAAGCCAATTCGCTAAGTTTAATCGTAGAATAAAGCCCATATTCATCAGAAAGAACTGCCTTTACTACAGTAAATGACTTACTTGCATTTTCATTTCCTCCTGCATATTTCTCCACTATGTCATTTACGGTTCTTTTTTCTCTACCAGCTTTATAATTTCCAGTACATACAGCACTACATGCCCAGCAGATATTTGAACCTGATGGTTGTTTATAAACATTTACATCTAGCACAGTTGTTAAATTGGCAGCCTTTTTAATGTTTGAACTGTCAATTTTGCTTTCCCCTTTAATATAAACCTTTTCAAAGGAAAGTTTTTCATTCATGCTATCCTTTTCAAAACAATAACGTTCCCCCTCTGTAGTAATTATACTTTCCCCATCATCTATAATACAAATCGGCCTTTCTTTATATTGTGTATTTATTTCTTCATTAAGATCTGTCATCACACTAATTATAACATCCTCACCTTCTTTTATGCCTAGTACCGTTGCAACAACACTTCCCTCCTTATCAATAATTGGATAATACTTATTCTCTGATTTGCTTAATCCATTTTCGGTTTCGCAGTAAACTGGAATTCCTGTTCCCAAATAAACATTTTCCAGATCAACACCCTCCAATCCAAATTCAGCTTGATATTGTGAAAATAATCTCATCAATCCCGACACTTTTTCTAAAACAATATTATACTCTGTCATAGAATCAGTATCTTTTGAAAGAGCAAAAGCATTTCCCCACATAGAGAATACCATAATGAATATCAATATTAAACATACTAATTTTCTCATTTTCATCCTCCTTACCATGATACATTTTGCAATCTCTTATAGTTATATACATATCATTTTTTCACTATTTTGTCAATTATTTTTCTCTTTTATTTCACTTAATATTCACATTTTGAATTTAATTTAAAGCATTTCAAGTGATAACAAAAATTCCACAAAATATTTTACATGATTTTCACTGGGGCATACAAAGTTCTCTCTTTGGCAACAAGTAAATAATATATCCAAAATAACAACATCTTTCATTATAATTATTTTTAAATAAATTCTGAAAACAATGCAAAATTTCATGCTCTTCTAACATCTATTCAATTTCTACCAATCGTATTTTCCCATAAGTATATATTTCTTACCCCTTTCTACCATGCTTTCCAATAAAAAACAGCGCCCTGCCACAGGACATCTCAAAAAAGGGAGTCCTTGCGTCAGAGCGCTGTCTACATCTCTTTATTCGTCTGGTTTTAAACAGAGAAACTATTTCATTACTACAGTTGCGCCAACTTCTTCTAACTGCTTCTTGATAGCTTCTGCTTCTGCCTTCTCGATGCCTTCCTTGATGTTGGAAGGAGCGCCGTCTACCAGTTCCTTAGCTTCCTTCAGACCCAGGCCAGTCAGCTCTCTTACAGCCTTGATAACCTTAATCTTTTCTGCGCCAGCAGCTTCCAGAACTACAGTGAATTCAGTCTGCTCTTCTTCAGCAGCGCCAGCGCCAGCAGCGCCTACAACTGCTACAGGAGCAGCAGCGGATACGCCAAACTCTTCTTCACAAGCCTTAACCAGTTCGTTTAATTCTAAAACGGTCATATTCTTTATAGCTTCAATGATCTGTTCTTTATTCATTTTTATTTCTCCTTTTCAAAATTTCATTTGGATGTTTTGCTGCTTTGATCAGCAGCATTGTTCTATCCGGCGAAAACCCGAATAGCCATTTCCCAGGTCCTTATCCTTACTCTGCCTTGGCGTCTGCGATAGCCTGGAAGGTTCTGACTGCCTTGCCGATAGGGGACTGAATACTTCCCATAAACTTTGCAATGAGCACGTCTCTGGATGGAATGTCTGCGATGGCCTGAATACCGTTCTTATCGAAGAAGGTACCTTCCACCACACCTGCTTTAAATTCCATCTTCTTGAAGTCCTTGATGACTTCGTTTAATACTCTTGCCGGTGCAGTAGCATCCTCGCTACTGATAGCCAGTGCGCTCGGTCCGTCCAGAACTTCTGCAAGTCCAGCAAATTCAGTGCCTTCGATTGCTCTCTTTACCAGAGTGTTCTTGTAAACGGTATAGTCTACGTTTGCTTCACGCAGCTTCTTTCTCATGGAGTCTGCCTGTGCTACCGTAATACCCATGTAATCGATTACCACTGCAGCCTGGGCGTTTTCCAGCTTACCTTTTATCTCGTCAATGATGACTTGTTTCTGTTTTTGTGCTTCTACTGACATATTTGTTCTCCTTTCTTGCGTTTCTTTAAAAGATACGCAGGATGAAATATGGTACTCCATAAAAAAACCTTGTCCGCTTGGGGCTCGTTTTCGAGACATCATTCATACAGACAAGGTCAATATTTTATATTGTACCTCGGCGGGAAATTAAGCTTTCGCACCCGCTGTCTACGGTGAAATTTCGTGTTTTAAGTTTCGTTCAGATTCTAATCTTAGAACTGAATCAGAGCCGGATTCACTTTGATTCCAGGGCCCATGGTGGAAGCTACAGTAACGCTTCTCAGATACTGTCCCTTTGCAGCTGCCGGCTTTGCCTTTACAACTGCTTCCAGCAGTGCGTTGAAGTTATCCTGTAACTTTTCGGTTCCAAAGGAAGCCTTTCCAATCGGCGTGTGGATGATGTTGGTCTTGTCAAGTCTGTACTCAACTTTACCAGCTTTGATCTCCTGCAGCGCCTTTTCCACATCCATGGTAACGGTACCGGACTTAGGGTTTGGCATTAAGCCCTTAGGACCTAAGATTTTACCCAGTCTACCTACCACGCCCATCATATCAGGCGTAGCGACTACCACGTCGAAATCAAACCAATTTTCGGTCTGAATTCTCTGTGCCAACTCTTCAGCGCCTACATAATCAGCGCCTGCTGCTTCAGCTTCCTGCGCCTTCGGTCCCTTGGCAAAAACCAGAACTTTCTTGGACTTACCAGTGCCGTGAGGCAGAACGATAGCGCCTCTAACCTGCTGGTCAGCGTGTCTTCCGTCTACACCCAGTTTGATGTGTACTTCTACGGTTTCATCAAATTTTGCTTTGGAAGTTTCTACGACTAAACCCATAGCCTCGGAAACTTCATAAAGATTCGCCTTGTCATACTTAGCGGCGGATTCTTTGTACTTTTTACCTCTCTTAGGCATGTTTTACCTCCTCGTGGTACTAGCGACCTTGCGTCTCCCACTTACTAATCTTCAACAACGATTCCCATACTTCTTGCAGTACCCTTAATCATCTCTGTTGCAGCTTCTAAGCTGGCAGCGTTTAAGTCAGGCATCTTAGTCTTAGCGATTTCTTCAGCCTGTGCTCTGGTTAAGGTAGCAACCTTCTTTTTATTCGGTTCACCGGATGCTGCGGTTAGTCCTGCTGCTTTCTTTAGCAGTACGGCTGCTGGCGGCGTCTTAGTGACGAAGGTAAAGGATCTGTCGGCATAAACAGTGATAACAACTGGAATTACCATACCTGGCTGGTCTTGGGTTCTCGCATTGAACTGCTTACAGAAGTCCATGATATTGACGCCCTTCTGACCAAGCGCTGGACCTACTGGAGGCGCTGGTGTAGCATTACCGGCTGCAATCTGCAGTTTGATATATCCTTCTACTTTCTTTGCCATTGTTTCATCCTCCTTTCTCCGAAAAATTCTTTGCAAAACGTGGTCTCGCAAAGCTGTATCTAAAAGTCCGCGGAAATCTCCGCCCTTTTAAATCTTGTCCACCTGGCTGAATTCCAATTCAACAGGGGTTTCTCTTCCGAACATGGAAACCTTTACTTTCAAAATCTGCTTCTCGGTACTGATTTCCTCTACAGTACCCATAAAGCCCTCGAATGGACCGCTGATTACCTTCACCGTCTCGCCGATTTCCACATCCAAATCAATGTATACTTTCTCTATTCCCATTCTGGCCACTTCTTCATCGGTCAGAGGAATCGGATCGGAGCCATGACCTACGAATCCCGTTACGCCCTGGGTATTACGCACCAGATACCAGGATTCATTGGTTACAATCATCTTTATGATTACATAACCCGGAAACATCTTTCTGGTTTTAATCTTTCGTTGACCGTCTTTTACTTCAACTCTGTCTTCTGTTGGCACAACGATGTCCAGGATCAAGTCCTGCATCCCGCGGTTTTCAACCATCTTATCGATATTTACTTTTACCTTATTTTCATGACCCGAATAGGTATGAACCACATACCATCTGGCCTGACCGTCTCCTCGGATTCCCTCTCCAATCAGCGGAGAAACAGTGGTTGTCTTTGTTTCAAATTCAGACATCATTTGTACCTTCTTTTCCTTTATTATGCCAGGGTTATGTTCAGTACATACTTCAGCGCAGCAAGCACGCCGCTGTCAATCAGCCAGAATCCAAGCGCAAACACTGCACAGGTCAAAACGACAACTGCCGTGTAAGATACGGTTTCTTTCTTTGTAGGCCAAACGACCTTCTTCATTTCCAGTCTTACGCCCTTAAAATACTCGCCGATACCGGCTTTCTTCTTTGCATTCTCTTTTGCCATAATCTCTTCTCCTTATTTGGTTTCCTTATGAAGAGTGTGCTTTTTGCAGAATCTGCAGTATTTCTGCATTTCGATACGATCTGGATCATTCTTCTTGTTCTTCATGGTGTTATAGTTTCTCTGCTTACATTCTGTGCATGCCAGCGTAACCTTTACTCTCATGGTGATTGTTCTCCTCCGTTTAACTCAAAATTCAGAGCCGAAATTCAAGCTCTGTTCTACTTCTAATCATAAAGTTGCCATATAATTATAAAACAGCCAATTATCAATGTCAACACCAAAAATTTATAATTCTCATATGTTCTACAACATTTTCGGTTCTCCATCCTCCAAAGGTAAAACCGGTATACCCTGATAGGTTTCCCCGCCATCGTCTCCTGCCTGGTCAACTACTACATAGACGCCGCTCCCTTTGGCCATGACCATTCCCTCTTCATCGATGATTTCACTGGTGGCGTAGCACCTTCTGCCTTCCGCCTTGATGACACGGCCAAAGGCATACATCTGCTTTCCCACCACAATGGGCCGCCGGAAGGTAGTAGTCATCTCTGCCGTTACAAAAGGTTTCATCGGATGACCCTCCATATTATTGATAGATCGTCCCATAACCTCGTCTATAACCGCCGCAATAAAGCCTCCATGCATCATGCTGCCATGGCCTTCATGAAAGCTGTCCGCCACAAAGGTGGTAGCCGCCTCGCCGCCTTCCAATTCATAGAACACACAATGAAGGGACGAGGGATTCTCCGTCCCGCATATGATACTGTTTGGTGTAGGGATCTGTTTTCCCAGAACCTTTTTTCGCTGTCTGTCTATCTTCTCTGGCTTCATACTCTGCGTCACCTCTATTGGTCTTTCCCCATGGTCTTAATAATCAAATCTGCCGCCTCAATGATTCGCTCATTATCCTTATCTACTACCGATGCATAACCATTTCCTAAAGCATAGCACGGCAGAGAATTTGGTTTTCCTTTCAGGGCGACTTTGGTAATCTCCCAATCGGACATCTCATCGATTTGCATTTTAATCAGAGAAGTCATCTCCTCCTGTGTCATATTGGTTTCCATGTTCCCGCGAACTGCATCCAAAATAGAGGTATAGCTGGTTAAGATGGCAGTACTACTCACCGCTTTCTTAATGATAGCTTCTAATACAATCTGCTGATTCTCATTTCGCCGCATATCGCCGTCAGCCCAAGACGCCCTCTCTCTGCTATAGGCCAGGGCCATACGGCCATCCAGATGGTTAGGGCCTTCAATAAAGGTAATGCCGCTTAAATCCTGCATCTTGTGCGTAGTGAAACCATATGGTGAGTTGATATCAATACCGCCGATGGCGTCCACTAGACTGACGATGGTATTGTAATTGACCTTCACATAATAATTGATGTCAATGCCCAGCATATCCTCTATTGCACCAGTAGTTTCTTGAATTCCATAAAGTCCTGAATGGGTCAGCTTGTCCATGGCGTTCTTACTCGGCAGGTTGATATAATAATCCCTTGGGATAGACGTCATTAAAATCTGATGGGTCTTAGGGTTCACTGTCACTAAAATGTTCACATCAGAATGGTAATTCTGGCTGATGTCCCCTGAAAAATCCAGGCCGCTGATATAGACGTTAAACGGCTCCTTGGTCACATTTACCGCTTTGGAATCACCGCCCTTTTCAATATTCACTGAAACCGTGTAAAGCACCTTTGTGCTAGTTGCCAAACTTTCGTCCTGCTCTTGCATCAGCTTATAGGAAGCCTCGCTCAAAAATACTGCCTCGTACTCTTCAAACTCTGAAATTCCCGTGGTCTCGTCGATGGTCTGAGCGCCTCCTGCATGAAGTCCTGCAAATAAATTTTCCAAAGTATCCAAATAACGATACTCGATATTCACTTCTCCTTGCAAAACATTCTTGGCCTTGGAATAATTGGTGTCGCTGACAATATGGGTTCCCACCCCCTTACCAGAGAGCCCCTGTATGTCGGTATACGCAGAGTCGCTCTTGACTACCACCACGTAATTCTCCTTCGGCACGATGGATTTGCCTGCAATAGTAATATCCTCAATAAAATCAATGGTATCAGCCATGTACCAGGTTCCCACGCCAAAACCTGCAATGAGAATCACTGCAAAAAACGTGGCGATTCGTTTCCGCTTCTTAATTCCATACTTACTGAACATAACCGGTACAATGAACAGGGAAATCAAAACCAATATACCGATTAGGCCATACAGATATTTGGCCGGTAACACGTCAATCCATACCAGCGCGCCGATAAACGCCAATAAAATCAATGTATAAAGAATGGAAACTATGCGATAAAATTTATTCCCCCTGTTTGCAGCTCTCTGTCGCCGCTCTTCTTCCCTCTTGTCGCTTCTCATAAAATCCTCTTTCTGGGTTTGTCGTCTATGTTTTGTCTCCTAGCGCTCCTCTTTTCATGGTTTCATGGGCCTTACCCGTGAAACGTTTCGTCTAAACGAAGGTCAAAAGCTGGCTTGCATCCTTTCTTGGCGGTGCGCTGACATCTCCTTCAGGATAGCCCATCGGAATGATAGCCGCAATCTGCTGGCCTTCTGGAATATCCACGATTCCTGCCACTCTGTTTTCATCAAAGATGCCCATAATTACGGTACCAATACCCTTTTCATGAGCCGCCAGACAGAAGGTCTGAGCTGCAATACCTGCGTCAAACATTTCCCATCTATCTCCCTTTGGAGTAGTGAAGCTACCGTCCTTTTCATAACCGGAACGACCGTTGACCACTGTCAAAATCACCAGAGCCGGTGCATGGGCCATGGTCTTTACGTTATAGGAAAAACCCAGGGTACAGTCATCGGTAGCGATAGCTGCAATCTTTTCCGGATCCTCCACTACAATGTATCTGGCAATCTGGGTGTTTTTCCAGGATGGGGCAAAGGCTGCCACATTTACAATCTCCTCAATGATTTCATGAGGTACTTTTTTATCTTGAAACTTTCTAATACTTCTTCTCTCTTTAATACCTGTAACTAAATCCATCTCTTATCAACCTATTCCTTTCCGAAACTTCCATTTCTTCCTTTTAAACAGAGGCACATACACAATGATTTTACCACTATCACGATGGAATGTCTACAAAAAACAGGTGAAGCCTTTATGTTGGTCTCATAAAAGGAAATTTTCACACAAAAACCATAAAATCCTTTGGCTGTCAGGTGAATTTATGGTAAAATAAACATATCAGGAGGTGATTGCAATGAGAGAGAGTGAAAAGCAAAAACTGATTCTGGCCGTACTCAGCGGAGACGACTATGAGGATACAATTAGCGATTTAACCCAGCATGGCTTCTTCGTAACGGTGCTAAATTCTTCCGGCGGCTTTTTCCGCAGAAAAAATGTCACCATTATGATCGGTACCGAAGCCTCGAAGTGCGAACAGATATTAAAAATTCTCAAGGAAAATGCCGGCCTACGTGAGCAGACCACTTACCAAAATCTTTCCGCTCCAGGCTGTGAGCAGATGACCATGGTGTCTCCGATTCCAGTGAAAAAGATGACCGGCGGCGCCACGGTATTTATCATGGACCTTTGCAGTATTGAAAAGCTGTAGGATGTAATCTGCAAAATCTGCTTTGATTTTGATATTTGTACAACAATTTAAAAAGAGAGCGCCTAAGCGCTCTCTTTTTCTAATTCAGATTTACTCGATGATCTCAGTTACAACTCCAGATCCTACCGTTCTTCCACCTTCTCTGATTGCAAATCTTAATCCTTCCTCGATTGCAATCGGCGTAATCAGGTCGATCTCCATCGTAATGTTATCTCCTGGCATACACATCTCGGTGCCTTCTGGTAACTGCAGGTCGCCAGTTACATCCGTTGTTCTGAAATAAAACTGCGGTCTGTATCCATTGAAGAACGGCGTATGTCTTCCGCCTTCTTCCTTCTTCAGTACGTATACTTCGCCCTTGAACTTGGTGTGCGGATGTATCGTTCCTGGTTTGCACAGTACCTGTCCTCTCTCGATTTCATTTCTCTGTACGCCTCTTAATAGCGCTCCGATGTTGTCTCCTGTCTCTGCTCTATCCAGCAGCTTTCTGAACATCTCTACGCCTGTTACGACTACTTTTCTCTTCTCTTCTGTCAGTCCTACGATCTCTACTTCGTTTCCGACTTCCAGCACGCCTCTCTCTACTCTTCCTGTTGCTACTGTTCCTCTTCCGGTAATGGAGAATACGTCCTCTACTGGCATCAGGAATGGCTTGTCGTTGTCTCTTTCTGGTTCTGGAATGTAGCTATCTACTGCTTCGAACAGTTCGATAATCTTATCTCCCCATGTGCCCATTGGATCTTCCAATGCACCCAGCGCGGATCCTCTGATGATTGGCGTATCATCTCCTGGGAATTCATATTCGTCTAACAGCTCTCTGATTTCCATCTCTACCAGGTCTAACAACTCTTCGTCATCTACCATGTCGCACTTGTTTAAGAATACGATGATATATGGTACCCCTACCTGTCTGGACAGCAGAATGTGCTCTCTGGTCTGTGGCATTGGTCCATCGGTTGCTGCACATACCAGGATGGCTCCATCCATCTGCGCTGCTCCTGTAATCATGTTCTTTACATAGTCAGCATGTCCCGGGCAGTCTACGTGTGCATAGTGTCTGTTCGGTGTTTCATACTCTACGTGTGCTGTGGAGATCGTGATTCCTCTTTCTCTTTCTTCTGGCGCCTTATCGATATTTTCGAAATCTACCTTCTGTCCTAACCCATATCTTTCGAACAGGGTCTTGGTGATTGCTGCCGTTAAGGTCGTCTTACCATGGTCTACGTGGCCGATGGTTCCGATGTTAATATGCGGTTTTGTTCTTTCAAACTTCTGTTTTGCCATTTTTATTTTCCTCCCATTTATTTTTAAGGATGTTGGCCGCCTCCCCCAAAGGCGCTGGCGGCCTCATAATTATTTATTCAGCTTTTCTACCAGGTTATCTGGCAGCTTTTCAAAGTGATCCATCTGCATTACATAAACGCCGCGGCCCTGGGTCTTGGAACGCAGGTCAGTAGAATAACCGAACATCTC
>JAAWDM010000012.1 GCA_022793795.1 Bacillota bacterium
GAAAAGATGAGAGCACAGATCACTGGTCTTGACGCTGCACAGAAGAACGTAAAGGACAGCCAGTCCCTGGTTAAGACTGCAGAAGGCGCAATGCAGGAAATTCAGGACATGTTAAACCGTATGAATTACCTGGCAACCCAGTCTTCCAACGGTACTTATGACAACGAAGTAGACCGTGCAAATCTGCAGAAGGAAGTCGTAGCATTAAAGACAGAAATCGACCGTATCGCAGAGTCTGCAAACTTCAACGGCCTGCAGCTGTTAGATGGTTCCATGACAGAAAAGGCAGCCAGCAACATTCTGACCGACGTTAAGGGTATTGACAGAATGTTACAGGACGTTATCGGAAATGGTGAAAAGCCAAACGAAGTAGTTGGTGAAAAGACTATTTTGGATAAGGGAAGCGTAGTAAACGCAACAAAGACCAAGTTTACCATAGACTTTAATGGTTTGGGAGGCACGATTTTAGGCGGTAAAAATCAGAACGATCAGAATTCATTAGCTCTTGATATTATGATTGGAACAGAAACAAAAAGGATTACGATAAATGGTGTAAAGAATACTGATGGTGCTACCAATACCGATACAACTGTGACGGGACAGTTAATTGCCAGCACGTTAGAAACTGCACTAAAAGCTGATGGCGCCAGTGTGACGATTAACGGAATTGATTATTCTATTGGAAGTGCTACTAATGGCACATTGGAATTCACTATGGTTAATGATCCCGTTACTGAAGAAGAAACGACCGCTAACTTAGATGTGAAGGTGCTTAGAGCAGATACCAGCTCCGCCACCTCTGTACTCAGCGGTTCCCAGACTGCCGGTGTACAGGTAACGGCTGGTAAGGTTGCAGGCACTGCACAGAGAGCCAACACTATCTTTAGAATTGATGCATCCGATATCCGCGATGGCGCTAAGATTACCATCGGAGATAGCACTGTTGTACTGAAAGTGGGAGCTGCCAGCAATACCGTTGCGCCTACAGGAGATACTTTAGTAGACTTAAGTGATATGGAAGAAGGCGCTGTGAATATGGACGTAGTTCTGTCCAGAATTAGCGATGGATTCGGAAAAGCAGCAATTACCGATGCCAATGCTAAGGATGCAACTGGTGCAACTGTAGTTGTCAATTTAAAAGTAGGTGTCAGTGATACTTCCCAAGGCTATCCTTATGGCTTAACCGTACAGCGTGTAGATATTACAGGCGGAACTGCTGCAACAGATAACCCTAAAACTGTTTACAATACAAAGGAAAAACTAGCATCCATCTTTAAAATGCAGTACACTGTACACAACGAAGCAACCAAGGCTCTGTCCATGCAGATTGGCGATACCAGCGCTGACTACAACCAGATGAAGCTGTCCATCAGAGATATGCATGCAGATTCTCTGGGCATTGGCGATATTGACATCAGCACCCAGGAAGGTGCACAGGCAGCTATCGATATCATCAAGGATGCCATTAATCTGGTATCTGAGACTCGCGGTGACTTAGGTGCAGTATCCAATCGTCTGGACCACACTGCAAACAACCTGTCCACAATGGCAGAGAACCTGCAGGATGCAGAGTCCACCATCAGAGACACCGATATCGCAGAAGAGATGATGGCATACACCAAGAACAGTATTCTGGTACAGTCTGCACAGGCAATGCTGGCACAGGCCAACCAGATTCCGCAGGGCGTACTGCAACTGTTAGGCTAATCGAATTAGAGATTGAAGAACAAATAGAGATTTCTAAAAGACCATGGGGAGACCGGAAAGTTCGGCCTCCCCTTTTTTTGTTATGGCGTATGGATAAGAATGACCTTATGTGAAGAATTGGTGAAAAAATTCGATATTTTTTTGTATAGAAACAAACTATCGAGTTTGTAAAATTTTCTTCGATAATTCTAGGGTATTATTAGAGAAATATCGAATAACGGCCTTCAATTTACGTTAGAAATGGGGAAAATGTAGTAAAGTAATTGGAATATAATTACATTTGTTCTGGAGTTTCCTATCACCAGAAGCAAAATCATATAATTTTGAGGAGTTGCTGACAGAAAGCTTCGATGTTTCCGCAGAAGATATAAAAAATATCGAAGATTATAAAAGGTCTTCGATATTTTTTGCCTATAAGATAAATTTATCGAAACCACGCTGTTACAGCCTCCACCGCAGCCAGCGGCCAGCAGTCCGACTCTAAGGCAGCGTCACCTCACCTACTAGATTTTGGCTAAAATAAGCTTCAATCTCTTTGCGGTCAGAGGTCTGGCCCAGGCACCACATCAGCTTGGTGACAACTGACTCCTGAGTCATGTCGTGAACTGGAATACCGCCGCAGGCAAGAACCCGTTGACCGGTTTCATAGATATTCAGATTGCTGCCTTCATAGCGGCATTGACTGCCGACCAGAATGGACATGCCAGCCTTAGATGCTTTATCAATCTCAGCAGTGAAGTCCTTTTCGCGGAAAGGAACGCCGCCCAGGCCGAAGCCTTCAATATAGATGCCTTGATAGCCGTAGGCCTGCAAAAATGAGAATATTTCAGGATGCATACCTGGAAAAAGTTTCAGCACGGCAATCCTGGTGGAATATTTGGTATTGGGTTGGAAAGTCGACGGTAAAGAAGCGTCAAAAGACCAATCACAAGGCAAGACGGTATTCAAATTCAGACCCAAGGCGTTTACTTCACCCACATAAGGATAGTTGATACTTTCAAAAGCTTGAAAACTCAGGGTGCGAACCTTGGAAGCACGGCAGCCCAGCATAACCTTTCGGTCAAAGGCAATATAAACGCCGGCCATACCGCTGGCTGCCATCTGAATGGCGCAGCGACAGTTATCCACCGCATCAGACATAGGAACACCGATAGGCAGTTGGCTGCCGGTAACGACTACCGGCAGAGGAACTCCTTGGAGCATAAAAGATAACATAGAAGCAGTGTAAGCCATGGTATCGGTACCGTGAATGAGGACGATACCATCATAGAGAGACTTGGTATTTTGTTGATTGACAGCCTGCCCGATTCGGTTTGCTAAACCCTGCCAGTCCTCCGGCAAAATATTAGAACTGTCCAAGGATGCATAGTCCTCCCAGTCCAGCAAAACGGAAGGGTCGAAATCTCCTAATAGGGATAAAATTTCATCCCCGTTGATAGAAGGGGCTAGTCCATGGTCGCTGGGACGGGAGGAAAAGGTGCCGCCTGTATTGATGACTAAAATTCGTTTCATAGTTGCATACCTCTTACATACATTCAATATATCTAATTTTCCTCGGCATGAAGGCTGAGAACATCAGGTCTAGAATAGTGGCCGGAGCCGTCGAATTCCATTCGGCTCATAGGAACCTGCTCCATATCCAGGTCAGCATAGATGATGGCCTCCTGATTCCAGACAGGCTCAGTGACATAGTGACCATAAGGGTCGACGATACAGCTGCCGCCGGTAATGACTTTTTCAGGCAGAGCAGAGATTTCCGATTGACAGTGAAGTTCTTTCGGATACATATCTCTGGTCACATATTGGTCGGCGTTAATCACATAGCAATGGCCCTCGATGGCGATGTGGCGCACGGTATCCAGCCATTCGGGGTTGTCATTGGTGTTTGGCGCCAGATAGATGGAGATGCCTTTGTTATAAAGGGCGACTCTAGCCAGGGGCATATAGTTTTCCCAGCAAATTAAACTACCCATAGGACCCCAAGGAGTTTCTACCACTGGAAAACTCCCCTCATAGCCATCACCCCAGATGACCCGTTCGGAGCCAGTAGGCTTTAATTTTCTGTGTTTTGCAGCCAGGCTGCCGTCCGGCCCAAAAATCAGGTTGGTACAATACAATGTAGCGTTTACTGCGTCCCGCTCTGTAATGCCGATGCTCACATAAGCGCCAGCTTTCTTGGCAGCTTGGCCCAGCAACTGGGTTTCGGGCCCGGGAACCACCACAGAATTATCATAGTAGAGTTTCCAGTCCAGCCGGCCTTCCGGTTTTCTGGCCCCAACTACAAAGCCAAAGGTCATACCGTAAGGATAGCAGGGAATGTGAGATTCAGGAAAAACGATGAGCTGTGCTCCCTTTGCCGCGGCTTCTTCGATGGCTGCCACGGTTTTTTCCACGGTTTTCTGTTTATCGAACATGACAGGGCTGCCCTGTACTAATGCAATGCGACAGGTTTTCTCTGTAAAATCTTTCATATCATAAATGTCTCCTTTGCTGAATTTAATCCTCAATGTGAGGATATTAACAAAATAGCATAAAGCACACCAGAAGTAAATTGAAAAGAGATGATTTTCCTGTGGGAATAGAAATGAAAGTATGCTATACTATTATTACCCTCCATTGGGTATACAGGCAGAAACTGCTGAAAACATCAATTTTGTGAAGAATAACAGGGGGAATCGATATGGATATTAAATTACGGCTGACGCCGAGAGGTCAGTGGATAGATGCAACAGTATCGCAGGGGACCACTTTAGAGGCGTTGTATCGGCAGTATGAAAAGGAGCTTCCTTACACCATACTGGCAGCAAAGGTAAACTATCGGTTGGAAAGTTTGAATTATCCACTTGAGGAGCCGTGTCAGGTGGAGTTTTTGGATATGCGAACCCAGGCAGCCAATCTGGTATATCAGGATAGTCTGTGCCTTCTGTATCTGAAGGCGATTTATGATGTGCTAGGGGACGTGGAAGTCGATATTGAGAATGCCCTGAATAAGGGATTATATACAGAAATCCGCACCAATACGCCGGTCAGCGAAGAACAGGTGCAGCAGATTGCATTACAGATGAAAAGACTGGTAGACCAGGATTTACCGTTCCAAAAGGAAGAGGTCTCCGAACAGGAGGCACGGGAAATCTTTATTCGCAGCGGTCAGCCGGAAAAGATTGAACTGCTTTTGGCAGAGAGTTCTAGGCAGGAGGAAGGCGCAAAGGGACAGAAACCGGCCCATGGTGCTAGGACAGCCGGCAGGAAAATTCCGTTCTATTCCCTTGATGGGTACAAGGATTTCTTTTATGGCATTATGGCGCCGTCCACTGGGTATTTGCAGCTATTTCAGGTCATAAAGTATCGGCGAGGCGTTTTGCTTCGTTTTCCCCATCCATCGGCTCCGGATAAGATTCCTGCCTATGTGGACGAGGTGATGCTGTATAAGACCTTCGGCGAGCAGAACCGCTGGGGCAAGTTAATGAAGGTTGACTATGTATCTGACCTCAACAAGGTCATTGAGAATGGGCAATATAAGACATTGATTCAGCTCTCGGAGGCCCTTCATGAGCGGCGTATTGTGGAAATCGCCGATATGATTACCCAGCAAAAAAAGAGAATTATTTTAATTGCAGGGCCGTCCTCGTCAGGCAAAACCACCTTCGCTCAGAGGCTTTGTATTCAGCTTCGGGTCAATGGACTGGACCCTCTTTATATGGGTACCGATGATTATTTTGTGGAGCGTGAGGATACGCCTTTAGATGAATACGGCGAAAAAAACTATGAGGATTTGGAGGCCGTAGACATCCATCTGTTCAACCAGAACATGAACGATCTTTTGGCTGGCAAGGAAGTAGATCTGCCCACCTTCGACTTTTTGGAAGGCCATAAAAAATTTGGGAAACGAATTATGTCGATTGGGCCGAAACAGCCCATTGTCATTGAAGGCATCCATGCCTTGAATGAAGGATTGACGCCGGAAATTTCCCACGATGAAAAATTCAAGATCTATATTAGCCCGTTGACCCAGCTGAATATCGATAGCCATAACCGGATCGTGACCACGGATCATCGGATGCTGAGAAGGATGGTCAGAGACTATAAATATAGAGGACATTCTGCCCAGAGTACCATTGCCAGTTGGCCAAAGGTACGAGCAGGGGAGGATAAGAATATTTTCCCATTCAGCAATGAAGCCGACGTGCTGTTTAACTCGGTGCATCTTTATGAAATCTGCGTGCTGAAAAAATATGCCCAGCCTTTGCTTGAGGCCATCGGTCCTGACGAGCCGGAATACAGCGAGGCAGTACGGATGCTCAACTTCCTTCGGTTTTTCAGAACCATTGAAGATGATTCCGTCATTGTCAACAACTCTATCCTTAGAGAGTTTATCGGCGGAAGTATTTTCGTAGATTAAAAGGGTAAAACATACAAGGAGAAAAAGTGAAACAAATGAAGAGATATATGGTAAGACACAAGATGTTATCTATGGCCCTGGCCCTGCTTCTGGCAGTGGCCATGATGCCGGTTTCTGCCTTTGGTGCGGACATCGGTTCCAGCGACATCGTTATACTTTTTAGCGGTGACGTTCACGGTCAGGCTGATGAAAACCTGGGATATGCAGGGCTTGCAGCTTACAAAAATGAAAAGATGATCGCTACGCCTTATGTGGCGTTGGTGGATGCAGGAGATGCAGTCGGCGGAACTGCTCTGGCTTCGGTGTCCAAAGGCCGTTATATGGTCGATGCCATGAATATGGCAGGGTATACGGCAGCTGTGCCAGGGGTACATGAGTTTGACTATGGGGTGGACCATTTTCTGAACAATCTGGCCAAAGAGGCAAAATATTCTTATATCAGTTGTAATTTTATCAATAAACAGACGGGGAGTCCGGTGTTTAGCCCTTATCGACTGGCCACCTATGGCTCCAAGAAGGTAGCCTTTATCGGTATCAGCGACCCTCAGACCATGACCAAGGCGGCATCTTCCTTTAAAACCATGGGAGATGTAAACGGTTATAGTTTTTGCGATGGCAATGGAGGAAAGGATTTATATGAAAAGGTGCAGCAGACCATTGACATGGTGAAGAACGCAGGGGTGGACTATGTGATTGCCATTGGCCATCTGGCCGTCAGTCCGGCAGGCCCTTATACGCCGGCCTCCGTTATTAAAAATACATCTGGCATTACAGCTTTTATCAATGGCAATTCCCATGTGGCATCGGTCGGAGAAAAGGTGACCGATAAAGATGGAAATACGGTGCTGGTAACCTGTGCGGGAAGCGGCCTGAAAACCATCGGTCAACTGGTGATTTCCTCTAACGATACAGTGACAGCCAGCCTGATTTCTTCCTACAATTTGCGGGATATTTCCACCAAAGACGGAATTGAAAAACTAAAGACCAGTTATGGCGCTGCTCTTTCCTCAGCCTTCGCCACCACCAGCAGTAGATTGGAAGCAGTGGATAGCAGTGGCATCCGTCTTGTGGATAAAAAGGAAACCAACTTGGGAGATTTGTGTGCAGATGCCTATCGAGCTGCTGCTGGAGCAGATATTGGTCTGGTGGAGTCCAAGGAGATAAGAACCAGCCTTGCGGTGGGGGATATCAGCTATACGGATGTGGAAAAGGTATTGCCGGCAGGAAGTTCCATCAGTGTGATAAGAATCAGCGGGGCAGATTTGATGGATGCCTTGGAGATGTCAGCCAGGCTGTATCCCAATGAAAACGGAGGATTTTTCCAGGTTTCCGGATTGACCTATGATATTCAGGAGACCATCATTCCGTCGGTTTCTGTAGATGGGCTGGGCAACTTTAACAGTATCAATGGTGAGTATCGAGTGACCAATATAATGGTGGGAGGAAAAGAACTGGATATTTTCGGTGAATATACAGTGGCAGGTACAGAAGCCTTACTCGCAGGTAAGACTGGATATACCATGTTTAAAAATGGAGACATTGTAAAATCTGCAGTGACAACGGATAATAAGGCGTTGATGAACTATATCGCCACTGAACTTGACGGCGCTGTAGGGAGTCTTTATACCAAGTCTCAAGGCAGAATTGATTCCATTAAGGTGGCTAGACAAAGCGAAATTGATAGGGAAGTAGAGAAGTTGGTGGAGCAAAAACTGTCTGACTATGAAAAGCAGGTGGAGCAGCTTCAGAAGGAACTCAATGAGAAGGAGCAGATACTGAAGATGAAAACCACTACGGTGACAGCATCTTCCACCCAAGGAAAAACCGGTGGGAAAAGATACATCCAGGTAAAATGGAAAGCAAGCCAGACTGTCAGCGGCATGAAGTATCAGGTATACAAATCCACTAAAAAGTCCAGCGGGTATAGCAAAGTCGTTTCCACCAGCAAGCTATCTTATAAGAATACATCAGGATTGAAGAAAGGTAAAACCTATTATTATAAGATAAGAGGCTACAAGTCCATAGGCGGAAAGACCTATTATACCGGTTGGTCTAATGTGGTTTCGCGGAAGGTAAAATAGAGAATCAAAGGGGGCTGTTGCACAGTTGACCGAGAGGTTACAAGGAGCGGCAGCCTTTTTTAAATGTGTAGAATTAGATGGATTTCGCTTTAAAATACAACATTTACGTCTTCAGACAGGTGACAGAGGGTCTTGAAAAGTAGAAATGTTGTAGAATCGATAGAATGAGGCCACAAAATACAACATTTCAATAAACGTCCCTGAGAAATAGAAAAGACTGCCGCCTTCATGTGCGACAGCCCTTTTTAGTATGACAGGATAAATTTCTGTTTGCTCAATTATACAGTTGCTTTCCAAAAACCGTGAAGGTTACAGTATTCATATGCAGCCACAGCCTTTTCACCATCTTGCAGCATAAAGGTTGCTTCTGGCTTTCCGGTTGGGTCGAGGAATTTCTTCTGTGTACCCAGATTGGTTTCCAAAATAATAAAGGCGATATGATGCTCCTCCATCATCGGATGGTTTGTACTGCCTACGCTTACGGTAACCATATTGCCGTCTACTGTAACCACTGGCACATGTTTTTCGGTGGCCGCATCAGTGGTGTTAGGAGTAAGTTCGGTCATCTTTTCACCGCAGCATACTACAGGAACACCCTTATCTTCTACCATCTCCACAATATTTCCACAGTGCATACATTTAAATAGTTTTTTCATGATTTCATTTCCTCCCTGAATGTCTCGTATTAATTAGTGTATATCAGTATAGAAATTATATACACATATTTTATCACGCTTAACATCAACTTAAGAAAAAATTTCCAAAAATTAGCTTGACAACAGGATTAAGAGAATATATTATAATGATAATCAATATTATTTTTATCTGGAAACGAAAGAAACTGTACTCATGAACTATTCAAGACAGCGAGAGCTAATTTTACATATTGTAAAAGGAACCGATGTTCATCCTACGGCAGAATGGGTGTATCAAGAGGCTAAAAAGGTGATTCCTACCATTGGTATTGCCACTGTGTATCGTAATCTCAATGCATTGGCAGAAATGGGAGAATGCCAGAAAATCGCCATGGCTGATGGTACTGACCGATTTGATGGGACTACGGACAGACATTTTCATATGAAATGCAGATGTTGCGGTAGATTGATTGACTTGAACCCCACCAGCGTAGAGGCATTAGAACGGCTTGAGACCATGGCTAGAGAGATCTTTGGCAAAGAGGAAGAAAGCGCGGGTCTACCCACAATTTTGCTGGAAGGATTTTGCGAAGAATGTAAAGAGAAGATGAAAGACGAAGAAAAATGGAGGAATTAAAATGAAAGATTTAAAGGGAACCAAGACACTGGAAAATTTGATGACAGCATTTGCAGGAGAATCCCAGGCTAGGAACAAGTATACATATTATGCATCCAAGGCCAAGAAGGAAGGATATGTGCAGATTTCCAAGCTGTTTGAGGAAACGGCGGCCAACGAAAAGGAACATGCAGAGATGTGGTTCAAGTTGGCGGTAGGAATCGGCAGCACCATGGAAAATCTTCTTGACGCTGCTGCAGGTGAAAATTATGAGTGGACCGACATGTATGCGGAGATGGCAAAAACCGCCGATGAGGAAGGTTTCCCAGAGATCGCCGCTCAGATGAGAGGGGTAGCTGCCATTGAGAAGGAACATGAGGAACGTTATAGAGTTTTGGCTAAGAATATTGAAGAGGGCAAAGTGTTCGTGAAAGACGAGCCGGTGGTATGGCAGTGCAGCAACTGCGGACATCAGTTTGTAGGAACAGAAGCGCCAGAAGAATGTCCAGTATGCGCCCATGCCAAAGGATACTTCCAGGTAAAGGCTGAGAATTACTAAGCGATTGTGAAATCTTACCAACTC
>JAAWDM010000013.1 GCA_022793795.1 Bacillota bacterium
CGGCCTGGTGATTCTGCTGGCAGTATCCCTAATAAGGTTGCTGTTGAATATTACGGTGGGAGCCTATCAGTCGGCGGGCAACAAAAGAAAACGTCGATTGGAGCAGGACGGAAATCTGTGGGAGAGGTTGGCTGCCGCCTTTGGCCGTATGCAGCAGCGGGTTCGCAGCTGGTGGATTCTGCGCCGCCATCCAGACAGCATAGCGGCGCTTCTGGTTTGGCTTGAGGATTGCTGCCGCCGCAGCATGGACTTACGGCGGCGGCCTGGCGAAACGGTGCGTTCCTTCCTGATGCGGCTTGCGGAACATGCCGCGCAGCAACCAGAAGCCGCTGAACCTGTAGGCGCGGCCCTTGTTCACCTGGCCGATGCGGCAGACCATGCATTTTACAGCTGTGACGGTCAATGGCTGAAAACCTTTGACGAGAGTACCGTCATTCGGAAGTTTTTTAGGGCTAATTGCGATTGACTTGGTATTTAATGAACATGTTGTAGAGAATTACATTTTAACTTATAAAATACACGTTCACGGTGAAAAACAGTCCAGTTTGTATGGACTGAAAGCGTGAAACGTGTATTTTAAGTGCGGTTTGCGGATATTACACACAGACGCCTTCCAAATACCGTGTATAGATGACCTGGAATAGATTGATAATACACGATTGAGTATATAAAAGGCATCTTGTCCTCACTTAAAAAGGAAAATCGTGTATTCTGTTGGAGGTTTTACGAAATTTTACACAGGCGGGAAGAGGAATGGTAGCCCTTCTTCGTAGAGGTGCGCGCCGACATTGCCGCAAGGAAGCGTTCGCTGAATCATGACCTTGAAAGGCCTGGGGCGTCATGGTATAATGAACCCAAAGTGATGCGCTCCTTTGGTACAGTAAATATGAGCGTCGGCGTTGCCGCAGAGTAGGGTTCATTGAATCATGACCTGTGATGGTATGATTTGTCATGGTATAATGAACCCAAAGTGATGCGCTCCTTTGGTACGGCGAATATGAGCGCCGGCGTTGCCGAAAGGTAGCAGTTGTACATTCTTTGAATTATTTGGAAGATAGCCAACATTTTGATGAGACTCCCTTTGCAAAATCGGTGTTTCTGAGGTGACTTTGAGGCGAACGTTGGTTTTTTGCCTGAAGTTTAAAAAAATAGCCAACGTTTTGAGCGGGTTTTGTTGGCTTTTTGCAGACAGAATCGGGAATTGTACAACAAGTTGCCAAAAACACTCGGCGATGAAGCAGAAATATGTAAATATATCCCAATTTTGTTGGCTGTTTAGGCCCGAAATCCTAAAATGTACAACGTTTGCCGATTCACTGAAGCCGAACAGCAGAAATTGCAGATAGATTGCAGATATTATAGAAAGGAATCAACCAAAATGAAACACATCGTGGTGGGGGTCAGCGGAGGAATTGCTGCTTTTAAGGCATGTCAGTTGGTCAGCGATTTGACAAAGAAATATGAGGTACAGGTCATCATGACGGAGAACGCGACCAATTTTGTTCATCCCCTGACCTTCGAGACTTTGACTGGGCGCAAATGCCTGATAGATACCTTTGATCGGAATTTCACCTATGAGGTGGAGCATATCAGCACGGCCAAATGGGCAGACCTGTTTGTGGTAGCGCCAGCTACAGCCAATGTAATCGCCAAGTTTGCGTCAGGTATCTGTGACGATATGCTGACTACCACTTTCCTAGCTTGCAAAGCGCCAAAGGTCATCGTTCCTGCCATGAATACCAACATGTACGACAATCCCATTACCCAGCAAAACATCCAGCGCTTGGCGGAGTTTGGGATGCATATGGTGGAGCCGGTCAGCGGGCTTCTCGCATGCGGAGATACGGGGAGAGGCAAGATGGCAGAGCCGGCGGTTATAGAGGAAGCCATTGAGATGCTGCTGCCTGTGGACAAGCCGCTGGCAGGACGAAGGGCGCTAGTAACGGCAGGGCCTACCATGGAGGCCATGGATCCGGTACGATATATCACCAACCATTCCTCCGGCAAGATGGGATATGCGGTGGCACGAGTAGCTCGCAACTTGGGAGCAGAAGTGACCTTAATCAGTGGTCAGTGCGGTCTGGCGGAACCATATGGCATGAAAACTATCCAGGTAAAAAGCGCCCAGGATATGTATGAGGCGGTAACGGTCAGGGCGGAGGATAGCGACTATATCGTTATGGCAGCGGCAGTGGCTGACTACACGCCGGCAGATGTCAGCGACGAAAAGATGAAGAAAAAAGACGACGACCTGAGTATACAGCTGAAACGGACAAAGGATATTTTGAAAAGCCTGGGAGAGAGAAAACATGGAGGACAAGTGCTTTGTGGGTTCGCCATGGAGACCCAGAACTTGCTGGAAAACGCCAGAAAAAAACTGGAAGCCAAAAATGCGGACATGATTGTAGCCAACAACCTAAAGGTGGAGGGAGCAGGTTTTGCCCATGATACCAACGTGGCTACACTGATTTTGCAGGAAGAACTTGTGGAACTGCCCCTTCAATCCAAGGAGGAGTTAGCCGGTGAAATCTGGAAAAAACTGGTGGAAATCGCAGCAAAGAAGGAAGGTACGAACAGATGATTTTGACAGTAGATATAGGTAACACCAACATCACCATGGCCCTCATTGACCAGAGAAGCCAGGTGGTGGGAAATTTTAGGGTCACCACCAAGGTGCAGAGAACCAGCGATGAATACGGCATGTACATCATTGATTTTTGTAGGGCCAACGGCTATGGGGCCGAAGACGTGCAGGACGTGATTATTTCCAGCGTGGTGCCTAAGGTGATGCATGCCTTTACCAATTCCATCCGAAAATACATCCACAAGGAACCAATGATTGTGGGGCCTGGCATTAAGACCGGTATCAGTGTCAAGTCAGATTTTCCGAGGGAGGTAGGAGCTGATAAAATCGTGGATGCAGCGGCAGTCTACCATCTTCATGGAGGCAACGCCATCATTTTGGATTTTGGCACGGCTACTTCCATTGATTATATGAATGAAAAGGGAGAGTTCCTTTACAGCGTCATTATGCCAGGAGTGGAAATCTGCGCCCAGGCTTTGTGGCAGTCTGCGGCCAAGTTGCCGGAAATTGAAATTATTAAGCCTAAGAGCATTTTGGGAACCAACACCGATTCCAGCATGCGGGCTGGCGTGGTTTATGGATATATCGGCGGCGTGGAGTACATCATTAAAAAGATGAAACAGGAAATCGGCCGGGATGACATCAAGGTCTATGCCACCGGCGGACTGGGCAGGCTCATCTATAATGAGACCGACGTCATCGATGAGTACGATCCGGATTTGGCTTTTAAGGGTATGAAGATTATCTATGACAAAAATAAAGGGCGGTAAGATGGATCCGGATATGGCATTAAAAAGATGGAAGTTTTTTAGAGTATTTTGGCCCATTTTATGTCTGGGTTTTGCAGGATTCAGCCTGTATCAAGCATTGATAGGTGTGGAGAAACGTTTTGCCAGTGACGCAGGTTTTATCCTGGTGCCGCTGGTTTTTTTAATCATCGGCATGAATGCACGGGGGAAGATGCTGAAGGAACAAAATGAAGCAGATACGTTAACAATAGCCACAGTGATTTCTGCGGGCGAGCAGGTAGAGTTGTATTACGCTAGGCAAAATACGTATGTTTTTTATGTTCCGGCGATGCTAAAGCATGACAGACGTGTGTCTGGGCTCCTATGCGGTATTGGGATTTTATTTCCTTTGATTGGCGTATTTGCGCCGCTGATTCGGCCCCTGTTTTATTTTTTGGGATAGGGGTTGATGTTCTTTTGCCGCTGCTGAACAACAGCAAAATCAGCACGAAAAAACCGAGATGTAATCATCTCGGTTTTAAAGTGGTGCATCTTCAGGGGTTCGAACCCTGGACACCCTGATTAAGAGTCAGGTGCTCTGCCAGCTGAGCTAAAGATGCATATGCATTTGACACCTTTAATACAATAACACTTGCGCCATAGCTTGTCAATACTTTTTTTAATTTTGTAGGAAAGTTTTTGAAGACGAATTGTAAAAGCAAGTTCATCCGGATTTGTGAAAACGGCTCAAAAATGTATAACGCAGGCCTGTAGGATGGGTGTGGGAAAGGGTGAATATGAGAATTATTCCTATATTCGCCCTGTATTGACCCCATATTCTTACACATTAGAACAAAAATGTAATAATATAACAGGAAACGGAAGCAAAAATAGAAATGGTCCTATACATTTTTGGAGGAAAATCGAATTTTCGGATGAATTTTGCTCATGCCCTTCAAAAAACAAATTTTACCTTTCATACTTTTTTCATTCCTGTACACAATACTTTTTGAGGAGGGATGAATCATGAAAGAAAACAATCAGAAAAACCAGAACTGCGACCGCAGCGAAAACAAGAATCAGAACCAGAAGAATTCCAATAAGCAGAATAACCAGAACAAACAGAGCAATCAGAACAAACAGAGCAATCAGAACAATCAGAACAACAAAAATCAGAACAGCAACAAATACGAATACTAAAAAATATGGTATCCGGAGAAAAGAGCAGAAAACCCCTGCTCTTTTCTCATTATGTTTTTATTTTCTTTTGCAATATGTGGGTTTTTGTTATATAATGAAATGTAATATACAAATCAGAAGGGGCGAGACGGGAGTACCAAAATGAAAGAATGGTTTGACGGTATATGGGAATTTGGTCAGGATCATCTTACGGCGCTGATAGTGGCAGCAGTAATTTTGGCGGTTCTGTTGATATCGATGTTATTTGCACGTTCGGCCAGACGCGAGGCCCTGATGGAGTTGGAAGATGCAGAAGAAGGTTTTGAAGAGAAGGATTTTGCTGAGGAGGAGGGACAAGCCTCTGGGCAGGACCAGAACTTTGAGAAGGTTGAACCATCTGATAAGACACAGATTCCGCTTGTTTCAGAGGAACTACAAAATATGGTTCATACCATGACTAACCTGCCGTTGCAAAATTTGAAATCAGTGGAACTTAAAATTGAAAAAGCACAGTTGACCCTTTGCTATGATTTGGCTTCCCAAGAGGGGGATAGCGGATCTTCCAATAGCAAAGAAAGCGCAGACGAGACAACTCAGATGGAAATACTCTCGGAACCGGTATCAGTCGATTTGACGGTTCCCACAGACTTAAAAGATATGGAAATGGAACGGTTTTCCGACGAAGATTTATCGGACAAGTCTAAACCTGTGGTGAAGTTTGGCGCAGAGAATTTAAACGTTACCCGTTCAGGACGGGAATTCACCATAGAAGAACTTTATCATCAGATTAAGGACTAAAAAATTGGAGGCAGAAATGTTTTGTACCAAATGTGGAAATGAATTACATGAAGGCGATCGGTTTTGCAATAAATGTGGTGAAAAAGTCAGAGAAGACATGAACCAAGACGTAAATGAACAGGCTGGGGAAAATACACAGTCTGAATATCAGGAGGTCGTTTTCAGTCCGCCGTTTAAAATAGAAGCGGAGCGTCGTACTGCTGAAATTTCGCGGGAATTGGAAGGCGTTACAGAGCAGCCTCAAGTGATAAGGAGACAGACGGCGGCCTTTGAATGGAATCTGGACGGTTTTCCTAAGGCAGAGCCAAGAAAGACGGAGGATGTGGACTTTCACTGGGAAGCCGTGGTTGAAAAAAGACAACGGGATAGAATGGGAGACAACAATCTATTCGTTCAGAAAGAGGAAGAAGCGGTACAACCAGAAGAGGACCAGATGACGAAAGCGCCAGAATCATCGGATTTGTCTGACCAGACTGAATATATAGATGAAGGCGTTTCCCATAGCGAGCCTCCGGTTGTAGATAAAATCCAGATTCGAGATATTGAGACTCAAGCGGAGGCGCCTGTTGCCAAGGAGATTCCAGAGAAACCGGTTGAGACAGCGGAAGACCTGGAAAGCCAGCTGTTTGGAACTGCATATCGTCCCTTAGAAGAATACAGCGAAGAAGAGAAATCCAAGAATACAGCTAAACTGGAAAAGTTTTATACATATAATGAAAAGAAAGAGGCGTTCCAGCAGCTTTTAGATAAAGAATACGAGCGGCTTAAGGTCATGGAAGAGGATCGGAAACCGGACAGCGAATCCTTAAAATATACATGGGCAGCCAAGCTATATCCAGAAGAGGAAAAGAAAGAGGCAACCATAGATGTTTCTGCATTGCAAAAGGCAGAGGAGGCGCCTGTTTTGGACATGGAGTCCGTAACGACGTCGGAACCAGACCAAGAGCCAGACCCAGCAGACATGGAGGTTGAAACAGAATTAGAAGAGACAAGAGCGCTGAAAGACGATGAGGAAAGCGGCGATGAATTGCCTGTGGATATGTCTACACCCAGTAGTGGCGAATCAGACGAAATCGGAAGCGAGACAAGGGAGGAAACAGCAGACGATGAACTCGGAGCAGACCATGAGTCAGAAAGCCATGAGGAAAAGGCCAGGCTCCGATTCTCCGATGTCTTTCCCAGAGAAGGTATGGATTGCAGCGGCGATGGTGGCAGTGATGGCGGCGAGACATCTTCTGTCCAGCCAGACGAGCCGCACCAGGAAGAAACATCGGAGGGCGTCAAGGCGTCCCAGACTGTAGAGGAAAATAGTGACGATGATGATGATGACGAAGAATTAGGTAGAAAGGGCGCCCATATTCTGCTAAAAGTTATTATTGGCATCCTGCTAGTTCTTATCGTCATAGAAGCTGTGATTATCGGTGTTAAATTTATCGCTCCGGACAGCGCTTTTTCTATTAAAACCAATGAGTTTGTGGAGTCCATTATAGATAAGCTGACTGGCGGAGACGGAGGTCAGTCAGACGACAACTTGACGGATGATGGGGATGGACTTCCAACGGACAGCACTGGCCTTAGCAGCATTATAGAAGAAAAGAAAGACACTGTGACTACCATTGGACAGGTGGTAGAGGCGCCGTCCTTAAAATATGACTTAACCAAGACCTATGCATTTAAGGCTGTATCAAAATCAGCGGACTTTGTGGACAGCCAGTGGCAGGGAGGCAGCGATGCAGCGCCGGCAACCTATGCGGAAGGAATGGTAGAAGCGCTTTTGGAATATTATGATTGGTGGAAAACCAGAAATGAGGACGCCAATCTAATAGGTATCAATAAATTGGAAATCGGTGAAATCAGAACGGGGAAAAAGGGGTACTACATACTCTGCCGCCTGACATATGCAGGGGCAGATGGACAGGATGTGGTGAAAACAGAATCCGCTTATGCGAAAATCACCAGTGATTCCATGGTAATTTATGAGACAAGGGAGGAAACAACATAATGGAAAAAGTACAGCGAAGACTCAGTATGGTTCTGTTGGTGCTTGTGGTAGTGATCGCCATATTTTTTAGCGCCATCACCTTTATTACTGACTTCATGTGGTTTAAAGAGATGGGATACGTGGACGTATTCTTTAAACAGCTGGTGACTCAGCTTACGGTGGGAATACCTACGTTTATTGTGGTAACCGGATTGGTAGCCATATATCTCAATCATTTGAAAAAAAGCTATTTTAAAAAGATCGCTTCCAGTGAAGCGACCGATATGAAAAAGCTGAGAAAGACGACCATCATTTTGGCAGCCGTATTTGGTATCTTCGCCACAGTGACCACGGTAAGTCAGCTTTGGTTTGATATATTAAAGTTTGCCAACAGTACGGATTTCAACATCGCAGACCCACTGTTCCACCTGGATGTATCTTTTTACATCTTTAAGTTGGAATTTTTGAGCCAGATCAATGAGATTCTCATTGGTATCATCGTCGGCTTTGTGGTTCTTACGGTGATTTACTATACCATTTTAATGACTGTGCGGACGCCAGACGTGTTTGAAAAGGCTGAGCCAGAGGTAGAAGAAACCTTTGCCGGACAGGAGAGTGAAGAAAACGATAATCCGTTTGCTAGCAGAGGCGGGGCAGGCGGCAGCGAAGATCCTTTTGCAAAGTTTACAGAAGCCTTCTTTGGAAAGCAAGGGGCAGGCCCTCGTCCTGCAAGAAAACCTAAGAAGCAGTTTAACGACGGCAATTTTAAACAGCTAATGTCCATCGCATCGGGTAAAATTTCTTTGCTGGGCTTTGTATTTTTCATCATGCTTGCCATCAATTTCTTCCTGCGTCAGTTTGACTTGCTCCATGTCCATACGGGAGCCGTATATGGAGCAGGCTTTACCGATGTTAACGTGACCCTATGGATGTACAGGGCTCTTTGCGTTTTAGCGGTGATTTCTGCAATTCTGTTTGTAGTTTTCATGAAGAAGAAGGATTACAAGAAACTGCTGACTGTGCCAGTTATTATGATTGTAATTGGTGTAGTGGGCTCCGGCGCAGGATATCTGATTCAGAACTTTGTGGTTTCCCCGTCGGAAATCAGCAAGGAAAGCGAATATCTGGCATGGAACATCGAATATACCCAGTATGCTTATCAGTTGGACAATGTAGATACCAAACCTTTTGCTGCAGACGACAGTCTGACCTATACGGATATCAATGAAAATACAGACACCATCAACAATATCCGTATCAACGATTTTGATCCGGCAAAACAGTTCTACAATCAGACCCAGAGTATCCGTCAATACTATACCTTCAACGATGTGGACGTAGACAGATATATGGTCAATGGGGAATATACCCAAACCTTCCTGACCACCAGAGAAATCGATGAAAGTAAAATCAGCGATACCTGGCTCAACAGACATCTAAAGTACACCCATGGCTACGGCGTGGCCATTTCCCGTGTAGACAAGGTAACAGCCAGCGGCCAGCCGGACGTACTCATCGGAAACATTCCGCCGGAATCCACTGTAGATGAGATTAAAATAGACAGACCGGAGATTTATTTTGGAGAGCTTTCCAATGAATATATCATCGTTGGCACCGATGAGCAAGAATTTGACTATCCGCAAGGCGAAAGCAATGCTTATACCCAGTATGAAGGTACTGCAGGTATCAAGCTGAATTTCCTCAATAGAATCATGTTCTCCATCAGAGAGGGCAGTTTAAAGATGCTGGTAGCCTCCAACGTGGACAGCGATTCCAGAATTATCATCAATCGGAATGTGATGGAGAGAGTACAGACCATCATGCCGTATCTCAGCTATGAAAACGACCCGTATATGGTTGTGGTAGATGGCAAGCTGTACTGGATGATCGATGCTTACACCACCAGCGGTTATTATCCGTATTCAGAGCCGTTTAACGGAACTACCAACTACATCAGAAACTCCATCAAGGTAGTAGTAGATGCCTACAACGGTAATGTGGACTTTTATGTAGTTGACCCAGAAGACCCAATCGCAGCCACCTATGCAAAGATTTATCCGTCTCTGTTTAAGTCCGGAGATCAGATGCCAGAAGGTTTGAAGGCCCATATCCGTTACCCGAATACCCTTCTTACCATCCAGGCAAGCGTCTATGCAAAATATCACATGGAAGACGTCAACGTATTCTATCAGAACGAGGACTTATGGGACATCGCCTATGAAGTATATGGAACAGAAAGAGTTCAGATGAAGCCAAGTTACTTCATTGCGAAGCTGCCAGATGGAGATGGAGCAGAGTTCTTTAACTCCATTGCCTTTACGCCGAAGTCCAAATGGAACATGACGGCGCTGATGGTAGCTAGAAATGATGGCGACCAGTATGGCAATCTGGTGCTTTACCAATTCCCGAAGAGCAAGACCGTCTATGGTCCAGAGCAAATAGAGGCTCAGATTGACCAAAATACGGAGATTTCTAAGGAATTCTCCCTGTGGAGTTCTTCTGGTACTTCCTATAGAAGAGGAAACATGTTTGTAATTCCAATCAATACCTCGTTGCTTTATGTGGAGCCGGTATATCTGGAGGCAACCAATTCCAGTATTCCAGAGGTAAAGCGTATCATCATGGCTTACGATGATAAGATTGCTTATGAAGAGACCATTGCAGAATGTCTTGTTTCCCTCTTTGGAGACCAGGCTGAGCAGGGCATTAATACGCCGGACGGTCAGCCGACCACAGGGAAGCCAGGCGACGGCGATACAGACCAGCCGGGCAGCGATACGCCAGACGAAAACCAAATGTCGCAAACTGAACTGATTCAGAAGGCGGCAGAGGCTTTGGAAGACGCACAGAACGCACAGAAGAATGGAGACTGGGCAGCGTATGGCGAATATTTAGAACAGCTTGAAAAATATCTCAATAAATTAGCTAGTGAATAAAGGAGGCGAAAGATGCTGGAATTTCCATTGGAAAAAATGCTTTTTAACATCCCGGCAGGGAAACACGAAAAGGAGGATATCATCGGGCTTTTGGTAAGTCATCCAGAAGTACAGTTTGTATCCTTCGTAGGACTGGATATCACAGGTAATGATACAGATGAAAAAATTCCGCTGAAGCTGTTTTTAGACGACATGGAAAATATGCTTACCCATGGCGTACAGACCGACGGCTCCAGCGTAGACTTGCCTAAGATTGCAGATCTGAACAATGCCAAAGTGGATTTGGTGCCTGACAGTTCGGTCAACTGGTATGTGGATTACAACTATGATAATATCGATCCAAAGACCGGCCTGCCGGTGGGAACCCTGCGAATTCCGGCATATTTGATTCATAACGACAAGGTGGAGGTTGGAGCCCGCTCCATCCTCCGCAATGCGGTGGAGACCTTTAAGACCCAGACCATGGAACTCCTCAGGGCACACCCTTATGTATTCCAATACATCAATGGGGTCGATAGCGTAGAAGAAATCGATGAAATCTGCATCACCAGCGCCACTGAGCTTGAATTCTGGGTTAAAACGCCAGAGGATAAGGCAGACCGAGAGGAACTTTCCACCTCCCAGGAACTAAAGGAGCAGTATTGGAAGAGGACCCATGGGCCGGTGCGAACCGCTCTGGAAAAGACCCTGGAAATCATTGATTGTTACGGAGTAGGTGTAGAAATGGGTCACAAGGAAGTTGGCGGCGTTAAATCCCATGTGAGCAGCGCAGGTACCCATGATCATATTATGGAGCAGCTGGAAATCGATTGGAAGTATGCCAGCGCCATGCAGGCTGCTGACAATGAAAAGCAGATTAAATACATTGTTCGCGATGTGTTCAACCAGTTTGGCCTTCACACCACCTTTTTGGCAAAACCTATCGCCGGTGTGGCTGGAAGCGGCGAGCATACCCACTTAGGCGTAGCTGCCAGATTAAAGAATGGAAAGATGGTCAACCTGTTTGCAGCCAAGGATATGACCAAGGACTATTTGAGTCCTCTGGGCTTTGGCGGCCTGATGGGTATTTTGAAAAATTATGAAGCTATCAATCCTTTTGTCAGCTCTACCACCGACTCCCTGAATCGCCTAAAGCCTGGCTATGAGGCGCCGATTTGTATCGTCACCTCCCTCGGCAGAAGTGTTACGGAGCCGTCAAGAAATAGAACTATCCTGGTGGGTCTCATTAGAGATGCCAAGAATCCTATGGCGACTCGCTTTGAGCTTCGTGCGCCCAATCCGAGAAGCAATACCTACCTGATTTTAGCCACCTGTTACATGGCGATGCTAGATGGTATTCGGGCGGCGCTGCAGGAAGGCAAGACGCCGGCCGACCTGGAAAAATCCTTGTCTAAATCCCACGGTGAAACCGACTTTTATCTGGAAACCGAGAGAGAATATCGAAGCGAGCATAACGTATTTGAGGATTATACGGAAGAGGAGCGGAACCATCTGTTTGGCATTGCGCCGGCCACCGTATGGGAGAATTTGCAGGCTATTCGCAAGTATCCGGAAAAGGTTCGTGCAATTCAGGGAGATGTCATCAGCAATTTAACCATCGAGTCGTTTTTTACCGCTACTCTGAATCAGTGGAAGATGGAGTTGCACAATCGAATCATTCCAAACTTTATGGATATTGTGCGGGATTGCGTGAAACTTCACGGAGAGGATGCCACCGATTATGATTTGGAAAACTGGAATCAGATCAATCTGCTGCGCTTCTATATCGGTAAGGATACGTTGGCCGAAAAATGTCTGCTGACCAGAGCCAAGGAGGCTTTGGATGACGGCGATTATGATTTGGCTTCCGACCTGCAGGTGGAACTGCAAAAGAAGATCGACCAACTGATTGAAACCTACTTACGTTACAAAAAGAACCTGTTTTAATATATTTTGCCAGGGGCCTTCCCAAGCTGCCAGGCGAGAAGGAGGAAAAGAGGGAGAACCATGTTAGACATAAAGAGAATCAGAGAAGATTATGAAGGCGTGAAAGCCGCTGTAGAGAGAAGATGCAAGGGAAGTTTCGGCATTGAAAACGTTGTCCGTTTGGATGAAAGCAGGCGGGAACTGTTAGCCGAAGTGGAGCAGATGAAGAATCAGCAGAACACGGTTTCTAAAGAAATTCCTAAGCTGAAAAAGGCAGGCGAGGATATCACTGCCATTATGGCCGAGATGAAGGAACTGTCACAGAAGATTAAGGAGCTGGACGGACAGCTATCCCAGGTAGAGAAGGATCTCAAGGACGCTCTCCTAGGCGTGCCGAATACACCGAATCCGCAGGTGCAGATGGGTGAAGATGACAGCGACAACGAAGAGCTTCGTAAGTTCATGGAGCCAACCACCTTTGATTTTGAGCCAAAGGCTCACTGGGACATTGGGGAAGCTTTAGATATTTTAGACTTTGAACGGGGCGCAAAACTTTCCGGCGCACGGTTTACGGTATATAAGGGCAAGGGCGCTCGTCTGGAACGTTCGGTCATTAATTTTATGCTGAACCTCCATACGGAGGAACACGGTTTCACGGAAATCCTGCCGCCGTTTATGGTCAATCGGGAAGCTATGATCGGTACCGGTCAACTGCCCAAGTTTGAGGAGGACATGTATCATGTACCGGCTCAAGACCAGTTCCTGATTCCTACCGCAGAGGTGCCTGTGACCAATCTGCTGGCTCAGGAAATCGTGGATGGCGCTAAGTTGCCGATTTATTATACGGCTTATACTCCTTGTTTCCGTAAAGAAGCCGGCTCTGCAGGCCGCGACACCAGAGGCCTGATTCGTCAGCATCAGTTTAACAAGGTGGAGCTGGTTAAGTTTGTAGAACCGTCCACTTCCTATGATGAACTGGAATCCCTGACTGCAGCTGCTGAGGATGTGCTGAAAAAGCTGGAAATTCCGTACAGAGTAGTAAGACTGTCCACTGGAGATTTGGGATTCTCCTCGGCAATGACCTATGACATTGAAGTTTGGATGCCAAGCTATGGCAGATATGTGGAGATTTCCTCCTGCTCCAACTTCGAAAGCTACCAGGCCCGCCGCGCTGGCATCCGGTTCCGTCCGGAGGGCGGCGGCAAACCGGAATTCGTCCACACCTTAAACGGGTCCGGTCTGGCAGTAGGCAGAACCGTGGCTGCTATCCTGGAAAATTACCAGCAGGCAGACGGCTCTGTGGTTGTGCCAGAGGTTCTGCGTCCATATATGGGCATCGATGTGATGAAATAAATAGGTGGTTTTATGCGCTGCCGGCCTTGTGTCGGCGGCGTTTTTCTTTGGGTAAAGTGAAAAATTTCCAAAGTGTACTGAAAGAAATGCTCTAATTGATTATACTGGAAGAAAAAGGAAAAAGGAAGGGCATACACCTATGAGGAATTTCAAAAAACATCTGATTGACGACATGGCGTTAGAGCGAACTTTACTTGCACAGTATGAGCAGGAGTTAAAAAAGATGCCGTCGGGCACTTCGACCAGTTATAGGAAGGGGAAGAAAGTTTATTACAAGATATCCTACCAGAAAATCGAGAAACATACCGGCCGGAAAATCACCTTACAGAAACATTTAAAGGTTACCGACACAGAAATTCTTGTGCTATTCAAGCGAAAGGCATTTGTGAAAAAGTCTATCACTAAAATCCGAAGCAATTTGTCTTTGCAGGAGAAACTTGCCGCCCAATATGCACCTTACCATATGGAAGACATTTTGCAATCCTTAGGGCGTGCTTACAAAAATATTGGGCTACCTGTACAGGCCGATACCCACTTAAATGAATTACAAACCGTTGCTTCCCGCAATGCGTCTCATCCAGAGAACTTGACGCAGCCAACGCTAGCCGGTTTTTATGTGCGGAGTAAATCAGAAGCATTGATCGTAAATGCCATGTTTGCACGAGGGATTCGTTTTGTTTATGAGGAACCTATAACGCTGAAAGCGGAAGGTGGTGGAATCATAACTTTTACTCCTGACTTTGTTATCCATTTACCGGATGGACGGATTTTAATCTGGGAACATTTCGGTATGCTGGGAAATGAAACATATTTGCAAAGACAGATGAGGAAGATTCAAATCTATCATTTGAACGACTTTGTTCTGGGGAAAAATCTTTTTCTGACTGCTGATGATGCCAACGGCAGACTGGATATGGATGCAGTCATTCAGACCTTGGATATTATCTGTGGTTTGGGAGGAAACGTTGGGAGCACAGTGTGTTTTTGAGGGTTGGGAACATAGAATTGTGATAATTGCGTGAAGGTTTTCGATATTTCTTTATATATAAACAAACTATCGAGTTTATAAAAATTTTTTCGATACAGTGAAAAATTATAGAAAAAATATCGAAGAATGGAAGGAGAAAGTTATCCTATATAATAAAAAAATAGATAAAATAGATATTTTTTATAGGGTTATAATATAAAATGATTTTGGAGAAATGAAATTCCATATAAAGGAGGCAAAATCTTCGATGTTTTTGGGATGATATGAAAAAATATCGAAATTGGCGAAGGATGTTCGATATTTTCCTCCGATATATCAAAAATATCGAAATTCAGGCAGCATCCATTAGCATACAAATTTTTTTAGCAGATGGGTAGAATTCCCACCATAAAATGTGGTAGAATCTATCTTGGATGCGGCCCGCCCTGGGACTGGCCCGGGCAGCCCACCGCATAAATTGAGAAATTCCGAGGAGGTAGAAGGATGGAGACTATTCTAATCGTTGGCGGTGTGATAATCCTGTTACTCGCCTTGTATATTATCATGTATAATCGGCTGAAAAAGCTATATGTGAAGGTAGAAGAGGGAAGTTCTGGCATCGATGTGGCCCTGGAGAAGCGGTATGACCTGCTTTCAGAGGAAATCGAGGCTGTAAAAAAGTATTTGGCTCATGAATATGAGACTTTTGTCAAGGTCAGCCAGATTCGTAGCAATACCGAGGAGCAGAAGCGGAATTTTGACCAGCAGAAGGAATTGACCGAGGATGCCATGAAGTCCATCGACGCAAGATTAAATGAACAGACCAAGCAGATGGAACAGATTAAGCGGAACATGGAAACCAGCCGCAGAGGCTTTACCAGAAGCAGCAACGAGCGGTACGAAGCACAGCAGGCTGCCAACCAGCAAGCCATGGAAGCTGGCCTTGAACAGAACGAGATGACTTTCAACCACAAACTGGGTATGATGAGCAATATCCATCGGGACTTAAGCGGCGTGGGCGCCAGTGTCAATGCACTGATGGAACAGTATCCGACCTTGTATTCGTGGATTTCCATGGAGCATTTCCAGAAGTCCATCTTCGATGCAGAGGAACACTTACAGGCGGCAAGGCGGCTATACAATGCCAACGCCTCCTTATATAATCAGGCGATTGCAACCTTCCCACAGCTGATTGTAGCAGCGATTCACCGCATGAAGAAGGTGGATTTCTACCAAGTGGAAGAACAGAAAAAATCCTTTGCAGTGAAGTTTGACTAGAGGAGGAAGGATAGATGCGCACCATTGAACTAGGAAAAAATCAGGGGAACACTGGAGACTTTCTCAGCGATGAAGAACTGGAAAAGCTGAGGAAAAAGGCTCGTACTCGCTATATAATTGCAGTCATATTGGCAGTCGCCGCGCTCATCGGTTCGATTCCAATTATTTGGAGTTGCAAACCTGAAGAATACGGTATGATAATTGATATTATCATTACCATCATTGCAGCGGGGACCATTGGTCTGGGCGCTTTAGGGCTGTTTTATTGGATGATCGTACAGAGGGCATATAATAAGTTCAATCAGGCATTTAAGAGTAAGTATGTGCTGTCGGTGGTCAGCGCCAATCCGGACTTGAAGGACCTGGCCTATTCCCAGAAGAGAGGGTTTACCTACGACGAGATTCGCAATGCGGCGGTGGTGGCTTGCGGCCAGCAGCAGTATTTTCTCAGTGAGGACCTTTTGACCGGTACATATAAGGATATCGAATTTCGATTTAGCGACGTGACCAGCAGACGAATGGTTCGTAGAGGCAAGAAAAATGTAATTGAAGAAATTTTTGAAGGGCAGGTCATGTCCTTCAGTGAGTTTGACGAGCGGAAGATTAGCGATGGGCATCTGCAAATTTTTCAGAAGGAGTTCCTTTCCAATATTAAAGGGTGGACGGCAGACCATAAGATTGAAACGGATAACGCTCTGTTCAATAAGAAGTTTCAGGTCTATGCTGCCGACGAGCATAACGCATATTATGTGTTGACGCCCCAGGTGATAGAGAAGATTATGGAGTTTTCTGAGGCGGTGGGAGAGCAGATTGCAGTCACTTTTCGAGGAAAATATATGTTTGTAGCCATCGCGCGGATTGAGAGTCTGTTTGATGGCAAAGTGGATGTGCCGGTGCCAGAGCAAAAAGCACATATCCTGCAGGATATCAGTATGCTGGAGAAGGCTGGGGATATTTTGATTACTAGCAGAAAACGGGAATAGAATCCTATCAATTTGTATAGAAGATAAGGAGAAAAGAATTGGGCGAAATAAATAGGTCAGGCGGCCAGGAAAGAAGACCGCGGCTCATTGGTGATAAGCAGTTTTATAAAAAGGTAGTTATGATTACGCTGCCCATTATGATTCAGAACGGTATCACCAATTTTGTAGGGCTTTTGGATAACATTATGGTTGGACAGGTGGGAACAGAACCTATGTCGGGAGTTGCCATCGTCAATCAGTTGATGTTGGTATTTAACATCTGCATCTTTGGCGCAGTGGCTGGCGCAGGTATTTTAGGCGCCCAATTTTTTGGCAGTCAAAACTACGAGGGTCTTCGGTATGCCTTCCGATTCAAGCTGGTTTGCAGCGTGGTGTTGAGCGGCGTATTTATGGTGGTTTTTCTGGGCGGTGGAGAAATGTTAGTAGGCGCTTTTCTCCATGAAGGGGAAGGAGATGGCGACCTTGTGGCAACCTTGGGATATGGTCTTGATTACCTAAAGGTGATGCTTGTAGGTCTATTGCCTTTTGCACTTACCCAGGCTTATTCCAGCACTTTAAGAGAGACAGGTCAGACTGTGGTGCCGATGATAAGTGGTATTGCCGCGGTACTGATTAACCTGCTGTTCAACTATATTTTAATCTTTGGAAAATTCGGCGCGCCGACTTTGGGCGTGGTGGGCGCGGCTATCGCCACTGTGCTGTCCCGTTTTGTGGAGCTGGCCATTATCATGGTTTGGAGCCATAAGCATACAAAGGAAAATCCATTTATCGAAGGTCTTTACCGGAATTTCACTATACCATCCTGGCTGGTTGCAAAGATTTTTCGGGTGGGTACGCCTCTGTTTATCAATGAATTGCTTTGGTCGGTGGGTATGGCCCTGTTGACTCAGTGCTATTCCCTAAGAGGATTGGAAGTGGTAGCAGCCATTAACATTGCCAACACCATCGGCAATCTGTTTAATGTAGTGTTCATTTCCCTGGGAAATGCGGTAGGCATCATCATTGGACAGCTATTGGGCGCCGGCAAACTGGAAAGAGCCAGAGAAGAGGACAATCAGCTTATCGCCTTTGCGGTATTTTGTTGTACCATCAGCGGCATCGTCATGTTTCTCATCGCACCCCTGTTTCCACATTTATATAACACGGATGCAGCAATCCAGCTGCTGGCTACCAGATTTATTCAAATCTGCGGGCTCTGTATGCCGATTTTTGCCTTTGTCAATACCACCTATTTTACCCTCCGTGCCGGTGGAAAGACCATCGTCACTTTCTTGTTCGACAGCGCTTTCATGTGGGTATTGACCATTCCGGTGGTATTCATCTTAAGTCGGTTTACCGCCATGTATATTGTGGCTATCTATTTGATTTGTCAGTTGCTGGACTTAATCAAGTGCGCCATCGGTTTTGCTCTGGTGAAGCGGGGCGTGTGGCTGCAAAACATGGTGGCAGAAGGAGGACAGGAATAGAGGCAACATGGTTTGACCATATTGACAGAGGGAGTAACTGCCGCTGGAAAGGCACCAGTCGTACATGAGACCTCGTTCAAACATGGCATAGGCCCGAGTGATGTCGCCTACAGATAAAGTATTGCGGAAGGTGCCGTCGGCAAGACCTTCGGCAGCGATTTGGCGGACAAGTTTGTAGTAGGTTCTCCCGGGATTCATCAGGTGCTTTTCTCCCTTAGTGGTCAGTTGGGTGGCAAATAATTGGCTCAAAAGCTCCACAGAGACCGTGTTATCGATCATAAGAAAGAGTTCGTGATTGATATAGATGAGCTTATCCACTGGAGAAAGGTTTTCATCCATAGTTTCAATCAACTCCTGGTATTTTTCATCGAAGAGATAGGAAAGGGAGCTTAAGAGTGCATCTTTCCCTTCAAAGTAATGGTAAAAGGAGCCCCGAGAGGTGCCGGAGAGTTCTATAATTTCATCGATGGTGGTATCGTTATACCCTTGATCGTAAAACAATTTCCAGGCAGCGGAGACGATTTTTCCCTTCGTATTTCTGGAATTTTTCTTTTTCATGGCGTCTTTCTCCTAAAATATTTATGTTTATTTTTTAGTACAGATTTTAGTATAGAATATAGTATAATATAAAAATATTGAAATTTCAATATTTATAATGAAATATAGGAAGGTATATACTTAAATATATATAGAACTTATTCTGTATTTTGTTCTAGTTTAGAATGTGGTATGATAATAAAAAATTACAAGAGAGGAATGAAATCATATGAGTTTTCAACTAGCAAATTTTATTGCGCCGAATTTTAATGAAGCGCGTTTCATAGATGCACCCAATGCGAAACTGGTGGTAGCGCCCCATGCTAAGGCAGCGCCTAAGGGCTTTCATGCAACATCCATTTATCCCGAGTATTTTAAAATCGACGGCAAGTGGTATTTGGCTGAAGATAGCCGTATGGATGCCGTACCGGTATGGGACGGAGAAAAGATTCGAGTGGTAGAATTCAGAAACATCAAAGAAGGGGACCTGGTGGTAGTAGGCAGAAGTGAGGATGCCAGCGAAGGCATCTATGTTCATGACGACTGCTGGACGAAAGGGGAGGAGGATGGCGCTAAGAATACCTTTGCCTTTCGCCAGAGCCGGAGTAGGGAGACTTCCTTTACCTATGATTATGAAAATCTCATCGAGCTTTTGAAATATGAAAAGGCTCATGGCGGTTATGTGGTCTGGGTGCTGGGCCCTGCTTGCAGCTTCGATGTGGAGGCGCGTCGGGTTATGGCAGCCCTGATTAAAGAAGGTTACTGTCAAGCTCTCCTGGCTGGAAACGCTTTGGCTACCCATGATTTGGAAGGCGCTTACCTGGGTACGGCCCTGGGCTGCGATATTAAAAATCAGAAACTTCACGAGATGGGCCATTACAATCATCTGGACACCATCAACGCTATCAATACCTATGGTTCCATTCCGGAATTCATTGAAAAGGAAGGAATCAATAATGGCATTATCTGTAGCTGTGTGAAGAATAACGTGCCTTTTGTACTCAATGGTTCTATCCGCGACGACGGTCCGCTGCCAGAGGTTTACGAACATACCTATGAGGGGCAGGATACCATTCGCTCCCATGTACGTAAGGCCACCACGGTCATCGGCATGGCTACGGTGCTTCATACCATCGCCACCGGCAATATGACCCCGACTTATCGGGTTCTTGCAGATGGAACCATCAGACCGGTATATTTCTACATGGTGGACACCTCTGAATTCGCGGCCAACAAGCTGGGAGACAGAGGCAGCCTGTCTGCAAAGGGTATTGTTACCAATGTGCAGGATTTTATGCGGAACCTGGCAAACGGGCTGGAACTATAGAAGGTGTTTCCGAGAAAAGGAAAGTGAGCATTTATGAACGGAGAAGTAATTGCATTCGGATTATATTTTGTTTTTATTGTGGGAATCGGCCTATTCTTCTTTTTGAGGGATAAGGCCACCAATGGGGAAAAGGAATTCTTTTTGGGAGGCAGATCCATGGGACCGTGGGTTGCAGCCATGTCTGCACAGGCCTCTGATATGTCGGCGTGGCTTTTGATGGGACTTCCGGGGAGCATCTTGGCATTCGGTTTTGGCCAAATGTGGATTGGCATTGGCTTGGCCCTGGGAACTGCAGCCAACTGGATATTTGTGGCCAAACGGCTGAGAAGATTTTCCAAAGAAGCGGGAGACGCCATTACGCTGCCCCAATATCTGAGAAATCGTTTCCTGGCCCAGAGTCATACGTTGCAAATCATATGCGCCGTCATCTTTTTTATCTTTTTTACCGTTTACGTGGCGTCTGGATTTGTGGCGGGAACGTCGGTGTTTGTAACCGTATTTCCTAAGCTGGACACTCAGACTGCAATGATTGTCTTTGTCCTTGCCATGCTGGCCTGTACCTTTTTAGGTGGATTTAAAGCAGTTTGCTGGACGGACTTTTTCCAGGGAATTCTCATGCTGGCTGCACTTCTTGCGGTGCCGATTGTGGTAATGGCCACTCAGGAAATGGATACGTCGCTGATTTCCAACGTATATAGCTATATAGACGGCGTTTCAGGCCAGGAAGTTATATGCGACTTTGGTGGAGGCTTGTTTGACGCAAGCTGGCAGGAGATTGTCAGCGGTCTTGCCTGGGGTCTGGGCTACTTCGGTATGCCTCACATCTTGGTACGTTTCATGTCCATTGAAAAACCGTCCATGGTAAAGAAGAGCGCCACTGTGGCCATCGTGTGGGTCGTTCTGGCCTTAGGCGCTACCTGTTTGATTGCTTATCTGGGAAGAATGTTTCTGGCAGAAAAGCTACTGATCACAGGTGATCAGAAGATGATTTTTATTTTCTTTGCCAGATGGCTGTTCCCGCCGTTTCTGGCAGGCATTTTGATGGCGGCTATTATAGCGGCCTCCATGTCTACGGCTGATTCCCAACTCCTTGTGGCATCCAGTTCCTTTACCTCGGATATCTATAAACCGATTTTTCGTCCGAAGGCCAATGACAAGGAGATTCTCTGGGTAGGACGCTTGGTTGTCGTTGCTGTGTCTGTTATCGCATATTTGATTGCATCCAGCAAGGGAGAAGGGGCGCAGACTATCATGAATCTGGTGGAAAATGCATGGGCTGGCTTTGGTTCTTCCTTTGGTCCGGTGATTCTGCTGTCTCTGTTCTGGAAGAGACTCACCTATAAGGGAGCTGTCGCAGGCGTTACCCTTGGAGCTATGACCGATATTCTGTGGCTCAGTTTTCTATCCGGCTCCACCGGAATTTATGAGTTGATACCAGGATTTATGGTTGGATTTTTGGCTGCGGTGGTTATGAGTTTGGTTGACCGGAAGCCATCTGAAGAAGTCAAAGCACTCTTTGAACGTGCTACTGCACAAGGCGTAGACGAATAGACGAAAGAACGGAGTTGTCGCATGGCGCGACAACTCCGTTTTACTTTCTTGGATGTTGTACATTTTAGGATTTTTCCTGAAAACAGCCAGCAAGATTAGCGCAAAACGTTGGCTGTTTTTAAACCTCTAAAGAAATAGTGATAACGATGCCTATATTTTGCAAAGAAGAAGGCGGAAAGCAGTATGACCATCAGTTCGGCTACAGGCGAACATGAGTACATATATAACGATGGTGGAGACGGCAAATTTTAAAATATTCTTTAATGCAACCGGTCTATTGTAACTGGTTTGTTCATTCATGATGGTTCTCCTCTTTCTCTGTTTTTCTTGCATATCATTGCTCTGTAGTATACAATAGACCGTACAGTAACTGTACGGTCAAGAGGTATTTTATTAAAAATGAAAAGAAAAGATAAATTATTGACCATCGGCCAATTTGCAGCCCTCCGTGGAATCAATAAAAAGACCTTGATGTGGTACGATGAAATCGGCCTCTTTCATCCAGTGTATATTCATCCGGAAACAGGATATCGTTATTACGATTACCATCAAAGTTCAGCCTTAGAGACGATTTTGCTATTAAGAGAACTGGATGTGTCCCTAAAAGAAATACAGGATTTTATGGAGAATCGTTCTGCTACTGGCATGAAACGGATGCTGGAGGAAAAGATTCATGAAGTGGTAGATAGGATTGACCATCTAAGGGGAATTCAAAGAACCTTAGAGAATTATCGGGACAATATGGAAACCCTGTTGACCATGGATTTGTCAGAAATCCTTGTTGTGGAAAAAGAGGAGCGGGCCTTGGTCACAGTAGAAATCCAAAATGAAATCTCCTTTGACAAACAGGTGGAGATGATTACGGAAAAGACCAAACAGTATCAGCCGCATCGTTTGCATGATGCTTCTTATGGCGCCATGATTTCTGTGGAAAGTTTGCTTGCCGAAGACTTTGACAATTATTCCAGGCTATTTATTGAGATTCCTTTTCCAGTGAAGCGGGAAGGATTGCATATACAGCCCGGCGGCTCTTATCTTAGAGCATTTTATAAAGGGCGGTGGGACGACCTGCCCCACCGTTATGAGGAAATATTTCAGTATGCCGAAGCACATGGTTTGAAGCTGACCGGCTATTCCTACGAAATGGGAATCAACGAAAACGTCATCGAAAGGGTTGAGGAATATATCGTGCAGATTGAGATACCAATTTGTAAAGGCCTTTAGGGTGAATGAGAGAAAGGAGGAATTGATGAAACTGACGGAATTTTTATTAGATCATGGAAGGGAACATCCAGTGTCCTTTCATATGCCAGGACACAAGGGGGCGGACATTTACCGCCGATACGGGTACGGAGATTTTTTAGACCGAATCATGGACTGCGATATCACAGAGATTCCAGGGGCTGACAACTTGTTTCAGGCAGAGACTGTGATTGCTGATGTGATGAACCGCTATGAGAGGCTCTATGGAGTGGAAGATTCCTATCTCTTAGTCAATGGCAGTTCAGGCGGCCTTATTGCGTCGATTCTGGCGGCTGTACCACGGGGTGGGAAGATTGTGATGGCACGGAATTGCCATAAATCGGTTTTTAACGCTTTGACACTTGGCGACATCAGTCCCGTATATGCATACCCCGATAAACTCCATGAATTCGGTATTTCTGGCCAGGTGACAGCTGCGGAGATAAAGAGGTGTCTGGATGAGCACCCTGATGCGGCAGCAGTAATTCTTCCATCGCCTAATTACTATGGTATATGCAGTCACATTAAAGCCATTGCAGAAGTCGCCCATGAGCGGGAAAAGGTTCTCATCGTTGACCAGGCCCATGGGGCGCACCTTGCCTGCTTTGCAAAATATTTGCCTGCAGGGAGCGGCTTGGAGTTTCCTGAGCCTGCTGAGATGCAGGGGGCCGATGTGGTCATAAACAGCGCACATAAGACCTTGGCCTCCTTTACCCAGTCGGCCATTCTCAATGTCTGCACCCAGCGAGTAGACCGTTACGCTCTAACTGACCGGCTTCAGGCTGTGGAAAGTTCCAGCCCTTCCTATCTACTTATGGCCTCCCTGGATATTAATGCGGACCTGCTAGAAAACCACGGGGCAGAACTGATGGAAAGCTGGGCTGACGATTTGCAGTGGTTCTATGATACAGCTGTCAAAGAGGTTCCAGAGCTCAGGCTGATGGTTCATCCTGGTTTGGACCCCACAAAGCTGAACCTGGATATGTCAGCTTATGGCATAGATGGCAACAGGTTGGAAAGGCTGCTCATGGAGCAGAATATCTTCGTGGAGCTTACCACAGGGAATTTGGCCATGGCCATGAGCGGAATCGGCAATAGGCGATGGGACTATGAAAGGCTGGTAGAGGCATTAAGGGATATTAGCGACCAGGAGAGGAAGTCTGTGACAGAGCATCCGTGCATCCCGCCGCCAAAAGAAAAATTAAAAATGGACAGAGTCCCGGTTTGGAAAGAACGGATTCCGCTGGCAGAAGCGGAGGGAAGGGTTTGCGCCCAAGCAGTGATTCCCTATCCGCCGGGAATTCCAGCAGTATGCCCAGGAGAGGTGTTTAACCGAGATGTAGTCCAATATGTGGTCGGTCTGCGGCAGGCAGGACAGAAGGTTATCGGTCTGGATGAAAAGGGATGGGTCACAGTGGGCCGTCTTTAAGTGGGTAATAAGTCAGTAAAAGGAGAAGAAAATGAAAACAGTTGTATATAATGGAAAGATTTATGTGGAGCGAGGACAGTTTGTCCAGGCAGTATTGATAGAGGACGGCATGGTCCTTCGGGTGGGAACCAATGAAGAGATATTTGATGCTGCCGAGGATGCCGCGGTAAGCTATGATTGTGACGGTAAAACGGTCATACCGGGACTCAATGATTCTCACCTTCATTTCATGCAGTTTGGTGAAAAACTTTACCAGGCACAGATTGAGGGCAGTCTTTCCATCGATGATTTGGTGAAACGCTGTCAAACCTTTATAACAGACCATCCGGAGCGCGTAACCCGCGGCCTTCACGCATTGGGATGGAACCAGGACTTGTTCATAGACGAAAAGCGGATGCCCAACCGCCACGACCTGGATCGAATCAGCAGAGAAATACCGGTAGTTTTGGAGAGAATCTGTGGTCACGCTCTTGTGACCAACACCAAGGCCCTTGAGATGATGGGACTTTCCATAGGTTCACCTCAGATACCTGGAGGCGCTTTTTACTTGGAGGAGGATGGCTATCCAAACGGTATTTTTACTGAAAATGCCTGTGCCATGGCCAAGGCTCTGATACCACCTTTTACATTAGAGGAGCAGGAGGAACTGTTGGCAGCTGCCATGGAATATGGGGTTTCTCATGGACTGACCAGCGTGCAGAGCAACGACGTGGGTATTTCCTTTGAAACAGGGGAGCAAGCCATCAAGGTATATCAAAATGTCTATGACGCAGGCAAGGGCAAACTGCGAGTTCACCACCAGGTATGCTTCAATGATGAAGAGGGTTTTAGGAACTTTTTAGAGGATGAACGTTGTAAAGCATTGCGATGCGGTGAGGGCCATGGGTGGCTGACCATCGGACCGCTGAAGCTCTTTAAGGATGGCAGCCTGGGGGCACGAACGGCTCTTATGAAAAACGGCTATGTGGGCGACAGAGATAATCATGGCATTGACTGTATGAGTAAAGATACTATGGAGAGCCTTTGCCGCTTAGCAGCGGATAATCATATGCAGGTGGTGACCCATGCCATTGGAGATGAAGCTATTTCCCAGGTAATGGACTGCTATGAAAAGACTTTTCAAGATGGAAAGAACCCGTTGCGCCACGGATTGGTGCATTGCCAGATTACCGACCGGTCGCTTCTCAAGAGAATTGTAGAAAATCATATACCTGTACTGGCCCAGCCGATTTTTTTGGACTACGATATGACCATTGTAGAGCAGCTATGCGGTAAGGAGTTAACCGCCACTTCTTACGCTTTCGGAACTCTGCTGGAAATGGGCGCGAATTTGTCCTATGGCACCGATTGTCCAGTGGAGGACTGCAATCCCTTCCCTAATATCTATATGGCAGTTACCAGAAAAAATAGAGCAGGTAAACCAATAGAGGGATTTTATCCTAAGGAGCGTGTAGACGTAGAGACAGCCATCGATGCATATACTTTGCAGAGCGCTTATGTACAGTTTATGGAGGAACGAAAGGGACGGCTAAAGCCAGGATACTATGGGGACCTAGTAGTGCTGGATAGGGATATTTTTACTGTAGATTCCATGGAAATTAAGGATATTTTGCCAATAATGACCATGGTGGATGGTAAAATTGTGTACCAGAAGTAATTTTGGACGGCAAAGGCTCTTGCAATTTTGCATTATTATGTCGATTTTGTGTGAAATTGCTGTTTTTTGAAAAAGTTTCTAATGATTTTTGTTTTTACCTGATGTATAATAAACACTGTATGATTATATCGATTTTTAAGAAAGGAAGGTCTCAACGAAATGGGTCAAAAACATTTACAGAGCATTCACGTGAGTCATTATAAACACACCGCAGGGTGTGCGACTGAAGTGATGCCGATACCTGATGTTGTGAAAATTTCCATGTCTCAGCATATAGGAGCGCCTTGTAAGCCTTTAGTAAAAAAGGGAGACTATGTGAAAGTAGGTCAGCTCCTGGGTGATACGGATGCATTTGTCAGCGCGCCGATTCACTCCAGCGTTTCCGGAACCGTAACCGGTATTGAGGAACAGCGTTCAGCTGCCGGCGGCGCAGACACTTTAGTGGTGATCGAGACGGATAAGAAACAGGAGATTTACGAAGGAATTCAGGCGCCGACAGCAAATGATCTGCCGGAATTTGTAAAGGCAATCAGAGAAAGCGGGCTGGTAGGTTTGGGCGGAGCATCGTTCCCTACCCACATTAAGTTCAATCCAAAGAACATCAATGATGTGCATACGCTGATTGTAAACGCAGCGGAGTGCGAGCCGTTTATCACTTCTGACCACAGACTGATGCTGGAGGATGCAGAGGATTTAATCGCAGGCTGTCAGCTGGTTATGAAATATATCGGTTTAGACGAGGGCTATATCGGTATCGAAGAGAACAAGATGGATGCCATCGAACATCTGGATAAGGTTTTGGCAGAAAAAGGAATCACCAATATCAAGACATTCAAGCTGCAAGCCAGATATCCAAAGGGAGCAGAGCGTGTGCTGGTATATGAGATTACCGGTAAAACCATGAATGCAGGCGTACTTCCTGCTGATTTAGGTATCATTTTGTCCAATGTAACTACTATCGCATTTGTAGGCCAGTATTTTAGAACTGGTATGCCGCTGATTCAGAAGAGAATGACGGTAGACGGCGACGCAGTAGCTACTCCTAAGAATGTCATAGCGCCGATTGGAACCATGATTAACGATGTTATCGCATTTTGCGGCGGTTATAAAGAAGAACCGAGAAAGATTCTCATGGGTGGTCCGATGATGGGAAGAGCCATTTTCTCCGACGAGATGCCAATCGTGAAAAATAACAACGCAATTCTGGCGTTTTCTAAAAAGCAGGCCATGGTTAAGGAAGAAACAGCATGTATCAACTGCGGCAGATGTCACCAGGCATGTCCGTTTAAGCTGATTCCGACTGCACTGGCTAAGGCTTATGAAAGCAGAGACGCTCAGGCCCTGTCCGACCTGAAGGTAATGCAGTGTATGGAATGTGGAAGCTGTTCCTATATCTGTCCGGCCAGACGTCCTCTGAGCTTTATGAATAAGCTGGGAAAAGCTGTAGTAAAGGAGGCTGGGATTAAATAATGGATAAGAAGACATATAATAATTTAGTCGTATCATCATCTCCGCATATCGTCAGCAACACGGATACCACAGCCATCATGAAATGGGTGCTGATTGCACTGTGTCCGTCTCTGGCGGTCAGTACATATGTGTTCGGTGTAAGAGTTATCATTTTAACCGTTGTATGTATTGCGGCTAGTATGTTCTTTGAATGGGCATACAACATGCTGATGAAAAAACCGCAGACTGTGGGAGATCTTTCTGCGGCAGTTACCGGTATGCTGATTGCATTCAACGTACCTTCCAATCTTCCGTACTGGATTGCCATCTTAGGCTGCTTTATCGGTATCATCATCGTAAAACAGCTCTATGGCGGCATTGGTAAAAACCTGGTTAACCCTGCCATCACTGCTAGAATCGTTCTGTTCATCTCCTTTGCAACTGAGATGACTACTTGGCCGGTTCCAAGAATGGCGGCAACCGATGCAGTAACCGGCGCAACTCCGCTGGGCATCCTGGCAGAACCAGGCTCTGGCGAGCTGCCTGACAACATGCTGATGTTTATCGGTAATATCGGTGGTTCCATGGGTGAAGTCAGCGCTGTAGCTCTGATTATCGGCGGTCTGATTCTGATTTGGAAGAAGATTATCAGCCCGATCATTCCGGCTTGCTTCATCGGTACTGTATTTGTATTCGCATTGGCATATTATGGAATCACCGGTGAAGGCGATGCACTGCAGATGGCTATTTTTCATATTTTGGCCGGTGGCGTTATGCTGGGCGCTTTCTTCATGGCTACCGACTATGTGACCACGCCGCTGCTGCCGATGGGTAAGGTGATCTTCGGTATTGGCTGCGGTTTGATTACTATGATTATCAGACTGTTCGGTTCCTATCCGGAAGGCGTTTCCTTCTCCATCCTGTTGATGAACGTACTGACGCCGCTCATTGACAATATGTGTCAGAAAAAGATGTATGGAGGTGCAAAAAATGAAAAGTAATACATACAAAGAATATATTGCACCGGTCGTAGTGCTTGTGGCCATCTGTCTGGTTGTAACCGGAATTCTGGCTGGCGTAAACTCCATTACGGCTCCTATCATTGAAGAAAACAGCATCCGGACTGCCAACGAGGCCAGAATTGAACTGCTGCCGGAAGCTGACGATTTTACACCGTATGACGGTGAGCTGGTAGAGTTGGAAAAGGATAAGGTATTTGTTGTGGATTGCTATACTGCCAATAACGGCGCAGGTATGGTTGTCACCGTAAAGACCAAATCCTTCGGCGGACTCCTCACTGAGATGATCGGTCTGGACGCAAACGGCGCCATTACCGGCGTTAAGGTAACTGCCCACGGCGATACGCCGGGTCTGGGAACTAAAGCTCACGATCCAGCTTATCTGGAACAGTACAAGGGACTGACAGAGTATACGGATGTTACGGCAAAGAAGGACGCTAACGTTACTCACGTAACCGGCGCTTCCGTTTCCTCCAATGCGGTTCACTATGGCGTGGCTGCTGCTCTGGAACAATATAAAGCAATGGGAGGTGCTAACTAATGGAAAGCAAAGTAAGTAAATTAAGCATCTTGACCAAAGGTATTATCAAAGAAAATCCGGTATTGGTTCTCTTGCTCGGTACCTGTCCGACTCTGGCAACCAGTACCTCCACATTAAACGGTCTGGGCATGGGCGTTTCCGCCATGGCCGTACTGATTTGCTCCAACATCGTAATTTCTCTGCTTGCCAAGATTATTCCTGACAAAGTAAGAATCCCGTGCTACATCGTAGTAATCGCTGGATTCGTAACCGTGGTACAGTTCGTATTGCAGGCATTCGTACCAGCTCTTTACTCCTCACTGGGATTATTCATTCCTCTGATCGTAGTAAACTGTATCATCCTGGGAAGAGCAGAAATGTTCGCTTCCAAGAATGGTATCGTGGATTCCGCATTAGACGGTATCGGTATGGGTCTTGGATTTACCTTGGCTCTGGGCTGCATGGGCGCTGTTAGAGAAATTCTGGGTGCCGGAACCATCTTCGGCGTGGCTCTGCCTTGGCTGAGCGCTCATCCGATGATGATCGTTGCATTGGCTCCAGGCGGATTCTTCATCTATGCTTGCGCTATCGCTGTGATTAACTTTGCAACCAACGGCAAGGGTGTAAGGAAGAAGGAGTTCGGCTGTGCAGGCTGTGCTATGGCCTCCATCTGTAGTCAGGAAAAATGCCTGGAAGAATTAGAGAAGAAAGGAGCTGAAGCATAATGGGTTTAGGAACAATTTTGTTAGGCGTTATTTTAGTAAATAACTACGTATTGGCCCAGTTCCTTGGTATCTGTCCGTTCTTGGGCGTATCGAAAAAACTGGATTCTGCTGTGGGCATGGGCGTGGCCGTTATCTTTGTAATGGTTCTGGCTACTGCAGCTACATGGCCGATTATGCAGGTTCTGAATCAGTTTAAGATTGCATATTTACAGACCATCGTTTTCATCTTGGTTATCGCTGCTCTGGTACAGTTTGTAGAGATGGCGCTGAAAAAGTTCATCCCGTCCCTGCACAAGGCGCTGGGTGTTTACCTGCCGCTGATTACCACCAACTGTGCCGTACTGGGTGTCTGCATTTCCAATATCGATGAAGGCTATGGCTATATTCAGGCACTGGTGAACTCCGCTGGCGCAGGAATCGGCTTCCTGCTGGCCATGGTGCTGTTCTCAGGTATGAGAAGCAAGCTGGAAGGCAATGAAGCTATTCCAAAGTGCTTCCAGGGTGTGCCTATCACTTTGGTTACCGCTGCATTCCTGTCCCTGGGATTCATGGGATTCAGCGGCTTAGTAGGATAAGGAGGGAATGAGAAATGGATATTTTAATACCTGTATTACTGGTAGTAGCAATCGGTTTCGTTCTGGCTGTTATCCTGACCATCGCTTCGAAGATTTTCTTCGTTCCTGTTGATGAAACAGTGGCGAATTTACGTGCAGAGCTGCCTGGCGCCAACTGCGGCGCTTGCGGATTTGCAGGTTGTGACGATTATGCCAATGCATTGGCTGAAAATCCTGACCTGGGTACAGGTCTGTGTCCTGTAGGCGGCGCTGGTGTGGCTGGCAAGCTGGCTGAAATCTTAGGTGTAGAGGCCGGTAATCTGGAGCCACAGGTTGCTGTGGTTATGTGTAACGGTAATGCGGATGCAGCTAAGACCATCATGGAATATCAGGGTCTATCCACCTGTGCAGCAGCCAAGCAGCTCTTTGGCGGTTTGTCTGCCTGCCCATATGGATGTATGGGACTGGGAGACTGTGCAGCAGCATGTCCATACGATGCGATTCAGGTTTGTAACGGCGTAGCTGTTGTTAACAGAGAGCAGTGCGTAGGCTGTGGTATCTGTGCAAAACAGTGTCCAAACCATGTCATCAGAATTGCACCAGCCAAGAATAAGGTTATCGTACAGTGTAACTCCAAGGACAAGGGCGCTGTTACCAGAAAGGCTTGCAGCAACGGTTGTATTGGATGTAAGAAGTGCGAAAAGGCTTGTAAGTTTGAAGCGGTTACTGTGGAGAACAATCTGGCTATGATCGATCCAGAAAAGTGCAAGAATTGCGGACTTTGCGCTAAGGAATGTCCGACTGGCGCTATCATCAATATGAGAGCTAAGAGAAAGCCGGCGGCTGCACCTGTAGCGCCGAAGGCCGAAGCGGCGCCAAAGGCTGAAGAACCAAAGGTTGAGGTTCCGGCTGCTGAAGAGAAATAGAGACTGAATTTTTTAATAACATAAAGAGGGGCTCACAGTGGACTGATTTTATATCAGCTTGCTGTGAGTCCCTCTTTTGGTGAGATGTTTTTATCAAGCTACGCATTTGCTTTGCGCGCTGAAGGAGTTGGCGATTGTTATACCATGACGCCCTGGACTTTCCAAGGTCATGATTTAATGAACGCTACCTTGCGGCAACGCCGGCGCACGCTTCGATGCTAACAGGGTGTGCATTACTTTTGCGTTCATTATACCATGACGCACGAAATACTATACCAGGTGGCAGGCTACATATCTATGGGGTGCAGCTTCCTTTAACTCTGGCGCCTCTGCAGCGCATCGCTCGGTAGCGAATGGACATCTGGTTCTAAAGTGGCAGCCGCTCGGAGGATTGACTGGACTTGGAATCTCACCGGTTAACATGTCCTTGGCCTCTTTTTTCTTTTCTGGGTCAGGTAGTGGAACTGCTTCCAGAAGAAATTTTGTGTATGGATGAATCGGATCTGCATAAATCTCACGGGTAATACCCAATTCACAGATTTTCCCCAAGAACATGACGCACACTCGGTCGGACAGGTATCTGACTACGGATAGATCATGAGAGATGAAGATATAGGTTAAATTTCTCTCTGCCTGTAAATCGCCGAGCAAATTGAGGATTTGGGACTGAATGGATACATCCAGCGCAGATACCGGTTCATCGCAGACAATGAGCCGAGGGTTCAGAGCCAAGGCTCTAGCAATGCTGACGCGCTGCCGCTGGCCGCCGGAGAACTGATGGGGATATCTGTACATAAATTCTGGACGAATACCACATTTTCGCAAGAGATCTTCTACAAGAGCGGTTTCCTCTTCCTTGCTCTTGGTTATATTGTGAGTAGTCAGGGGTTCTGCTACAATGTCCCGAATTTTTAGGCGAGGATTTAAGGATGCATATGGATCCTGAAATACCATCTGCATCTGCTTGCGCATATTGCGCATTTCCGCTTCCTTTAGCTCGCCCAGGTTCTGTCCATCAAAGATGACGTCGCCTCTGGTAGGCTGCAAAAGGTGGAGAAGAAGGCGGCCCAGTGTAGACTTACCACATCCTGATTCACCTACCACACCAAGAGTTTCGCCTTCATAGACCTGTAGGTTCACGTCGGTAACTGCATGAACGATGCCCTTACTCTTTCCCCAGGAGCTGGAAACGGTTGTAAATTCCTTTGTCAGGTTTTTTGCTTCAACCAAAATCTTTTTATTTTCCACTGTTCATCACCTCTTCGTTGTACAAGAAGCATCTTACCTTGTGGCCGTCCTCCGTTTCATAAAGGTCAGGCTGATACATGGTGCAGATCTTCATTGCTTTATCGCATCTTGGACAGAAACGGCAGCCTTGCGGCAGATGGAGCAGGTTGGGAACCAGTCCTTTGATGGTATAAAGATGCTCCTTGGTTTCTGTCATTTTTGGAATAGAGTTCATGAGACCATAGGTATAAGGGTGCATCGGGTTTTTGAATAGTTCGCGGACAGGCGCTTCCTCCATAATCTTACCAGCATACATGACATAAACATAGTCACAGGATTCTGCTACAACGCCCAGGTTATGGGTAATCATGACGATGGCGGTGCCTTGTTCTTTTTGAAGCTGATTCATTAGATAGAGAATTTGTGCTTCGATGGTTACGTCTAGGGCGGTTGTCGGTTCGTCTGCAATCATCAGCTGTGGGTTGCAGACCATGGCCATACCGATCATAACACGCTGACGAAGGCCGCCGGACAACTGGTGTGGATAGACCGAATATCTTTTTTCTGGTTCGGGAATACCCACCTTGCGGAATATTTCGATAGTTCTCTGCTTAGCTTCTTCTTTAGATACGTTTGTTTCATGGGTCAGGATAGCTTCTGAAACCTGTTTCCCGATGGTATAGACGGGATTCAGAGAGGTCATCGGCTCCTGGAAGATCATGGATACCTTGCTACCTCTAATGTCATCCATTTCCCGTTTGGTTTTCTTGAGCAAATCCTCTCCGTCCAGAAGGATTTCCCCATCTACTACACGGCCGGGATATTTGAGCAGTTGCATGACAGACATGGCCGTCATACTTTTGCCGCATCCAGATTCTCCAACCAGACCGACCGCTTCTCCCTTTTTTACGGTAATATCCACGCCGTCTACCGCAGGAACGATACCCTTGGAAGTGAAGAATTGGGTTTTTAAGCCTCTGATTTGGAATATTGTATCGTTATTACTCATAAATTCACCGCCTTATCTTAATCCTTGAGAGATGGATCCAGCTGATCGCGCAGAGCATCGCCTAGGAAGTTGAACGCAACTACCAGAATCAGAATTGCGATACCAGGCGCCAGGGTTGGAACCGGTGCTTGCGTAAGGTATTTCTTCATTTCAAATACCAGAAGACCCCAGCTGGTTGAAGGCGGCTGTGCACCGATACCCAGGAAGGATAAACTGGATTCTGTCAAAATGTTAGCTGGCACGTTCATAGTGAACAGAACCACCAGAGTAGACAGACAGTTAGGCAAAATGTGGCGGAACATGATGGTGGAACGCTTTACACCGATGGAGGTAGCTGCTTCCACATATTCCTTTTCCCGGAGAGAAAGAACCTCGGAGCGAACCATACGTGCGGTGCTGGCCCAGCCTACGAAGCTGAGCGCAATAAAGATGGTCAGCATACCTTTGCCTAGGGTATAAGATACTAACATGGCTAAAAGCAGCGAAGGGAAGGCCATCAATACGTCAGCGATACGCATGATGATGTTATCGGTTTTGCCGCCGACGAAGCCTGCAATCAATCCCAGAATGGTGCCTAGCACCATAGAGATTAGTGTAGGAAGAAGTCCTACCATGAGGGAGACGCGGCCGCCATATAACATTCTAGTAAACACATCACGGCCTAGGCTATCGGTTCCCAAAATATGTCCCTCGCATGGGTTAGAGGCTCTGTTATACATATCCTGTGCATTTGGATCGCAAGGTGAAATCAAAGGTGCGAAAATGGTTAACAGTATAAACAAGAGAATGATAATTGCGGAAACAAGCGCCAGTTTATTATGGCGAAACATACTGAAAATCTGTTCTTTGAGAGTTTCGTCAGGGGCTAATTCAGCTTCGGCTTCCTCCTCTATGGATACAGGCTCAGTGGCGCCCTCTGGTATCCAGTCGGAACCCTCCATAGCGAAGCCTGATACAATTTTATCTGCTAAAACGTCAGCAGCCTGGTCTATTTTTCTTAATCCCATAATGCGCCCTCCTATTGTTCACGAATTTTAGGGTCTAGGAAGGAATATAGAATATCCGCTACCAGATTACCTAAAATGATGATCATCGTTGAGAAAATGACGGAGCCCTGGAGCAGCGGCATGTCCCTTGTATTAACTGCGGAAACCATGAGTACGCCGATACCACCAATGCCGAATACGGTTTCCGTCAGTACGGCGCCGGAAAGCAGGCTGGCAAATTGCATAGCCATCATGGTAACAACCGGAATCATAGCATTTTTTAGTCCATGACGAATGACGACCAGAGATTCCTTGATACCTTTTGCACGCGCAGTACGGATATAGTCGTTCTTCATGATGCCCAGCAGACTGGAACGAGTCAGCCTGGCGATAGTACCAGAGGAAGCCCAGCCTAACACAAAGGCAGGCATGATCATATGCTTCCATGTGGAATAGCCAGAAATGGGCAGAATGCCTAAGGTAGATGCGAAGATAAACTGCATCAGCATAGCCGCCCAGAATACTGGAAGGGAGATACCTACTAGAGAGAAGCCCATGAGGGAACGATCAAGCAGAGTATCTTTCTTGATGGCAGAAACGATGCCAGCAGGAATACCGATGATCCATGCGACCAGAGCGGCTGTGATAGCCAGCTTGACTGTATTAGGAAAAGCTTCTCCGATGAGTGTTGCGATTGGCCTGTTTAATTTATATGAAATACCTAGATCTCCTTGGAGCGCATCTACAAGATACCGACCGAATCGAACCAGAACAGGATCGTTTAGGCCCATCTGCTCGGTTACTCGTTCAATGACTGCAGGATTGGCCTTTTCTCCCATCATAACGGTGATCGGATTACCAGGAAGCACCTGCAACATCAGAAACACGACCAGAACCACTGCAATCATCAGCGGAATGGAGATAAGAATACGCTTGGTTATATATTTTCCCATGTGTTTCCATCCTTTCAAAATTTAGGCTTTGAAGGAAGAAAGGGATTACCCTCATACCTGAGAAGAATCCCTTTCTTGCGATTATAAACAGTTAAGGTTAGTAATTGGACACATACGACCTTCAGCGAGAAGGCCATATGCAAAATTTACTTTATTATGCGGCAGGGGTCAGCTCTACAGAATAGTAGCTGCAATCGCCCCAGCCAGCCCAGTGCGGTACGAAACCTTTTACTCTAGGCTGTACGACTCTGATTTTCTGTAAGTGGAACAGTGGGATCCATGCTGCATCCTCTTGAATTACCAGCTGCTCCAGCTCTCTATATTCTTCCATACGCACATCTTCATCGATAATGTGTCTTGCTGCTTCGATTCTAGCAATCGCATCCTTGTTGTAATAGTTGAAGGAACGAGTCTTAGTAGAAGCAGAGGAGAAGAAGGTGTAGATAAAGTTATCTGGGTCATTGAAATCTCCCCACCAAGTTGCAGTGTACATCGGCAGTTCGCCTGTAGCACGGACGTCGTACCAGGATGCTTCATCCATCTGGTCGATATTGACGGTTACATTGATCGCTTTCCACTGTTCCTGAATGATCTGGAGCAGTTCCAGCGTGGAATTGCCGTCAGAAGAGGACATCGCGATAGTCATTTCAAAGCCATCTGCGTAGCCAGCTTCATCCATAAGTTTCTTAGCGGCTTCTACGTCATAAGGGATTTCAGGTAGGTTTTCATTGTAGCCAACCATGCTCTCTGGGAAGATTCCGTGGGCAATAACGCCAGTACCTTCATACAGAGTATCGAGAATGATCTGTTTGTCCAGAGACATCTGTAATGCCTTACGAACTCTTACATCCTCGAATGGTTCGATGTTTTCATTGATGGCCAGGTATGTAGTACCGAAGGTTACCTTTGGTACGATGCAGTCCTTCCACTGGTCGGAAGCGGTGTATTCACTGATCAGATGCCTTGCATTGTCTAAGTCAAAGATATCAGTCTGACCTTGGTCGAACATCATTTTTTCAGTATCGGAATCGCTGACAACCTTGATCAGAACACCGTCGATCTTAGGAGCGCCCTGCCAGTAGTCAGGATTTGCTTCTAGGTAAATATGGTCGTTAAGAACCCATTCTTTTAGGATGAATGGACCAGAACCGATGGTGTACTCCGGCTCAGAACCAAAGAAGGAACCCGTCTTGCCGCCGCCAGCTTCATCGGCTGCGTCGCAGGCCTCTCTGTTTAAGATAGACCAACCTGGAACGCTTAGGGTAGCCAGGAATGGTGCATAGGATTCATTGAGCACTAAGTCAAAGTTGTAATCGTCATGGATGATTACGCCCTTACCCTCTACAGTAGTAGCTTTGCCGTCCAGCACATCCTGTGCGCCAACCAGCATATCCATCCATGGGGAGTTGAGCGTGCTTCTTTCAGGGTCCAACATACTGTCAACGGTGTAAAGGACATCGTCGGCAGTCAGTTCTTCGCCGTTAGTGAATTTGATACCTTGTCTCAGGTGCATGCTGTAGGTTTTACCGTCCTCGGAAATTTCCCATGTTTCAGCGGCGCCTGGCTGTAATTCGGAACCGCCGTCCTCAGTGGAAACTGTCATGACCAGGGTATCGAATATATTCATCGGAATGATATAGTCTGCTGTGGTCTGACGAGGATCGCCGGTTTCACATTCATGGTCATAGGTGATACGAAGTACGTTTTCACCAAAGCCATCATCGTAATTAACGGCGCTACCGCCGCCTGGATTGTTGTCGTTGCCGTTGCTGCTGCATCCGGCGAAGCATGTCAAGATCATCACGAAAATCAATATTGTCGCGAATAACTTCTTTTTCATCCTTTCTCCTCCTCTGTCATAAGTCTTTCATGAATTTTTGCGAGCCTTACATGAAAGCGTCGAATTATACAGGCTATTTCATTTTATGCGGACGCTTAAATGTGTACCACTAAAAAAAGCAAAGATTGTGCCAAGACCCCACGGGGGGGGGTATCGTATAAGGGATTGCAATGGTTTTGGATAAGATTGGATAAAAAAGAGGAAGATACTCAATAAGTTAAAACGAGATTAAATAAGATTTATGAACGATTGATGAATGAAAGATGAAAGCACAGTGATAGATGGGTCTGGGACACAGAAATCAATGTCCCAGATAGGATTTTCCAATGGTGGTGATACGAGTTCCCCCGCGGCCTTTCCCAATTTCTACGAGATTGCGGTTCTCCAGAGAAGCAAGCATATCGCGCAGTTTTCCGTCGCTGACATCGATGCCGCGTCCTTTTAGCGTATGCAAAATAGAAGAGCGTCCTACGCCGTGGGAGACAGAAGTTCCGGCAGCGATAACCTCTAAAAGATTGCGGTCTAAATCTTCTGCGGAAGTTACCGCAGAGGACTGAAATGACGAAGATTGATCATAGAGATAATCAGGTAACGAGGATAGGGCGTTGTAGTAGGTCGCTATATTTTCTAACTCGCGAATATTGCCCGGCCAACTGTAGTTTGTCAGGATTTCACTCTCTTCTCTGGTAATATTTCGATAAACGCTCCCTAGAAAATGTTCCATCAGGCCAGGGATGTCCTCTTTGCGATTACGCAGAGGCGGCAGAGTAAGCGGCAGTACATTCAGTCTAAAAAACAGATCGGCACGAAAGGCGCCTGCGCTGACGGCAGTCTCTAAATCTTTATTGGTAGCTGTGATGATACGGATGTCCACGTCGATCAGGTGATCGCTGCCTAGCCGAAGAACCTGCCTTTCCTGTAGCGCGCGGAGGAGACGGGCTTGGAGACTCAGAGGCAGGTCGCCGATCTCATCTAAAAATATAGTACCGTGATTGGCTTGCTCAAATAGACCAGTTTTTCCCTTTCCTTTGGCGCCAGTGAAGGCTCCTGCGTCATAACCGAACAATTCGCTCTCCAGCAAATTTTCTGGAAGAGAAGCACAGTTGATAGCTACAAAAGGCCCGCTACTGCGAAAAGAAGCGTTGTGAATGGATTGGGCGATAAGTTCTTTACCAGTACCGCTTTCCCCACGGATTAAAATCGTATAATCGGTAGGCGCTATCTGGCGAGCTTTATCGATGATGGTTTTCATGGCAGGAGATTGATGGACGATATCCTTGAACTGATATTTTGCCACATATCCTTTTTGGATGTTTTGACGATTGGCATCTGCAATGTCCGCCTCGTCCTGCAAGGTAATATAGTAACCTACCGTTTCATCCATCAGCATAAACGAATACTTATTATAATAGTAACGTTGTCCTGAAATTTCCAAGGTCTCTGAAGGTGTTTCGGATTCGGTTAAAATGGATAAACCAATATAATCCTCTATGTGAATTTTAGATACATCGCTGACCTGAAACACGGACGCCACCTTGGGATTAGCATAGACAACGCGGTATTGATTATCTACTAAAACCATGGCGATTTTTGCCTTTTTTGCAATGTGACCTAACATTTCGGTTTTTAGGTAGCTGTTGATATAGTTATCATGAAACGCTGTATTAGATTCTAGCACTGACTGAATATGGCGAAACAGATTCCGGTTGACGATATCGATATCTAAATCCAGCATCATCATAAGGGTGTACATGGTATCAAAACTGACCTTACGATACCCAATATCAATAATAGAGTTGATGTGGGGGGGGGTACTAGGGAAGTTTCATTTGGAGTGATAGCAACGGTTAGGTTATCGTAAATGCCAGTATGTGTTAAATTGGCGTCATAAGGAATTAGGGTGATATGGCCGATGCCCACATCATTGAAAGAGGCCACCGTTTCCATCGCGTTCTCATAGCTATCGTTGACTACTAACACATTACTGCCAGATGGAATTGCAGAGATTTTTTCTAGTGCGTCCCGCCGTGGACTCCGATTGACCTTGATGATAGTAGTGTAATCGCTGACATAATTCTTTAAAATCTGGAAGGGAACTTCATTAGCAGCTAGATAAGCGTCATCGTGTAAAAGGGTGGTTTCATCAAAAGCGTCAAGATAGTAATTGGTGAAGGTAGCATGTCCTCCAAATACCGCCTCTAAGCTTTGCAAAATATAATCCATGGCTTCTGCATTATAGGAATTAGCGTAGATGATGCCTACTCGTTTCATGTTGATTCTCCTTCGTTATGTATTATAGATAAGTATAGCACATTTTTATAAAAAGACAAGATAATAGGGTTAAATAAGATTTATAAAAAGTAGAAGAGAAATAAGAAGAGAAAAAGTCGGAGCATATCGAGATAGGAGGAAGAAAAAATGAGATGAAACGGGATTGTTTGTTAATAAATATGAAAAAATGGAACATTTAGTTCATATAAAGGAAGGAGTTTCGTTGAAATTCTAAGACTTTCATTTTGGCATGATTGTTGCGCGAAGATTATGCAAAGGTTGAAAATGCCTGATGGGAACAAGCACATAATGTAAATAAAAAAGAAGGAAATTTGGACTGGAAAGAAGATTGCGTATGAAAAAAAACACAGAGGCGCTGAACGCCTATCTTACACGTCTTTTCGAAGAAAAGGGATATCCGGGTATGTCGGTATGTGTCCGTGGACCGGAGGGAATTATCTTCGAAAAGAGTTTCGGGTATCGAAACATTGAAAAAAAACAGCCTGTGGATGGAGATACAATATTTGGTATCGCTTCTATGAGCAAGTCGCTTACAGCACTGGCCTGTTGTATACTTCAGGTGGAGGGAAAAATGTCCCTTGATGATCCAGTAGTAAAATATTTCCCCGATTTTCATATCCCGGGAGCAGCAGATGAGTGCGTGACAGTAAAAAGTCTGGCGCTGCACCGCGCAGGAATCCCTCCTATGGAACCGCTTGAATGGTCTATCGCCATGAATAGTATTGAACGGGATACAAAATGGTATCGTACCATGTGCGAGACGTCTCCGAATAAGATGGATCGAATTGAACAGATTGTAGATTACATAACAGCGGGGAATTATGAACCGCTGGGGGCGCCAGGTGAATACATGAGCTATTCCAATGAAGGCTATGCATTATTGTCCTACATTGTAGACCAAGCGGCAGGAATTTCCCTGGAAGAGTTTTTAATGGAGCGGTTGTTTAAGCCATTGGGAATGAGCCGGACTATTTTGGATTTGGATTGTAGCCAGGCCAAGGAATTAGCAGAAGGTAATATCACTAGTCTGTTTGAACGGGATGATGATGGAAATTTAATTTGGGATGATAATTGGTCGGTGCTTCCTCCGTTTCGAGGCTGTGCCTGTGTTAAGTCAACGTCCCGAGATATCACCAAATATTATCAGATGTTAAGTAACGGCGGCGTTTATGAAGGTAAGCGAGTGATTCCAGCCGAAGCTGTAGAATTGATGATTGGGGCAGAATTTCCACTCAGAGAGAAACCGTATTATTGTATGGGACTTTGGAAAAGCCGCATGGATGGAAAGATGATTGCGGAACATTCCGGCGGCCTTCATGGGGTGTCTACCCAAGGAGGTATGGTGGAAGGCGGTTATGGCGTTGCAGTGCTGTGCAACGAAGGCGATTTAGGTATGGATGCCTTCATGTGGCCATGCTATAACTTTATTTTAGGATTGCCTTTAGAGACGAAACATTACTGGGCATATCCATCAGGAAAAGATTTCAGTATGCCAGAAGCTATATGTGGAGATTTTCTCTGTAAGGAAGGTATGCCGGCTCATACTATCGTGACTGTGGAGAATGGCAAACTAATAGCAGATTATGCCGGAATGAAAGTGGATTTGCTCCACTGCAAGGAAAATGTGTTTGCAGTGACGCTTCCTGGTAAGCCGGAGAGCAGAGTCAATACATTCCGTTTCTATATCAGGAATGGAAAGGCATGGGCCGTGAAATGCGGCAGTAGGATTTATCAAAGGGTTTGATGGATTTGGAACTCTGAAAGATCTAAAGACACAGCCATAGTTAAAGAAGGGAGATGTAATTATCAGAGATTATGTAATCAAGCGAATCCTTCTGGGGATGCTTCTCGTCATCTGTGTATCTTTCCTGGTGTTCTGTCTCATGTACATGATGCCGGGCGATCCTGTTGACATGATAGTAGACCGTAAGGTTTCAGCAGAAAAGAAAGCGGAAATAGCCCATGAGCTTGGGTATGATTTACCGTTCTTTACCCAGTACAAGAACTGGGTAGTCGATATACTTCACGGAGATTTCGGCACGTCAGTCAGATATAAGAGTCCGGTATCGGAACTGATGTCTGCAAGAATTCCATATAGCCTTAAGCTGTGCGGATGGTCGCTAATCTTTGAATTGGTTTTGGCGTTGCCGCTGGGTCTTCTGTGCGCCATGAAAAAGGATGGGTTCTTTGACCGATTTACAGTCAATTTTTCCCTCTTCCTGACAGCGGTACCGGCTTTCTGGCTAGGCGCATTGTTCATACTGCTCTTTGCAGTAAAGCTGAATTGGCTGCCGATCAGCGGATATCAGAATTTGGAGAACTATATCATGCCGATTGCGGTAACGGTGCTTTCCGGCATGGGAGGTACCCTGCGTATTACCAAGACGGAAGTTTTGGAAGTATTTAATGAAAAATATGTGACTACAGCTTATGCCAAAGGTCTTCCTAAAAGAACCGTCATGATTAAGCATGTACTTAGAAATGCGCTGATTCTGGTTACAACCCTGGTATTCATGTCTATTCCTTGGCTGATCTCCGGTGCGGTTGTCATCGAAAAGATTTTTGGTCTGCCGGGCATGGGCAATCTGTTGCTCAATTCCATTATCGTGCAGGATATGCCGGTAGTACAGGCGGTATTGCTGCTGATTGCGATTCTGACCGTAATCTGTAATCTGCTCAGCGATGTCATCATGGGAATTCTGGATCCTAGAATTAGATTATCCCTGACCGGAGGTGACAATTAAGTGAATAAGAACAAAGTAAAAGAAACGCTTAACGAGTGTAGAAAAAATGCAAATTTTATGGTCGGTTTTGTCATCCTGCTCAGCGTTGTTCTAGTAGCAGTCTTTGCCGATGTCATAGCGCCGTATGGCGTCAATGAGATGCATGTAGGAGGTAAATATGATCCGCCTAGTGCAAATTGCTGGTTTGGTACTGACGAACTGGGAAGAGATTTGTTTTCCAGAGTGGTATATGGCTCTCGCTTGGCTCTTTGGGTAGCCTTTTTGGGCGGCAGTATTCAACTGGTTATCGGTGTGGTTGTAGGCCTTGCCTGTGGTTTCTTTGGAAAATGGGTAGACAGGGTCTTATCCTTTATGACAGACTTGACCTGGTGTATCCCAGGAACCATTTTGGCTTTAGCAGTAGTAACTTTGATTGGTAAAGGACTTACCAATACCATTATCGCCATTTCCCTGGTGGCCTGGGCCAGCTATGCCCGTACAGTAAGAGCTAAGACCTTGTCGCTGAAGAGCATGGCATTCGTGGAAACGGGAAAGGCTTTTGGTGAATCCAATGCATCGCTGATGTTCCGATATATTTTACCAAACGTTGTTCCATCCCTGATTGTACTGGTATCCCTCAATCTGCCGGGAACCATTCTGTCGACCACCACCCTGTCCTTCTTGGGTTTGGGTTCGCAGCCGCCGTCGCCAGACTGGGGACTTGCCATCTCTAATGGTATTGATTCCATTAACAGAGCGCCATGGATGAGTATTTTCCCGGGCCTTGCTCTTGTATATACCACCTTTGGTTTCAACCTGCTGGGCGAAGGTCTTCGTGACCTGTTAGATCCGCACATGAAGTCGCAGTAGAAAGGAGCATATCATGAGTGAAGAATTATTGAGATTAAATCACCTGTCCATAGATTATAAGGTCAAGGACGGCTACCTTTCTGCAGTAAACGATGTAAACTGTGTCATCAATAAAGGCGAAGTGTTTGCCATTGTCGGCGAATCCGGCTGTGGTAAATCCACTGTAGCTCACAGCATCATGAATCTATTGCCAGGCGGAAATGAGGAGATGCATGGGGAGATTTTGTTTAAGGGCAAAGATCTTAGAACATGCAGCCAGAAGGAGATGGAGGCAATCAGAGGTAAGGAAATCGGTATGATTTTCCAGAACCCTTTGGACTCCCTTAATCCTGTATACACCGTAGGCGATCAGATGGCTGAAGCCATTCTGCTGGATAAGGTAGATAAGACAGAAGCTTGGAACAGAGTATTGAAGTTGTTTAAGGATGTAAAGATGCCGGATGCAGAGGAAAGAATAAAGAGTTTTCCTCATGAACTGTCTGGTGGTATGCGTCAGCGTGTCATGATTGCCATGATGCTTTCCCGGAATCCAGAGCTTCTGATTGCAGACGAGCCGACTACGGCGCTGGATGTAACCATAGAGGCGCAGATTTTGGAAATCATGAAGGAATTGAAAAAAACCTTCAATACAGCCATCATGCTGATTACTCATAACTTTGGGTTGGTAGCTGAAATTGCAGACCGTATCGGTATCATGTACGCCGGTGAAATGATTGAAAGCGCCAGCGTTTATGAAATCTTTGAAAATCCAAAGCATCCATATACAAAACTGTTGATGGCGGCCTTGCCGAGAAATACCAAGGCAGAGGGCAGACTTCAGACCATTGATGGTTCCGTTCCTCGAATTACAGAGAAGAAACCAGAGTGCCGATTCGCCAACCGTTGTCCATATGCAATGGAAAAATGCTTTAATGAAGACCCTGAAACGGTATATGTATCAGAAGATCACTTTTGCCGCTGTCATCTGATCGGAAAGGAAGAAAAGTAACATGGAACAAAAAGTGATGATAAAGCTGGATGGCCTGAAAAAATACTTTTCGATCGAAAAGGGCCTGATAAAAAAGACAACCACTTACGTAAAAGCGGTAGATGATATTAGCCTGACCATCAATCAGGGTGAAATTGTCGGCCTGGTAGGTGAGTCGGGAAGCGGAAAGACGACTTTGGCCAGAGTCATTCTCAATTTGACGAAAAAGACAGACGGTCAGATTGTAATTGATGATATGGATTTAGCCGACATTTCCAGCGCTGAAATGAAGAAGCTCCGTAGCGAGGTGGCAGTAGTATTCCAGGATCCGGCTTCTAATTTGAATCCGAGACAGACAGTGGAAAGTTCCATCATGCGCCCGATGATTATTCACGGTGTTCCTAAAGCAGAGGCTAAAAAGAAGGCCAAAGAGGTGTTGGATATGGTTAAGATGGACCAACGCTATCTGGACAGCTATCCTCACCAGCTTTCCGGAGGTCAACTGCAGAGAATTGCTATTGCAAGAGCTCTGGCATTGAATCCTAAGATTATGGTTTTAGATGAGCCTACCAGCGCCCTAGACGTATCCGTACAGGCACAGATTTTAAATTTGCTTTTAGACCTGCAGGAAGAGTTGGGATTGACTTACCTGGTCATCACCCATGATCTGAATGTTATCAAATATATCAGCGATAAGATCGCTGTCATGTACCTGGGCCGGCTTGTGGAGTTTGGACCGACAAAGGAGATTGCAGAACACGCTAAACATCCATATACCAGAGGTCTTTTGGACGCTGCGCCGATTCTGGACCCGCATCTTCGGGATAGAGAGAAGCAGATTATGAAGGGCGATCCAGGCAGTTTAATCAATGTAGGTGCAGGCTGCAGATTTGCAGATAGATGTCCATATGCCGACGAGCAGTGCAAAAACCAGATGCCTGACGACGTTATGGTAGCGCCTGGTCATCAGGTTTCCTGCTTCCATCCAATGGAGGATTAGGAATACCGGCCTACGGGTTATAAAATATGATTGTAACGCATGTTTACAATAGATGTTTATTTTTCGGCTTTAAAGTTGAAGGAGGAAGAAAATGAAAAAGAAATTATTAGCAGTATGTCTGATCTTTGCTATGATCTTCACCATGGCTGCTTGCGGCAGCAATGATGATGGAGATAAGCCAACTGGCGATGATCAGACTGCAAAGACTAATCTAACCATCATCGATGGAGAGTGGTATGGATTGGATGCATTCCAGCTTGATGAGACTGCTGGTGCAGGCGGGCTGGTTGCCAGCGCTCCATTCCAGTGGAATCCAGAGACCAACGAACTGGAAGACAACGTTTGTACCGATTGGGCTGTCAGCGAAGACGGTAAGACTGCAACCTTTAATGTACCAGAGGGTATGAAATACTCCACTGGCGAACAGGTTGAACCTGAGGACGTAGTTGCTTCCATCCAGCATGGTCTGGAAGTAAGCCCTTATGCTGATGGTTATTCCAACATTGAGTCCATGGATATTGATGGTAGACAGGTAACTCTGCATCTGTCCCAGTACAGATCTGACATGAACTACTACCTATGTGCAGGATTCGTAATCATCATCGATAAGGATGAACTGGACAACATGAGCAACGATGAGTTGATGTGGGGATGCCATCCATACGGAATGTATGCATTGGCTGAAGAAAACGGCTATGTATCCGGTTCTGAAGTAAACCTGGTAAGAAACGATGGCTTTGTTTGTGCAAATCCACTGGTAGAAAACAAGGGACCTGGACATTTCGAGACTGTAAAGGTTCGTTTCAATGTGGAAGAATTCACACAGACTGAGGAATTGAAGAACGGCGATGTAGATCTGATCATGAGTCTGGAAAGCGACCAGTATCTGGAACTGCAGGACGACGTTAGCATCTCCTTGCTGAACACTACTTATCCAAACATCACTTATTTTGAAATGAACACGGATTCCCCTGTATTCTCCGATATCAATGTTCGTAAAGCTCTGGCTATGTCCATCGATAGAGACAGTCTGACAGAGATTGCAGAAGGTCTGGTTGCACCAGCTTACTCCATGATTTACGATTCCGTACAGAACTTCTCACAGGAAGCAAAGGATTATTTTGAAAAGAACCTGTCCAACAATAAGGAAGAGGCTATGAAGCTTCTGGACGAAGCAGGTTGGAAAGACAGCGACGGCGACGGTATCCGTGAAAAAGACGGCGAAAAGTTATCCTTCACATGGTATGCTTGGACTGACGATACAACTTTGGCACAGGCTATGGCTACACAGTTGTTAGAGGTTGGTTTCGAGATGAATATTGAAGCCATCGACTGGAACTATGTATATGAAAATATTAACAGCGACGACTATGACGCAGGTATCGAGTGGCTGTCCTGGGCAGAACCTATTCTGGTATTCCAGTGCTGCTACTATGACCAGAATGCACCTGGAAATACTGACGAATATAATGCTCTGGTAGAAAAGGCTGCAACCACGGTTGATCCTGACGAAAGAACGGAATTAGTTGAAGAATTGCAGATGCATCTATTTGAAAACGTGAACATGATTCCTATGTATGCCCAGTTAAGCTTCACCGCCTCCAAGGCTGGTTTGAAGGGTTGTAACGTATTGGGAGACGGTACTATGCCGCTGAACGACCTGGCATACTAATCTGCTTAGAATTTCTTTCATCAAGAAGAGTTTGGGCGAAGTTTTCTTCGAAAGAGCTTTTAAGTAAGATCGAAACATGAAGATTTACCCCTGCCTCATCTTTAGGCGGGGGTAATTTATGAAAGCAGAAAAGGACAGAGAGGGTGGGAAGGATTTATACGAATAAGTTAAAGGCAGGCAGTTGTGTCGGCCTGATTGCACCAAGTTCTCCAGTTTCCGAGGCGCGAGTGCAGCAGTGTATTACCACCATGAGAAACATGGGCTTCCGTCTCAAATGTGCTGACAATCTGTCTGCTTCTAAAGGCGGCTATATGGCAGGCGATGAAAAACGCCGCGCTGAATGGATTCATCGGATGTTTGAGGACCCAGAGGTGGATGCCATCTTTTGTATTCGCGGCGGCGGCGGCGCTAGTCGAATTATGGAATATATCGATGTGGATGTTATCAAAAAGAATAAGAAGATATTTGTTGGATATAGTGATATTACCAACCTCCATTTATTGTTTAACCAGAAATGCGACTTAGTGACTTTCCACGGGCCAATGGTCTCGCCTAATATTGTAGACCACTTTGATAAAGACAGTAGGGTCATGATGTATGAGGCCCTAGTCACAGATAATGAATACATCTATAAGGCGCCGAAAGGGATGCCGTTGATGGTTGGACGAAGAGGACAAGGAAAAGGAAACCTAGTAGGTGGAAATCTGGAGGTGCTATGTGCATCGCTAGGAACCCCTTATGAGGTGGAGACTGACGGCAAGATTCTGTTTTTGGAAGAGGATGCTGAATTCCTAGGAAAAGTGGATCGCCATATATTTCAGCTACGAAATGCAGGGAAGCTGGACCACGTGGTAGGCATTATGCTAGGACAATTTGAGGGCTGCAAACAGATCGACGAAAGTTACGGGATTTTGGAAATTGTGCTGGATGCAGTCAAAAATCCGTCGGTACCGATTTTGTATAACATTCAGTCAGGCCATCGCTTTCCTATGATTACGCTTCCCATGGGTGCAAGCTGTGAGATGGATACCGATGTGCCGATGATTCGATTTCATATAGAAGAAGCGGAAGCAGCAGTTTCCGTGACCAAATAAGACAGTCCGAAGGGAGGGCTGTTTTATTTTGGAAAGAACGTCCTAAGGACCTGACCGTGTATGGGTCAAATATTGACGGAATGAAGGATACTGGATATAATGGAAGACAAGAAGAGATACAAGGGACAGGAGGCAGTAAAATGTTTCACAAGGGTGAATCAGTGGAGGACTATTTAGAGACGATTTTAATTTTAAGCAAAACTATACCAGTCGTCCGCTCCATCGATATTGTGCGGGAGTCAGGCTATACGAAACCCAGCGTCAGTATTGCCATGAAGAACCTTCGGCAGAAGGAATACATCACCATGGATGAGGATGGCTATATTAAATTGACTGCCATGGGAAAGACGTTGGCAGAGAAAGTGTACGAGCGACATACAGTGTTGACGGCTCTTTTAACTGCACTGGGGGTGGATGAAAAGGTGGCGGGAGAGGATGCATGTAAAATAGAGCATGTTATCAGTCAGGAAACCTTTGAGGCGCTGAAAAAACATATGGAAACCTATGGAAAATAAGAGATGAGACATAAATCTGTAAAAAATTTTCCAAAATTGCTTGACAAATGGGTTATAGTATACTAACATATATCAAGAGGTTAGTTAAATATAACTAAAGTTTAAACTGACTAACACCGAAAGGAGGGGAATGTGATGCCCTTAACGATGGCGCCGGCAGGTGAAACACGGCGGATTATACGCGTAGGCGGGAATCAGGATGTGAGACGGCATTTGGAAAACCTGGGCTTTGTGGCAGGGAGTAATATTACATTGATTTCCCAGATAAGCGGTAATGTGATTGTAAATGTAAAGGAGTCAAGAGTTGCTATCAGTAAAGAGATGGCAAATAAAATAGTAGTTTAGGAGGTAGAGATGATGAGAACCTTAAAGGAGGTCAAAATCGGCGATACAGCAGTGGTGTCAAAAATTCATGGCGATGGACCGGTGAAACGTCGGATTATGGATATGGGTATTACCAAAGGGACATCAATCATGGTCAGAAAAGTAGCGCCCCTGGGCGACCCTATGGAGTTGTCGGTAAGAGGTTATGAACTATCTATCAGAAAAGCGGACGCCGAAATGATTGAAGTGGTATAGAAGTCAATAGATTGCAGAGGGAGTGTATTTTTTTTACAGAATGGTTAGTTGATGCTAACTAGAAAAGGATGAAAAAGAATAAGAAGTAGAAGAGGAGGAACTATACAATGTCAATCAAGATTGCTTTAGCGGGAAACCCCAATAGCGGCAAGACAACGTTGTTTAACGGATTAACAGGCTCCAATCAGTATGTGGGCAACTGGCCGGGCGTTACGGTGGAAAAGAAGGAAGGCAGGATGAAATGGGATAAAGAGGCAACTCTGGTGGATTTGCCAGGAATTTACTCCCTATCTCCTTATACGCTGGAGGAAGTGGTGGCAAGAAACGTGCTGCTTGGCGAAAGACCTGATGCTATCATCAATATTGTGGATGGAACCAATCTGGAAAGAAACCTGTATTTAACCACACAGATTTTAGAACTGGGGATTCCTGTGGTTATGGCTATCAATATGATGGATTTAGTCGAAAAGGAAGGAGACAAAATCAATACGGAGCGGTTGGGAAAAGCGTTGGGCTGCAAGGTTGTGGAGATATCTGCACTGAAAGGAACCGGCGTGCAGGAGGCAGCCCAGGCAGCCATCGCAGCAGCTAAAGAAAAGGGCGGACAACGGCCGATACACAAGTATGAAGATAAGATAGAGACAGCGCTGAATCAGATAGAAGCGCGAATCGGACGCAGCGTATCAGAGACAGAAAAACGGTTCTATGCGGTGAAGCTCTTTGAAAGGGACAGTAAAATCGCAGATTCCATGACTCAGATTCCCAATGTGGAGGACATTGTGTCCGCAGTGGAGGCCGCCATGGACGATGATGCAGAAAGTATCATCACAGGTCAGCGATATGCATATATTGAAAAGGTTATAAAGGATAGTTACACGAAAAAGAGGAAGACCGCCATGTCGACTTCGGATAAAATCGACCGGATCGTCACCAACAGGATTCTAGGGCTTCCTATCTTTGCAGCAGTCATGTTTCTGGTGTACTATATTTCCATGGTTACGGTGGGAGCAGCCTTGACCGATTGGGTCAACGGGCCCCTGTTTGAGGAGACGATTTTGCCTGGGCTGGCAGACTTCTTTAAAACCGCCGGCGTGGCAGGATGGCTGTCCGGCTTGGTGATAGACGGCATTGTGGCAGGCGTAGGCGCAGTGCTGGGATTTGTGCCGCAGATGCTGGTGCTGTTCATCTGTCTAGCGATTTTGGAAGGCTGCGGTTATATGGCCAGAGTGGCCTTTGTCATGGATAGAGTCTTTCGCAAGTTCGGTCTTTCTGGAAAATCTTTTATTCCGATGTTGGTGGGTGTGGGCTGTGGTGTTCCGGCAGTCATGGCATCCAGAACCATTGAGGCTGACCGAGACAGAAAGATGACCATTATGACCACAACCTTTATACCCTGTGGCGCGAAAATGCCCATTGTAGCCCTGATTGCAGGAGCCATATTCGACGGCAATCCATGGGTGACTACCAGCGTGTATTTTGTAGGTGTGGCAGCCATCGTGGTCAGCGGTATTATTTTAAAGAAAACCAAAATGTTTGCAGGAGACCCAGCTCCTTTCGTTATGGAGCTGCCTGCTTATCATATTCCTACCTTTGGATTTGTCATGAGAAGTATGTGGGAGAGAGGCTGGTCCTTTATTAAAAAGGCTGGTACCATCATTCTCCTGTCCACCATCGTGGTATGGTTTTTATCCAGCTTCAGTTTTCAGGGAGGGCTTCACATGCTTGACGATGTATTGGAACAGAATACCTCTATTCTGGCGTCCCTTGGAAATCTGCTGGCCTGGATTTTCATCCCCTTGGGATTCGGAACCTGGCAGGCTACGGTTGCAGCGCTTACTGGTCTTGTGGCTAAGGAAAACGTGGTGGGCGCCTTCGGCATCCTGTATGGATTTGCAGAGGTTGCTGAGGACGGAGCTGAATACTGGGGTCAGTTGGCAGCAGCCTTTACACCGGCAGCCGGATATGCCTTCCTAGTGTTCAACCTTCTGTGCGCGCCTTGTTTTGCAGCCATGGGCGCTATCAAGCGTGAGATGAATAATACCAGATGGTTCTGGTTTGCCATCGGGTATCAGTGCGTTTTCGCCTATTTGGTGGCTCTCTGTGTCAACCAGTTTTGGATCTTCTTTGCCGGCGGCGGCTTTGGTATCGGTACAGCAGCAGCTATGGTGATTTTTGTTGGTTTCCTGTATCTGTTGTTCAGACCGGCTAAGGAGGAAAAGCTGCCGGTGCATAGCAGAATCGGAGGAGCAGCTTAGGAGGATATGACTGAAAGAATTGTGAGGTGATGGGCGTGTTTGAAATGAATTTTGCGACAGCTGTAGTGTTGTTCTTGGTGATAGCAGCGGCAGGGCTTGCTTTGCGAAGCGTGATTGGCAGAGTCAAACGAGGGGACCTATGCGGAACTTGTGGAAATTCTTGCGGCGGAAGTTGCGGTCATTGTCAAAATAGCACAAAACAAAGCGTCATCAGCGAGACAGAAATAGAGACGGTTATTGCAAATATCAAGTGCAATAAAATATAAATAAGTCATAAAATGCTTTTGGATACAATCAAAAAAACGCCGACATAAAGTAAGCCATGTCGGCGTTTTTTCCTCTTTTACACATAGAATGACCCACAGGAGAGAAAATAAGAAAAAATCAAAATTTATGAAAAAGGAGTATAGATGGAAACGAAAACAGTATGGGAGACCTATTCCTATGAAACAAAGAGAGAGTGCGAAGGGTTTTGCAAAGAATATATGGATTTTTTGAGCAGGGCAAAGACGGAACGAGAGTGTATCGCGGCCTTTCGTCAGCAGTTGGAAGCGGATGGATATCGACCCCTAGGCTTTTACCAGAAGGAAAGGAAGGGATTGGGGCCAGGAGATAAGGTATATGAGGTGCATATGGACAAGACTTTGGTTGCATTTCATATAGGCAGTCAGCCCATGGAGGATGGGATGAACATTTTAGCGGCCCATCTGGATTCGCCGCGGCTGGATTTGAAGCAAGCGCCCCTTTATGAAAAGGAGGGACTAGTTTATCTGGATACCCACTATTATGGCGGGATTAAGAAGTACCAATGGGTGAGTATGCCGCTGGCCCTCCATGGGGTGGTTATAAAAGAGGATGGCCAGAGAGTGGAACTAACCATGGGCGAGGAGCCGAGGGAGCCGGTATTTTTCATATCCGACCTATTGATTCATTTGGCCCAGGAGCAGATGAAGAAAAAGGCAGAGAAGGTTATTGAGGGGGAACAGCTAGATGTTATCATAGGTAGCCGAGAATTGGAACCGATTTTAAGGTTGCTGGAAGAAAAGTATGGGATAACAGAGGAGGATTTTTTTTCAGCAGAGATTGAGGTGGTACCTGCCGGACAGGCTAGAGAGGCAGGACTGGATCGGAGCATGGTGCTGGCTTATGGGCAGGATGACAAGGTTTGCGCTTATGGAGCGTGCCGCGCATTTATAGAAGATGAAACGCCCCAAAGAACCGATTGCCTTTTGTTGGTGGATAAAGAGGAAATCGGCAGTGTAGGGGCCACAGGCATGGAGTCAGGATTCTTCGAAAATATGGTGGCTGAAGTTTTATCATTGATGGAAAAGGGAAAGGAAGCGGTATGGCTTTCTACACGTAGATGCCTTTCAAAAAGCAGGATGCTTTCGGCTGATGTGAACAGTGGTTTTGACCCTACCTTTGGGGATTGTTTTGAGGGTAAGAATTCCTCCTATCTAGGACGGGGCATGGTATTGAGCAAGTTTTCTGGCAGCAGTGGAAAGAGTGGAGGAAACGATGCCAATCCGGAGTTTATCGCCTATCTTAGACGGATATTTGGAGAAAAGCGGATTATGTTCCAGATGGCAGAACTGGGTAAAGTGGATTTGGGAGGCGGTGGAACCATCGCCTATATTCCGGCCCGCTATGGAATGGAGGTCGTTGACTGCGGTATTGCGGTGCTGAATATGCATGCTCCATGGGAGGCAGCGGATAAGGGAGATATCTATGAGATGAAACGGGGGATGAGCGCCTTTTTGACAGCCAAAAACAATCATTGAACAAAATATATTTTGACCCCATGACTTTCCTAAGATAGAATGAGAGTAACGAAGAAAATCAAAAGAAACAGGAGGTGTCCCCATTGCAGCAACTCATCGATGAAATTTTAAAGGATTGCCGAAGGTTTACAGAGGATGGAAAGGTAGCTGACTATATTCCGGAACTGGCAAAGGCCAATAAGTCGGAAATCGGTATCTGCGTGACCACAGGGGAGAAAAGGTATTTTGCAGGGGATTGGAATAAGCCTTTTACCATTCAAAGTATTGCTAAGACCATTTTTTTAATGCTGGCGGTAGAGGACAATGGCATCGATTTCATTAAGGCCCATGTAGGCGTAGAGGCCACGGGAAAACCTTTTAATGCCATCGATTATGCGGAGCCGCTGCTCCTTCGAGAAAACATCAATCCCATGGTTAATATTGGCGCTATTGCAGTTTGCAGTCTGGTGAAGGCAGAGAATTATCAGCAACGTTTTTTGCGGCTTCTTGATTTTACAAAGAGGATTACTGGAAACCCTGATTTAAAGGTGGATGAAAACGTGTATTATTCGGAGAAAAAGACAGGAGATAAAAACAGAGCCTTGGCGTATCTGTTGAAAAATTCCGGCATGATTGAAGGCAGGGTAGAAGATTTGCTAGATGTGTATTTCGCCATGTGTTCGGTTCAGGCCACTTGTGCAGATTTGGCTAATATGGCGCTGCTTCTGGCCAATCACGGTATGGATATTGCCACTGGTCAGCAAATTATTTCAGAGAAAAACGCTACCTTTATGAATGCGGTGCTGATTACCAGCGGTATGTATGATGGAAGCGGCGAGTTTGCCACCACGGTGGGGCTACCGGCTAAAAGCGGCGTGGGCGGCGGTATCATGGCCAATCGGCCGGGCCATATGGGCATCGGCATCTATTCGCCGGGCTTGGATAAAAAGGGAAACAGCGTGGCTGGCATTAAAATGCTGGAAATGTTGAGCCAGAAACTCCGTTTGAGTATTTTTTAGGTGGAAGCAGGTGGGCTCTGAATAAATATGCGTGGGCTTAAATATATTATCGCGATATCATAGAACAGGCATGCTGACTTCGATATTTTTTAAAATAAAGGATAAAACATCGAAGAATTTATCTCGAGGAGGAGGTATTTTCCTAATTCATATAAAAAATACGGCCCATTGACTGAGGAATTCTCGCCAATGGGCTCTATACAAGGTGTTTTACCCCGGAATAGGGTTTAAATCCTTATACATTCTATCCATTTCCAGCTTAAATTCGATATTTCTTAGAATATATAGAAAATATCGAATTTCTTCACAAAATCATCATATTTAACTTTTCTGATACTACAAATCGGTATATTTTCGGTAGGTTCTCTGAACAATCCACATGATGAGGAGCAGGACGATGGTGCAGCTGCCGTAATACAGCCTGTAGCTTCCGGTAATATCGGCCACCAGCCCGGGCATTGTGGTAAAGGATAGGGAACCAATGAGGGAGGCAATCCAGTAGTAGCGAACCATGTTTGTGGCCTGCTCTCCCGTATGGAAGCGGATGGCCCAGATGGAAAGCCCCAAGGTGGTCATGGAATAGCCTGCACCCAGCCCAGCCACTGTCAGGAAGGTAAATATCAGGTGGTCGCTGTCCACGAAAAAGGCAGAAACGAAACCGATTACTAAAAAGCAGGTAAAGAGACGGTTTGCCTTATAGCTGCCAATCACGTCTACCAGCGCGCCGTAGACGAATTTGCCGCCAGTCATGAAGAGGCCGTAGACGGAAATGGCTAGGGCAACCGTATCAGAGGAAACGCCGGCATTGGACATGTGAACAGCCAGGCTTTCGGAAGGCGGGGCTGTAATAAGGCCCACCAGAAACATGGCTATAATCAGCAGTAAGTCGGCTCGGTGGCTGAGAGGCGTTTTCAGGGCGCCATCATCGGCCTTTTTCTTGTCCTTGTTTCCTTTGTTCGCCGTGGTGGCCTCTAACGTGGATACAGTGTTTGCCCCGTAAGGGAGCAGATCTTTTTCTTTAGGGTCGTTTCTAAGAAGTAGGAACATCAGAAGGGCATAGCCTAAAATCACCAAACCTTCCACAGAAGCGGCCAGGGCAACGCCGCCTGCTTCAAGGCCAGCAGTCATCAGCGGCGGAGCAACGATGGTTGCCATGCCAGAACCTGCGCTGGCAAAGCCTAAGACAAAGCCCTGCTTATCTGCAAACCAGCGATTTAAAAGCATAGTGATAGGTACCATGGTTCCCAAGCCATATCCCAAGCCGCAGATGAGAGCCCCGATATAGAATACAATCAGAGTATGGGCCTGGGAGTAAATCAAAAATGACAAAGCAATCATGGAAATAGCCAGGGACAAACCTTTACGCATGTTGAGTTTCTCATAATATTTGCCGCAGATAATGGTACCGATGAGAGAGGAAACACATCGCAGGGTGGAGAGACTGGCTCCCTGGGCTTTGGTGAAACCGTTTTCCTCGATAAAGGCATTGATATAGATGGAAAAGGTGTTGGATGTGAGCCCCATGGAGATAAACATGGTAAACACCGCTAGTATACATATAATATAGCCATAGTGGAATTTGTGCTGAGTCTGCTTCAATGCTGTCATTGTTTTCTATAGAACCTCCTGTGTCCTTGTCAATCGGGTTATAAAAATATATGGTTTTTGCCGCGACGCTGGTACATCTCTTCCAGTTCTGTTTTGTGGTAGAGATAACCTGGGTCGTCGTAGTATTTGGCGTGGGTAGGACATTTTTTGATACATGCGCCGCATTTGATACAGATACCGGGAACCTGGGTGATGTCACGGCCATCGATGGCTCCCATAGGGCAGACGGCAGCGCAGATGCCACAGGCTGATTCTAATGACCCCAGGCACAGTTCAGTATGGGTCTTGGGCTTCACCTTACGAATGTCGATGAATACACCGTGACGGTCCCGAGGCTGATAATAACCTCCATAACTTTGCTCCATAGGCACACCGGGAACCTGAATCGGCGGTGGGGTGGCTGTCTGTTGTGTCAGTTTTGCTCCTATCTGCCGGGCAAAATCATCAAGCGCCTTGGTATCCTCTTGGTCAGGGCGTCCGGCTCCCAAAACTTGTGAAAAGCTGTGCTCGCAGGAAGCGGCCACCGCTGCAACCGTGTGAAAATCGTGGGTCTCTAGGATGTCTCGAAGTTCCATTAAGGAATTATCGAAGCAGCGATTTCCGTAAGTGACTACGGGAATCGCTAGACTACCACCGCCGCCGATAGTATCCAAATATTTTAAAAGAAGGTTTGGCAGCCTGCCGGCATAGGTGGGGCAGCCGAATATGACCACATCTTCCGGCGTCAAAACAGGAAATCTACTATCACGAGCCTGGGGCAAGGTGAAATCAAATTCCGAAACAGACAGTTTTAGGATTTGGGCCAGGGTATGACCCAGCTGAGATACCACCTTCTTTGTGGTACCGGTAGGGCTGAAATATATGGTGTAAATACGTTGGATGTTCATGAGATTTTCCTCCTTAGTATTGGGCCGTCATATTGAAATTTCCGGCAGCCGTTTGTAAATGAGGGTAGCCAAAAAACCGATGGCAATACCGCTGAATAAACCGGAAAACAGTAAAATGCTGAAATAGCTCATCATGGCCACATTTTCCACAATGAGGGAAGCCGCAACAAGTTGCCCTAGGTTATGGGCCACACCCCCGGCCATGCTAACGCCTACCATGCTGAACCAACCGGTTTTGTAAAGCAAATACATGACTAGGATGCTGAAAACGCCGCCGGCAAAGGAATAGAGTATCCCAAAGACCCCGCTGAATAGCAGACCAGAAACGACCATGCGGACGCAGTTGATGGTAAAAGCATAGGAAAATCCCAGCTTATAGATGGCCATAACGATGACCAGGTTGGCCACGCCCAGCTTGATACCTGGCGCTGGAACCGGCAGAGGAAACAGCGATTCCACATAGGAAAATATCAATGCCAAAGCAGCCAGCATAGCGGCAAGGGCTAGCCGGCGGGTGGTAAGTCCCCGCGGAGTGTTATCCCGTGATGACATCCGGTTCACCTCCCTGTTTAGACTGAATCTCAATGAGGACTTTGTTTGGTAGACAGACAATGGTGTCCTTGGTCTCTGATATGGCGCCGCTGTTGACGCAGACTTGGTTTTTACAATCGGAAAAGGACATTGAAACTTGACCGTCTTTTATGGTAATATGATTCTGATGACCATGTTTTTCTATGACAATTTGCTGATCTTGGTTCAAGCTGTATGTGCCGTAAGTTTCACCTTCTACAGTGATTACCACTCGTTGGCCCGGCTGGTTTTCGGAAAGAGACCACCAGGAAATACAGGCGCCGAAGATCAGTATGATGAAAAACAATAGAACGTCTGCTTTTTTTATCATAAAATCTCCTTTAACTTTCAATCGGCCGGCAGGCCGGAAAGGATGTAATATGTTTGAATTCAAAAAAGAATTGGGCAGCAGTGCGATCAAATGGATGGTGACAGGGCTGCTCATGCTAAGTCTCATTATACCACAACTGGGATGCATGTCCAGTGATGAAATTTGGGAAGAGGATGGGAACCTGGGCATTGAAAAGACTGGATTTTATCTGGATACAGTCTGCAAAATTACCATCTATGGGGTGAACCCCAAGTCTGATTTGGGAGAGGAGCTTGCAAAGCTTGATGATTCTGACCGGAAGCAAAGGGTGCAGCAGGTGATTACTGATGCTTTTTTGGAGTGTGACCGGTACGAAAAGATGTTGAGCAAAACCATTTCTTCCAGTGAAATTTCGAAGATTAACAATGGGGCAGGTCAGCCGGTGGCTGTCAGCGACGTGAGCAGGCAGGTGATTAAAAAAGGTATCGAGTATGGAGAGCTTTCTCAAGGCGTTTTCGATATTACCATCGGAAAGGCCTCGTCCATGTGGGATTTTCACGATATCGACGAGAATCATGAGGCGGAAGGGGAGATTCCCGATGAAGAGGCTCTGGCAGAGGCAATCCGCCATGTGGATTATAAAAAGGTAAAGATCAGCGGGGAGCAGGTGGAGCTCACAGACCCAGAGATGGAAATGGATTTAGGCGGTATTGCAAAAGGGTACATCGCCGATAGGCTTACTGAGTATCTGGAAGAGCAAGGGGTTATCAGCGCAGTTATCAGCCTGGGCGGCAACATCGTGGTTCTTGGCAGCAGGACCGAAAGCCTTCTCTACGACCCACCGGAAGGCTCTGGCGGAGATGGAGATTTCCGAATTGGGATAGCTGACCCTCATTCGGAGACAGGAGGCCTTTTGGGGACTTTCTCATGCACCGATAAAGCCATCGTTACATCGGGGACCTATGAGCGGTATGTGATGAAGGATGGAGTGAAATATCATCATATTCTGGATGTTGAGACCGGCTATCCGGTGGAGACGGATGTGGACAGCGTGACCATTATTGCGGAAAAGGGAAGTAGCTGCGACGCCGACGGCCTTAGTACCATCTGTCTAACCTTGGGCATGGAAAAAGGTCTGGATTTGATTCGTTCCATGGATGGTGTGGAGGCCGTTTTTGTGGACAAGGAGGGAAATATAGAGATTTCCAGCCATAAATTAGAGCTTGAATTGTAATTTTTCACAAAAAAAATGAAAAAGACTTGTGGAATCGTTGAGGCGGTGGTAAAATGAAATCATCGTACCCACAGGTTTTGCAGGGAAAAAGTGATTTAGGAAAGAGGGATAGATAATGGAAAAGAAAAATATCGATTGGGCGAATCTTGGCTTTAGCTATATGCAAACAGATAAGCGCTATGTGGCAAACTATACCGATGGAAAATGGGATGAAGGCGGCCTAGTGGACGATGGCATGATTACCATGAGCGAGTGCGCTTGTGTGCTTCAGTATGCACAGACAGCCTTTGAAGGCTTGAAGGCCTATACTACAGAGGATGGCAGAATCGTTACCTTCCGTCCAGACATGAATGCGGAGAGAATGCAGGGTTCTTGTAGAGGTTTGTGCATGCCCGAACTGCCAAAGGAACAGTTTTTAGATGCCCTTGACCAGTTGGTTAGCGCCAATGCGGCTTATGTGCCGCCTTATGGCAGTGGAGCCACGCTGTATGTGAGACCGTTTATGTTTGGTATCAATTCCGTCATTGGCGTAAAGCCGGCTGATGATTTTCAGTTTAGAATGTTCTGTACTCCAGTAGGACCATATTTTAAAGGAGGCGTTAAGCCTCTGACTATTCGTGTCAGTGATGTGGATAGGGCGGCGCCTCATGGTACTGGAAATATTAAGGCTGGACTCAACTATGCGATGAGCCTTAAGAATATTACCGATGCTCACCAAAAGGGCTTTGATGAAAACATGTATCTGGACCCACAGACTAGAACCAAGGTGGAGGAGACCGGAGGAGCCAACTTCCTGTTTGTTACCAAGGACGGCAAGGTGGTAACGCCAAAGTCGGACAGCATCCTACCTTCCATCACTCGCCGTTCCCTGGTGCATGTGGCTAAGGAATACTTAGGATTGGAAGTAGAAGAGAGAGAAATCTACAAGACGGAACTGAAAGATATGGCTGAAGCAGGTCTTTGCGGCACAGCTGCCGTTATCTCGCCAGTGGGCAAGATTGTAGATCACGGTGAGGAGATTTTATTGCCGTCAGGCATGAACGACATGGGCCCTGTAACCAAGAAGCTGTATGAGACCCTGACTGGCATCCAGCAGGGCAAGATTGAAGCGCCAGAGGGCTGGATTCGGGTGATTGCATAAGTTTGCGGAAAATATAAAATGATAGGAAGAACTGTCGCCCAGGTGGCAGTTCTTTTAATAGGGTAACGTTAAGAATGGGAATATTGACAAGTAAAAGAAAAAGCTGTAAAATTTGAATATTATATAAAATCTAAATTTATATGTTATGTACGAAATTTTATAGGATAAGGAGAAGTGAGGTATTTGCAAATGAAGAAGCACGTAAAAAAAGGATTGGCAGGATTGCTCTGCTTCCTCTTCATATTTTCTGCACTTGCGGGAGGACTGAGCATTTCTGAGAAATCGCTGGGGGGAGGTACCGCCTATGCGACAGGCAATAGCGTAAAACAGCGCGAAAAGCCTAAATATGAGGAGGGAAAGATTAACTTAGTCGGTGGTTACACAGTAGGAAGCGATGGTAAGTTAACCGAGGAATTAGAGTGGTCCTTTCCATATGTAAACCCTTTGTTGCCAGAGGAAGGCAGACCAGATCCTGCCAGGCCGTACCGTTATAAATTATGGCAGGCCAAGAAATCTGCTGGCGGAACCTGGAGTGGATGGGAAACTCGTTCGCCAGTGGATGTGGATAAGAAGGACGGCAGCGTATGGGTTCTCAACGTGGCGCCCAACGATGCAAGTAAGGCGTATTTAAAGAGTTGGATGGATAAACCAGTTACTGACTATGATGGTTCGATGACTACGGTGGGCAGAGGTATTATCAATGTCCATGCAGTGACCATTGATGAATACAATGCCAATCCGGAGCAGATTCTTAAGACCAATCCTGTGACCGGAACGTTGGAACAGGAATATCAGTTCAGCGTTATCATGTTCGGTACTTATGATGCCAATGCTTCGAAGGATTTAACTGCAGTTTCTCGCGATGCCACAGAGGCTTTCTCCAAGGCAGGTGGCGGTCTCATGTTTGGTCACGATACCCTAACAGGCTGGACAGGAGGCGTAGGCGTCAGAACCTATTTTAAACGGTTTGCAGAACCGGATTTTCTAAACATTACATTAGCCGATGAGGCCACGACTTTCTTAAGTACCAATGTCAAAGTAGTCGATGCAGGGTTCTTGACCAGTCGCCCATGGGACTTAGAGGGAAAGACATTAACGATTCCACAGACCCATATGTTGGGACAGAAAGCTGGCGGTTACAATGCAGACGGCAGTAGTAAAAACAGAGTCTGGATGAAATTCTCCGATGCCAGCGGCAATCCAGTAGGAACAGTGGATGAAAATGGCGTGACCAATAACTACTATTTGGTAACCAATGGTTCCAATGCTATGATTCAGACAGGACATACCAGCGGCGGCGCTACTGAAGATGAAGCTAAAGTATTTGCTAATACTTTGATTTATCTGGCTCAGTCCACAACGACAACCACAGCCAAGGATGCTTCTTTTATCGATGAAGCAGTGCCATCATCGCCTCAGGGACGGGTATCATCTATAGAACCGGAAACAGATTTAACCAAATATACAGCCACAATAGAGCTTTCTGGTGCAGTGGACTATGGAACTGACTATGCATATCGAATTCAGGCAGTGCCACAGACCACTTTGTCAGATATGACAGACTATCAAGAAATCTGGTCTAGCGAGGCTACAGATCCAGAAGATGAAAGCATCTTACATCAGACCGCTTTATCAGGTCTTAGAGGTTACTATATTAAAGGCATCAATAACAATGGAAGTCAGGAGGCAAAGCCTACATCCATCACTTCGGCAGATTTGCTTCTTGCTTCTGATGCTGGAGATAAGGTGACCAAGGATTTTGAAAACCTGGCGCCAGGACAGAAATATTATGTTCATGCTTATGCTGTAGATTGGGCGGGCAATGTAAGTGAGGATATTGTGTTGCCTATCGAAGTAAGCGGCAGATCCGTTACATTCCACTACAATTATGGTGGCGATGACGAAGAGACTAGCCAAACCTTGCTGACCTTTGAAAATAAGTTTTCCACCATGCCAGAATCGGTCAGCCGTACAGGGTATGAATTTTTGGGATGGTACATTGATGAGGAAGGTACAGGCGAAGCCTTTACTGCAGACAGCGTTTTTGACGAGGAAACCTATGGCGATGATATTCATCTCTATGCGAAATGGCAGAAGGTTTGGAACGTAACAGTGGGTCAAAGAGGTAGCGGTCGTGTCACCGTATCTTCTGGAGAGCAGATTGGAAATCCTTTCTTTGAGGGAAAGGATGTAACTGTGACCTGGGAAGCCAGTCCAGGCTATACAGTGAAAGGCGTATGGCTGGATGGAGTACTACAAGAGGCTAGCGCTAATGGTAGCCTGACAATTCCGGCTATTGAACGGAGCCACTATGTTATGGTAGAATTTTTAAGGACTGACGGTGTAGACAACACAGGAATCTATAGTGTGGAGACTCAGCTTTCTGGTGGTGGAGCTGACAGCAAGATTACGCCAAGCGTACAAATTCAGTCCAGTGATCCAAAAGCGAAGAATTATAAAGTAAGCTGGACAGTAGCAGACGGCTATCGAGTACAGTCAGTAAAAGTAGACGGTGTGAATCGTACTGATTTAATTGATAGAGGAAGCATTACGTTTAGTCGTATTACAGAGGATCACAAGGTAGAAGTAGTTTTAGTAAAGGCTGATGTTGCGCCGGAAACCTATCGAGTAACCACAGTCCTTACAGGTGGACCTGGCAGTGCGACGCCGTCAAAAGATGTGACTGTTGGGGCCAACTATGATTTAGAAGCATCAGTAAGCGACACACAAAATTATACCATTAAGGCGATAACGATTTATGATGCAAGCGGTGCAGTAGTAAGACGTACCAATGTTGGAGACGTAACGGGAACAGAGCGGCTGGAGAATATTCAACAGAATTATCGAATTGTCATTGAGATAGAACCAAAACAGCAAGCAGGAACCGTGGTGATTCCTAATGATGAGTTGATGCGGGTAGAAACCAGCGTAACCGGAAGCGGGAGTATTTCGCCATCTGTCATCATACGAAAGGGAGATGATTACGCTATCGACTGGCAGGCAGAAGAAGGTTGGCGTGTGCAGGATGTTACCATTGATGGTGATAAAATCTATTATACAGAAAAAGAAATGGCCAAACTTCTACGGAATGTAGCAGAAGGAGATAGTGGCGATTATGCCTTTGAGGATGTGGCTGAGAACCATACTTTACATGTTACCTTTGTAAAAGAGGGTGGCGAAGAAAAGGCTGGTTTCTATAAAGTAGTGACCGGAATCCGAGGACAAGCAGAAGCAACCATCACTGCAGGAAACAGCGCCCTGGAAGAAGGCAGCAGTTATACGGTGGAGTGGACCCTTGGAAACGATACTAAATTGGTAGATGTATTGGTTAATGGTGATTCTAGAAAAGACCTGATGCGTCAGAATAGCTTTACTATCGAAAATCTGGATCAAGACTATATGATAGAGATTGTAGTGGAGAAACCATATATTTATTATCCTCCTGTGACACCGCCGAAAGAGGACCCGGACACGAATATTGACACGAATGGAGACGGTAAGCCAGATACCAACATTGATACCGATGGAGACGGTAAGCCGGATACCAACATCGATACCAATGGAGATGGCAAGCCAGATACCAATATCGATACGGATGGAGATGGCAAGCCGGATACCAATATCGATAGCGATGGAGATGGCAAACCAGATGTCAATATTGATACCAATGGAGATGGCAAGCCGGATACCAACATCGACACCGATGGAGATGGCAAACCAGATGTCAATATTGATACCAATGGAAACGGTAAGCCAGATATCAATATCGACACCAATAAAGATGGCAAACCGGATCTGAATATTGACACCAACGGAGATGGCAAACCTGACTTAAATATCGATACAGATGGGGATGGCAAACCGGATTTGAACATTGATACCGATGGAGACGGTAAGCCGGACACCAATTTGGATACTGACAAAGACGGTAAACCGGATATTAACGTGAAAGATAAAGATGAAATTGGCAATATAAATGGAGAAGGGGAAATGCCGAAGACAGAAGACGCCAGTCAGCTTTCCCTGTGGCTAACCATTTTAGGTATGACAATTTTAATGCTGGCTTTGGCTGCCAGAAAGTTGAAACAGGTAAAATAAGATAAAGAGGAAATAAAAGAGACGCCGCGCCAATGGAAGATAACCATTAGTGCGGCGCTTTTTCACGCTTATTTAAATTCTTAGATTTAACTTATATCATTGATTTTTGTAAAATGAGTATAAAAATTTTAGATTTAGTACGGATGTATACCTGAAATTCTCCTTGTATTGGCTATTTTGGCCTCGAATTCCCAACTCTATCCAATAAATTATACTCATTTTTCTGAAAAGGTGATTTTGGGTTAACAATTATCATTTCCATTGTACTCAAAAGACAAAAAAGTTTCATATAAGTTAAAATGTGTTCTCTCTAACTGCTCCATAAGGCCAGGAGGTCTTTTATCCGGTCTTCTAATTGGTCAAGAGGCGCCTGATTGTAATAGAAAATCAGTGGTTGAACGGCAACTGGAGCCTCTGTTTTCTCTGCCCCTTCTGTCATGGGAGCCAGAGGCAGCATTTCCAACTGCAGGCTGCGGGCCTCGTCCGAAAGGAGTTCAGCTGATTTCTCGCTGTAGACCTTTAATGTCAGATTGATACCGGAGCGGGTATCTATGGGAGTGACAAGTCCTTGGCCATAGTGATGAAATGCTTGCAATACAACCTGTAGTTTTTGAGCATATAGATTCCTTAGTTTTTTAATACCAGTAGAATAATAACCGTCCTCCATGTAGATGGCTAAAGTCAGTTGCTCGGCCTTGGAACAGGTTTGGGTGTACTGATCTTTTATGGTATTGAAAATTTCCGACATCTGAGGCGGCAGCACCATGTAAGAAATTTTGATAGCAGGAAATAGAGTGGAGGAGAAGGAGCCCAGATAGACCACACGGTCACTATCATCAAGCCCCTGCAAAGCGGGGACTGGACGGCCGAAATACCGCAGTTCGCTATCGTAATCATCCTCAATAATGATGCTTTGATTCTTCTTCGCCCAATCTAATAACTCATAGCGTCTGGCGATTGGCATGACGGCGCCGGTGGGAAACTGATTGGAGGGACTTACATAGACGACGGAAGGAATATTGACAGGAAGCCTGCTGATATGGATTCCTTCGGCTCCCACCAAGATGTGAGAGAGGGTAAAACCAGCGTCAGCAAACATGCTTTGCACTGGAAGATACCCTGGCGATTCCAAAGACACATGATGAATCCCCATTTTCAGAAGGATGCGAGAAAGATGGCTGGTAATCTGTTGGGTACCTGCGCCGATGACAATTTGCTCTGGGCTGGCCGTCACACCGCGGGAGGTGTACAAATATTTGGAGATTTCAAATCGGAGGGCAGCTTCTCCCTGGGGGTCGCTCTCGAAGAGAAGCAGGGATGCATAATCGTTATAAACCTTGGCCGCACATTTTTTCCATTTATTAAAATCAAAACAGGATAAATCGTAGAGATAGGGATTGGCTTCCACGGTGTAATCGTTGATATGGTGGAGGATGGTAGTCTTGGCCTTTGGAGCCTGCTCGCTGACAGAGGTCATTTGGGACACGTAATAGCCGGACTGGGGCTTGCTGATGATATATCCTTCTACCAAAAGCTGATTATAGGCCAGTTCGATGGTCGTAACGCTGACACCCAGGGTTTTAGAGAGTACACGAAGAGAAGGTAGCTTTTCGCCAGAGGCAGCTTCTCTGTGCAAAATCTGTTGTTTTAGATTTTCATAAATTTGTATATATAGGGACCTCTTTGAATTGTTTTGGTTGTCCAGCATAATCGGCTTCAAGCTGTGGTCACCTCCAAACTGTATTTATAAAAAAATCGGATATTTGAATTTTTTATAGATACATTTATTATAGGAGAGTGCAATCGCACTGTCAAGGAGGTTATTCCTCTCGTAGCAATTTGTAGAGTTTTCCTCGGGAAATACCGAGAAGTTGGGCGGCCTTTGACTTGTTTCCATTAACGGAGAGGAGAACCTCGATGACTTTTTCCCGCTCGGCTTCTCGGTAACGTTCTTCAATGGATTTTTTCGTGACGGAAGAACCTATCATAGTGTCAGTTTCCGATACCTGGCGGACTTGAGAGGGCTGCGGAATTTCATTTAACTCAAGCTGTGCAAATTCCTCATCAGAGGTAAGAACCATGCGCTCTATAACATTTTTTAGTTCACGTACATTACCGTACCATTTGTAAGCGCGGAGATTGGCCATAGTCTGCTTAGAGAGAGTCAGTGATTTTCCATATTTTTTATTATATCGCTGTAGGAAGGTTTCTACAAAAGCATCGATTTCTTCGGTTCGTTCTCGAAGGGGCGGTATGTGATAGGAAAGGACATTGAGGCGAAAATATAAGTCCTCGCGGAAGGTCTTTTCACGGATCATGTTCATCAGATTGCGATTGGTAGCAGCGATGATTCGCACATCGGTTTTAATCTGCTTGTGACCGCCGATTCGAGTGACCATGCCAGTTTCAATGGCTCGAAGAAACTTTGCCTGTGTTTCCGGCGGCAACTCTCCGATTTCATCTAAAAAGAGGGTGCCTTTGCTTGCTAACTCAAAGAGACCGGCCTTACCTGTAACTCTGGCGCCAGTAAAAGCCCCCTTTTCATAGCCGAAGAATTCCGACTCCATCAGTTCGCTGGGAATGGCGGCACAGTTGACTGGAATGAAAGGCTCATCTTTGCGTAGGCTGGCTTTATGAATGTAATTGGCGATAACGTCTTTTCCCACTCCGCTTTCTCCATAGAGCATGATAGTGCCATCGGTAGGGGCGACTCGCTCGAGCTGGGAGAATAATTTACGCATTTTTTCACAGGCAATGACCACCTCTTTGCCATTGGATTCCATGTTATTGATACGCATAAGGGCGTCTTTGTAGTTCTGAGTTTTCTTCTTTTCCTCCTCGATAACGTTAAGAAATTCCCCCATCTTGTCGCTGGTTTGACCATAAGTCATGATGAAAGATAGTTTACCGTTTTCGTCATAGATCGGCCTGCTGATATTGAGCATTTCAATGCCTAACTGGCTTTTTACAGTGCCAATGATGGTGTCTTTTTTGTCCAGACATTCTTGGGAAGTGGAACGAGTCAGAATACCGGAGTCTACCAGATCCTGGGTGGTGTGGCCAATGATCTGATCCCGCGGCACACCAAAAGCAGTGACACAGTTATTGTTGGCGAAGATTACCTTGGAGGAAGGATCCACCACAAAGATATTTCCAAAACACTCATCGAGAATCTTCAAAGTCATATAATTGTCAAGATCCAATTCATAATTTTTGGATGGTTGCTCTGTCATACTGCTGCCTCCTTTTGGCTTTCTTGATATGGGTTCATTATATCATAACAAACCGAGTTATCACAGGTCACGATTCAATGAACGCTTCCTTGCGGCAACGCCGACGCTCATATCGCTATATCAAAAGAGCGCATCTCATTGCGTTCATTATACCATAAGGGACTGTCCGTGAGAACAGTCCCTTATACTCATTGCTGTAGATTTTCGATGATGCAGGCCATGCCCTGGCCACCTCCAATACAGAGGGTAACCAGTCCATATTTGGATTTACGGCGTTTCATCTCATAAATCAGTGTTGTCAACAGTCTGGTGCCGCTATTGGCCAGGGCGTGACCGTGAGCAATAGCGCCGCCATTGACATTGACCCTTTCATAAAGCTGGCTTCCCATTTCCATTCCCAATTCTTTCAGACAGCCTAAGGACTGGGCGGCAAATGCTTCATTTAACTCAAACAGATCAATATCTTCAAGGGCAAGACCTGATTTTGCAAGGGCTTTTTTGATGGCTGGAACAGGTCCCATACCCATGATGGATGGATCCACACCTGCGCTGCTCATGGAAACAATTCTCGCAAGAGGTTTTACACCCAGTTCTTGGGCTTTTTCTTCAGACATGACGATAACTGCCGATGCACCGTCGTTCATACCGGAAGCGTTGCCAGCCGTAACGGTGCCAGTGCCGTCTTTTTTAAAAGCAGGACGGAGTTTTCCCAGGCTTTCCAGGGTAGTGTCAGGCTTATTATGCTCATCTTTGTTAACGATGAAGGAACCTTTCTTTTCTACTACCTCATATGGAAGAATCTCCTCACTGATATGGACAAGACCACAAATTA